>NZ_JBIWFZ010000020.1:0-156531 GCF_044763325.1 Streptomyces sp. NPDC096136 | reverse complement strand
TTCGACGGGTCCTTGCCCGAGAAGGCGCCGCCGCCGTGGCGGGCCATGCCGCCGTACGTGTCGATGATGATCTTGCGGCCGGTCAGGCCCGCGTCGCCCATCGGACCGCCGATCTCGAAGCGGCCCGTCGGGTTGACCAGCAGCCGGTAGCCGGCGGTGTCCAGCTTGATCCCGTCCTCGGCCAGCTGCTTCAGGACGTACTCGACCACGTGCTCGCGGACGTCCGGCGTGAGCAGCGACTCCAGGTCGATGTCCGCGGCGTGCTGCGTGGAGACGACGACCGTGTCCAGGCGCACGGCCTTGTCGCCGTCGTACTCGATGGTCACCTGGGTCTTGCCGTCCGGGCGCAGGTACGGGACCGCGCCCTCCTTGCGGACCTGGGTGAGGCGGCGCGAGAGCCGGTGCGCGAGGTGGATCGGCAGCGGCATCAGCTCGGGGGTCTCGTCGCAGGCGTAGCCGAACATCAGCCCCTGGTCGCCCGCGCCCTGGCGGTCGAGCTCGTCGTCCTCCCCCTCGACCCGGGACTCGTAGGCGGTGTCCACGCCCTGGGCGATGTCCGGGGACTGGGCGCCGATGGACACCGAGACGCCGCAGGAGGCGCCGTCGAAGCCCTTCTTCGAGGAGTCGTAGCCGATGTCGAGGATGGCTCCCCGGACGAGTTCGGCGATCGGCGCGTACGCGGTGGTGGTGACCTCGCCGGCGATGTGGACCTGGCCGGTGGTGATGAGGGTCTCCACGGCCACGCGCGAGCTGGGGTCCTCGCGCAGGAGGGCGTCGAGGACGGTGTCGCTGATCCGGTCGGCGATCTTGTCGGGATGGCCCTCGGTCACCGACTCGGAGGTGAAGAGCCGCTTGCTCATGCCTTCACCTCGGCGGCGAAGAAGTGGGTGGCGATCGCGTCGAGGGTGCGGATCTCGTCGACCTCGAGGGTCTCCATCTGGATCGCGCGGCCGCTGTGCTGTTCGAGCAGGAAGACGAACTCGACGAAGGACAGGGAGTCGATCAGCCGGTTCTCGATGAGGTCGAGGTCGCCGGCGATGTCGTCCAGCTCCTCGTGGCGGGCGAGGAGCCAGTTCTTCACGAGCTGCAGGCCTTCGGACATGGTGTCTCTCCTTGAAGTGCGGTGTACGGGAACGGGGGTGCCGGCGGACCCGGCGGCCGGGTCCGGGGGTCCGGGCGGTGCGGACGGTCCCGGAGGGTCGGACTCCAGGAGCGGGGCGGCGACCGCCACCGCGTAGTCCACGTCGTGGCTGATGGTCACGGTGATGCCGGCGATGCCGGAGTGGGCGGCCATGCCGGCGGCGGCCCCGCGCAGTTCCACGAGGGGCCAGCCGCCGTCGGAGCGCCGGACGACGATGTCCCGCCAGGGCAGGACCACGGCTCCGACGCGGAGGGTCTTGAAGGCCGCTTCCTTGGCCGCGATCCTTCCGCACAGGCTCAGGACGTCGAGCCGGGCGGAGGTGTGGCAGTCGGCGAGTTCGCCGGGGGTGAGCATGCGCTGGAAGAAGTCCTCGCCGTATGCGGCGAGCAGCCGGCGGACACGGTTGACGGACACGATGTCCATGCCGAGGTTCGCCCAGCCCAGGCCGCCCGCCGGCGGGGCGACGGGTCGGGTCTGCACGTCAGATCGCCGGCCCCGCCGCGTTCGCGCTCAGGACGGCTGCGGTCGCCGCGGCCCAGCTGCCGTGGCGGCGGGTGAGCGCGGACAGCCAGCGCTCCAGGCCGAAGGCGACGCAGCTGGTGAAGGCCGGTCCCGCGCCGGAGGCGAGGGGGATGTCGCAGCGGTCGCCGAAGAAGTTGCGGTGGGTGTTGACCGAGGCGATCGCGAGGTCCTCGAAGAGGAACTCGTGCTTGACCGGGGTCAGGCGCTGGAGGACCGCCTTGGAGCTGCCCTTGTCGAAGAAGGGGTCGCAGGCGGCCTCCCTCCTCAGCGGCAGGTCCAGGGCCTCGGCGAAGGCGTTGATGCGCCGGGTGAAGCGGGCGAGGTGCTCCTCGGCGTGCTCCCGGGTGCCGATGGCGACGACCTCCCGCATGCGGAAGCCGAGCTGGCGGCGCAGCCCCTCGTAGTGCTGCTCCTTGCGGAAGCACCAGCCGACCACGGTGACGAGTTCGTCGTCGGCGGCCGGGCGGCCCTGGTGGTCGATGTAGACCGCGTAGCAGGACGCCGAGGGCAGGCCGAGGGCGGCCGGCTCCAGCGCGTCGCAGGGGAAGCAGCCGGTGTCGGTACAGAACTCGCTGGTCTCCCGGACGTCCAGGTTCAGCGGGGCGGCGACGACGGCCTGGTGGGGGAAGTTGTCGTAGTAGTCGAGCCGGGCCAGGTCGGCGGCCGGCAGCAGCGGGGGCATGGTCATCGGACGGGCCCCCGCGTGCACCCCCCAGCTCTCGAAGGTGTCGTCGAGGAGCCGCAGCAGGGCGGTGCCCTCGGGGCCCAGCGACGGCAGGCCCCGGGTGTCTGGGGTGGTGGTGGTCTGGACGGTCGTGACGCTCATGGGGGTGTCACCTCTCGGACGGCGGTGGGCCCTCTCAGACGACGGGCAGGACGTCGTCCGTGAAGATCCCGGTCTTCAGGAAGAAGCCGAGCGGCTTGCGGATGGCCTTGCGCTCGTGGGGGCGGCGCCGCTCGTCGGCGACGAGGGCGTTGCGCAGGCCGACCGGGTCGGCGATGCCGGCGTCGCGGTACACGTGGGGGTTGTAGAGGGAGTTGACGCTGTAGACGACGTAGCGCTTGAGGTAGGCCTCCACCTCGGCGACGCGGGCGGCGGGGACGGCCTCCTTCATGCGGGTGAAGAGGAGGGAGACCAGCTCGCGGCCGAAGGCGATGTGGCGGGACTCGTCCTGGTGGTGGATGCGGTTGACCTCGCGGATGGTGTGGCACAGCGACTCGTCGCGCGCCATCCGCGTGTTGTAGTGGTCGACCAGCTCCTCGAAGAACAGGATCCGGGAGAAGACGAGGAAGTTCTCCACCTCCGGCTCCCAGGCGGAGTCGGCGCGCAGGGCCGTGGAGCCGTAGATCTTGTCGCCGTAGCGGCGGCAGAACTCGGCGAAGAACCACATGTGCTCGTTCTCCTCACCGATGAAGTGGTGGAAGAAGTCCGAGGGCACCTCGAAGCCGGGCATGTGGATGCGGCCGACGACCTCGATGAGCAGCTCGCGGATGCCGTGCACGTTGAGGCTGTAGAAGTTGATGCTCTCCCACTTCGAGAGGCGCTGGAGGGTCTCCTCGCCGAGCTCGTCGTAGAAGGGGGTCCCGTAGACGGTGAGCAGCTCGGGGGTCATCCACATGCGGCCCTCGTCGAGCTTCTCGGGCCAGTCGAACTGCTGGTACGGGTTGTAGTACTCCTCGATGGAGCGGGAGCTCAGGCGCTCCAGGACTTCCAGGAACCGGTCGTTGACCGGCAGGGGGGCGCTGACGCCCATGGTGACTCCTCGGGTGGTGGTGAAGGCGGGGGCGTGCGGGCCCCGGGGCCGACGGTGCCGGGCGCTACGGGCGGACCTCGTAGACGGCGTTGACCGGGGTCTCGGTCGCGCGGCGCCAGCGGGTGAAGCCGGCTTCCTCTGCGATGGCGCGGAAGGCCTTCTCGCCGGAGTGGTTGCCGAGTGCGTGCGGGCCGTGCTGGGCGACGGCGACGGGCAGGCACATCACGGCGGAGAGTGCCATGAACATGCGGGCGGCCGGGGTCTGGGTGTCGATGTCCTCGGGCGACACGTTGGACTCGACGAGCATCCAGGTGCCCTCGGCGTCGAGGGACTTGTGGACGTGCCGGGCGGCGGAGACCGGGTCGCCCATGTCGTGCAGGGCGTTGAAGAAGGTGACCAGGTCGTAGCCGCTGCCGGGGTAGTCGTCGGCGGAGGCCACGTCGAAGACGACGCGGTCCGAGAGTCCGGCCTCGTCGGCGAGCCGGCGGGCGATGGCGATGGCCTCCTCGGAGTAGTCGAAGCCGTGGACGGTCGCCTGCGGGAAGGCCTTCGCGATGAGCAGGGTGGTGTGGCCGACGCCGCAGCCGACGTCCGCGACGGTGCCGCCGGCGGCCAGCTTCCCGGTGACGCCGGTGAGGGAGGGCAGCCAGTCGGGGACGAGGCGGTGCTCGTAGGTGGGCTGGAAGAAGCTGCCCATGCCGGTGTCGAGCGCCGCGTCGTGCTCGGCCCAGCCGACGCCGTCGCCGCTGCGGTAGGCGTCGACGAGGAGGTCCTCGGTGCCGTAGAGGGCCTTGAGGGCGGTGAAGAATCCGGCGGCGAAGGTGATGGCGTTCGGGTCGGCCAGCACCGGGACGTGGTCGGCGGGCAGGGTGTAGGTGCCGGCGCTCGGGTGGCGCTCGACGTACCCGGCGCTGAGCTGGGCGTGGAGCCACTCCTCGGCGTAGCGGGTGTCGATCCCGGTGCGCTCGGCGAGGGCGGCCGGGGTCAGCGGGCCCGCCTCGGCCAGGGCGCGGTAGAGGCCGAGGCGTTCGCCGAGGGCGACGGTGAGGCCGCGTACGGCGGCGCCGGCGTCGCCGATGACCCGCTGGTGGAACTCGTGGGTGGCGCTCATGCCGCTCTCACCTCGGTGGTCGGGAGGTCGCAGGTGAACAGGAAGGACCGCGGGACGCGCGGGACGCTGCGCGCGGGGACGGGGTAGGGCCAGCGGCCGAAGTCGGCGCCGTCCTCGCCGGGCTGGCGGACCTCGCGGACGTCCCAGCCGCATTCGGCGAGGAGCTGCTCGGGGGTCTCGGTGCCGAACAGCCAGGGGTTGCCGTCCTCTTCCAGGCACTTCAGGAAGGGGCGGGAGAGCGGGTTCTCCAGTGCCGACCTGCTGATGACGTCGCCGAGCAGGACCGAGCCGGGTGCGGAGTGTCCGGCCAGGGTGGAGATCAGGTTGCGGACGGCGGCCTCGGGGAGGAAGAACAGGAGGCCCTCGACGACCCACAGCACGGGCTCGTCGGAGCGCCAGCCGGCCTCCTTCAGGGGGCCCGTCCAGTCCTGGGTGAGGTCCACGGGGACGGCGACGCGGGTGCGTCCGGCCGGCTGCGGTTCGCCGGCCAGCATCTCGGCCTTGGCCTCCAGGAGGGCGGGGCGGTCGAGTTCGTAGACGCTCACGCCGTCGGGCCAGGGCAGCCGGTAGAAGCGGGTGTCCATGCCGGCGGCGAGGAACACGACCTGGCGGATGCCGTGCTCCTGGACGGTCCGGACGATCTGCCGGTCCAGGTAGGTGGTGCGGATCGCGAGGAACGGCACGGTGCCGGCTCCGGCGTAGCGCTCCAGGAGTTCGAAGCCGATGGTGTCGGCGACGGTGCGCGCGTACGGATCGGCGAACAGCCGGTCCTCGCGGTCGGTTTCCAGGGCCCGCGCTGCGGCGGTCCACTGGGCGGTGCGGGATACGGCCTCCACGGGAGGACTCCCTTCACTTCGGCGGACGGGGGTGGGGCGGGCGCGGGGCGGGGCGGCCCTCGCCGGCCGGGTCAGGCCAGGGAGTCGACGCGGACGACCGGGTCCTCCGCGGCGCAGGGGTGCGCGGCGGCGCATTCGGCGGGCCGGCGCCGGAAGATGCTGTGCAGCACCATGCTGAAGACGACGTTCCCGTCGGCGTCGGACAGCGTGCACTTGGGCTGGACGACCCCGGTGGCCGGGTTGAACGGCGAGGGGCGCGAGCCGAGGACCTCGACGCGCGCCGTGAGCACGTCGCCGGGACGGACGGGCCGCAGGTAGCGGATCTCGTCGACGCCCGGCGAGCCGGTACAGGCGCTGTAGGCGAGCAGTCCGTCGACGTAGCGGCGCATGAACATCGAGGCGCTGTGCCAGCCGCTGGCGATGAGGCCTCCGAACGGGCCCTGTCCGGCGAGCTCCGGGTCGGTGTGGAAGGGCTGCGGGTCGAAGCGCCTGCCGAACTCCAGTACCTCCTCCGTCGTGACGGTGATGGTCCCCAGCTCGTGGACGTCGCCGGTCCTGAAGTCCTCGAAATAGCGCATCACGCGCCCCCCTTGACGTAGAGGAGTGGTTTTCTCTGGCGTGAACCAATCTACGAATCAGGCGCTTATTTTGTCAACCCAAAAGAAGACCGCAGCGCCTGTTCGGCGTCCTGCCAGAGGTCCTCCGGGTCCTCGATCCCGACCGACATGCGCACCAGGCCCGGACCGATCCCGGCGCGCGCCAGCGCGGCCCCGTCCAACTCCCGGTGGGAGGTGCTGGCAGGGTGCGTGACCAGCGTCTCCACCCCGCCCAGGGACAGCGCGAGCCGTGCCAGGCGGACGCCCTCGACGAAGGCGCGGCCCGCCTCCCGGCCGCCGTGCAGCTCGAAGGAGAGCAGCCCGCCTCCACCCGAGAGCACCGTGCGGGCCATGGCGTACGAGGGGTGCGTTCCCAGCCACGGCCAGTGGACGGCCGCCACCGCGGGATGGGCCGCCAGCCGCTCCGCGAGCAGCCCCGCGTTGGCGCAGTGCTCGCGCATCCGCAGCGGCAGCGTGGCGATCCCGCGCAGGGTCAGCCAGACCGCGAAGGGGTCGGCGCTGGCCCCGAGTTCGACCGTGCGCGGCCAGACCTCCCGGCGCAGGGCGTCGTCCGCGAAGACGGCCGCGCCGCCCAGGACGTCGGAGTGCCCGGCGAGGTACTTGGTGGTGGAGTGGAGCACGATGTCGGCGCCGTGCTCGACGGGCCGGCACAGGACGGGCGAGGCCAGGGAGTTGTCCACGGCGCTGAGCACGCCCAGGCGCCGTGCCGCCGCCAGCAGGCCGGGCAGGTCGGGCACCTGGCCGGTGGGGTTGGCGATGGTCTCCAGGACGAGCAGCCGGGTGCGCGGGCCCACGAGCGCCTCGAACTCCCGCACGTCGTCGCCGCCGATGTGGTCGACCGTGATCCCGTAGCGCTCCGCCAGGTCGCTCAGCGCCGCGTAGGTGCCCCCGTAGAGGCAGCGCTGCGCCACGACCCGGTCGCCGGGGCGCAGCAGGGCGAGCAGCACCCCGCTGATGGCGCCCATCCCGGAGGCGAAGGCGATGGCCGAGGCCCCGCCCTCCAGGCCGGCGAGGGTGCGCTCCAGGGCGCGCACGGTGGGGTTGCCGCGGCGGCTGTAGACGTAGTCCCCGTCGGGCCCGGCCATGGCCCGCGCCAGTGCGTCGGCCGAGTCGAAGGCGAAGGCGGAGGACTGGACGAGCGGCACGGACAGCGGTCGGCTCGCGGGGACTTCGAGTTCGTGGGCCACGTGCACGGCCCGGGTGCGGATGTCCTTCATCGGGGTCTGCCTTTCTCGTGCGGGTACGGAAAAAGGGGCCGCCCGACGTCCGGGGAGGACGTCGGGCGACCCCTGGGGCGAGCGCGGGGTGGCCCCGTACGTCAGACCCCTGCCGTCTGGTTGCGCGACGCCGGGGCGTCCGCGGCCGGGGCCGCGGCGGCGGCCTTGTCGCCCTTCATGGCGACGAGCGTGATCAGCGCGCCGGCGGCCGCGATGGCTGCGGCGGCGATGAAGGCGGAGCTGAACCCGTCGGTGAGGGCGGGCAGGTTGCCCAGCTCGCCGGCGCCCTGGGTGGTGGCCAGGGCGGTCAGCGCGGCCAGACCGAGGGCGGAGCCCACGTTGTAGGTGGTGTTGACGATGCCGGAGGCCAGGCCGGCCTGCTCCTGCGGGGCGCCGGACATCGAGGCGATCATCGCCGGGATGTAGGCGAGCGCCATGCCGAGCGCGGCGACGAGCGAGGCGGGCAGGACGTCGACCAGGAAGGTGCCGGTCGGCTCGACGGCGGAGAGCCAGACGAGGCCGAGGGCGAGGGCGAACAGGCCGCCGACGATCAGCGGCTTCGCCCCGAAGCGGCCCATGAGGCGCGCGGTGATGGCCGTCATGAAGATCATCAGCAGGACGGTCATCGGGAGCAGGGCCGCACCGGAGGCGAAGGCGCCGTAGCCGAGCACCTGCTGGAGGTACAGGTTGAGGAAGTACCACATCGGGATCCAGGCGGCGCCGAGCAGGGTCATGGCGAGGTTGCCGGAGCCCAGGCGCGGGATCCGCCACACGCCGAGCGGCATGAGCGGCTCGCGGACGGCCTTCTGGATCACGAAGAAGAGGACGAGGAGGACGGCGGCGCCGATCAGTTCCAGCACGGTGGCGGTGGAGCCCCAGCCGACCTCGGGGGCGCGGACGACGGCGAAGACGGCGAGGGCGAGCCCGGCGGTGACGGCGATGGCGCCGAGGACGTCCACGGAGCCGCGCCGGGACTGGACGGCGGGCAGCAGCTTCGTCATGGCGAGGGTGGCCACGCCGATGGGGACGTAGATGACGAAGCACCACGGCCAGCTCACCCACTCGGTGAACACGCCGCCGAGGAAGACGCCGGCGGTGCCGCCGGCGGGCGCGGCGGCACCGTAGAGGGCCATCGCCTTGCCGAGTTCCTTCGGGTCGTGCCCGAAGAGCATCATCAGGAGGGTCATGGCCGAGGGCGCGATCAGCGCGCCGCCGACTCCCTGGACGGCCCGGCCGGCGATCTCCACCGAGGCGCTCTGCGCCGCCGCGGCGAGCACCGAGCCCACGATCATGACGACCCAGCCGGTGGCGAAGATCCTGCGCGCGCCGAACAGGTCGGAGAGCCGCCCGCCGAGCAGGAGTAATCCGCCGAAGACGATGACGTAGGCGTTGAAGACCCACTGGAGCTCGCCCTGGGAGAAGCCCAGGTCCTTCTGCATCTCGGGGAGCGCCACCCCGATGATCGAGGTGTCCATGATGACCATGAACTGAGCGGCGGCAAGCACGCCAAGTGCCCACCAGCGCCGGGGATTGACGGTTGACATTGCCCTGGCCCTTCCTCTGTCGTATACCCCCAGGGGGTACCTTCGCGATGCAAGTTAGCATACCCATGGGGGGTATGTAAGCCTGCGGTCGGACGCTCGAGCGGGACTCGAAGCCGGGGGCCGGCGCCCCGTCACCCGCCCGGCCGTACCCCGGGCGCGGGCGCGCGGCACCGGCCCCGCGGGCGGGATATCAAGGAAGGTGAAGGTGAGCGCGCGCACCCGCCGGTCGCCTCCCGGCCCTGAGGAGCGCGCCCCATGGAGTTCGAGGTCAACGGTGTCCCGCACACGGCGGACGTGGACGACGACCCGGCGGCCGTGGAGGTGCTGCGGGACCGGATCGGCCTCACCGGCACCAAGCTGGTCTGCGCCGGCGGGGTGTGCGGGGCCTGCACCGTCCAGGTGGACGGCGAGCCCCGGGTCTCCTGCCTGACCCCCGCAGCCCTGCTGGCGGGACGGCGGGTGACCACGGCGGAGGGCCTGGCCGGCCACCCGGTGGCCCGCGCCTTCGCCGGCCGGGACGCCCTCCAGTGCGGCTACTGCACCCCGGGGTTCGTCGTCGAGGCGGCGGCGTTCCACGACCGGTGGCGGGCCGGGCACGGGCGCACCCCGCCCGGGCGGGAGCGGATCGCCGAGGCCCTGGCGGGCCACCTCTGCCGGTGCGGCGCCTACGAGGGGATCCTCGCCGCGGTGGACGCCGCCTGCGCGGGCGCGTACGACGGGGAGCCGGACCCCTCGGCCGCGCCCCCGCGCGCGGAGGCCCCGGAGAAGACGGGCGGCACGGCCCTCTACACCACCGACCTGCGCCCCGAGGGGCTGCTGGAGGGGGCGCTCGTGCGCTCCCCGCACGCGCACGCCCTCGTCCGCTCCCTCGACGCCGGGGACCTCCCGCTGGTGCGGCTGCTGCCGCCCGACGGGGTGGTCCGCTACGTCGGCCAGCCCGTGGCCGCCGTCGCCGCGCCGACCCGTGCGCAGGCGCGGGCCGCCGCCGCGAAGGTGGTCGTGGACTACGAGGTACGGCCGGCGGCGCTCGACGTACGACGGGCCCGGACCGGCGGGGGCCCGCTGGTCTACGCCGACAGGGCGGAGCGCAAGCGGGCGCCCAACGCCGGCGAGGGCGGCCTCGGGCTGCCCGCCAGGTGGGAGGGCAACCGGCGGGGCCCGGTGAGCATGAACAAACGCGGCGGCGAGGCCGTGCGCAGGATCCTCAAGGCCCGCGCCCAGGCCCCCGAGCGGGTGGTCGAGGGGCTGTACACCACCGCCGCCCAGAGCCACACCCCGCTCGAACCCCACGCCGCCCTGGCCCACTGGACCGACGGCGCCCTCCGGCTGGAGGTGTCCACCCAGTCCGTCCAGCGCGTGGCACGACTCGCGGCCGAACGCTGGGGCCTGCCGCCCGAGCGGGTGGTCGCCGGCGCCCCGCACGTGGGCGGCGGCTTCGGTTCCAAGATGGGGCTGACCACCGACGTCGTCGCCGCCGTCGAACTGTCACGGCTGTACGGAGCCCCCGTCCGCGTGGCGCTCGACCGCGACGAGGAACTCACCGACGGCGGCTACCGCCCCGCCACCCGGATCCGGCTGGCGATGGCCGCCGACGCGGCCGGGGACCTCTCCGCGCTGGCCATCGACGCCGACAGCGACGGCGGGGTCGCCATCGGCGGCTCCGTGGCCGCCCTGGCCCGGTTCGTGTACGGCCGCTCCCCGCGCCGGCTCCGCGACTTCGACACCGTCACCAACCGGCCGCCGGGCGCCCCCTTCCGCGGCCCGGGCGGCCCGCCGCTGTGCTGGGCGCTGGAGCAGGCCGTCGACGAGATGGCCCACCGGCTCGGCCGGGACCCCATCGACCTGCGCCGCCGCTGGGACGGCAACTCCAAGCGCCGCGCCCTGTACGACTGGGCGGCCGCACTGCCCGTCTGGAGCGGGACCCGGCGCGGCGGCACGGGCCGCTACCGGCGCGGCGTCGGCGTCGCCGCCGCCAACTGGCTCTACTTCGTCGACCCCGCCACCGAGGTCGAACTCACCGTCGAGGACGGGCTGGTCGTCGCCCGCTGCGCCGTCCAGGACATGGGCACCGGCGCCCGCAGCGTGCTGCGGCGGGCCGTCGCCGACGGACTCGGCATCGCGGTGGGCCGGGTCCGTGTCGAGATCGGCCTGAGCGGGTCCGTGCACGGACCGGTCTCCGGCGGCAGCCGCACCACCCCCTCCCTGGTCCCCGCCGCCCGCGACGCCGCCGACCGGCTGCGCGCCGCGCTCGGCGGCGGCGACGTCGCCTCCCGGCTGGACTCCGCCCACGGCACCCGCGTCACCGGCCGGCGCCCCCGCGACCACCGCGGCTTCGCCCTCCCCTTCACCCTGGGCGGACTGGCGGTCGGCCGCGGCTTCACCGGCGCGGTCCAGGTCGCCGAGGTCGAGGTGGACACCCGGCTGGGCAGGACGCGGGCGCTGCGCGTGTGGAACGGCATCTCCGCCGGCCGGATCCACGAGGACCGGCTGGCCCGCAACCAGTGCGAGGGCGCGGTCGTCCAGGGCGTCGGCTACGCCCTGTACGAGGAACGGCGCACCGATCCGGTCACCGGCCGGGTGCTGACCGAGAACCTGGAGGACTACCGGATCCCCGGCATCGGCGACACCCCCGAGATCACCGTCCACTTCCACCAGGAGGGCTTCGAGCACGTCCCCGGCGGCGGGGTGGGCCTCGGCGAGGTCGCGACCCTGCCCACCGCGGCCGCCCTGGCCAACGCCGTGCACGACGCCACCGGATGGCGCCCGTACGACCTGCCCATCCGCCCCGACCGGCTCCTGGAAGGACTGCGCGCGTGAGCACCGAGCCCGCCCTCACCGACCTGGCGGCCGCCGTCCTGGCGCGCGGCGGCGAGCTGCGCGCCGGCGGCACCGACACCACCGCCCGGCAGCGCACCGGCCTCTCCCCCGGCCCGTTCACCGACCTGTCCGGGGTCTCCCACCTGCGGGGCCGCACCGCGCTGCCCGGCGGGGGGCTGCGCGTCGGCGCCCTGACCACCCTCGCCGAACTGGCCGGCGACCCGGTGGTGCGCGACGGCTGGCCGGCCCTGGCGCTCGCCGCGGGGAGCACGGCCACCCCGCAGGTCCGCGCCGCCGGCACCCTGGGCGGCAACCTGCTCCAGCGCAACCGCTGCTGGTACTACCGCAACCCGCACGTCGGCTGCCTCCAGAAGGGCGGCACCGGCTGCCCCGCCCTCGAGGGCGACCACCGCTACGCAGTGGTCGCCGGGGAGGGCCCCTGCATCGCCCCGCACCCCTCCACCCTCGCGGTGGCCCTGCTCGTCTACGACGCCGAGGCCGAGGTGCACGGCGAATCCCCGCGCCCCGTCGCCGCGCTGTACGGGGACGGCAGCCGGCTCCACGACGCCGACCACCTGCTCCCGCCCGGCCGCGTCCTCACCTCGGTGCGGCTGCCCGCTCCGCTGCCCGGCGAGCGCGCCGCCTGCCACCGGGCCATCAGCCGGGCCCGCGCCGAGTGGCCCCTGGTCGAGGCCGTCGCCCGGCTCGTGCTCACGGGTTCCACCATCACCCGCGCGGCCGTCGCGGCGGGCGGGGTGGCCCGGGTCCCGCTGCGGCTGCCGGAGGTGGAGGACGCCCTGACCGGCCGGGAGGCCACCGCCGGGATCCTCGCCGAAGCGGCGTCGACCGTGCTGGGCCGCTGCCGCCCGCTGCCGCACACCGGCTACAAGACCACCCTGTTCCGCGACACCGTCCTGGAGGCCCTGGAACGCGCAGCGGGCCGGGCGCCGCGCCCCGGCGGGCCCGTCACCGCGCCTCCCCCTCCGGGGCCGTGACCCGTTCCAGGTCGGTCATCAGGGAGTCCAGCCAGGAGACCGCCGCGTAGTAGCGGCGGGGCGCCCCGGGCGGCTCCGCCGCGAACCCCCGGTACGCCGGGTCCCGCAGCGGCGCCGGCACCGGCGGGGTGTCCCCGCCCGGGTCCAGGTGCGCCGACACCAGCAGCATCCGCCCGGCCACCCGGTCCCCGAGCCCGCTCAGCCCCTCGCCCTGCTCCGGGCCCAGCACGGGGGCGGCGGCCGGCGGGGCCCCCTCGGGCGGGGCCGTCAGCCGGTCCGAGCCCCACAGGGTGTGGTGCCCGGCCATCAGGGCCGCCTGCCAGTCGGGCCCGGGAGGGCGCGGGGCGGCCGCGCCGAAGCGGGTCGGCTCGCTCTGGTACTGCGCGAACGCGGACTCCGCCATGATCAGCGCGTGCCGCAGCGACCGGTAGCCCCGCCCGGACGCCGCGTCCTGCCGCGCCCCGCCCGCGGCGACCGCGGCGCTGGTCGCGACCACGATCTCGGCGGCCCGGCGCAGCAGGCCCGCCGCCGCCCGCCCCAGCTCGTCGTGCGCGCCCCGCGGCCAGGCCAGCAGTCCGAACACGCCGCCGATCAGGCTCCCGATCAGCACGTCCAGCATCCGCACCCCGGCCAGCTTCCAGGTCGCCGGCGCCAGCTGCGCGAACACCATCGCCACGAGGACCGTGAACAGCCCCTGTGCCCATCCCACCCCCTTCACCGGCCCCACCGTGAACGCGAAGAGCATCCACACCGGCAGCAGGACGGCGAACACGGCCGTGTGCGGGCCGACCAGGGTGAGCACGACCGCGGTGAAGAGGGCGCCGGCGAAGGTCCCGGCCAGGGCCACCCGGATGGTGCTCCAGGTGTCGCCGACGGTGGTCCGGGTCAGGGAGAGCGTCGCCAGCATCGCCCAGAACCCGTGCGGCAGGGTGTCCAGCCCGGCGACCAGCCGGGCGGCCGCCAGCGCGAGTCCGATGCGCACCGCGTTCTGGAAGAACACCGACCGGCGCCCGGCGTGCCCCTGGATCCGGTGCCACCACAGCAGCGGCGCGGGCGTCCGCGCGTACCAGAACCGCCCCGGCTGCACCCGGTCCGCCGCGGCGCGGCCCCGTACGGCGAGCGCGGCGGCCGTGGACAGGGTCAGCGCGACGTCCGCCACCTCCAGCACGGCCGCGTCCCGCCGCAGCACGGCGGGGGCGGCGGGCCCGGCGGGGGCGGCCGCCAGCCGGGCGCGGGCCGCGGCGAGGTCCTCGTACGCGTCTCCGGACCCGGAGCCGGCCCCGGACCCGGGATCGGGGCCGGAGCCGGTGCCGGTGCCGGGATCGGGGCCGGAGCCGGTGCCGGGGCCGGAGCCGGTCCGCGGCCGCAGGTCGCCGGCGGTGCGTGCGGCGAGCCGGCTCACCCCGCGCAGGACGTCCCCGGCACCGTCCGGCGGGTCGGCGAGCGCCGCCAGCCGGCCCAGCAGGGCCCGTGCGGCCAGGCCCGTGTGCGTCAGGGCCCGGTCGTGCACCCCCGGGCCCGCCGGCCGGTCGGCCTCGGGCACGTTCAGCGGCCGCAGTGCGGCGCTGTCCTCGCGGGCCCGCCGGGCCGCGGCGGAGGAGAGCATGTGCGGGGGGCCGGCCAGCTCCCGCGCGCACCGCGCGGCGGTGTCGGCGGCCCGGGCCGCCAGCTCCCGGTAGGACGGGGTCGCGGGCTCGGGGAAGAGGTACCGCTCGGCCAGGACGAGCAGCGCGAGTCCGACCGTGGTGCCGATCAGCCGCAGGCCGAGCGAGTCCGGATCGTAGGGCGGGAAGGACGGGAGGATGTACAGCAGTTGCAGCCCCGGCCCGGCGCCGGCCGGCCCCGGCCCGCCCACGGCGGCGAAGGTCAGCGCGAAGCCGATGACGAGCATCCCGGCGACCGCGCTCCAGGTGCGCACCGACAGGAAGGTGCCCACCACGACCAGCAGCCAGCACACCGGGACCAGCCGCAGCACCGTGGCGGCCCGCTGCGGCCCCGTGCCGGGGATCCGCGAGAGCCCGGCGAGGGCCACCGCGGAGAACAGCGCGTACGTGGCGGCCACGGAGGAGCCGAAGCCGTAGAGGAACAGGTAGAACCCGGCGGCGCCGACCAGCGCCACCCGCACCGCCCGGACCCCCGAGGCCGCGTAGGCCGCCGGTACCCACCGTCTGGGCACTCCACCCATCCCCCCAGCATCACCCTCCTCCCGCTCCTCGGCACCACGGACCGGTCAGCGCGCGGCCAGCCGCCACGGCGGGGGGACGTGGCGCACGGGACCGGCCGCGCGCAGACCGGTCAGCAGGGTCCGGGCCTGCGGGCCGGTCAGGTCCAGGTCCTCGGTGATCCGGCGGGTGGTGGCGTACGCGATCCCCTGCGCCAGGGCGTTCCGCTCCCAGGCGGCGAAGCGGTCCGTGAGGGAGGCGGTGTGCCGGGCCGGGCGGTGCGCGGCCGGCCGGGTTCCGGGGGGGCTGCTCGGGGTGGGCGGCGCGGTGGCGCTCGCGGGCGATCTCCGAGAAGCCGCACACCGCGCGGGAGGCGTCCTCGGCCTCCTCCAGGGAGGCGCAGTCAACCAGGGCCCGGGCGAGCGGGCCGAGCGCGAGGACGCGGTCCAGGGTGAGCCGGTGGACCTGGCGGGCCGTGTCGTCGAGGAGGACGGGCCGGGGCGCGTCCCGGGTGCCGCAGACCCCGCGCACCCCGCGGGCGGCCGCGACCAGCAGGGCGCTCGCCTCGGAGGGGTGCCAGTCGAAGACGCCGGAGACGGCCTCGGTGTGCGCGGCGTCGAGGGCGAAGGCGGGCTCGCCGAGCCTGGGGAGCAGGTCGGGCAGGGGCACCTCGTTGTCCAGGCCCGGCCCGGCGACGTGGACCGTGGTGGGCAGGCCGCTGGCGGCGCGGGCGGCGAGGGCGTCGCCGAGCGGGCTGCGCAGGGTGGGCTCGTCCCCGCGGGCGACGATGTCGCCGCCCACGTCCACGAGGTCGATCCGGTCGGCCCGGCACCAGCGGGCGGCGGCCGCGATCTGGCGGGCCAGGCCGCGCGCGCCCGTACGGGTCGAGCAGGCCCAGGCGCGGCCGCAGGTCGCGGGCCGGCCGCGGGAGCAGGGAGCCGGCCGGGGCGACCGGCGCGGTGGCCGGGGTGACCAGGGCGACGCCGGACGCGACCGGTTCGGTGCCGGTGGAGTCGGTGGCGCGGCGGGGTCCCGGTACGGGGCCACGGCGCAGGCGCTCCCCCACAGCCCGCGGGGGGTCGGCCGCTCACCGGAGAGCACCCGGGCGCACAGACCGCCGGCCACGGGCACGGTCCCGAAGGCGACGGCCGTCGCGGGGGCCGCCCCGCCGCGCTCGACGGCCTGGAGGAAGCACACCTGGAAGGCCGCCGTGACCAGCACGCCCACCCCGAGCCGGCGTCCCACCCCGGGGCGGCGGAGCGTGCGCAGCCCGGACGGACGCACCGTCAGCAGGCTGAGCACCAGCCCGGCCGGCAGCATCCGGCAGGCCCCGAGCGCCACGGGGTGCACCCCGTGTCCGCCCAGATCTGGGCGGGTCCCACCGTCCCCCACAGCACCGCCGCCGCCAGTACGGACGCCACCGCTCCCGTCTCGACCCCCTCCACCGCGTTCCGGTCGTGGCGAAGCTATCGGGGCGGGACGGGGGAGACCTGCTGGCCTGAGATCTCCGCGGAAAGCACCGGCCGGTCCGTGCCTTCGCACCAACCCGTCACCCGGCGGGGCGGCGGCCCAACGGCAGCAGGTACTGCAGGGGCTGCTCCAGGTCGTCCAGGCCGAGCAGTTCATGGGCCAGGTCGTCGTGGAAACCGCCCAGCGGGGTCCCGGCCAGGCCGAGGGCCGCGCCGGTGAGCAGCAGGGTCTGCGCCAGGTGGCCCGTCTCCAGCAGGGCCAGCCGCAGGGCGCGCAGACCGTAGCGGCGGCGCAGCAGGCCCAGGTCCGCGTACAGGGCGAGGACCACCGGCACGCCGTCGATGCCGATCCAGTGCGGGTCGGTCGGGGGCCGCGACAGGTAGGTCGACAGCGCGGCGATCTCCTCCGCGGCCGGGGCCGGGCCGACGGGCCGCAGCGTGCGGCGCTCGGGCACGCAGTCGTAGGTGCCCGCCGGGACGCCCTCGACGTCGAGCACCAGCAGCCGCACCCGGGCCGTGTACAGGGCGCCCGCGCTCGGGTAGGAGCGGTGGGCCGTGGCCTCGGCCGGGCCCTCGGGCAGCAGCCGCCCGCGCCCGTCCCGGCCGGCCATCGCGTGCCACAGCAGCGCGCCCAGGCCGGCGGCGTCCAGCGGCCCGCCGAGCGCCCCGCGCACCGAGGCCCGTGCGGCGAGGGCGGCGCCGAGCGGGACTTCGGGCAGCGGGCCGGCGGGCAGCGGGACCTCGGGCACGGCCGGGGCGTACCGGGGCGGCCCGGGCGGCAGGGTGCGCAGCGCCGTGTCCTCGCCCCGGCCGATCTGGAACTTGCTGCGCTCCAGGTACTGGAGGTCGGGAGCGGTGTGGCCGGGCGCGAAGAAGTCCGCCGTCGCTCCGGTCTCCAGCAGGGTGCGGGCGGCCAGGCGGCACACCGCCCGCTCCTCGTCGGGGGTCACCCCGAGCCGGTTGAGCAGCATGTGGAGCTGCGAGCCCCAGATCCAGGCCGTCGCGTCCGGCGCCGCCTCCCGCCCCTCCCCCGCGCGGAGCAGGCCGTCGGCCTCGCGGACCCGCTGCTCCCACGCTCCCAGCCAGGGCGCCGCGGTGCCCTGCGCGAGCCGCTCCCGCAGGGCGTGCGCCCGCCGCTCCAGGCCGGAACGCTGTGCGGCGTACACGGAGTTGACGCGGGCGTGCACGGAGGCGCCGGGCAGCAGCGGCACCTCGGTGACCCAGCGCCAGCCCGCCGCGTGCCCGCGCAGCCAGCGGGCCGCGGTGAGCCGGTCCATGCCGAGCGCGTGCACCGTCGTGTGGACCAGGTCCGCCGCCAGCGCCAGGCGGGCCGACGCCCCGCCCCCGGCGGCGAGTTCCCGCAGGGCCCCGAGCACCGCCCGGGAGGAGTCCGCGAAGACCTCCTCGGCGACGGGCAGGGCCCGCGGGCCGCCGTACCGGCCGGTCTCGGGCACGTAGGGGACGGCGCGGACCTCGCCGTGGCGGGAGGGCCAGGGGCCGGGCACGGAGGGCACCTCCCGCGCGGCACGGGCGAGTTCGCCCGGGAGCCGCCCGGCGGCGGGCCCGCTCAGTCCGCGCACCCGGACGCGTACCTGGGGGCCGTCGTCCGCGTACCGGATGAAGAACCAGCGGTCGGCCTCCCCGGCCGCCACCAGGCCGTCGAGGAGCGGGGCCGCTCCGTGGAGCAGGAAGGCGTCGGTGTCCTCGGTCCCGGAGTGCAGGAAGACGTGGTGGCTGTGCCAGAGGTCGGTCGTGGTCATCTGCGGTCCTAGAGGGGAGGGGAGGCGGGTCAGGGGAAGGGGTGCGGATGGAGCGCGAGGTCCTCGTGGCGCAGCGGCCGGGGGGCGCGGCCCAGCAGGTGGGGCACCTCCAGCAGCCGGGGCAGCCCGCGGGTGCGGCGGTTGACGTGCCCGAACGTCATGGGCAGCGCGCCGGGGACGATCACCTTCACGCAGTGCAGGCCGAGCCGGTCGCGCAGTCCCGGCTCGCTCTGGTCGACGGTGACGACCTCCAGGCCGGCGCGCTCCAGCCGGCCGACGGTGGCGGCGAGCAGGTCGCCGAGGTCCGCGACGGGTTGCGGCGCCCCCGGCCAGGCCCGCGCGGCCGGGACGCACGGGGTGTCGGCGAAGAGGAACTCCAGGCGGGGGCCCGCCTCGGGCAGGGAGTTGAGCCCCACGTGGTCGTCGAGGCCCACCACCAGTTCGGGCCGGTCCAGCATCGGCCGCAGCCGCTCCGGGTCGCGCGGGCCGTCCTCGGCGAGCGAACGCCCGGGCGACTCCAGCACGTTGGTGACCACCTCCGCCACGGCGGAGCGGATCGCGGCGCGCGGGTCGTGGTGGGCGCCCGCCGCGAGGAACATCCGGGGCGCGTCGGGGTGGGGGCCCTCGTAGCGGCAGACGGCCACGACCGCCGGGATCCCGAAGTCGTTGGTCGCGTCGAGCAGCCGGAGCCGGTAGCCGGCCACGGCGGCGCGGTCCGCGAGCAGGGCGGTGTCCGGGTCGTCCGGGGGCGGTTCGACGCGGCGCAGCGGGGTCGCGGCGTACCAGGCCATCAGGAAGGCGTCGCGTTCCGCGATCTCGAACAGGCCGTAGAGCGCGGCCTCTTCGGGGCTGTTGCCCAGGCCGCAGCCGTTGGAGGACTCGTAGACCACGCGCGGCCGTCCGGCGCCGGGCACGTCCCAGTAGGCGGCGTGTTCGGGGACGAGGACCGGGCGCCCCCGGGTCAGCGACCAGCCGCGCACCCAGTCCAGTTCCAGGTCCGGTGCGTAGGGGACGGTCGGCGAGGCCGGGTGCCCGTGGTGGGCGGGGTCGGGCAGGCCGAGCCGCTCGGGGTCCAGGGCGCGGTCGGGGCCCAGGGCGGCGAAGGGGGCGCGCAGGTCGGTGCGCCGGCCGGTGGGCCGCATGCCCGCGTAGCGTTCGACGGCCTCGAAGAGGGCGATGCGCTCGCTGTCGGCGAAGTCGCGGGCGCGGCCGTACCCGCCGTCGTCGACGGCCCGGCCGTCGGTGACGAGTGCGCTGGTCAGGGAGAAGGCGGAGTCCTCGGAGCGGTAGAGGCTGCGCACGGGCCCGAACCGCTCGTCGTACAGCGCCTGCCGCAGGCGCTCGGGGCCGGCGGTGCGGGGGTTGGGCAGGCGCAGGACGTACGGGTCGGGCAGCGGGCGGGGGGCGGAGGGCAGCGGGGCCGGCGCGGTGGCGGAGTCGGCGGGCAGGGGGCGGCAGACGGCGCAGCCGCCGAGGGGGCGCGGGCGGTGGGTGGACCAGGTGCCGCGCCCCTGGTGGACGATGTGGACGACGGCCGCCCCGGCGTCCTCGGTCCCGTCCTCGGCCGCTCCGTCCAGCAGGTCCCGCACCAGGGCGCCGAGCGAGGCGGCCAGGGCCGGGGAGGGGACGCCGGCCAGTTCGAGCCCCGGACTCCGCCAGGGCACCCGGCCGCCCGCCGTGGCCAGCCGCTGCTGTTCGGTGCAGCACAGGCAGGCCGCCGCGCCCGGCGCCAGCAGCGGCCCGACCACGGCCAGCGGGCCGTCGAAGCGTACGGGGACCAGGGCGACGGGGTGGGAGAGGGCGTGGCGGCTCAGTTCCTCGGCGAGCCCCAGGGTCCACCGGGTCAGCAGGACCACTGCCCCGCCGGCCGTGGCGGCCAGTGCGGCCTCGGGGTCGAGCACCGGTACGGGCAGGGTGCCCAGGGGGCCGGGGACGTTCATCGGACCTCCTCGGGGGCGGTGTGCAGGACGGTGAAGCCGAAGGCCCGCAGACGGGAGGCGAGCGCGCCGGCGGGAGCGGAGGCCGGGGAATCAGCCGTGAGGGCGGCTCCGGTCAGCCGGCGGAGCGCGCTCTGGAGCCGCTCCTCGCGCCGGGCCACGTCCGCCATCCAGCCGTTGGTCCAGCCGGGGTCCTCCCAGACGGCGATCCGCGCTCCGGCGGTGGCCAGGGGGGCGACGGCCCCGCCCGAGGGCGGGACGCGCACGGCGTCCGCCCCGGCCGGGCCGGCGGAGACGGCGGAGACGGCGGCCAGGGCGGCGAAGGCCGCCGCATCGCCCGGGGTCGCCTCCACGGCCTCACCGAGCGGCGCGGCTCCGGGCGTTCCCGCCCGGCGGACGACCGCGTGGTACGCCTGCCCGCCCGGGGCCGCGCGCCGGACCTCCGGCCGGGCCGCCACGCCGAGGCGCCCGGTCAGCGTCGTGAACCAGTGGCGGGCCTGCGGATGCGCCGACCACTGCCCCTCCGGCACGGCCGGCCCCGCGGCCAGGCGGGCGGCCGCCGCGCGCAGGGCCCGTCCCCGGGCGTGCCCGGGGTTCGCCCCGAGGGTGGCCCCTTCTTCGCCCAACAGCAGTTCGGCGGCCCGGCAGAACAGCTCCAGGCGGGCCAGGTCCAGCCGCGGGGCGCCCCCGGTGAGCCGCCTCCCGGGCGACCGCCCGCCCGGGAGGGCGCAGGAGGCGAGCGGCACCGGCAGCTGGCTCAGGCCGGCCGGTTCCGGCCCGGGCAGGACTCCGCAGCGCCCGTCGCCGAGGGCGTCCAGCCGGCGCAGCGCCTCGTCGAGGGTCCGCGCGGGGGCGAGGCCGGTGTTCCGGTCCGTGTCGAGCCGCTCGGGGCCGAGCCAGGTGCGGTAGTCGGCGCGCAGCGGGCGGGCGTCGGCGAGGAGCACGGCGGGCAGACCGGTCAGCAGCCGCTCGTCCCCGCCCTCGGCCGCCGGGTCCGGCAGCCCGGCGGCCGCGCACAGCAGCCGGTGCGCCGCCGTGCCGGCCAGCAGCGGCAGGAGCGCGGCGGGAGCGCCGTCCCCGGCCGGGCCGAGCCGGGCCTCCAGGGCCCGCGCGTCGGACCGCGCCTGGGCCGGGCTGCCGGGTGCGGTGGCGTAGCCGCCCCCGCCGGAGCGTCCGGCCGCGACCGCCCGGTCCGGTCCGGCGCCGTGGACCCGGAGCAGGACCCGGCCCGGGGGGAGGTGCGGGTCGGCGGTGTAGGCGACGGGCAGTCCGCCCTGCGCCAGGGCCCGTCCGGCGGCGCGGGCCAGGGGTGCGCCGGGGTCGCCGGCCCGTACCTCGGCGCGGGCGGCGGCGAGCGCGGCGGCCGCTGCGGCGGGGCGTGCGGCGCTGTCCCCGAGCCACCGGGCGACGGGCTCCCACTGCGGGGGCTCCGCGCCCGGGGGCTCCCGGTCCGGGGGCTCCCGGTCCGGGGACTCCCGGTCCGGGGACTCCCGGTCCGGGGACTCCCGGTCCGGGGGCTCCCGGTCCCGGGGCTCCGGGTGGGGGGGCCGGTCCTCCGTCACGAGCAGGCCGTGCTCCTCCAGCCGGCCGAGGAGGACGCCCACCGCCCCGCGCACCGCCGACCCGGGCGCCATGCCGTCGAGCAGGGCTTCGAGTCCGCCGCTGCGCAGCGGCTCCTCCAGCAGCTTCCAGAGGGCGGGGAGCGCCGTGCTGCCCTCCAGCGTGACGCTCCCGGCGCGGCCCCGCAGGTGCAGGCCGGCGCGCAGCGGGGTCACGGCCACCCCGGGCCGGAGCCTGCGTACGGTGGCCGGGCGCGCGAGGGTGGTCATGCCCGTCCCTCCACCGCGTCGACGGCCGCGCCGATCTCCGTGCGCCAGTCGCTGCCGGTCAGGCCCGGCACGGTGCGGACGACCAGGTGCGCCGCCAGGTAGCGCTCCAGCGGGCGGACGTCGCAGATGGCGAGGAGCCGGTACAGGGCGTTGGTGCAGGCCCGGTACACCAGGTACTCGGGGTCGTCGAACATGGCCCCGTGCGGGTCGGCGCGGCTCAGCAGCCGGTGGAACTCGCTGTAGCGGGTGCGGCGGTCGTGGTTCCAGCGCTCGGCCGCGGCGGGGTCGCCGGTGGAGAGGGCCCGCGCCGCGTACGCCGGGGCGGAGCCGTGCAGGTCGGCGCCCGCGTCGAAGCGGGCGCGCGCCAGCCGCCCGGCTCCCGCGGAGAAGTCCGCCCAGGCCCGCTCCCAGCCGAGCGCGCCGCCGTCGGCGATCCGCCCGACGAGGGCGGTGACCGCCCCGTCCGCGCGTTCGCCGTGGCGTTCGAAGCGCTCCCGCAGCCGGCCGTCCGGGTCCTCGTGGACGAGGAAGTCCTCCAGGTGGGAGACGTACGACCAGTGGCCGCCGGCGAGGCCGCCGGGGTGGGCGCAGGCGTGCGCGGCGAGGGCGGTCACCGCGAGCCGGATCCGGGCCTGCGCGCCGTCGCCGTGTTCGCCGAGGAAGCCGGCGCCGGCCCGCAGTGCGCCGAGTCCGTCCCGCAGCAGGTCCTCGCGCAGCTGTGTGCCGTCGGCGCCGAGCAGGCCGCGTACGGAGGAGCGGTCCGCGGCCTCGGTGCGGACCGTGTTGTCGGGCTCGATCGGCCCGTAGGGCGGGGGCACGAGTTCGGCGCGCCCGGCTTCGGCGGCCCGCTCCAGCAGCTGCGCCGCGGTGAGGTCCGAGCGCGAGGGGTGCGCGCGGAGCCAGTCGCGGAGCACGGACGCGGCGGACCCGGCCGCCTCCGTCACCTGCCGTGCCGGGCCCTGGAGCCGCAGCCGCAGGTGGGGGCCGCGCAGCCAGTGCCGTTCCACATGGGCGGCCAGTCCGCCGGCGGCGGCCTCCTCGGCCAGGGGCAGCAGCGCCCCGCGCAGCAGGGGGGCCTTGTCGGGGTGGTGGTGGTAGGCCACCACGTCGACGGCGTGGTCGTCGGGACGCATCCGCTCCGTACTCCCTTCCTTCGTCGTCCGGGGTCGTTTCATCGCCTCATCGCCTCATCGCCTCGTCGCCGCCGTCCGGTCCGGTAGACCTCCAGGACGAGTTCGACCGCGCGGGCCGGGGCGTCCTGGCCGCCGGGGGCGGGCAGGGCCTCCTCCAGGACGGCGCCGCCGCCGTGGCGGGAGAGCCATTTGGGCAGGCAGCGCAGGTGCAGGGCGTTGCCCAGGTCCAGGAGGTGCGGTTTGGGGCGGCCGAGGCGGGTCAGGAAGTCGTCGGCGGCCCGCCCGGTGGGGGCGGTGCCGGCCGGGTGCAGGAAGAGCTGCTCGGGGAGGTCCAGGGCGGCGCGCCAGTGGGCGGCGGCCTCCGCCGGGACCTCGCCGCCGGCGGCGAGGTCGGCGCGCAGCCGCTCCAGCACGTCGGGAGGCAGCAGCCAGCGGCGGCGGCGGAGCACCACGTCGCGGTGGCGCAGCCGGGGCGTGTGCACGACCCGGCCGCCGCCCGGCGCGGGGAGGGCGCCGCGGGGGACGAGCGGGCCGAAGTCGACCACGCCGTGGGGCTGGTCGGCGAGGTGGGCGCCGAGGCGGCGCGGCAGCAGGACGGGGGCGAGGAAGCCGGGGTAGAGCACGTCGAGGAGTTCGCCGGTGCTCCGCAGCCGGATGCGCACCTGGTCGTCGGCCTCGTCGTGGACGAGTTCCAGGTCCGCCTCGCCGAGGGAGGCCCAGCGGCGGTCGGGGCCGATCTCGTCCGGGACGAGGAGGGGGTGGAGGTTGGCGTTGAACCCGCCGACGGGGCGGACCTGGGCGGCGCGTGCTCCGGGGCCCAGGGCGCGCCGGATCTGCCGGGACACCCCGGTGGTGGCGCGCGGGTCCAGGCTGTCCAGGAAGCGGCTGGTGAAGCGGCCCCAGCCGCCGTAGACCTGGTTGACGCACAGCCGCCGGGTGAGGGGGTCGCGCTGGAGGAAGTAGGCGTAGCTGAGCGGGCGGGCGAGGGCCCAGTCGGGCAGCCGGTCGCCGAGGCCCTTGAGGAGGTCCGGGGGCAGGACGGCCTCGGCGGCTCCGGCCGGGTCCGCGTCCAGGGCGTCCCGGACGGCCGCCGCGGCCCCGGCGCGCAGGCGGGCCAGGGCGCCGGTCCCGGTGGGGAGGGGGCCGGCGGGGTCGAGGGCGGCGAGGCGTCCGGCGGTCTCCCAGGCGTCGGCGATGTCGGCGCCGAACTCCCACGGGTTCGGGCAGCGGCCGCCGGGGCCGTAGCGGGCGACGAAGCGGTCGCGGACGACCCGGCGCAGGAGGTGGCCGAGGTCGAAGAGCTCCGCCAGAGCCGTGACCTCGCCGAGCGTCTCGTGGTCGCCGGCGTCGAGGAAGCCGCCGAGGTCGAGGGGCCGCGGGGCGACGACGTCCTCGGAGACCGCGTTGAGGGGTGCGGACACGCTCGGGACGGGGCGTCCGGCGGCGGCCAGCGCCTCGCCCCAGCGGTGGGAGAGGCCGGCCAGCAGGGCGGGCCGGTCCGCGGCGGGGGCGTCGGCGAAGGAGGTGGTCGTCCGGGCGAGTTCGGCGAGGCGGTCGGCCTGGGCGGCGTCCTCGGCCCGGTCCTCGGGGGTGGCGCCGTCGAGGGAGCGCAGCCAGTCCGCGAGGCGGCCCAGCGGGTCGGGGTCCTGGGGCGGGACCGGGTCGACGGGCACCAGCAGGCCCGCCTCCGTGAGCCGGCCGAGGAAGCGGGCCGCGGCGGCCCGGCCGTCGCCGGCCCCGCCCGCCAGGGCGGCGGCCAGCAGCCCGGTGAGCTCCTCGGGCGGTACGGGGTGCCCGGCCCGCTCGGTGACCAGGCCCAGCGGGCCGGTGGCGGGCAGTTCGGCCTCGTCCTCGCCGGCCACGAGGTAGCGGCCCCCGGCGAAGACGGTCCGGTCACGGGAGTACGCCACCCGCCCGGCGGCGGTCCGGGGGGTGCTGGTGATGCGGTGGGGCAGGGCGGCCCGGCGGTGCGGGGCGTCGAGGAGGGCGAGGCTGAGGGCGGTGGTCAGGGTGCGGCTGGGCCGGACGACCGCGTGCAGCGGGCCCTCGAACAGGGGCGCCCGGCCCCAGGCGGGGACGGTGCGGCCGGCGGCCTGGGGCAGGGGCCCCCAGCCGACCGCCGTGAACCAGGAGAGCGGGCTGGTCTTGGTGCTGGCCCGCAGGGCGTAGCGCAGGACGGCGGGCTCCTCCTTGCGGGCCCTGCGGTCCCGGGCTCCGGTGCCCGCCCGTTCCACGGCCCGCAGCAGGTCGGCGCTGGTGAGGGCGACGGCCTTGGCGAGGGCCGGCTCGCGGCACAGGGCGGCCAGGGCGGCCCGTTCGGCGGCCAGGGCCCGTTCGGCGGCGGGGGCGAGTTCGGCGAGGAGGGCGGTGCGGCGGGCGCGCAGGTCGAGCCAGGAGGCGAGCCGCGGAAGGCGCTGCGGGAGGTCGCCGAGGCGTTCCAGCAGGGCGGGGCGGGGTTCGCGTCCGTTGTGCAGGGCGCGGCGCAGCGGCAGGACCACGTCGCGGTGGAGCGTGTCGGGGTGGCCGCCGCGGCTGGCGTACAGGTCGTCGCAGAGGGGTGCGGCGGTCCGCGTCAGCTGCCGGTCGATCCCGTGGAGCCGGGCGAGCAGGGCGCGGAAGCCGGCGGCGTCGGCCGTCTGGGCGGGGTGGGTCAGCACGGTGGCGCGGACCAGCGCGTACGGCGCGGACCACACCCCGTGGGCGTCGGCTCCGGCCTCGGCCGGCGTGCCGTGCGGCTGCTGCATGCTGGTCCCCGTCCTGTGGGTGGTGGCGCGGGCCTCCCGCCGCGCTCGGGGCGCGGCGGGAAGCGGGTCTGCGTCGTGGGCGGTGCGTGGTTACGCGGGGGTCGGGTGGGTCGGCTGCGCGCAGGACGACGAGCCCTGGCACGAGCACGAGCCCCAGGACGCGCCGCCCTCGGGCAGCGCGACGGTGTCCCGCATCGCGGTGACGGTCAGGTCGCCGAGGTCCAGGTCGAGGTCCTCGAGGTCGAATCCGGGCGTGTGGTTGGCGGGCGTCATGGATGTCTCCTCTGGTGGAAGGCCGATGGTCCGGGTGTCCGCGGTCCGGGGCGTCAGTCGACGAACGAGTCCTGCGGCTTGGCGCAGGAGGAGGAGCCCTGGCAGGAGCAGGAGCCCCACGAGGCGCCGCCCTCGGGCAGCGCGACGGTGTCCCGCATCGCGGTGACGGTCAGGTCGCCGAGGTCCAGGTCGAGGTCCTCGAAGCCGAATTCGGGGGTGCGCGCGGTGTCGGACATGTGTGTCTCCCTCAGGTGGAAGCGAAAGCCGAAAGGTGCACGGGGCGGAATTCCGCAGGCCTGCGCAACGGCGCGGGCGGCGGAAGGGAATGACGGATTTCCTCGGGTTTCGGTCCGGCCGGATATCGATCCCATCCGGCCACTGGTGCGGCCGACCCGGGCCTCAGGATCACCCAGGGGCGCGGCGGGCCGCTAGAGCGGAGATCCGGCCGCGGTTCCGAAGCCGTGCGGGGTCTGGCTCGAATGCACGGGAAATCCCGCCCCTCCGGGACGGCGTTCCGCATGATCGGGCCACGACGGCCTGATCCTTTCTGCCGATGGCCGGTCCGGGTATGGAAAAGCCCCCGTCCACCAGGGGTGGACGGGGGCGGAAGTGAGCGGGATGTCAGTCAGGAATCAGCCTTTCCTCACCACGCCGGACTTCAGCTGCATGGAGCCGAAGCCTTCGATCCGGCAATCGATGTCGTGGCCGTCGACTCCGTCGACGAGGCGGATGTTGCGCACCTTGGTGCCGGCCTTGATGCCGGTCGGGTGCCCCTTGACCTTCAGCCCCTTGACGACGGTCACGGTGTCGCCGTCGGCGAGCACGTTGCCGACCGCGTCCTTGACCACCCGCTCCCGCGGGGCGCCGCCGTCGGTCTCGCCGACCGCGAGCGACCACTCGTGCCCGCATTCGGGGCAGACGAGGAGGGTGCCCATCTCGTAGGCGTACGCGCCGGAGCATTCGGGGCAGGGGGGAAGTGCGGTGTCGGTCATGTGACCATCCTAGGAAGCGGATGAAAGCGGATGAATCACAGCGGTGCCCCGCCGACCGAAGTCGACGGGGCACCGGAGCGCACGCTCTCCCGGGGGACGGTCAGGCGACCGGGACCGGGTAGGTCGGGTACTCGACGCCGGACACGTGCTGGACCACACGGATGACCTGGCAGGAGTAGCCGAACTCGTTGTCGTACCAGAGGTACAGGATCGCGTTGTCACCGTCGACCTTGGTGGCGCCGGCGTCCACGATCGAGGCGTGGCGCGAGCCGACGAAGTCCATGGAGACGGCGTCGGGGGCGGTGGTGAAGTCGATCTGGCGCTTCAGCGGCGAGTGCAGGGAGACGCCGCGGAGGTACTCGAGGACCTCGTCGCGGGTGGTCTCGCGGCCCAGGCGCAGGCTGAGGATGGCGATCGAGACGTCCGGGACGGGGACGCGGATCGAGCTGCCGGTGATCGGCGCCTTGAGGTCGGGCAGCGCCTTCGCGACGGCGGAGGCGGCGCCGGTCTCGGTGATGACCATGTTCAGCGGCGCGGAGCGGCCGCGGCGGTCGGCCTTGTGGTAGTTGTCCAGGAGGTTCTGGTCGTTGGTGAACGAGTGGACGGTCTCCACGTGGCCGCGCAGCACGCCGTACTCGTCGTCCATGGCCTTGAGCGGCGGGACGATCGCGTTGGTGGTGCAGGAGGCGCAGGAGAGGATCTGCTCGTCCGGCTTGATCGTGTCGTGGTTGACGCCGTGCACGATGTTCGGGACGTCGCCCTTGCCCGGGGCGGTCAGGACGACCTTGTCGATACCGGGGCGCAGGTGCTTGGAGAGGCCCTCGCGGTCGCGCCACTTGCCGGTGTTGTCGATGAGGATGGCGTCCTTGATGCCGTACGCCGTGTAGTCGACCTCGGAGGGGTCGTTCGCGTAGATCACGCGGATCGCGTTGCCGTTGGCGATGATCGTGCTGTTCGCCTCGTCGACCGTGATCGTGCCCTGGAACTGGCCGTGGATCGAGTCGCGGCGCAGCAGCGAGGCGCGCTTGACCAGGTCCGCCTCGCCGCCACCGCGGACGACGATGGCGCGCAGGCGCAGGCCGTTGCCGGAGCCGGCCTTCTCGATGAGCAGGCGGGCGACGAGGCGGCCGATGCGGCCGAAGCCGTAGAGGACGACGTCGCGGCCGGAGGAGCCCTCCAGCTTGTTCTCGCCGGTGGCGCCGGCGAGGGCCTCGGCGGTGAAGTCGGCCACGGACAGGCCGCGGTCGTCGCTGTTGTAGTTCGCGGCGAGCATGCCGATGTCGATCTGCGACGGACCGAGATCGAGCGCGGCGAGGGCCTGCAGGAACGGCATGGTCTCGGTGACCGAGAGCTCCTCGCCGTCGATCTGCCGGGCGAACCGGTGGGTCTTGAGGATGCTGACCACCGACTTGTTCACCAGGGAGCGGCTGTGCAGCAGGATCGTTACATCCCGCTCGCGGTGCAGCTTCCCGATGATCGGGATCATCGACTCCGCGATCTCCTCGCGGGTCTTCCAGTTGCTGAACGAGTCCTCGTTGACAGTCACAGAGTTATCTTTCGAGCTAGGCGGCGCTCATATGCTAACCCGACCGCGCCCGGCATCCTCTGCGGGGGTGGCGGGGAAACCGCCCGCGACCAGGGGCGCACAGCGCGTGAGCGCGCGGCGGGGGTGCGGGGGCGGGGCGGCGGCGGAGGTCAGCCGAGGGTCGGATGGGCTTCCGGGTGGGCGTCCCACCATGTCCGGTGGAAGGCGTTGTTGTCCACGTTCGCCAGGTAGGCCTCCACTGCCGCCCGGTGGAGCAGCTCCGCCTGGTGCGCGGAGACCGACGCCCGGTTCCAGGCCAGCCGGATCCGGCCGGTGACGGGGGTGCCGGCCAGGGGCCGCATGACCGTGCCCGGTACGGCGGGGGCGGTGGGCTGGCTGAGCGAGACCGCCCGGCCCGCCGCGATCAGGTCGTGCTGCATCTTGCGGTCGGTGATCCGGTAGCGCAGCGAGGGGGTGAAGCCCGCCCTGGCGCAGGCCTCGATCAGGGCCTCGGGGCCGCCGTCGTCGTCCTGGACGAGGGTCATCCACTGCTCGCCGGCCAGGTCGGCCAGGTCGAGCCGGGTGCGGCCGGCCAGGGGGTGGCGCGCGGACATCCGGATGCAGAACGGCTCCCGGGGCACGACGGTGCGGGCCTGGACGCCGCCGGGCAGGGGGACCTCGTAGTCGTTGACCTCGCCGTAGACGATGGCGTCGTACCGGCCGGCGCCGAGCATCCGTACGAGGGCCGTCACCGAGGTCTCCAGGTCCACCGCCACCTCCCGCCCGGCCAGGGCCAGGTCGGTGCGGGCGAGCAGTCCGTCCAGGAGGACCAGCAGGATGCAGCCGAGCCGCAGGGGCGCGTCCGCCGACAGGGCGCGGGCCTCGGCCCCCAGGGCGTCCATCTCGCCGAGCACCCGGCGGGCCTTGGCGAGGACGAAGTGGCCCAGCGGGGTGGGCTCCACCCCGCTGCGGCCGCGGACGAAGAGTTCGCCGCCGGTGACCCGCTCGATCCTGCGCAGCTGGGCGGAGAGCGCCGGCTGGGAGACCCCGAGCCGGCGCGCGGCCGCGCCCAGACTGCCTGCTTCCGCTATCCGGCAGACGGCTTGCAGGTGCCTCAACTCCAGCTGCATCCCGGCAGCTTACGCAGCGTCACCGCGCCGCACCATAACCCGGGCCTTATGCCCGCAGGGATGTCCCAATCTCGCCATGTCCACGCTCATACTCGGCGACGGCGCAAGCCAGACACCCCCCACACACACGATCGGAGTGGACTCGTGCAGCCCACCAGATGGACGGCGTCCGTGGCGGCCTTCGCGCTGACCGCGAGCCTCGCCGGAGCGCTGGCCGGCACCGCGTCGGCCGCGCAGCAGCCGGATCCCGTACCGCCCCGGCCCTCGCGGGCCGACCGGGCCGTGGCCGCCGCGGACGCGGCCGTCCGCAGCGGCCTCGACGGCCTGGTCAACCAGCCGCAACAGCAGTACGACCGCCGCCTGGTCACCCCCTGGGTGCAGGACCTGTTCTCCGTCGCGTACGAGCGCAGCTACCGCGGCCTGCCGGTCGTCGGCGGCGACGCGGTCGTCCTCGCGGACGGGGAGGGCAAGGTCCGCGCCCTCCAGTCGGCCTCCTCGACCGTGATCGACGTCGCGACCACCCCGACCGTCACCGCCAGGGCGGCCGAGTCCTCGGCCCGGGCCGAACTGGCCCGGGTGGAACGGGTGGAGAGCAGCCGTCTGGTCGTCCGGCTCAAGGCCGACAAGCCGGTCCTGGCCTGGGAGACGGTCCTGACCGGGTCGACGAAGTCGGCGCCCAGCCGGCTGCACGTCTTCGTGGACGCCCGCACCGGCAGGGTCGTCGACCGCTGGGACGAGGTCGTCGCGGGCAGCGGCAGCAGCAAGTGGAACGGCCCCAACCCGCTGACGGTCGACACCACCGCCTCCGGCGGCACCTACTCCCTGCGCGACCCGAACCGCCCGGGCCTGAGCTGCGCGGACTACAGCAGCGGCACCGTCTTCTCGAAGTCCTCGGACTCCTGGGGCACCGGCAACCCGACCTCCAAGGAGACCGGGTGCACGGACCTCATGTTCGCCGCGCAGAAGCAGTGGGACATGCTGCGCCAGTGGCTCGGCCGCAACGGCGTCGACGGCAACGGCCGCAGCTTCCCGGGCAAGGTGGGCCTGGGCGACCTCAACGCGTACTGGGACGGCAGCTCCGTCACCATCGGCCACAACAGTGCCAACGAGTGGATCGCCGGCATCGACGTGGTGGGCCACGAGTACGGGCACGCCATCGACACCAACACCCCCGGCGGCACCAGCGGCCAGGAAGCCGGGCTCGGCGAGGGCACCGGCGACATCTTCGGCGCGCTGACCGAGGCGTACGCCAACGAGCCCGCCCCGTACGACACCCCCGACTACACCGTCGGCGAGATGATCAACCTCCAGGGCCGGGGCCCGATCCGGAACATGTACAACCCCTCGGCGGTCAACAACGACCCGTCCTGCTACAGCTCCGCGATACCGGGCACCGAGGTGCACGCGGCCGCGGGCCCCCTGAACCACTGGTTCTACCTGCTGGCCGAGGGCAGCAACCCCGGCGGCGGCAAGCCGGCCAGCAGCACCTGCAACCAGTCCACGGTCACCGGCGTGGGCGTGCAGAACGCCGGCAAGATCTTCTACGGCGCCATGCTGCTCAAGACCAGCAGCATGTCCTACAAGAAGTACCGGACGGCGACGCTGAGTTCCGCGAAAGCCCTCGACGCCTCCTGCGACCTGTTCAACAAGACCAAGGCCGCCTGGGACGCGATCAGCGTGCCGGCCCAGTCCGGCGACCCCGCCTGCGCCCCCAGCGGCCAGGGCGACTTCTCGCTCACCCTCAACCCGGCGTCGGGCAGCGTGCAGCAGGGCGCCTCGGTGACCACCACCGTGGCCACCAGCACCACCACCGGCCAGGCCCAGCAGGTCACCCTCACCGCGAGCGGACTGCCCTCCGGGGTCACCGCCGCCTTCAACCCGGCCACCGTGCAGTCCGGCCAGTCCTCCACCCTGACCCTGTCCGCGAGCTCCACCACGGCTCCCGGGCCGGCCACGGTCACCGTCAAGGGCCAGGGCGCCGCCCTCGCGCACACCGCCGACTACGCCCTGACCGTCGGCGGCGGCCAGCCCGACCCCACCACCCCGCCGGACATCAGCGCGGCCAACGTCCAGGCCCACCTGAACCAGCTGGGCACCATCGCCACGCAGAACGGCGGCAACCGCCGCGCCGGCAGCGGCGGCCACACCCAGTCCCTCGCCTACATCAAGGGCAAGCTCCAGGCGGCCGGCTACACCGTCACCGAGCAGGCCTGCACCTCCTGCACCTACCCGTCGAACAATCTGATCGCCGACTGGCCGGGCGGCCCCGACGACCAGACCGTGATGTTCGGCGCCCACCTCGACGGCGTCTCCGCCGGCCCGGGCATCAACGACAACGGCTCCGGCTCCGCGACCCTGCTGGAGAACGCGCTGGTCCTGGCCCAGAAGAACCCCGCCATGACCAAGCACGTGCGGTTCGCCTGGTGGACCGACGAGGAGCAGGGCCTCAACGGCTCGAAGTTCTACGTGGGGCAGCTGAGCAGCGCCCAGCGCGCCGCCATCAAGGGCTACTACAACTTCGACATGGTCGGCTCGCCCAACGGCGGCTACTTCATCAACAACGTCAACTCCACCACGGCCGCCCCCCTCAAGGCGTACTGGACCTCGCTGAACCTCGCGCCCGAGGAGAACACCGAGGGCCAGGGCCGCAGTGACGACTACTCCTTCCAGCAGGCCGGCATCCCCACCTCCGGCTACGCGGCCGGCGCCAGCGCCCGCAAGACCTCCGCGCAGGCCGCGAAGTGGGGCGGCACCGCGAACGCGGCGTACGACTCCTGCTACCACAGCTCCTGCGACACCCCGGCCAACATCAGCGCCACGGTCCTGGACCGCAGCGCCGACGGGGTCGCCTACGCCATCTGGAAGCAGGCCGTCGGCGGCACCGCCCCGGCCTCCGACTTCTCCCTCTCCACCTCCCCCGCCGCGGGCACCGCCGCGCCGGGCGGCAGCGTCACCTCGACGGTGAACACCGCCACCGTCAGCGGCAGCCCCCAGAACGTCGCCCTGACGGTCTCGGGCGCCCCGGCCGGCGTCACCGCCACCCTCAGCCCGTCCTCCGTACAGTCCGGCCAGTCCTCCACCCTCACCGTCCAGGTGGCCGCCGGCACCGCCCCCGGCACGGCGACCCTGACCGTGACCGGCACCGGCTCCACCACCCACGGCACCACGTACACGCTGACCATCGGCGGGGGCGGCGGCAGCTGCACCCCGGCCGAGGTCGTGGCCAACGGCGGCTTCGAGAACGGCGCCGCCCCCTGGAGCGCCACCTCCGGGGTCATCACCAACCAGGCCGGCGAGACCCCGCACGCCGGCGCCTACATGGCGTGGCTCAACGGCTGGGGCTCCCCGCGCACCGACAGCGCCGCGCAGTCGCTGACCCTCCCGGCCGGCTGCTCCTCGGCCCGCCTCTCCTTCTACCTGCACATCGACACCGACGAGACCGAGAGCACCGTCTACGACACGTTCACCGTCTCGGTGGGCGGCCAGACCCTGGAGACCCTGTCCAACGCGGACGCGGGATCCGGCTACGTGCTCAAGAGCTACGACGTCTCCCCGTTCGCCGGGCAGACCGTCACCCTGCGGTTCCAGGGGGTGGAGGACCAGTCCCTCCAGACCTCCTTCGTGGTCGACGACGTCACCCTCCGGGTGAGCTGACCGACCCCGCGGCATCCTCCAGGGGCCCGGTCCGGCGACCCGCCGGACCGGGCTCCGCCGCGTCCACCCCTGTCCACGGCGTCAGGACGGCGGCCCGGCTTTGGACACGGCGGCGCATCACGGGCCGCCGGGCGCTCCGGCATGATCGGTTCCCCGAGCCCCGACCCCAGGAGATCCCAGACATGTCCGACATCGTGGTCCGCACCGCCCAGCCCGGGGACTTCGCCCAGTGGCGCGCCCTGTACCGGGGGTACGCCGACTTCTACCGGGTGGAGCAGACCGAGGAGGCCGCGGGGACCGTCTGGGCCTGGATCAACGACCCCGCGCACGAGGTCGGCGCCCTGGTGGCCGAGGACACCGAGGGCCGGCTGGTCGGCCTCGCCCACTACCGCCCCTTCGCCCGCCCGCTGTCCGCGACGACCGGCTGTTTCCTGGACGACCTGTTCGTCGCCCCCGAACACCGCGGCTGCGGCGCCGCCGACCTGCTGCTCGGCGCCCTGCGCGAGCTCGCGGCGGAGCGCGGCTGGAGCGTCGTCCGGTGGATCACCGCCGACGACAACCACCGGGCGCGGTCCAAGTACGACCAGGTGGCCACTCGCACCATGTGGGTCACGTACGACATGGCCCCCGGCCGCTGACCCCCTGTGCCCGCCCTACCCGGCGGCGTCCGCGCAGGCCGGACAGACCCGGTCCGCGTACTCCTGCGGGTACCAGGGCGCACCCGGGTCCCCGGAGGGCTGCCGGGGGGCCGTCTCCATGGCGAAGGTGTCCCGGCCGCAGAGCGTCCGGGGGCCGCGTACGGAGCTGCGGCCAGGGGCGGCGGGAGCCGCGTGTACGCGCAGGACGGACCCCTCGCCGCCCGGCCGGTCGTACTCGTACACGACCACGGTCTCGCTCATACCTCGACGATAGGCGGCCCGGCCGCACCCCGCGCGCCCGCACCGGTGCCGCGTCAGACGACGGCCTCCCCGTCCCGTTCGCCTCCGACACAGGTCCACAATCCGGTCGAGGAGTCGTACTGGACCTTTCCCCCTGTGGCCTTGCACGTGGCCGTGTCCACGTCGGCCTGAGCGGCATGGACCCCGGCGCCGAGAACGGCGAGGACGACGGCGGCGATGAGCCCGAGAACCCTTCTGCGCATGGGAACCTCCAGGGAGAACGAGGGAGGGGTCACCACCAGTCTCACCCCGCCCCCGGCCGGACCGCACCCGCTGTCCCCTCGGGGCGCGCTCACCCGGGCACGGAAGCAGACTGGTGCCATGGCGAACACACCCGTGGTAGCCGTGGGAGCGCCGGATGCGTTCGGGTGGCGGAAGGTCACCATCGACGACAGGCCCGCCGGAAGGGTCCGCAGCGCCAAGGGACTGCAGAGGCTCTTGCACCGTTCCGGCATCCCCTTCGCACACGACATCCGCTGGCACGGCGGGGACGGCACCGCGTGGCCGGACCACCCGTGCCGCAGACGGGTCCACGGCCTCCTCATGGCGACCGGCCTCCTGGCAACCGCATACGTGTTCGTCAGGATCGGCATGTCGGACACCTTCACGGCCCTGACCTACCTCGGGCGCATGACCGGGTTCATCTTCCTCCTCATGGCCGTGACCGAAGTGGTGGCCGCGGCGGCCACGTTCGACTACTGGGGCAAGCGGGAGATCAGGTATTCGGGGACGGTCATCCTGATCGGAGCCGCGGCTTCCCTCAGCGCCAGCGCCGTCCTGCTCTTCATACAGCTCCACGGCGGGCGGTACACGCATTGGCTGTTGCTGTGGTGCGCCCTCGTCCCGTGGTCCCTCTGGACCCTGTCGGTGCTCATCCACGGCCGGGCGTGGAAGGGCCTGCCCAATCCCCGGCGGATCGCGATCGGGGTGGTGATCTCCACCCTGCTGGCGTTCGCCAACCTCGCCTACACCCATGTCTACGTCCCCTCGACGACGGCTCCGCTGATCGAGATCACAACGGCCTTCGGCACACCGAGCCTCAACGAGGAGCGGACGAAGCTCTTCGTCCCGTTCCATTTCCAGGTGAAGAACTCCGGCCAGATACCCGTGTACGTCCTGGGCAGCATCTACTGGGTCTACGGCAAGCCCGTCAGCGCGAAGCCGGAGGACTCCGCCCGGCGGAGGGTGATCCGCTCGGACGAATTCATCCAGCCGTCGGGCAGGCCCTTGAATCCGGGCGAGGACTGGGCGCAGGACGAGGTCGCCGTGATCGACAGACCGGCCGAGACCCCGTTCGAGACGATCAGGATCGAAACCGAGGCGTGGGTGGCCCGGAAGGACAGGATGGCCATCAACAACGACTACGTGACCCTGCGAAAGCAGTCGTCGACGCTCCGGAAGGAGAAGAAGGACCAGTCCCCGCCGGGGCCGGAATCGCCGTACTACCGGTATCAGGGCAATGTCGCGAACAGCAACGAGATCCTCAACATGACCCGCGGCCGGCAGCGCATCACGCTCTGGCACACGACGGACCCGTCCGCCCCGTACGTCGCCGTAAGGCTGGGCCCGCCCGACGAGAACAAGCCGTTCACCCCCACCAGCAGCCCGAAGGAGCAGCGGGACCGCGGCAGGTACGGGCTCAGCCTGGTGCGCGGCTCCGTGACGCAGAAGCCCCTCGCGGAACTCCGCGAGAGGGCGGAGGCGCTGGTGGAGCACCGCACCGGGGTGACCCCGATGACGGGCCCGGGCACCGCTCCCTGACCCGGGCGGCGGCCCGCGCCCGAGGGCCCGTCCCGGCGCGCCGGATCCGACGGTCCATCAGGTCAAGCGTCCCGGACCCTTGACTCCTTACGCGCCAGTAGCGATTCTCGTGCCCTCTGTTGTGCGGGGCATGACAACTCATGCCTTGATTCGACCGCGCTCGCCGCCGACCGAAGGCATGAGTGATCACCTTGACCCCTCACCCTCCCCCACGCCCGCGCCGCCGGCGCCGGCGTCCCTTCGCGCTCCTCTCGCTCCTGATCGCCGCGTTCGCGATGGTGCTCGGGCCCGCGCCCGCCTCCCTCGCCGACTCCGCGGCCGATCCCGGCTGGTGGAACCCCACGGCCCGGCCCCAGCCCGACTCCGACGTCAACGTGACCGGTGAGCCCTTCAAGGGCACCGACGCCCAGGGCAGGGTCCGCGGCTTCGTCGACGCCCACGACCACCTGATGTCCAACGAGGGCTTCGGCGGCCGGCTGATCTGCGGCAAGCCCTTCTCCGAGATGGGCGTCGCCGACGCCCTCAAGGACTGCCCCGAGCACTACCCCGACGGCACCCTCGCCGTCTTCGACTTCATCACCAAGGGCGGGGACGGCAAGCACGACCCCAACGGCTGGCCCACCTTCAAGGACTGGCCCGCCCACGACTCGCTGACGCACCAGCAGAACTACTACGCCTGGGTCGAGCGGGCCTGGCGCGGCGGCCAGCGGGTCCTCGTCAACGACCTCGTCACCAACGGGGTGATCTGCTCGGTCTACTTCTTCAAGGACCGCGGCTGCGACGAGATGACCGCCATCCGCCTCGAGGCCCAGAAGACGTACGACATGCAGGCGTTCATCGACAAGATGTACGGCGGCCCCGGAAAGGGCTGGTTCCGCATCGTCACCAGCTCCGACCAGGCCCGCGAGGTCATCAAGCAGGGCAAGCTGGCCGTCGTCATGGGCGTGGAGACCTCCGAGCCCTTCGGCTGCAAGCAGATCCTCGACGTCGCGCAGTGCTCCAAGGAGGACATCGACCGGGGCCTGGACGAGCTGTACAAGCTGGGCGTGCGCAGCATGTTCCTGTGCCACAAGTTCGACAACGCCCTGTGCGGCGTGCGGTTCGACGAGGGCGCCCTCGGCACCGCGATCAACGTCGGCCAGTTCCTGTCGACCGGAACCTTCTGGAAGACCGAGCAGTGCACCGGCCCTCAGAAGGACAACCCGATCGGCCTGGCCCCCGCTCCCGCGGCGCAGAAGGAGCTCCCGGCGGGGGTGGCGGTGCCCACGTACGCCGCCGGCGCCCAGTGCAACACCCGCGGGCTCACCGAACTCGGCGAGTACGCCGTGCGCGGCATGATGAAGCGCAAGATGATGCTCGAGGTCGACCACATGAGCGTCAAGGCCGCGGGCCGCGCCTTCGACATCCTGGAGTCGGAGTCGTACCCGGGCGTGATCTCCTCGCACAGCTGGATGGACCTCGGCTGGACCGAGCGCCTCTACAAGCTCGGCGGTTTCGCCGCCCAGTACATGAGCGGCTCCGAGGCGTTCAGCGCGGAGGCCAAGCGCACGGACGCGCTCCGCGACAAGTACCACGTCGGCTACGGCTACGGCACCGACATGAACGGCGTCGGCGGCTGGCCCGGCCCCCGGGGCGCGAACACCCCGAACCCGGTGAAGTACCCCTTCCGCAGCACCGACGGCGGCTCGGTCATCGACCGGCAGACCGCCGGGCAGCGCACCTGGGACCTCAACACCGACGGCGCCGCCCACTACGGGCTGGTCCCCGACTGGATCGAGGACATCCGGCTGGTCGGCGGCCAGGACGTGGTCGACGACCTGTTCAAGGGCGCCGAGTCCTACCTCACCACCTGGGGCGCGTCCGAGAAGCACCAGGGCAGCGTCAACCTCGCCACCGGCGCGTCCGCCTCGGCGTCCACCTCGGAGTGGTGGAACCCCTTCGTCGACTACTCCCCCGCCCGGGCCGTGGACGGCGACTCCGGCACCCGCTGGGCCAGCGAGTGGAACGACAACCAGTGGCTGCGCATCGACCTGGGCTCCGCGCACCGCATCGGGCGCGTCACCCTGGACTGGGAGCGCGCGTACGGGAAGGCGTACCGGATCGAGACGTCCACGGACGGCTCGGACTGGCAGACGGCCTGGTCCACGACCGACAGCGACGGCGGCCTGGACACGGCCCGGTTCGACGGCGTGACGGCACGCTACCTCCGCGTCCAGGGGGTCCAGCGCGCCACCCAGTGGGGCTACTCCCTGCACGAGGTCGGCGTCTTCAGCAGCTGAGGCGGCGGGGGCCGGCCGGACCGGCCGGCCCCCGCTCCGGCCTCGTGACACGAGAGGGGTTCCCGGTTCCATGGCCCGGATGCCGTCGGCGGAGCGGCGGACCCAGCTGACCGAGGCCGCGATCCGCGCCATGACCCGCGACGGCGTCGCCCGCACCACGACCCGGTCGATCGCCGCCGAGGCCGGGGTGTCGCTCAGCGTCTTCCACTACTGCTTCGACTCCAAGCAGGCCCTGCTCGAAGCCGTCATCGAGACGATCACCGCGCACTACATCACGGTGGTCAAGGAGGCGATCCGCCCGAAGCCGACCCTGCGCGAGACGATCCGGGCCGGCTTCCAGGCGTACTGGGACCACGTGTGCGCCCAGCCCGGCGAGCACATGCTGACGTACGAGCTCACCCAGTACGCCCTGCGCCAGCCGGGGTTCGAGCACCTGGCGCGCCGCCAGTACGCCCTGTACCGCGACACCTACGAGGAGCTGATCCGGCAGCTGGGCCGCGACACCGGCCTGCGGCCCCGGGTCCCGGTCGGCGTCCTGGCCAGCTATCTGGCCGCGATGACGGACGGGCTGACCCTCGCCCTGCTGGTCCTCGGCGACGAGAAGGCGGCCGCGGAGATCCTGGACATGATCACCGACCATGTCCAGGGCCTCATGGAGGCGTGACGCTCAGGCCGGATCCGCCGCCTGCCACACGGTGGTGATGTTGCAGAACTCCCGGATGCCGTGCCCGGACAGCTCCCGCCCGTAGCCGGACCGCTTGACGCCGCCGAAGGGCAGGGCGGGGTGGGAGGCCGTCATCCCGTTGACGAAGATGCCGCCGGCCTCCAGCTCGTGGACGAACCGCTCCAGTTCGGCGCCGTCCCGGGTCCAGACGTTCGAACTCAGTCCGAACGGCGTGTGGTTGGCCCGCTCCACGGCCTCGTCGAGGCTGCCCACCCGGTAGAGGGTGGCGACGGGTCCGAAGGTCTCCTCCAGGTCGATCCGCATCGCCGGGGTGACGTCGGCCAGCACGGTGGGCTCGTAGAACCAGCCGTCCGGGTGCCCGGGCGGGCGCCGGCCCCCGCACAGGACCGTGGCCCCCTGGCGGACGGCGTCGTCGACCAGCTCCTCCACGTCCGCGCGGCCGCTCTCGGTGGCGAGCGGGCCGACGTCCGTGGACTCGTGCATCGGGTCGCCGACCGTCAGCCCCGCCATGCCCTCGGTGAAGAGCCGGGCGAACTCCTCGTAGACGTCCGTGTGCACGATGAACCGCTTGGCGGCGATGCAGGACTGGCCGTTGTTCTGCACCCGCGCGGTCACGGCCGTCTTCGCGGCGCGGGCGATGTCGGCGGAGGGCATCACGACGTACGGGTCGCTGCCGCCGAGCTCCAGGACGGTCTTCTTGACCTCGTCCCCGGCGACCGAGGCCACCGCCCGCCCGGCCGGTTCGCTGCCGGTCAGGGTGGCGGCGGCGACCCTGGGGTCGCGCAGGATGCCCTCGACGGGGCCCGACCCGATCAGCAGGGTCTGGAAACAGCCCCGCGGGAAGCCGGCCCGCTCGAAGAGGTCGCCCAGGTAGAGAGCCGTCTGGGGGACGTTGGAGGAGTGCTTCAGCAGGCCCACGTTCCCTGCCATGAGGGCGGGCGCCGCGAACCGCACGACCTGCCAGAGCGGGAAGTTCCACGGCATGACGGCGAGCACCACCCCGATGGGCCGGTAGCGCACCCGGACGGCCGAGGCCCCCGCGTCGCGGACGTCGGAGTCGGCGGGGTGCTCGTCGGCGAGGAGGCCCTCGGCGTGGGCGGCGTACCAGCGCATCGCCTTGACGCACTTGGCCGCCTCGGCGCGGGCGGCGGCCAGCGGCTTGCCCATCTCGATGGTCATGGTGCGGGCGACGTCCTCGGCCTCGGCCTCCAGGAGGTCGGCCGCGCGGTTCAGCAGCGCGGAGCGCTCGGCGAAGGTGGTCCGCCGGTAGGAGGCGGCCGTGCGCGCGGCCTCGTCCAGGCAGCGCTCGATGCCGTCGGCGTCGAGCGCGTCGAAGGTGCGCAGGGTCTGGCCTGTCGTGGGGTTGACGGTGGCGATGGGCATGGTCCGACCTTCCTGCGGGGGATCGCCCCACCGACCCTGCCCGCCCGCTCCCGGCCGCGCAACGCGAGGACCGGCCGCGCGCCGGGACGTTTCCGCACGGGCTCCGCCGCGGCCGCACAATGGGACCAGGAGACCCGGAGGAGCCGGGCGGGAGGCGCACGGACCGTGGACGAGCGGGCACAGGACGAGCCGGAGCGCGGCCGGGAGTGGGCCCGGGACCTGGTGGCGGGCCTGACCGCCGCCGAGGAGGTCGACCGGGCCCTGGCCGCCGCGCTCGACCCGCACCCCGATCTGCAGGCGGAGAACGACGACCGGCGCGCCCGCGCCGTGCACGCGGCCGCGATGGGGCTGGGCCCGGCGGGCTGCGCCGCGGCGGCCGGGATCCCGGAGGCGCTGCTCGCCGGGTGGCGGGCCCAGGACCCCGCCTTCGAGGCCGCGCTCGCGGCGGCGACGGCCCTGTCGGCGGCGCACCGGGGGCCGGCGCGGGGGCGGATCGGCGCGCTGGGCCTGCGGCTGTTCCTGCAGTCCGTGGCCCGGGGCGCGCACGCCGGCACGGCCGCCGCGATCATCGGCCTGCGCTCCGACCAGCTGCTGCGGCTGCGCCGGGCGAACCCGCTGGTGGCCGCGCTCGTGGACGCGGCCGTCCAGCAGGCCCGGGGGCTGCGCGGTGGCGAGCGCCGCCCGAAGCGCGCCCCGGCCTACCGCCTGGTCACCCTCCGCGACCCGGCGTCCCCCCGGGAGCCGGTCCGTCCCCCGCCCGACGCCCCGGACCGGCCACCGGAGCCGGAGCAGCCACCGGAGCCGGACGCGCCGAACTGAGCGGACGGGCCGACCGTGGCGGGCGGGCCGGGTCGGGGCTACGGGCGGCGGCGGGGCTTGCCGCGTTTGGGGGCCGCGCCGCCGCGAGTGGGCTTGCCGCCGGACTTCGCCGCCGGCTTCCCGGCCGTCCGGGGCTTGCCGCCCGTCTTCTTCGCCGGGGCGGCCTTGCGCTCCTGCTTGGCCTGCGGCGGCGTGGCCTGACGGCCGCGCGAGCTGTTCACCGTCCGGCCCCGGACGATCCCGATGAAGTCCTCGACCATGTCGGTGGTCTTGTCCTCCGGCCAGGACAGCGCGACCCGGGAGGCGGGCGCGTCCGTCACCGTCCGGTAGGTCAGGTCCTTGCGGTGGTGCAGGCGGGCGAGGGACTGCGGGACGACGAGCACGCCGATGCCGGCCGCCACCAGCTCGATCGCGTCGGCCGTGGTGGCGGGCCGTTCGAACGCGGGCTTGCCGGGCGGGGTCTCCCAGCCCAGGACGTCGTCCAGGGGGTGCAGCACGATCTCGTCGGCCAGGTCCTCGGTCGACACCTCGTCCACGGCGGCCACGACGTGGTCCTTGGGGACCACGACCACGGTGGTCTCGGTGTAGAGCGGGATCGCGCTGAGGTCCGCGCCGTCCACGGGCAGCCGGACGAAACCGGCGTCGGCGTCACCGCCGCGCAGCGCGGCGAACGCCTCGCCGGCGGTCACGCCGACCAGGGTCAGCGGGATGTCGGGCAGCCGCTCGTTCCAGATCCGCACCCACTTGGTGGGTGTGACCCCCGGGACGTAGGCGAGCCGGAACGAAGGGGATGCATCCGAGCCTGTCACCCCGCAAGGTTACCGGGCGTGGTCGGAGCCCGCGCACATGCTCGATACCCTTGGAGCATGACGTCGCACCAGAGCACCCAGACGATGAAGCCCGCGACCGCGGCGAAGAAGCTGGGTGTGTACCTCGAGGCCACCCCCGCAGAGTTCCAGGAGGGCGTGGTCTCGCGCACCGAGCTGAACGCACTCCAGGCCGAGCCGCCCGCCTGGCTGGTGGAGCTGCGGCGCAACGGGCCGCACCCGCGCCCGGTGGTCGCCTCGAAGCTGGGCGTCTCCATCGCCGGCCTCGCGCGCGGCGGGATCACCGAGGCGCTCACCACCGAGCAGATCGAGGCCCTGAAGCAGGACAACCCGGAGTGGCTGCAGAAGGAGCGCGCCACCCAGGCCGAGGTCCGCAAGGAGGCCGTGCGCATCAAGGAGAAGCGGGCGGAGAAGGCGGACAAGGACGCGCAGAAGCGTTCCTGAGCTCCTCCCGCACGTACGACGGCCGGGCCGGGTCCTGAGGGACCCGGCCCGGCCGTCTCCGCTTCCCCGGGCCCGCCGACCGGCCTGGACGCGGGGCGGCGGGAGCGGCCGGTCGGGCCCTGCGCCGCCCTCCGGGCCGGGGCGGCCGGAAAACCGGATGGCCGGCGGGCCTCCGCGCGGCAGACTCGCCCCATGACCGGACCTGATCCCAAAGAAGACCTGCGGGTGTACCTCCAGGACGCCCGCGACGCCCTCCTGTGGAAGCTCGAAGGGCTCGGCGAGTACGACGTGCGCCGCCCCCTGACCCCCAGCGGCACCAACCTGCTGGGCCTGGTCAAGCACCTGACCAGCGCCGAGGCCCTCTACTTCGGCGCGACCTTCGGCAGGCCCTTCGAGGCGCCGGGCCTGTGGATCACGGGAGCCGCCGAGCCCAACGCGGACCTGTGGGCCACCCCGGAGGAGCCGCGTGAGCGGATCACGGAGCTGTACCGCACCGTGTGGGCCCACTCGGACCGGACGATCGAGTCGCTGGACCTCGACTCCGTCGGCCGGGTCGCGTGGGGGGCCCGGAGCGAGACCACCCTGCACCGGAGCCTGGTGCACATGATCGCCGAGACCGGCCGGCACGCCGGGCACGCCGACATCGTCCGCGAACTCGTCGACGCCGCCACGGGGCTGCGCGTCGACGGCGCGTGCACACCCCCCGGGGACACGGCCTGGTGGCGGGAGCACCGCGACCGGGTGGAGCGGGCGGCCCGGGAGGCCGGCCGCGCCGACGGCTCCGCGCCCTGAGCCCGGACCCCTCCGCCCTGAGCCCGGGCCCCGCCGGCCGGGGCCCGGTCGGCCCGTTCAGCCGGACGGGGAGACCAGGCCCATCTCGTACGCCGTGATCACCAGCTGGACGCGGTCGCGGGCGCCCAGCTTGCCGAACAGCCTCGCCACATGGGCCTTGGCGGTGGCGACGGAGATGAACAGCTCCTCGGCGATCTCCTGGTTCGACCGGCCCCTGCCGACCAGCGTGAGCACCTCGCGCTCCCGCTCGGTGATGCCGGCCCCCGCCCGCGGGGCCCGCCCCGGCGCGCGCTCCGCACCGGGGCCGGGGCCGCGGACGAAGTCCGCGATCAGGCGGCGGGTGACGCCCGGGGCGATCAGCGCGTCCCCGGCGGCGACCACGCGGATCGCCGCGAGGATGTCCTCCAGGGCCATGTCCTTGACCGCGAAGCCGCTCGCGCCCGCGCGCAGCGCCCCGTAGACGTGTTCGTCCTCGTCGAAGGTGGTCAGCACCAGCACCCGGGGCGCGGCCGGTCCGCCGGTGATCCGGCGGGTGGCCTCGATGCCGTCCATGCCGGGCATCCGGATGTCCATCACCACCACGTCGGGTCCGTGCGCGGCGGCCCGTTCGACGGCCTCCTCGCCCGTTCCGGCCTCGGCCACCACCTCCAGGTCGGCGGTCTCGCCGATGAGCACCCGCAGCCCGGAGCGGACCAGCGGCTGGTCGTCGACGAGCAGGACGCGCACCGCCGCCGGGGTCATGACGCCTCCTGCGGGTCGGCGACGGGCAGCGGGAGTTCCGCCGCGACCCGGAAACCGCCCCCGGGGCGGGGTCCGGCGCTGAAGCGGCCGTGGAGCAGGCTGACCCGCTCGTACATGCCGGTGATCCCGAAGCCGGGCCGTCCGGGGCGCACCGCCGCTCCCGCGCCGTCGTCGACGACCTCCACGCGCAGCTCCTCCTCCCCGAAGTCCACGGTCACGCGGGCCCGGGCGCGGCCGCCCGCGTGGCGGACGACGTTGGTGAGGGCCTCCTGCACGATGCGGTGGACGGCCAGGTCGATGTCCGGGGGCAGCCGGCGCGGCTCGCCGGTCCGGCACACGTCCACGGCGACGCCCGAGCCGGTGAGGGAGGCCGCCAGCGCGTCGAGGTCGGCGACTCCGGGCGCGGGCCCCGTCGGGGCGGGGCCCACGCCCTCCTGCGGCTCGGCCCGGCGCAGGGCGACCAGGGTCCGGCGCAGGCCCGCGAGGGTCTCCCGGCTGGTGCTCTCGATGGCGCCGAGCGCGCTGCGCGCCTCCTCGGGCCGGGTCCCGATGACCCGGCTGCCCACCCCCGCCTGGATGGCGATGACCCCGATGCTGTGGGCGACCATGTCGTGCAGCTCGCGGGCGATGCGCAGGCGTTCGGCGGTCACCGCCTCGGACACCGCCTTGGCCCGCAGCTCCCCGGCGTGGACGCGCCGCTGGCGCACCAGCAGGCCGGCCATGCAGCAGGTGACCAGGGCCAGGACCGAGACGAGCAGCGCGCCGACGAGGGTGGAACCGGGCGCGAGCAGCCCGACGGCCAGGACCTGCACCACCGCGACGGCGAGGCCGGCGGCGATCGCCTGCCGGCGGGGGCGGGCGGCCACGACGAGGCCGAGGACGAGGTCCACCGGGAGGTAGCCGAGCAGCCGGTCCGGTCCGTGCGGCCCCACGGACCCGAAGGCGACGAGCGTGCCGGCGAGGACGGTCAGGGCCAGCGCCGCCAGGGGCCGGCGCCGGAGCAGCCCGGCCAGCAGGCTCAGCGCGAGCAGGAGCACGGCCGCCGCCACCGGCCCGGTGCTCTGGGGGCCGGAACCGAGGAGCAGTCCTGCGGTGAGGAGGTGGAGGACGGCTCCGCCCCCGTCGAGGAGGGCGGTACGCGCCCACCCTCCCGTGTCCGTTCCGTGGGGCGCTCGCAGCGCTGTCGTGTTCATGCCCCGACCGTAACCACCGCGCTCCGTACGGGCATCGGCCCGCGGGCTTACGCCCCGGGGCGGGTCCGCAGCGGGCCGGAGCAGCTGAAACCCGTTCGGCCGTGGGGCGTTAGAAGGACGGACCGGCGCGTGCGCCCGCGCCGCGCGCCGGTCCGCCGGACGCCGGTCCGGGCGGTACGCGCGAGCACGAGTACGAGGAGCGAGATGACGGACACCACGCAGGCCGGCTCCGGCCGCAGGAGACTTGCAGCCCACTGCCGGGGGATCACCGAGGCCCCCTCGTTCGGCATGGGCGTGTTCATCGTGATCCTGATCAACGCGGGACTGATGGGGGCGGAGACGTACAGCGGCCTGGCCGCGTCGCAGGGCCGGCTGCTGCAACTGGCGGAGGACGGCTGCCTCGTCCTGTTCACCCTGGAGATGGTGCTGCGCCTGGGCTCCTACGCCGATCGGCCGAAAGCATTCTTCCGGGACCCCTGGAACATCTTCGACCTGCTGATCGTGGCCTCGGCCTTCCTGCCGTTCCTGCGCTCGAACACCACCGTGCTGCGGCTGCTGCGCCTGGCCCGCGTGCTGCGCACCGCCCGCTTCCTCCCCCACCTGCGCATCCTGCTGCTCGCGGTGGGGCGCAGCCTGCCGGGCACGGCGAGCTTCCTGTTCGTCGGCGCTCTGGTGGTGTACGTGTACGCGATGGTCGGCTGGGTCTGCTTCGCCCGCTCAGACCCGCAGCACTACGGCTCGATCGGCCGGGCCGGGCTCACCCTGTTCCTGCTGACCACCCTGGACGGGCTGACGGACGCCGTGCGGGCCGGGCTGGAGATCTCCCGGTTCAGCATCGTCTACTACGCCTCGTACGCGCTGCTCGCCTCGTTCGTGCTGGTCAACGTCCTGATCGGGGTGGTCCTCAACTCCCTCGACGAGGCCCGGGAGATGGAGGAGGCCGACGCCAGGGCGCGCGAGCGGGCGCAGCGGGACACGGACGCCGCCGACGAGGTCCGGGACCGGATCGCGGCGGCCCGCCTGGCCCTGGACGACCTGGAGGCCAGCCTCGACCTCGTCCGGTCCGCTCCCCCGGCCGCGCCCGGGCCGCGGGACCCGCGGGAGCGCGGGCCCGGGCGTCGGCTGGAGTCCGCCGTATAGCGGGCGAGGCGCCCCGGGCCCCCGCCCCTCCTCGGGCGGGGGCCCGGCCGGTGTCCGCGTCAGCCGCCGTCGCGGACCGCGACGATGCCGTTGAACACGCCGACGTACGCCGTTCCGTCGGGTCCGAGGGTGATCGGCGCCCAGTTGTTGTCGTACAGCGGGCCGGTGCCCGTCAGCTGCCGCCAGCGGCGCTCACCGGTGCGGAAGTCCACGGCGGTGAGGTACCAGGCGTCGATGCCCCAGGCGTTGGGCTCCTTCTCGTAGAAGTAGAGCAGCCCGTTGCCGGTGGAGAGCTTGGGGACGACGGAGGGCGAGCGGATCGCGCTCTCCCACACCGTGTCGCAGCCGCTGCCGTCCGCGCGGACGTCGATGCGGCTGACCCCGCCGACGACCGACTTGCCCAGCAGCAGCGAGGTGACGTTCTCGTAGCCGTAGTTGTTCTCGACGACGATGCTGTTGCCCCAGGTGATCAGGGAGTTGTCGGTGGTCGAGGCGCCGGAGCCGAAGACGGGCACCTTGCAGACCGGCCGCCGGTCGGCGGGGACGTCGGCGCCCCTGCGGTAGACCAGGACGTTCATCCGGTCGTCGGCGTTGTCGGTGATGGCGACGTAGCCGTCGCCGAAGAGGTCCGGGGTGGTGCCCGAACCCTGGTTCACGGAGCCGGGCTTGGTCCCGGTCCCGCGGTCGTACGTCTGGCGCCACTGGACCTCGGGGGTGCCGTCGGCGGTGGCGCGGAAGCTGTAGAGGGCGTGGTCGGAGACGATGGAGACGCCGTCCTCGGCGACCGAGAAGGAGTTCTGGATCTCCTCGCCGTTCAGCCGGACGGAGCGGATCCGCGAGGTCTGCGGGTCCACCGTGCCGACGCGGCCCTGGCGGGTGACCCACCAGATGAGGCCGTTCCAGTCGGGCATGACCGAGGTGACGGGGTCACAGGCGCCGCTGGGCCACAGGTTGGTCCAGCCGACGCAGTCGTGCGGGACCTGGCCGGTGAGGTCCCAGTCGTTCTCGACGGTGAACTTCCAGCTGCCGTCGGGGTTCTGGGAGTGGGCCAGGCGCAGGACGTGCTGGCGGGAGTCGGCCAGCACCGCGCGGTCCTCGTTGTCGAGGTAGAAGTAGGCGCCGCCCGAGGTGTCCTTGAAGATCTTCGAGAAGTCGAGCGAGGTGATCGCCTCGACCGTCGAGGAACGCTGCGGGAGCTGGTGTTCCGCGAGCGTGGCGAGGGTGCGGGGCTCCAGGAGCTTGACCTTGAAGCCGGAGAAGGTGCCGCAGACGGTGACGAGGCGGCCGCCCGAGTCGAAGGTGGCGGTGGCGCACTCCCCGCCGAGTGCGGCGATCTTCTCGCTGGTGACCTGCGGGTCGCGGCCCAGCGGTCCGGACCAGGGGGAGGCGGCGCTGCCGCCGGCGTCCGCGTGCATGCCGCTGCGGCCGTTGGGCGCGAGGAAGGGGTGCTGTGGCGGGGCCGTGCCCGGCAGCGGGGCGGCGGTCGCGGGGGCGCCCTCGTAGTGGCGGACCAGGCGGTGGCCGGGGGCCTGCGGGATCTCCTCGGCACGGGCCGGCGAGGCGAGCCCGGCCACTACCGTCAGGGCGGCGATGGCCGGGACCGCAGCGCAGTTCAGCGCTCTTCGGAACATCCGGGCGTCCTCCTTGTCGTTCGGTGCTGTTGACATTGCGTCTGACATCGCGCCGCCGCCAGACGCTAGATCGCACCGCCCGAGGAGTCCATGGCGGGAGGGGATGATTCATGAAGGCGCAACAGTCGGTCAGCCGCGCGCGACCTCGCTCCAGTCCACCGTGCGGTCGCACCAGCGGCCGAGCAGCACCGGATCGTGCCCCACGGCCAGCAGGCCGGCTCCGCTCTGCCTCCGGTACTCCTCGACCACGCCGACCAGCGCAGCCGTGGTCGAGGCGTCGAGCATCGCGGTCATCTCGTCGCAGACCAGCCAGCGCGGCCGCAGCACCAGCGCCCGCGCCAGGCAGGCGCGCTGGAGCTGGCCGTCGCTGACCTCGTGGGGGTACCGGCCGAGGAGGTCCGCCCCGAGGCCGACCCGGTCGGCCAGGGCGTCCACCGCCGCGGCCGCCTCCTTGCGCCGGCCGGTGGCGCGGAGCGGTTCGGCGACGAGGTCGCGCAGCCTGAGGCGGGGGTCCGCCGAGAGCCGGGGCTGCTGGAAGACGACGCCCACGGCGGTGCGCAGGGAGCGCGGGGCCCGGTGCCGGAAGCCGGGCGCCGCGCGGCCGTCGAGGAGCACCGTCCCGCGGTCGGGACGGTGCAGCAGGGCGGCGACGCGGGCCAGGGTGGACTTGCCGCAGCCGCTGGGCCCGAGCAGGCCGAGGGCCTCGCCGGGGCGCAGGACGAGGTGGGCGTCGCGGACGACGGGGCTGCGGCGGTCGTAGCCGGCGGTGACGCCCCTGAGCTCAAGCACGGTGGCAGGCCACCCCTTCGGTGAGCGGCGGCCGGACGGTCCGGCAGCCGGCGTCGGCGAGGGCGCAGCGGGCGGCGAAGGCGCAGCCGGGCGGCAGGTCGCCGAGCTCGGGCGGGGCGCCCGGGATCGGGGTGAAGGCGCGCTCGGGCAGGGCGTCGAGCAGGCCGCGGGCGTAGGGGTGGCGGGGGCCGGGCTGGCCGAAGAAGGCCTCCGCGGGGGCGAGTTCGACGATCCGGCCGGCGTACATGACGGCGACGGTGTCGGCGACGCGCCGGGCGGCGGCCAGGTCGTGGGTGATCATCAGCAGGGCGCGGCCGGCGTCCCGGGTGTGGGCGCGCAGCTCGTCGGCGGTGCGCTCGACGAGGTCCCGGTCGAGGCCGGTGGTCGGCTCGTCGGCGAGCAGCAGGGGGGCGTCCCCGATCAGGGCGAGGGCGGTGGCGGCCCGCTGGGCGAGGCCGCCGGAGAGCTGGTGGGGGTGGCGGTCGAGGTGGTCGGCGGGGAAGGCGGTCCGGGCGGCGGCGGCCTCGGCGGCCTCCGCGACCCCGCGCCGGGAGCGGATGCCGGTGAGTTCCCGGACGGTCTCCTCCAGCTGGGAGCGGACGGTGCGGACGGGGGTGAGGTGCGCGGCGGGGCTCTGCGGGACCAGGCCCACGCGCCGGCCCCGTACCGTGCGGGCCAGGGTGGCCTCGTCGGCGGCGAGCAGGTCGAGGCCGTCGGCGAGGAAGGCGGAGCCGGCGGTCTCGGCGTTGCCGGGCAGCAGTCCGAGCAGGGCGGAGGCCAGCACGGACTTCCCGCAGCCGCTCTCGCCGACGAGCACGAGGCACTCCCCCGCCGCCAGGCGGAACCCGGCGTCGGTGACGGCTTCCACGTACCGGCCCCCGGCCGTGCGGAACCGTACGGAGAGCCCGTCGACGCGCAGCGCCCACTCCCGGTCGGCGGCGGAAGCGTGGGGCGGTGCGGGGTCGTGGCGGGTCACAGGGTCGCCTCCGTGCGTCGGCGGGGGTCGAGGCGGTCGCGCCAGGCGCCCGCGAGGCCGGCGACGGCGAGGGTGGGGAGGATCAGCAGCAGGCCGGGGAAGAGCGTGGGCCACCAGTCGCCGGCCAGCAGAGAGCCGCGGCCGCCCTGCACGAGGGTGCCGAGGCTGGCCTGGTGGGCGGGCAGGCCGAGGCCGAGGAAGGACAGGGCGGACTCGTGCCACATGGCGTGCGGGACCATCAGCACCGCCGCCAGCCCGGCCTGCGGCAGCACTCCGGGCAGCAGGTGGCGGACGGCGACCCGCCACCGCGAGGCACCGCCGGAGACGGCCGCGTCCACGTACGGCCGGCCGCGCAGGGAGAGGACCTCGGCGCGCACGATCCGGGCGGTGGACAGCCAGTGGGTGACCGCCACCGAGGCCACGACCGGCCAGACGCCGGGCCGGAAGAGGGCGACGACGAACACGCCGAGCAGCAGGTGCGGGACGGACGACAGGGTGTCGACCACCCGCATGAGGAGCCGGTCGGTCCAGCCGCCCAGGGCCCCGGCGGCCGCGCCGACGGCCGTGCCGATCACGGTGGCGGCGAGCGCCGCGACCAGGCCGACCAGGAGCGAGACCCGCAGCCCGTAGACGCAGCGCAGCAGCAGGTCCCGGCCCACGTCGTCGGTGCCGAAGGGGTGCGCCCAGGAGGGCGGCAGCAGTTTCGCGGAGAGGTCGACGGCCTGCTGGTCGAGCTGGACCAGCGGGGGCACCACCAGGACGGCCAGCGCCGTCAGCAGCGCCACGGCGGCCGAGGCTCGCACCTTCAGGGCGCGGGTGGAGCGGCGGCCGGGGCCGTGCCTCCGCCAGACCACCGGGTCCGCGTGCTCAGCCATCGAAGCCCACCCTCGGGTCCGCGAGCCCGTACAGCAGGTCGGACAGCAGGTTGCCGGCCAGGACCGCGGCCGCGGCCAGGACGGTCAGCGCGGCCAGCAGCGGGAAGTCCACCGAAGTGGCGGCCTGCACGGTGGCTGCGGCGATGCCGGGCCAGCTGAAGACGGTCTCCACGAGGAGGGCGCCGGTGATCAGCTCGGGCACCCGCGAGCCGATGAGGGTCAGCATCGGGAGCATCCCGGAGCGCAGGGCGTGCCCGAGCAGGACCCGGCGCTGCGACAGGCCCCGCGCGCGGGCGCCGCGGACGGGGTCCTCGTCCAGGGCGTCGGCGACGCCCTGGCGCACGTAGAGGAAGAACCAGGGCAGCTGGGAGGTCCCGAGCACCAGCGCGGGCAGCACCAGGTGGGAGGCGACCTGGCCGGGGGTGACCGTGTCGGCGGCGGCATCGGTGAGCCCGCCGGAGGGCAGCACGCCCAGCCGTACGGAGAACAGCCAGACGGCCAGGAGCCCGAGCCAGAAGGCCGGGGCCGCCTCCAGGGTGTACGCGAGGCCGCTCACGATCCGGTCCAGCGGGCCGCCCCGGCGGCGGGCGGCGAGCACGCCGAGGCCCGTGCCGAGGAGGACGGCCACGGCGAAGGCGCAGCCGGCGAGCAGCGCGGACCAGCCCAGGCGCTCGGCGACGGCGTCGGCGACGGGCCGGCGCAGGACGGCGGAGTCGCCGAGATCGCCGGTGAGCGCGGAGGTGAGCCACTCCCACCAGCGGGCGAGGAGCGGGCGGTCGACGCCCAGGTTGGCGCGCAGCCGGTCGAGTTCGGCCCCGGAGGCGGTGAGTCCGGCGGTGCCGGCGTAGGCCTTGACGGGGTCGAAGGGGGAGAACTCGGCGACGGTGAAGACGCCGAGGGTGACGGCGAGCAGGACCGGGGCGGCGGCCAGGAGCCGCCGCCCGGCCATGCGCCCCATGGGCCCCCACGGCAGGTTCGTCAGGCGGGGGGTCACCTCTGCTTCGGCTTCCAGGTCTCCACGTTCCACCACGGGCCGGAGCCGAGGCCGTGGTCGTGCGGCTCGACCTGGGTGGACGGGCCCTCCCACCGGTCGCCCAGGACGTAGACGTGGTCGATGTGGGTGAGGAAGACGTAGCCGGGGTCCCGGGCGAGCTCGCGCTGCACGGTGTCGTAGGCGGCCTTGCGGGCGGCCGGGTCCCCGCTGGTGCGGCCGTCGGCGACGGCGCGGTCCACGGCCGGGTTGTCGTACCGGGCCATGTTGTTGAAGCCGTCGCCGGCGAGCGAGGAGGTCAGCAGCTGGTACTGGTCGAAGTCGGGGTCGGCCGGGGAGCCGCCGCCCGCGAGGACGGCGTCGGTCTTCATCCGGGGCTCGATGACCTCCCAGGTCCCGGCCTCGGTCCTGACCTCGATGCCCGCCTTCTTCGCGTCGGAGGCGAAGGCGAGCGCGTGGTCCTGGCGGATCTTGTCGCCGGAGGTGTACCACAGCGGGAAGGAGGCGCGGACCCCGTCCTTGGCGCGGATGCCGTCCTCGCCGGTCTTCCAGCCGGCCTCGTCGAGGATCCGCCGGGCGCGGTCGGGGTCGTACGGGCGCTCGGTGCCGGGGGCGAACCAGGGGCTGTCGGTGGGGACCGGGCCGTAGGCGGCCCTGCCCGCGCCGTCCAGCAGGGTGTCGACCATGGCCTTGCGGTCGACGGCGAGGTCGAGCGCCCGGCGGACCGCCACGTCCCCGGTGACCTGGTGGTGGGTCGGGAGGGTGACGTTGCGGTAGTCGAAGGTCCTGGCCGTGTGGATCCGCCTGGCGCGGTCCTTCTCGAAGCCGCGGGCCAGGTCGGGGGGCAGGACGGCCCCGTCGAGCTCGCCGGAGCGCAGCCGGGTGGCGCGGACGTCGTCGTCCTTGACGACGGCCATGGTGAGGTTCTTCACGGCGGGTTCGCCGCCCCAGTAGCCGGGGTTGGCCTTGAAGCTGAGCTTCTCGCCCCGGGACCAGCCGGTGAGGACGTAGGGTCCGGTGCCCACCGGCCTGGTGGTGAACTCGCCGGTGTTGACGTCCTGCCGGCCCGCGATGTGCTCGGGGGCGATGGGCAGCACGGTCCGTTCGGCGAAGGGGGCGTAGGGGTACTTGAGGGTGAAGACCACCCGGTCCGCCCCCTGGGCCGTGACGCTCTCGATCGCGTCCAGCTCGGTCCTGGAGGGGTTGTTGGTCTTCGGGTCGAGGATGGTGCGGTAGGTGAACTCGACGTCCTTGGCGGAGAAGGGCTCGCCGTCGCTGAACTCCACGCCCCGGCGCAGGCTGTAGGTGTACGTGCGGCCGTCGGCGGAGACCTCCGGCAGGGCCTCGGCGAGCGCGGGCCGGAGCTTCATGTCCGCGTCGTGGGTGAGGAGTCCGTCGAAGACCTTGGAGTTGCCGTCCTTGCCGTAGCCGAGCAGCGGGCTGAGGGTCTCCGGTTCGGTGGCGATGCCGACGACGGCGGTGTCGGCCGGGGCGGGGGCCGAGGGGTTGGAGCAGGCCGTCACGGCCGTGATGAGTGCGGCGGTGAGCGCCGCGCCCGCGGCTCCCCGTACGGTCCGGGCCGTCATGCTGTGCACATCCCTGTTCAAGATCATCTGTTATTGCAAACTGATCGCAATAATGCCAGACGAGATCAGAAAGCGACGAACCTGGCCATACGGACACCGATTCCCGGCCACCGGGGGCTTGTCCGGCCGCCCCCGCCCGTGCCATATATGTCTAGACCTTTACGCGAACACGGACGAGGTAGGCACCCCGTGCGACCCATCACGGCCCCGCGCCGCACCGGGGCGGCCCGCGCCGGCCTCGCCCTCTGCCTGGCCGCCGCGCTGACGGCCTGCGGCGCCGACGGGGACACCCGCCCCCCGCACGCCCCCGGCGGGCTCACCGCCCGGGCGGGCAGCGCCACTTCGGTCCACGTGATGTGGGAGGCGGCCCCGCCCGCCGACGGGGTCACCGGCTACCAGGTCTTCCAGAGCGGCCGGCTCGTCCGGGAACTCCCCTCCGAGAAGACCATGGTGGACGTCACCGGCCTCGCCCCGCAGACCGCCTACGCGTTCACGGTCCGGGCCCGCGACGCCGCCGGGAACCGCTCCGCCCCGAGCGCCGCCGCACAGGTCACCACCCCCGCCGCCCGGGCCGAGGACCATATGGCGCCCACCGCGCCGGCCACCACCGCCGGCCGCGCCGAGGGCCCCCGGACGGTCCGCCTGGAGTGGACCCCGGCGACGGACGACACGGGCGTGACGGCGTACGACGTCTACCAGGGCGGGATCCGGATCCACACGGCCGGCGCCGCCGAGGGCTCCACCACCCTCACCGGGCTCCAGCCGGGCACCGCCTACTCCTTCACCGTCCGGGCCCGCGACGGCTCCGACAACAGCTCCCCCGACGGGCCGGCGGTGGCCGTGACCACCCCCGACGACCCCGCCCGGGGCCCCGGCACCGCGCCCGGCGCCTTCACCGCCACCGCCTCCCCCGGGACCGTGGACCTGGGCTGGAGCGCCCCGGACACCGGCCGGGAGACGGCCGAGTACCAGCTCTACGTCAACGACCGGCCCGTCACGGTCATCCAGTTCGGGGCCGGAGCCGTACCGGAGGGACGGGCCTCCTACCGGCTCACCACCACCGAGCCGGCCGGGACCGCCTGGACCCTGAAACTGCGCGCCCGCCTGCCCGACGGCAACTGGGGCGCCTTCTCGGAGGAACGCCGGATCACCCTCCCCGGCTGACGGACGCCGGCCGGCCCGCCGGCGCCGATCCGGGCCGAACGGCACGGCCCGGGAAGAAGATCGCGCACAATACATCCGTGTTCGGTGAGTACTCGGTCAACCACGGTCAGGCAGGTGCCGCCGGCGGCGGTCATACGTCAGAATCTGGCGCCGTGCCGGGAAACCTACCGCCGGAAACGGCGAGCTTCTTCGGCCGCGAGGCCGAACTCGACCGCCTCGACGGCCTGCTGGACCAGCGAAGACTGATCACCCTGACCGGGGTGGGCGGGGTCGGCAAGTCCCGGCTCGCCCTGCGGGCCGCCGCCCGCCCCGGCCGGTCCCGGCCCGACGGGGTGTGGTGGGTGGAGCTCTCCCCGCTGCGCGACCCCGGGCTCCTGACCACCACCCTCGCCCACGCCCTGGGCCTGGCCATCGGCGCCGCGCCGCACGCCGCGCAGTCCCTCGACGAGGAGCTGTGCACGTGGATGGCCGACAAGACCCTGCTCATCGTCCTGGACACCTGCGAGCACCTGGTCACCCCCGTCCGGCACCTGGTGGGCGAACTCCTGCAGTCCGCACCCGGACTGACGGTGCTGGTCACCTCCCGCGAGCGGCTGGGCTCCCCCGGCGAGACCGTCCTGGAGGTCCGCCCGCTGCCCTGCGAGGGCCCCGACAGCGACGCCCTCGCCCTGTTCCGGGCCCGCGCCCTGGCCGCCGCCCCGCAGGCCGCCGCCGCCCTCGCCGACCCCGCCCGGGCCGCCCTCGCGGCCGAGGTCTGCCGCCGCCTGGACGGCATCCCGCTCGCGCTGGAGCTGGCCGGTGCCCGGCTGCGGCTGTGGACGCTGGAGCGGATGGCCCAGCTGCTGGGAGCGCGCTTCGAGGTGCTCTCGGACACCACCGGCGCCGCCCTGCCGGCCCGGCACCGGACCCTGCGGACCGCGATCGGCTGGAGCCACGAGCTGTGCGAGCCGCTGGAACGGCTTCTGTGGGCCCGGCTGTCGGTGTTCGCCGGGGACTTCGAAGCGGCCGCCGCCCGGGCGGTGTGCGCCGGCGGACCGCTGCCCGCGGCGCGGGTGGAACGGCTGCTGGAGGGGCTGGTCGCGAAGTCCGTCGTGCGCCGGTCCCGGGAGCGGGGGGCGGGGGCCCGCTACCGGATGCTGGACACCATCCGCGAGTTCGGCCACGACTGGCTGGAGGAGCTGGACGAGGTGGGGGCGGTCGCCGACCGCCACGCCCACTGGTACGCCGCCCTCGCCCGGGCCGCCGAGCAGGGGTGGATGGGGCCGGGGCAGGTGGACTGGTACCGCAGGATGAGCTCCGAGCACGCCCAGCTGCGCACCGCGCTGGAGCACCTCCTGGGGACGGACCCGCAAGCCGCCCTGGAGATGGCCGGGGCCCTGTGGTTCTTCTGGTTCTCCTGCGGCCACCTCCAGGAGGGCCGGGGCTTCCTGGAGCGGGCCCTGGCCCAGGCCCCGCCGACCGGGGCCGCGCACGCCCAGGCGCTGTGGGCGCTCGGGCTGACGATGCTGCTCCAGGGCGACCTGGGGGCGGCCCGGCTGACGGGCCTCGCGTGCGTGCGGGCCGCGGACGGGCTCGGCGATCCGGAGGGGCGCCAGCGCGCCGCCTACCTGCGGTCGGTGTCCCTGCTGATGCCGGGCGACCCGGAGCGGGCGCTCGCGCTGGCGGGACCCCGGGCGCGGGCGGGCCACGGCGGGACCGGGCGCGGCGCGGGGCGGCTGCTGTGCCAGCTGGTGAGCTCGTACGCCCTGTGCGACCTGGGGCGCTTCGAGGAGGCCGCCGAGGAGGCCCGGGGGCTGCGCGAGGCCTGCGTGGAGCTGGGCGAGCGCTGGCTGAGGGCGTACGCGGACTACGTGCTGGCCTTCGCGGCGCTCGGGCTCGGCCAGCACGGGGAGGCCGCCCGGCACGTGCGGGCGATGCTCTCGGGCAAGCGGCTGCTGAACGACCGCTTCGGCATCGCGATCGGGCTGGACATGCTCGCGGCGGCGGTGGCGGCCCTGGGCGACGGGGAACTGGCCGCGCGGCTGCTGGGCACCGGGCACGCCTGGTGGCGCACGGTGGGGCGGCCGCAGATGGGCTCGCCCTCCCTGACGGCCCTGCGGGACCAGGGCGAGCGGCAGGCCAGGGCGGCGATCGGCGACGCGGCGTACGAGACCGCGTTCCGGGGCGGTGCGGCGGCGTCCACCGGCTGAGGGGCGGCCGGTGGACGTCGTGAGGCGGGGGCTCCCGTCAGTACGGGAGGGGTCTGCCCGACGGTGTGCGCAGGTCCAGGTCTCGGGGGGCGGGCTTGGGGACGGGCTTGCGGATCAGCTGCTGGCGCATGCTGCCTCCTCGCTCAGACCAGGGCCGGGCGACGGGGTTCCACCGTCCGGCCTTCGGGGAGCAGTTCCCCGGTGTCGTCGAAGACCACCACGCCGTTGCAGAGCAGGCTCCAGCCCTGTTCGGGATGGAAGGCCACGGTGCGGGCAGCGTCACGGTCGGCGCTGTCGGCGGGCGGGCAGGGGGGCTGGTGGGAGCACATGGCGCACCTCCTCGCAGTGTGGGGCGGGAGGGCCGGTGGTCACCCGGTCGATTCCGCGATCCACGGTGGCGGCGAGTATTGCCGATCGCCGCCCCCGGACGGAACCCGTTTTGGAGGTCGAGTTCAGGGTGTGTATGCCCGCTCACCATGCGCTCATGCCGGCCGTCGGGATCTTCTCGGCGCACGCGGAGCCCGCTGCCCCGCAATCCCGCGGCGCGCGCCCCCGTCAAAACAGGACGATCAACGCAACACATCCGCCCCCGGAGCCCCGGGAGTGGCCAGGATCACACGGGCCGCAGCCCCCTCGCCCGGCCCCGGCGAAGGGGCCGGGCGAGGGTTCCCGCACCCCGGCCCCCACACGGCCCGCGGCTAGCGGATCGGCATTCCGGAGAGGGTGCGGGCGATCACCAGGCGCTGGATCTCGCTCGTCCCTTCGAAGATCGTGTAGATGGCCGCGTCGCGGTGCATCCGCTCCACCGGGTACTCCCGGGTGAAGCCGTTGCCGCCGAGTATCTGCACCGCCTGGGCGGTGACCTTCTTGGCCACCTCGCTCGCGTAGAGCTTCGACATGGAGCCCTCCGCCGCGGTGAAGGGCCGCCCCGCGACCGCCATCCACGAGGCGCGCCACACCAGGAGCCGGGCCGCGTCGATCTGCGTGCGCATGTCCGCGAGCTGGAAGGCCACGCCCTGGTTGTCGATGATCGGCCGGCCGAACTGGGTGCGGGTCTTCGCGTAGTCGAGGGCGACCTCGTACGCGGCGCGGGCCGTGCCGACCGCCATCGCGCCGACCGCGGGCCGGGAGGCCTCGAAGGTGGCCATGGCGGCGTTCTTCACCCGCTCGCCGCCCGCCTTCGCCTTCTCGCGGGCCCGCGCGAGCCGCTCGTCGAGCTTCTCCTTGCCGCCCAGCAGGCAGGAGCCGGGGACGCGCACGTCCTCCAGCACCACCTCGGCCGTGTGGGAGGCGCGGATGCCGTGCTTCTTGAACTTCTGGCCCTGCGAGAGGCCCGGGGTGCCCGGCGGGACGATGAAGGAGGCGTGGCCCTTGGTGCCGAGCCCGGGGTCGACCACGGCGACGACGATGTGGACGTTGGCGATGCCGCCGTTGGTGGCCCAGGTCTTGGTGCCGTTGAGCACCCACTCGTCCGCGGCCTGGTCGTAGACGGCCCGGGTGCGCATCGCGCCGACGTCGGAGCCGGCGTCCGGCTCCGAGGAGCAGAAGGCGGCGACCTTCACGTCGTCGGGGGTGCCGTACATCTGCGGGATCCAGGTGCCGATCTGCTCCTCGGTGCCGTTGGCGAGGACGCCGATGGCCGCGAGTCCGGTGCCCACGATCGACAGGGCGATGCCGGCGTCGCCCCAGAAGAGCTCCTCCATGGCCATCGGGACGCCCAGGCCGGTCGGGTCGAAGAACTGCTGGGCGTAGAAGTCCAGCGAGTAGATGCCGACCTTGGCGGCCTCCTGGATGACGGGCCAGGGGGTCTCCTCGCGCTCGTCCCACTCCGCCGCCGCGGGGCGGATCACGTCGGCGGCGAAGCCGTGGATCCAGTCGCGGACCTGCTTCTGGTCGTCGTTGAGCTCCATGGTGAACTCCGCCATGTCCCCTCCAGCTGATGCACTCGGCCTCGCGGCCCCGCCCGGTAGCCCCGCCCCGCGGGTTACTGCCGGTAACCTAAACGATGGCCACAGTCTGTTACCGGCCGGTAAGCACTGTCAAGCGCCGCCGGTTCGGTCGCCGGGGTGTGCGGGGTGTTACGTTGCGTGGGCGTCACGCACATCGCAAGGGCGGGGAGATAAACACGTCATGCAGACCACCCAGGAGGCCGGAGCCGGGGAGCCGGGAGCCGGCGAGCGCCGCCGGCGCGAGCTGCTCGAGGCGGCGGACCGCGTCGTCCTCAGGGACGGCCCCAAGGCCTCCATGAACGCCATCGCGGCGGAGGCGGGCATCACCAAGCCCATCCTCTACCGGCACTTCGGCGACAAGGCCGGGCTCTACCAGGCCCTGGCCGTCCGGCACACCGACGCCCTGCTCGACTCGCTGCGGGCCGCGCTCGACGCCCCGGCCGAGCGGCGCAGCCGGGTGGAGGCCACCCTCGACACCTACCTCGCCGCCATCGAGGCACGCCCCCAGGTCTACCGGTTCCTGATGCACCCCGCCGAGGACTCGCAGAGCTCCGAGCGCGGCTTCGACGTAGGTCTGCACTCCGCCCCGCTGCTGCGCCGGCTCGGCGAGGAGCTGGCGAAGGTGGTGGGCGAGCGCGTCGACCTCGGCCCGGGCGGCGAACAGCTCGCGCGGATCTGGGGGCACGGCATCGTCGGGATGATGCACGCCGCCGGCGACTGGTGGCTCGGCGAACGCCCGTGCGCCCGGGCCGACCTGGTGGCGGGCCTCACCGACCTGCTCTGGGGCCGCCTGGCCACCGCGGGCAACCGCGAGGACGGCCCGGGCTTCTGACCGGGCCGGGCCCGCCGGCGCCGGCCGGGGCTACACCTGCCCGGCCGCCCGGCCCCAGTCCGTCCTGCGGATGGCCCGGCGCAGCAGGCGGGCGCGCAGACCGGTCACCCGGTCCGCGTAGACGGTGCCGTCGAGGTGGTCGCACTCGTGCTGGAGGCAGCGGGCGAAGAACCCGGTGCCCTCGATCCGCACCGGCGTCCCGTCGGAGGCGACCCCCTCGACGACCGCGCGGTCGAAGCGGGCGGTACCCGCCTCCAGGCCGGGCAGCGACAGGCAGCCCTCGGGGCCCACGAACTCGTCCCCGTCCGCCTCGACCAGACGGGGGTTGACGACGTGTCCCACATGGCGGACGTCGTCGTCGTCGGGGCAGTCGTAGACGAAGACGCGCTGCCCGGTGCCGATCTGGTTCGCGGCGAGTCCGACGCCCTGGGCGGCGTACATCGTGGCGAACATGTCCTCGATGAGGCGGTCGAGTTCGGGGCCGAAGTCGGTGACCTCGGCGCAGGCGGAGTGGAGCACCGGATCACCCAGCAGGCTCATGGTGCGGACGAGTCCGGTGGTACCGGGGATGGGGCGCTGTCGCATGGCCGTAAGGGTACGACGGACGAATATATGAGGAGATCCGCGGCTGACCGGGGGCGCCGCGGTCAAGGCTCCGGCCGGTACTGGATAGGCTGGGGCGACCGACGCTAGGAGGACAAAGGACGATGGCAGGCAACACGGAGCCGCTTTCGCCGCGGGCCAAGCTGGCCGTGACGGCGGGCAAGGCCGCGGCGGCGGTGTCGCGGGCCGCGGGACGCGGAAGCGGATCGGTGATCGGTGGCAAGGTCGCACTCAGGCTGGACCCCGATCTCCTCGGCGCGCTGGCGCAGCATCTCGATGTCGTCCTCGTCTCCGCGACGAACGGCAAGACCACGACGACCCGCCTGATCGCGGAGGCCCTGCGGGCCAGCGGTCCGGTCGTCTCGAACGCGCTGGGCGCGAACATGCCGGCGGGCATCACCTCCGCCCTGGCCGGCGGCTCGGACGCCAAGTACGGCGTCATCGAGGTCGACGAGAAGTACCTGGCCGGGGTGGCCCGGGACGTCACCCCGAAGGTGATCGCCCTGCTGAACCTCTCCCGCGACCAGCTCGACCGCGCGGCGGAGACCCGCATGCTCGCCGAGAAGTGGCGGGAGGGGCTCCAGGGCTCCAAGGCGGTCATCGTCGCGAACTGCGACGACCCCCTGATCGTCTGGTCGGCGTCCTCGTCGCAGACCGTCGTCTGGGTGGCGGCCGGCCAGGAGTGGAAGGACGACGCCTGGTCGTGCCCCTCCTGCGGCGGCGTCATGCAGCGCCCGGGCGACGACTGGTTCTGCGGCGAGTGCGGCTTCCGCCGCCCGACCCCGACCTGGGTGCTCTCCGGCGACCACGTGCTGGACCCGCACGGCAGTGCCTGGCCGATCCACCTCCAGCTGCCGGGCCGCGCCAACAAGGCGAACGCCGCCACCTCGGCCGCCGTGGCCGCCGTGTTCGGCGTGCCCCCGCAGGTCGCGCTGGAGCGCATGTACCAGGTCCAGGCGGTCGCCGGCCGCTACGACGTGGTCAGCTTCCAGGGCCGCGAGCTGCGCCTGCTGCTCGCGAAGAACCCGGCCGGCTGGCTCGAAACGTTTTCGCTGATCGACGGCCCCCCGGCGCCGGTGATCCTGTCCGTCAACGCCCGCGGCGCGGACGGCACCGACACCTCGTGGCTGTGGGACGTGGACTACCCGCGGCTCGCCGGCCACCCGATCTTCGTGATCGGCGACCGCAAGCTGGACCTGGCCGTCCGCCTGGAGGTCGCCGGCCTGGACTTCCGGGTCTGCGAGACCCTCGACGAGGCCGTGCAGCTGGCGCCGCCCGGGCAGATCGAGCTGATCGCCAACTACACCGCCTTCCAGGACGTGCGCCGCCGCGTCGGCAACTAGTCACCCATAGAGGACAAGAGCATGAGCGACAACAGCCTGCGTCTGGTGTGGGTCTACCCCGACCTGCTCAGCACGTACGGAGACCAGGGCAACGCCCTCGTCGTGGAGCGCCGGGCGCGCCAGCGCGGCCTGGACGTGCAGCGCGTGGACGTGCGCAGCGACCAGCCGATCCCCACCTCGGGCGACATCTACCTGATCGGCGGCGGTGAGGACCGGCCGCAGCGGCTGGCCGCGGAGCGGCTGCTGCGCGACGGCGGCCTGGAGCGCGCCGTCTCGAACGGGGCGATCGTCTTCTCCGTCTGCGCCGGGTACCAGATCCTCGGCAAGGAGTTCGTCAACGACATGGGCCAGCGCCAGGAGGGGCTGGGCCTGCTGGACGTCGTGACCGTGCGCGGCGAGGGCGAGCGGTGCGTCGGCGACGTGCTCGCCGACATCGACCCGCGGCTGAACCTGCCGCCGCTGACGGGCTTCGAGAACCACCAGGGCGTCACGCACCTGGGCCCGACGGCCAAGCCCTTCGCCCGGACCCGCCTGGGCCGGGGCAACGGCACCGGCGACGGCACCGAGGGCGCGTACAACGACACCGTCTTCGGTACCTACATGCACGGTCCCGTGATGGCCCGCAACCCGCTGATCGCGGACCTGCTGCTGAAGCTGGCCCTCGACGTGAACGCGCTGCCGGCCATAGACGACCGCTGGTACGAGGCGCTGCGCGAGGAGCGCATCGCGGCGGCCACGCAGCCCGCGTAGCGCGCGGCGGCACCGAGCCGTACGGCATCAGGCCCGGACCCCCTCGGGGGTCCGGGCCGACGTGCTTTCGTACGATCTTCCGTTTCGTAGGTCCTCGATGTGGACGATGGTTCAGTCCAGCGGGAATCCGCTTGTAGGGTGACGGTTAGTTCCAACCGGACGACGTGGTCCGGTCGTCGGCCCACGTTGCAAAGGTTCTCTCTGCCATGCGCATTGGTGTGCTCACTTCCGGTGGCGACTGCCCCGGCCTCAATGCCGTCATCCGCTCCGTCGTGCACCGCGCCGTCGTCGACCACGGGGACGAGGTCATCGGCTTCCACGACGGCTGGCGCGGCCTGCTGGAGTGCGACTACCGCAAGCTCGACCTGGACTCGGTGGCCGGCATCCTGGCCCGCGGCGGCACCATCCTCGGCTCCTCCCGCGTCCAGCCCGCCCACCTGCGCGACGGCGTGGAGCGGGCCCGCGGCCACGTGGCGGACCTCGGCCTGGACGCGATCATCCCGATCGGCGGCGAGGGCACGCTGAAGGCCGCCAACCTGCTCGCGCAGGGCGGCCTGCCGATCGTCGGCGTGCCGAAGACGATCGACAACGACATCTCCTCCACCGACGTGACCTTCGGCTTCGACACCGCCGTCGGAGTGGCCACGGAGGCCCTGGACCGGCTGAAGACCACCGCCGAGTCCCACCAGCGCGTGATGGTCGTCGAGGTCATGGGCCGCCACACCGGCTGGATCGCCCTGCACTCGGGCATGGCGGCCGGCGCGCACGCCATCGTGGTGCCGGAGCGCCCCTTCGACATCGAGGAGCTGACGGCGATCGTCGGCGAGCGCTTCTCCGCCGGCAAGCGGTTCGCCATCGTCGTGGTCGCCGAGGGCGCCAAGCCGCGTGCCGGCTCGATGGACTACCAGCAGGGCGGCACGGACCAGTACGGCCACGAGCGCTTCGCCGGCATCGGCAACATCCTCGCCGTGGAGCTGGAGCGGCGCCTGGGCAAGGAGGCCCGTCCGGTCATCCTGGGCCACGTCCAGCGCGGCGGCACGCCCACCGCCTACGACCGGGTGCTGGCCACCCGCTTCGGCTGGCACGCGGTCGAGGCGGCCCACCGGGGCGAGTTCGGCATGCTGACGGCCCTGCGCGGCACCGACATCGTGATGGTCCCGCTCGCCGAGGCCACCTCGACCCTCAAGACCGTGCCGGACGCGCGGTACGACGAGGCGCAGACGGTTCTGTGATGTTCCACCCGTTCTGACCCCTGGTGCCGCCCCCGGACGCGATCGCGTCCGGGGGCGGCACTACTGTGGTGGGGCGCCACAGTCAAGGGAGAGAACAGATGGACCACAGCGGTCACGGCATGGACATGAACATGGATATGGACATGAACATGGACCTGCCGCCGTTCACCCTCGGGCGCGGCCTGGAGTTCTCCTTCGACGGCTTCTTCCTGTTCGGCTCCCTGATCGCGCTCGCCCTGTACGGATGGGGCGTGCTGCGGCTGCGCCGGCGCGGGGACGCCTGGCCCCTGGGCCGGACGCTCTCCTTCGTCGCCGGTGTGCTGACGGTGGTGCTGGTGATGTGCACCAAGCTGAACGACTACGGCATGGTCATGTTCAGCGTGCACATGGTCCAGCACATGGTGATCAGCATGATCACCCCGATCCTGCTGCTGCTCGGGGCTCCGGTGACGCTGGCCCTGCGCGCCCTGCCGCCCGCGGCCCGCGGCAGCAAGGGCCCGCGCGAGCTGCTCCTGATGCTCCTGCACAGCCGGTACATGCGGATCATCACGCACCCGGCCTTCACCATCCCGATGTTCATCGCCAGCCTCTACGCCCTGTACTTCACCCCGCTCTTCGACTTCCTGATGCAGAGCAGGGCCGGGCACATCGGCATGATGGTCCACTTCCTGGCCGTCGGCCTGATCTTCTTCTGGCCGATCATGGGCGTGGACCCGGGCCCGCACCGCCCCGGCTACGTGATGCGGATGCTGGAGCTCTTCGCGGGCATGCCCTTCCACGCCTTCTTCGGCATCGCCCTGATGATGGCCAGCGAGCCGATGATCAAGACCTACGCGAACCCCGCGGCCTCCCTGGGCATCGACGCGCTGGACGACCAGCACTGGGGTGGCGGCATCGCCTGGGCCTTCAGCGAGATCCCCTCCGTGCTGGTGCTGATCGCGCTGGTCTACCAGTGGTACCACTCGGAGCAGCGGGCGGCGAGGCGCTCGGACCGGGCCGCGGACCGCGACGGCGACAAGGAGCTGGCGGAGTACAACGCCTATCTCGCCTCGCTCCGAGGGCGCGGCCAGTAGCGCCGGAGCCCGTCGGCGCGCCACCATGGGGCATGAACGGATCCGTTAAGGCGATGGCCGTCACGACCCTCGCCGCCCTGGTGGCCGTCTCCACGTACTCCGTGGCCCTCGGCAGCAACGGCTGGCTGTGGTTCGGCTGGGTGGTGCTGGGGCTGCTGACCCTCGCCCTGGCCGCCTCCCGCAGCACCTGAGACCGGCCCGGGCCGGCACGGCCCGCTCCTCGCCACCGCATGGCTGATCCGTCCGTGGTCCGACCGTCGGGTGAAGGGAAGCGCCGGGTGTTCTACCACCTGCTCAAGCACGTCCTGCTCGGGCCGCTGCTGCGGCTGCTGTTCCGGCCGCGCATCGAGGGCCTGGAGAACGTCCCCGAGGAGGGGGCCGCGATCGTCGCGGGCAACCACCTGTCCTTCTCCGACCACTTCCTGATGCCGGCGATCCTGCGGCGCCGCATCACCTTCCTGGCGAAGGCCGAGTACTTCACCGGCCCCGGGCTCAAGGGCCGGCTGACCGCGGCCTTCTTCCGCAGCGCCGGGCAGATCCCGGTGGACCGCTCCGGCAAGGACGCCGGGCAGGCGGCGCTGCGCGAGGGGCTCGGGGTACTGGCGAAGGGCGAGCTGCTGGGCATCTACCCGGAGGGGACCCGCTCGCACGACGGGCGGCTCTACAAGGGCAAGGTCGGGGTGGCGGCGATGGCGCTGCAGGCCGGGGTGCCCGTCGTCCCGTGCGCGATGCTCGGCACCTTCGAGATCCAGCCGCCCGGCCAGACCCTCCCGAGGGTCCGGCGGGTCACGATCCGCTTCGGCGCCCCGCTGGAGTTCTCCCGGTACGCGGGGATGGAGGGCGAGCGGGCCGTGCTGCGCGCCGTCACCGACGAGATCATGTACGCGATCCTGAACCTCTCCGGCCAGGAGTACGTCGACCGGTACGCGGCCGAGGTCAAGGCCGAGGAAGAGGAGGAGCGGAAGAAGGCCCGGCGCACGAAGCGCTGAGCCTCCTCCCGCTCATCGGGGTTCCCGGGGTCCTAGCGGACGGCCGGGAGCTCCTCGCGCTTCGCGAGCTCCGAGGCCGGGGCCTGGGCGAGCGACTTCGCGGCGGCCGGGGCCGGCGGCACCGGAGTGGCGTGCGGGCCGCACTTCACGTCCTTGGCGTCGACCTTGCCGGTCAGCAGGTAGGACTCCACCCGCGTGTTGATGCAGGGGTTCACCAGGCTGGTGACGCCGTGCGAGCCGGCGTTCTGCTCGGTGATCAGGCGCGAGCCCGCCAGGCGGCGGTGCAGCTCGACACCGCCCTGGTACGGGGTGGCGGCGTCACGCTCGGACTGGACGATCAGGACCGGGGCGATGTTCTTCGCGCCGACCTCGATCGGGGTGCTCTGCTTGGACTTCCAGGTCGCGCAGGGCAGGTTCATCCAGGCGTTCGACCAGGTCAGGAACGGGTACTTCTTGTGCAGCTCGCTGTTGTCCCGGTCCCACTTGGCCCAGCTGGTCGGCCACTTGGCGTCGGCGCACTCCACCGCGGTGTAGACGGCGTTGCTGTTCTCGGACGCGGCGTTGGCCTTGGTGTCCGACATGTCCGGGGCGATGGCGTCGATCAGCGGCTTCTCGTCACCGGCGGCCCAGGCGCTGAAGGCCTGCGCGACCGGGACCCACGAGGAGTCGTAGTACGGGGCGCCCTGGAAGAAGCCGATGAGCTCGGCCGGGCCGACGACCCCGCCGAGCGGGTTGGCCTTGGCCTGGGCGCGCAGCTGCTGGTACTTGGCCTCGACCTTGGCGCGGGTGTCGCCGAGGTGGAAGGTGGAGTCGTACTTGGCGACCCAGTCCTGCCAGTCGTTCCAGCGCGTCTGGAAGGCGACGTCCTGCTCCAGGTTGGCCTGGTACCAGATGTTGTCGGTGTCCGGGTTGACCACCGAGTCGACGATCATGCGGCGGACGTGGCCCGGGAACAGGGTCGCGTAGACGCCGCCCAGGTAGGTGCCGTAGGAGACGCCGAGGTAGTTCAGCTTCTTCTCACCGAGGGCGGCCCGGACGACGTCCAGGTCGCGCGCGGTGTTGGTGGTGGTCATGTGCGGCAGCATCTCGCCGCTGCGCTCCTTGCAGCCGTCCGCGTACTCGGCGGCGAGCTTGCGCTGGGCGCGCTTGTCGGCCTCGTTGGAAGGGACCGGGTCGGCCTTGGGGGCCTTGACGAACTCCTGCGGGTCGATGCAGGAGATCGGCGCGGAGTGGCCGACGCCACGGGGGTCGAAGCCCACGAAGTCGTACGCCTTGGAGGTGTTGACCCACAGCGGGCTCTTGGTGGTGACCCGGCGCGGGAAGCGCATGCCGGAACCGCCCGGGCCGCCCGGGTTGTAGACGAGGGCGCCCTGGCGCTCCTCCTTGGTGCCCGTGCTGACCGCGCGGTCGACCGCGATGTCGATGGTCTTGCCGAAGGGCTTGGCGTAGTCGAGCGGGACCTTCACCCAACCGCACTGGATCGGCTTCTCGAAGCCCCAGTCGGCCGGGCAGTCCTTCCAGTCGATGCCGGTGCGCGCGGCGCGGGCGGCGGCGATCTGGGCGCCGGCCGCCTCCGCGGCGCCGTTGTCCTTGCCGGCCGAGGCGGCCGAGGCGGACGGCGCGAGCAGCAGGCCCGCGGCCAGCGCGCCGGTGATGAGAGTGGCGGCGCTCCCCAGCGTCGCGTTGCGTATCACGTGGTTGATCCCCCTGGTCATGTGCCGCGCGAGGCGGCCGGGTTGGGTCAGGGGGATCCTTTCGCCTGACAGGTACCCGGCAACAGAGCGAGGTCGAGTTCTTTGCCAACCCGATAACCGGAAACGGGTGTACCGCTGAGCGGTGTCCCATTCGCCCTGGATCCGCCCGCCCGTCACCCACCGGACACCCGCCGCCGGTACGGCCCTCACCAGCCGTACGTCCGGGCCGCCTCCTCCAGCAGCTCGCGCAGCCGCAGCGCGTCCGGGGCCAGGGCCGTCACCAGGACGGCCGGGCCGGCCAGCGGGGTGGCCGCCGCGAACTCCCCCAGCACCGCGGCCCGCGGCGGGTCCTGCTCGAACCGCGGGTCCACGACGAGGAGCTGGCCGAGCGCCCGGTGCCCGGCGATGCCGGCCGGCCCGTCCCAGCCGCCCGGGGCGCCGGGCCCGCAGGACAGCTCCTGGTCCAGCAGCGGGCGGCCGCCCCGGACCACCGTGAGGCGGCTGCGCAGCAGGCCGGGGGCCTCCCCGGCGCGTCCCAGCACCTGTTCCTCGCGCAGCACCAACCGGGCGGAGGGGGCCAGTTCGGCGCGGGTGGTGACCCGCAGGTCGCTGCCGCGCACCGAGACGAGCGGCTCCGGCAGCCAGCGCACCTGCGACTGCGCCGCCAGCTCCAGCCGTACGTCGTACCGCGCGCTCTCGCCTCTGCGGCCGGGCAGGGCCAGGGTGGCGGCCGCCGAGCGCAGGGCGAGCCGTGCGCCCGGTCCCGCGTCCGCCTCCACCGTGAGGTGGTCGCCGCCGAGGGGGGCGCTCATCGCGCCGACCAGCATCACGCCCGCCTCGGCGCCCTCGCCCCGGACCCGGCGCAGGGCGAGCGGCCCTTCCCCGGCCAGCACGGGCAGGGCGGTGCCGCCGCGCCCGTCGGCGGCCGCGGCGATGCGGGCGGTGGCCCGCAGCCCGGCCGGCGGCAGGGCTGCGGGGGGCGTGACGGCCGGTGGCGCGGCGGCGAGGGGTGCGGCGGTCACCGTACGGCCCAGGCGGCGAGCCGCTCGCGCACCCAGCCGGCCACCGGGGCCACGCCCTCGTCCCCGCGCAGGGACTGGAAGGCGACGGGCAGGTCCCCGCGCTGTTCGGCGGCGTCGCGCGCCATCCGCTCCAGGTCGGAGCCGACGTAGGGGGCGAGGTCGGTCTTGTTGACGACGAGCAGGTCGGCGGTGGTGACCCCGGGGCCGCCCTTGCGCGGGATGTCGTCGCCCCCGGCCACGTCGATGACGAAGATCTGGGCGTCGACCAGGCCCCGGGAGAAGGTGGCGGTCAGGTTGTCGCCGCCTGACTCGACGAGGATCAGGTCGAGGGGGGCGGTCCCCAGGTGGGCCTCCTCCAGTTCCTCCACGGCCTCCAGGTTGGCGGAGATGTCGTCGCGGATGGCGGTGTGCGGGCAGGCTCCGGTCTCGACCGCGCTGATCCGCTCGGGGGGCAGGACCGCCTCGCGGAGCAGGAACTCGGCGTCCTCCCGGGTGTAGATGTCGTTGGTGACGACGGCCATGGACAGTTCGGCGCGCAGGGCCCGGCAGAGCGCGGCGACGGTCGCGGTCTTCCCGGATCCGACGGGTCCGCCGAGTCCGATGCGCAGGGCGCGGCGGCTGCCGTCGGCGCGCAGGGCCGCGGCGCCGTGGGTGTGCCGGTGGGGGTACGTCACGTCGTGGTCGAGGTGCACGGCAGGTCTCCTTGGGGATGGTCGGTGGTGGGGGCGCCCGCGCTCAGGAGGCGAAGAGGCGTACCGCCCAGTCGGCATGGGCCTGCGCGGCGATCTCCAGCAGCGGCGAGGAGGCCGCGGGCAGCACGTCCGCGCCCTCGGTGCGCGCGAGCAGCGCGGCCTCGGCGGCCCGGGCGGCCACGGCGTCGAGCTCGGGGGCCAGGCCGGCCAGGACGGCGCTCGCCTCGAAGGGGTCGAGGCCCAGCAGCCGCACGGTGGCCGTGGCCGGCCCGCTGACGCTCTCGTACACCGCCACGTGCGCGGCGTCCAGTGCGCCGAGCCCCGCGGCCCGGGCGGTGACGCCGAGCACCACGGGCTGGTGCGCCCCGCGCGGGAAGGCGGCGGCCAGCGCGTCGAGTTCGGCGGCGGGCCAGGTGGCGCGGGCGGCCCGCAGCAGCTGCCGTCCGAGCCGGCGGGCGGCGGCGCGCAGTGCGGGCGAGGGGGTGCGGGCGTCGGCGGCGGCGTCGAGGTCCGCCGGGTCGAGGCCGAGGGCGGCCGCCGCGGCGAGGGCGGCGGCGGTCAGCCCGGCGGTGTGCAGCCGGCCCCGGCAGAACTGGGCCAGGGTGGCGGCGTCGTGGATCCGGCCCGCCTTGCAGGCGGCCTCCGCCCCGCCGGAGTGGGCGTGCCCTCCGGCGGGGAAGCGGCCGTCCGCCAGGACGAGCAGCGCGGCGAGGCTCATCGGCCGGGGCTCCTCGGCATGCGGTGCTTCATCAGGAGCGGTCCTTCGTCGTTCGTCAGAAGAGGAAGTAGCGCTGTGCCATGGGCAGCTCCGCGGCGGGGGCCGGTTCCACGACCTCGCCGTCGATGCTGACCGTGAAGGTGTCGGCGTCGACCTCGACCCTCGGCATGGCGTCGTTGTTGCGCATGTCCGTCTTGCTCGTCTTGCGGGTGCTCTCGATGGCCGTGAACTGCTTGGCGAGGCCAAGCCGTTCGGGCAGGTGGTCGTCGAGGGCGGCCTGTGAGGTGAAGTTGAGCGAGTTCAGGCCGGGTGCGCGTCCGACGGCTCCGTACATGGGCCGGGGCAGGACGGGCTGGGGGGTGGGGATGGAGGCGTTGGCGTCGCCCATCTGCGCGTACGCGATCTGGCCGCCCTTGACGACGACCTCGGGCTTGACGCCGAAGAAGGCCGGGTTCCACAGCACCAGGTCGGCGAGCTTGCCGACCTCGACCGAGCCGATCTCGCGGGCGAGGCCCTGGGCCACGGCGGGGTTGATCGTGTACTTGGCGACGTAGCGGCGGGCCCGGTGGTTGTCGGCGGGGCCGTCACCGGGGAGGAAGCCGCGCCGCTTCTTCATCACGTGGGCGGTCTGCCAGGTGCGCATCACGACCTCGCCGACCCGGCCCATGGCCTGGGAGTCGGAGGAGATGATGGAGATGGCGCCGAGGTCGTGGAGGACGTCCTCCGCGGCGATGGTGGAGGGCCGGATCCGGGACTCGGCGAAGGCGAGGTCCTCGGGGACGGCCGGGTTGAGGTGGTGGCAGACCATCAGCATGTCGAGGTGCTCCTCGACGGTGTTGACGGTGTGCGGCCGCGTCGGGTTGGTGGAGCTGGGCAGGATGTTGGGCTCGGAGACCACGGTGATGATGTCCGGGGCGTGGCCGCCGCCCGCGCCCTCGGTGTGGTACGAGTGGATGGTCCGCCCGGCGATGGCCGCGAGGGTGTCGCCCACGAACCCGGCCTCGTTGAGGGTGTCCGTGTGGATGGCGACCTGGGTGCCGGTCTCGTCGGCGACGCCCAGGCAGGCGTCGATGACGGCGGGGGTGGCCCCCCAGTCCTCGTGGATCTTGAAGCCGAGGGCGCCGCCGCGCAGCTGGGAGTACATGCCCTCGCGGGACATGGTGTTGCCCTTGCCGAGCAGGCCGATGTTGACGGGGTAGGCCTCCAGCGCGGCGAACATCCGGGCCAGGTGCCAGGGGCCGGGGGTGACGGTGGTGGCCTTGGAGCCCTCGGCGGGCCCGGTGCCGCCGCCGACGAGGGTGGTGATGCCCGAGGCCAGGGCCTCGTCGACGACGGTCGGCGCGATGAAGTGGATGTGGGTGTCGATGGCGCCGGCCGTGACGATCTTCCCGTTGCCCGCGATGATCTCGGTCTCGGGCCCGATGACCAGGGCGGGGTCCACGCCGTCCATGGTGTCGGGGTTGCCCGCCTTGCCGATGCCGCAGATGCGGCCGTCGCGGATGCCGACGTCGGCCTTGACGATGCCCCAGTGGTCGAGGACGACCACGCCGGTGATCACCGTGTCGGGGGCGCCTTCGGCGCGGGTGGTACGGGCCTGTCCCATGGACTCGCGGATGACCTTGCCGCCGCCGAAGACGGCCTCGTCGCCGGAGTGGCCGGGGCCGCCGCTGAGGTCCTGCTCGATCTCGACGAAGAGGTCGGTGTCGGCGAGCCGGATCCGGTCGCCCCGGGTGGGGCCGAACAGGTCCGCGTAGGCCTGGCGCGAGATCTCAGCCATCGAGGGGTCCTCCGGTCTCCCCGCGCAGCCCGGGTACGGTGCGCAGTCCGCCGAGCGGTACGAGTTCCACCGCGACCGGGATGCCCGGCTCGAAGCGGACGGCGGTGCCGGCGGCGATGTTCAGGCGCAGGCCGTGCGCGGCCCGCCGGTCGAAGTCGAGGCCGGGGTTGGCTTCGGCGAAGTGGTAGTGGGAGCCGACCTGGACGGGCCGGTCGGCGGCGTTGAGCACGGTGAGGCGGGTGACGGGACGGCCTTCGTTGAGGCGCACGGGACCGTCCCCATAGGCGATTTCGCCGGGGATCATGGGGATCGCGCCCTTCAGATGATCGGGTCGTGGACGGTGACGAGCTTCGTGCCGTCGGGGAAGGTCGCCTCGACCTGGACGTCGTGGATCATCTCGGGGATCCCCTCCATGACCTCCGCCCGGGTGAGCACCTCGCGGCCCGACTTCATCAGCTCGGCGACGGTCCGGCCGTCCCGGGCCCCTTCGAGGAGGTGGGAGGTGATCAGGGCGACGGCCTCGGGGTGGTTGAGCAGGACCCCGCGCGCCCTGCGCTTCTCGGCCACGTCGGCGGCCACGTGGATCAGCAGTCTCTCTTGTTCGTGTGGTGTCAACTGCACCTGTATCACCAAGCTTCCGGGACATGATCGTCATCGCGCCGTGGCGACCGTATCGGCCGTCAACACTTTGTTGACCTGCGCATATCCATGCCAAGCATGTCTTGCCCAACGCAGAGCGAGGCTTTCCGTCCCGATCACCGGCGCTTTACCGGCCCATGGGAGGCCATTGGCGCAAGCCCGCGGGCCACACCCTAGGGGCGGTACTTTTCCGCCGGGTTAACCCATGTTTCCGGCAGGCGCCCGGTTCATCCCGCCGGGGGCCGCGCCCCCGTCTTCGTATACGGCCGCCGCACCCCTGCGGTTCAGCGGCCGCGCGCCGCCCCGGCGGGCGCGCCGGCCGGCCAGGGCAGGGAGATCCAGACGGTCTTGCCGCCGTCCTCGGTGGGGCTGACCGACAGCCGGCCGCCCGCCTCCGCCGCCAGCCAGCGGATGATGACCATGCCGCGGCCGTTGTCCTGCTGGACGGCCGCGGGGAGCCGCCGGGGCCAGCGCGGGTGGCTGTCGGTCACACCGACGCGCAGCCACTCCTCGCGCTCCAGGCGCAGGTCGACGGTGAAGGTGGGCGACTGCCCGAAGGTGTGCTGGACCGAGTTGGTCGCGAGCTCCGAGACCACCAGGCGCACGGTGTCGGCGGTGTCGGCGTCCTCGGGGAGCCCCCAGTCGCTCAGGACCTGCGCGGCGTAGCGGCGGGCGGCGGCCACCGAGACCGGGTCGCTCGGCAGGGTGACGGATGCTTCCAGCTGATCTGCCATGGCGACGTCCCTTTCCCACCGGGACGGAGCCGCCCCGGTTCTGCGCTGAGCGCCAGAGTGCCATCCATCGTCCCGCCGTTTCCTGCGTTCCCCCAAGATATGCATATATCTGTCGCCCAATGCGGTGAACTCTGCTACGGAAGAGCGTATTTGGACGGCAGACTGGTGCGATCTGTGCCGGTGGAAGGAGAGCGGGTATGCAGCACGGTCCCGCGGTGCGCCGGCGCAAGCTCGGCGAGGAACTGCGCGCACTGCGCGACCGCACCGGGCTCACGAGCGGCGAGGTGGCCCGCATCGTGGGATGGCACCAGTCGAAGGTCAGCCGTATCGAGACGGGCCGCAGTGGCGTGAAGACGCAGGACATCCGGCTGCTGCTGGACGCCTACGGGGACGTGGTGAGCCCCCAGCAGCGCGCCCTGCTGGAGGCCCTGGGCGCTTCGGCGGCGGGGCCCGCGGCGGGCGGCGAGGAGGCGCGCGGCCGCCAGTGGTGGCACGACTACCGGGGCCTGCTCCCGCAGGAGTACCGGGACTTCATCAGCCTGGAGGCCGGGGCCCGCTCGGCGCGGACGGTGGAACTCTCGGTGGTTCCGGGCCTGTTGCAGACCCCGGAGTACGCGCGGGCCGTGACCCGGGCGGCGCTGGGCGGGCTTCCGGAGCCGAAGGTGGACGCGCTGGTCGACGTACGGCTGGCCCGGCAGGCGGTGCTGCGGGCGGATCCCCCGCTGGAGCTGAGCGCCGTGCTCGACGAGGCGGTGCTGCGCCGGCAGATCGGCGGGCCGGGGGTGATGCGGGAGCAGCTGCGGCACCTCGCGGAGGTGGCACGCCTGCCCCAAGTGCACCTCCAGGTGCTGCCGTTCACCGTGGGGGGCCATCTCGGCCTGACCGGACCGTTCGTCATTTTCTCATTTCCGAACATCGCCGATCTGGATGTGGTGGTGCTCGACCATTTGACGAGTAGCCTCTATCTGGAGCGGAAGGAAGACCTAGAGGCGTACAGCGCCGCGTTCCGCACCATCCAGGCGCACGCCCTCCCGCCCCGTGACTCGTCGGATCTCATCAGCTCACTCGCTGACGACGCGTAAGGAGGCACCCCCGTGTCCGCAACCCCCTTATCCACCGGCGGACTTCTGAACAGCGCGCGGTGGCGGCGGAGCAGCCGCAGCACCGGAATGAACAACTGCGTGGAGGCGGCCGCCCTGAGCGGCGGACTGCTGGCCGTCCGCGACTCCAAGCGGACGAACGGCCCGGCCGTGCTCTTCACCGGGCCGGCCTGGGACGGCTTCCTCGCCTCCGTACGGACGGACGTGCGCGTGTGACGTCCTACCGCTGAACCGGGTCCGTGGCCCCGGCCGGAGCGGTCCGCAGGACCGTGTCGACGGCGCGGCCGATCTCCTCCCCCGTGAGATCCGCCCGGGCCGTCAGCCGCAGCCGGGAGATGCCGTCCGGCACCGACGGCGGACGGAAGCACCCCACGGACAGTCCCTCCTCGCGGCAGTCGGCGGCCCAGCGCAGTGCCGCCGCGGCCGACGGGGCCCGCACCGACACCACGGCCGCGTCCGGCCTGGCCGCGGTCAGGCCGGACGCGGTGAGCCGCCCGTACAGCTCGGCGGCCACCTCCCGGACCCGGGCCGCGCGCTGCGGCTCCCGCCCCAGCAGGCGCAGGCCCGCCAGCGCCGCGCCCGCGGCGGCCGGGGCCAGCCCGGTGTCGAAGATGAAGGCGCGGGCGGTGTTGACCAGGTGCCGGATCACCTTGGCCGGCCCCAGGACCGCTCCGCCCTGGCTGCCCAGCGACTTGGACAGGGTCATCGTCGCGACCACGCCGGGCGCGCCCGCGAGCCCGGCGGCGCGCAGGGCGCCGCGGCCCCCCTCGCCGAGGACCCCGAGCCCGTGCGCGTCGTCCACGAGCAGGGCGGCGCCCGCCTCCCGGCAGGCCGCTGCGTACGCGGCGAGCGGGGCGGCGTCCCCGTCGACCGAGAACACCGAGTCGGTCACCAGCAGGGCGCGGCCGCCGTGCCCGGCGAGGACCTTGCGGACCTGTTCCGCGTCCCCGTGCGGGGTCACCTCCACCTCCGCCCGCGAGAGCCGGCAGCCGTCGACGATCGAGGCGTGGTTCCCGGCGTCGGAGACCACCAGGGCGCCCCGGCCGCTCAGCGCGGTCACCGCGGCAAGGTTCGCGGCATATCCGGACGAAAGGACCAGGGCCGCCTCGAAACCGGCGAAAGCGGCCAACTCCCGCTCCAGTTCGGTGTGCAGCTCGGTCGTCCCCGTGACCAGGCGCGATCCGGTGGCCCCCGCACCCCAGCGCTCGGCCGCCGCACAGGCGCCGCGCACGGTCTCGGGGTGCCGCGAGAGGCCGAGGTAGTCGTTGCTCGCGAGGTCCAGGAGGGGCGAGTCCGCGGGGCGCGGGCGCAGGGCCCGCACCAGTCCCGCCTCCTCGCGCCGGCGCTCCGCGCCGTCGATCCAGGCGAAGACGTCCTCGGGCTGCGGGGTGGGCTGGGTCATCGGCGGTCCTCGCGTCGCGTCTCGCGATGTGTCTCGCGATTTGTCGGCAGTCGACAGATCTGCTCGACCCTATCCGCCCGTGACCCCAGGGGCCGGTGTGGCGATCCACACACTCCCTTCCGGCCATGTTGTCCGTTCTCTCCTTGGCCGGGAGTGGTCGCGTGGGACAGGATCGGGCGCATGGACCTGCTGAACACCCTGGTGGAAAAGGGACTGCGGCGCGAGCTGCCGACCCGCGAGGAGGCGCTCGCCGTTCTGGCGACCTCCGACGACGAACTGCTCGACGTGGTGGCCGCTGCCGGCAAGGTGCGCCGCCAGTGGTTCGGGCGTCGCGTCAAGCTGAACTACCTGGTCAACCTGAAGTCGGGGCTCTGCCCCGAGGACTGCTCGTACTGCTCCCAGCGCCTGGGGTCGAAGGCCGAGATCCTCAAGTACACCTGGCTGAAGCCGGACGAGGCCTCCCAGGCCGCCGCGGCCGGCGTCGCCGGCGGCGCCAAGCGGGTCTGCCTCGTGGCGAGCGGGCGCGGCCCGACCGACCGCGACGTGGCCCGCGTCGGCGAGACGATCGCCGCCATCAAGGAGCAGAACGAGGGCGTGGAGGTCTGCGCCTGCCTGGGCCTGCTCTCCGACGGCCAGGCCGAGAAGCTGCGCGACGCGGGTGCGGATGCCTACAACCACAACCTCAACACCTCCGAGGCCACGTACGGGCAGATCACCAAGACGCACACCTACGCCGACCGCGTCGACACCGTGCAGAAGGCGCACGCGGCGGGCCTGTCGGCCTGCTCCGGCCTGATCGCCGGCATGGGCGAGAGCGACGAGGACCTGGTCGACGTCGTCTACTCGCTGCGCGAGCTGGACTCGGACTCCGTCCCGGTCAACTTCCTGATCCCCTTCGAGGGCACCCCGCTGGCCAAGGAGTGGAACCTCACCCCCCAGCGCTGCCTGCGGATCCTGGCGATGGTCCGGTTCGTCTGCCCCGACGTGGAGGTCCGCATCGCCGGCGGCCGCGAGGTGCACCTGCGCTCGATGCAGCCGCTCGCGCTGAACATCGCCAACTCCATCTTCCTCGGCGACTACCTCACCAGTGAGGGCCAGGCCGGCCAGGCCGACCTCGACATGATCGCGGACGCCGGCTTCGAGGTGGAGGGCGCCGGCACCACGACCCTGCCCGCGCACCGCGCGGACGCCGCCGCGGCCGCTGCCGCGGCCCACGCGGGCGGCGTGTGCGGCTCCGCGGCGGGCTCCGGCGGCTGCGGGCCGGCGGCCGACGCGGAGGCCCCCGGCTGCGGTTCGGCCTGCGGCGGCTGCGCCGGGCACACCGCCGGGGCTCCGGCCGAGGCGCGGGCCGAGGCGCCGGCGCAGGCCGAGCCGGGCGAGGTGCGGCCGGACCTGGTGGCGGTGCGCCGCCGCGGAGCGGGGACGGACCTCGCCCCCAATGCGTGACCCGTACCCCCTGCACGACCCGCTCGACCCCGCTTCCGCCACGGCCGGCCTGCTGGCCCTGGACCGGCAGCACGTCTGGCACCCGTACGGCCCGATGCCCGGGCGGCAGGAGACCCTCGTGGTCTCCTCCGCCTCGGGGGTCCGGCTGCGCCTCGCCGCCCCGGCACAGGGGCGGGAGGAGCTGGTCGACGGCATGTCCTCCTGGTGGTCGGCCATCCACGGCTACAACCACCCGGTGCTGAACGAGGCGGCCTCCGCCCAGCTGGGCCGGATGTCGCACGTCATGTTCGGCGGGCTCACCCACGAGCCCGCCGTCCGGCTGGCCGCCCGGCTCGTCGAGATCACCCCGCCCGGGCTGGAGCACGTCTTCCTCGCCGACTCCGGGTCGGTGTCCGTCGAGGTCGCCGTCAAGATGTGCCTGCAGTACTGGCGTTCGCTGGGCCGGACCGGCAAGACCCGGCTGCTGACCTGGCGCGGCGGCTACCACGGGGACACCTGGCAGCCGATGGCCGTCTGCGACCCCGAGGGCGGCATGCACGAGCTGTGGCAGGGCCACCTGCCCCAGCAGGTCTTCGCGGACGCTCCGCCCGGGGACTTCGACACCCCCGTGGACCCGGCGTACACCGCGCACCTGCGCGCGCTGGTCGCCGCGCACGCGGACGAGCTGGCCGCGGTGATCGTCGAGCCGGTGGTGCAGGGCGCGGGCGGGATGCGCTTCCACAACCCGGGCTACCTGCGGGTGCTGCGCGAGCTGTGCGACGAGTACGGGGTCCTGCTGGTCCTGGACGAGATCGCTACGGGCTTCGGCCGTACGGGTGCGCTGTTCGCGGCCGACCACGCGGGCGTGACCCCGGACGTGATGTGCCTCGGCAAGTCCCTGACCGGCGGCTACCTCACGCTCGCCGCCACCCTGTGCACGGAGCGGGTCGCCGAGGGGATCTCGCAGGGCGAGGTCCCGGTGCTCGCGCACGGGCCGACCTTCATGGGCAACCCCCTCGCCACGGCCGTGGCCCTGGCCTCCGTCGACCTGCTGCTCGGCCAGGACTGGGCGGGCGAGGTCGGGCGGATCGGGGCGGGCCTGCGGGAGGGCCTGGCGGAGGCCTCCGGGCAGCCGGGGGTCAAGGACGTACGGGTGCTGGGCGCGATCGGCGTGATCCAGCTGGACCACCCGGTCGACGTCTGGGCCGCCACCCGGGCCTCGGTCCGGGAGGGCGTGTGGCTGCGCCCGTTCCGCGACCTGATCTACACCATGCCGCCGTTCGTGACCGGCGACGCCGACGTCGCCCGTATCTGCCGCGCGGCCGTCGCCGCGGCCCGGGAGGGCTGAGATGTCCGTGATCGTCGTGTCCGGTACGGGCACGGAAATCGGCAAGACGGTGGTCACCTCGGCCATCGCGGCGGCGGCCGTGGCCGCCGGCCGGTCGGTGGCGGTGCTCAAGCCCGCGCAGACCGGCGTGGGACCGGCCGAGCCGGGGGACGCGGCCGAGGCCGTGCGCCTGGCCGGTCCGTCCGTGACCGCGCGGGAACTGGCCCGCTACCCCGAGCCGCTGGCCCCGGACACCGCCGCGCGGCGCTCCGGGCTGGCGACGCTCGCCCCGGCGCGGATCGCCGAGGCGGCCGAGGCCCTGGCGGGGACGCACGACCTGGTGCTGGTGGAGGGCGCGGGCGGGCTGCTGGTCCGCTTCGACGAGGAGGGCCACACCCTGGCCGACGCCGCGCGGCTGCTGGCGGCTCCGGTGCTGGTGGTGGCCCCGGCGGGGCTGGGCACCCTCAACTCCACGGCCCTGACGGCCGAGGCCCTGACCGCGCGGGGGCTGCGCGGGCTGGGCGTGGTGGTGGGCAGCTGGCCGGCCTCCCCCGACCTGGCCTCCCGCTGCAACCTGGCCGATCTTCCGAAGGCCTCGGGCCTCCCGCTGCTGGGCGCCGTCCCCGAGGGCTCCGGCACCCTGCCGCCGCCCGCCTTCCGCGAGGCCGCCCCGGGCTGGCTGGCCCCGCGGCTGGACGGCACGTGGTCGGCGCAATCCTTCCTGGCCGCCTGGCCGGCCTGACCCGGAGACGGGCCACCCGGGGGGTTCTGACCCGAAGACGGGCCGCCCGGGGGGGTCCTGCCCCGGGGACGGGCCGCCCGGGGGGCCTGATCCGGGGACCGCGGGGCCGGTTCGGTACCGGACCGGTTTCGCGGCGGGGCGGGGCGGGGAACAGGCCCCGGTGGGCACAGGCGATCCCGTGTGCCCGCGTGTCAGCCCCCGACCCGCGCCCGGAGGCCGCCCCATGCCCACCCATGTGCCCGATCCCGTCCACCACCCCTGCTTCGCCCGGTTCTACGCCCGCGCCAGCGCCGCCGCCGAGACCCGTGCCGGGATCGGGGCGCTGCGCGAGGATCTCCTGCGGGGGGTGTCGGGCCGCGTCATCGAGATCGGAGCCGGCAACGGCCTGAACTTCGCGCACTATCCGCGCTCCGTCTCCGAGGTCGTCGCCGTCGAACCGGAGCGCACCCTGCGCCGGCTCGCGGCGGCCGCCGCCCTGCGTGCCGAGGTGCCGGTGGACCTCGTACCGGGTGTCGCCGAGGCCCTGCCGGTCAAGAGCGAGGCCTTCGACGCCGCCGTCGCCTCGCTGGTGCTGTGCACCGTGCGGAACCTGCCGCGCGCCCTCGGCGAGCTGCACCGGGTGCTGCGTCCGGGCGCCGAGCTGCGGTTCCTGGAGCACGGGATCGCCCCCGGTCCGGGGATGGCCTCGGTCCAGCGGGCACTCGACCGGACGGTCTGGCCGCGCCTGTTCGGCGGCTGCCACACCGCCCGCGACCCGCTCGCCTCGATCGAGGCGGCCGGCTTCCGGATCGTCTCCCACCGCTCCTTCCGCCTGCCCGAACGCGGCCCGTCGCTCCCCACCTCGTACTGCGTCATCGGCTCGGCCCGCCGCTCCCACGACTAGCGGGTGGTGCCCCGGGGAGGCGTGCGGCGCGCCTCCCCGGGACGAGGGGGTGGGATCAGGCGGCCGCCAGGCTGATCTGGTCGTTGAAGACGACCCACTTCTGGCCCTGGTCCGCGGAGTCGCACGGCTTGGTGGAGACGTTCGGGGTGCCCCAGGCGTTGGCGAAGCAGTAGGCCGGGGCGAAGGTCAGGGCGATCTGCTGACCGGAGACGTTCCAGTACTGCCCCTGGTCGTTGGGGTTGCACGGCTTCGTGGTGACCTGCGCGGTGCCCCAGGCGTTGGCCAGACAGTAGCCGCGCGCGTTGGTGAGGGCGATCTGGTTGCCCGAAACGGTCCAGTGCTGGCCCTGGTCGGCCGCGTCGCACGGCTTCGAGGAGACGTTCGGGGTGCCCCAGGCGTTGGCGAGGCAGTAGCGGCCGGGGACGGCGGCCTGCTGCGCGGTGCTCGCCGCCCCCGCCCCGCCGGCCGGCAGGAGGGAGGCGGCCAGTGCCAGCGCGGCGAGGGCGATGGTCTTGCGGAAGGCGGTTGCCATGATGCGGATTCCATTCTCGATGCAGGCCGGCGCGATGGGCGCACGACCGGAATGAGGTGTATTCGGCGCGGATCCGAGCGCAGGGAAATTGATATCAGCAATCGCCGACCGGTCCATGAAATCCGCCCGCCCGTTCACCCGAAGCGCGCAGTCCACGGATCATCCGATGATCACCGATCATGCCCCCCACCAGCGCATTGCCACGAGCACACCCCAACGCCGGGCCGGAATGAATTCCTTTTCGTCACGCACGCGACCGGTCACGCCCAACCCGCCGAAACGTTCCGTATATAGGGATTCACATACCCCGCCTCTCCCGGGTGGGCGATATCGAGCCAATATCCTCGGAACAAACGCTTCGGCACTGCGGCCCGTGACCGGAAATGCCCTGCCCGGCCCCGGCCGGGCCGCCGGTGACGCCCGCACCCTCGACGGCGACCCCAGGTCACCTTTGCCTTTCCTTTACCCTGTACTCGGGGGTCCTCCCGGGCCCCTCGGAAGCCCCCCCGATCCCTCCCGACCCGAAAGGTGTGAGCGTCCGCCCATGGGCGAGCCTCCCGGTCCCCGGCATCCCCGCGCGCGACACCGCGCGGCACCCCCCGTCCTGGCCGATCATGGGACGGAGGTGATCGACCGATGACCGAAGTGCTCCTGCTCGTCGTGGCGCTGCTGCTCTGCCTTGCCTGCGGGGTCTTCGTCGCCGCCGAGTTCTCGCTGACCACCGTCGAGCGCAGTGAGCTCGAGCGGGCCGTGGAGCGCGGCGAGCGCGGCGCGGACAGCGCCCTGGCCGCCGTCCGCAGCCTGACCTTCCAGCTCTCCGGCGCGCAGCTCGGCATCACCGTGACCGGCCTGGTCATCGGCATGATCTCCAAGCCGTCGATCGCCGCCCTGATCTCGGGCCCCCTCGAGGCCATCGGCCTGTCCGCGGCGGCCGCCTCCTCCACCGCCCTGGTGCTCGGCACGGCCTTGTCCACCGTGGTGCTGATGGTGGTCGGCGAGCTGGTCCCCAAGAACTGGGCGATCTCCTCCCCCCTGGCCGTCGCCAAGCGCGTGGCGACGATGCAGCGGGTCTTCAGCCGTACCTTCAGGCCGCTGATCAGCCACCTCAACAGCACCGCCAACCACCTCGTCCGCCGGTTCGGGCTGGAACCCGCCGAGGAGCTGGCCTCCGCGCGCAGCCCCGAGGAGCTGGTGGCGCTCGCCCGGCACTCCGCCAGGGCGGGCGCGCTGGAGAAGGACACGGCGGAGCTGTTCGTGCGGACCCTGAACCTGGCCGACCTCACCGCGGAGAACGTGATGACCCCGCGCGTGCAGGTCACGGCCCTCGACGTGCAGACCACCGCCGAGGACGTGGCCAACGCGACGATGGCCACGGGCCTGTCGCGCTTCCCCGTCTACCGGGGCAGCCTCGACACGGTCGTCGGGACCGTCCACATCAAGGACGTCCTGGCCCTGCCCGCCGAGGAACGCCGCGGCCACCCGGTGTCGCAGCTGCTGCGCGAGCCCCTCCTCGTACCGGAGTCGCTGACCGTCGACCGGCTGCTGGACCGGCTGTCCGGGAAGCAGACGATGGCCGTGGTGATCGACGAGTACGGCGGCACGGCCGGCGTGGCCACCCTCGAGGACATCGTCGAGGAGGTCGTCGGCGAGGTCCGCGACGAGCACGACCCGCACGAGACCGCAGACCTGGCACCGGCCGGCACGGACGAGCACGGCCGGACCCTGTACTCCGCCGACGGCGCCGCGCGCACCGACCAGCTCCGCCGGATCGGACTGCGCGTCCCGGAGGGCCCGTACGAGACCCTGGCCGGGCTGATAGCCGCCGAGCTGGGCCGGATCCCGGCCGTCGGGGACCGGCTGGAGCTGGACGGCTGGCGTCTGGACGTGGTCGACGCGAGCGGCCGGCGCGCCGCGCGCGTGCTGCTGCACATGCCGACCGAGGTGCCCGGCGACACGGGCCCGGAGGGGGACCGATGACCGCGATCCAGCTGCTGATCGGCCTGGCGACCCTGGTCGTCAACGCCTTCTTCGTCGGCGCGGAGTTCGCGCTGATCTCGGTCCGGCGCAGCCAGATCGAACCGTACGCCGAGCAGGGCGACCGCCGGGCCCGTGCGGTCGTGTGGGGCCTGGAGCACGTGTCCGCCCTAATGGCGGCGGCCCAGCTGGGCATCACCCTGTGCACCCTGGTGCTGGGCGTGGTCGCCGAGCCGGCCATCGCGCACCTGCTGAGCCCGCTCCTCGACGCCATCGGGGTGCCCTCCGGGGTGACGCACGCGATCTCCTTCGTGATCGCGCTGGCGCTGGCCACCTACCTGCACATGCTGTTCGGCGAGATGGTGCCCAAGAACGTGGCGCTGGCCGAGCCGGTGCGCACGGCGCTGCTGCTGGGTCCGCCGCTGGTGGCGATGACCCATGCGCTCAAGCCGGTGATCTTCGCGATCAACGCCTTCGCCAACGCCCTGCTGAAACTGCTGCGAGTGGACACGAAGGACGAGGTCGCGGCCACCTTCTCGGACGACGAGCTGGCCAGGATGGTCAAGGACTCCAGCGACGCCGGGCTGATCGACGACCGGGCGAGCGAGCGGCTGCACGACGCCCTGGAGCTGGGGCGGCGGCCCGTCGCGGACGTGGTGATGTCCGTGGACCGGGTGGTCACGGCCCGGCAGGGCATCACCGCCGCCGCGCTGGAGCGGCTGTCCGCCGAGTCGGGCTACTCCCGCTTCCCCGTGGTCGACGGGCAGCGGCGGATCCTCGGCTACCTGCACGTCAAGGACGCCCTGGACGCGTTGGAGCGGGACGAGCCCTTCCCGGTGTCGGAGCTGCGCCCCATCGCACAGGTACGGGCGGAGACCCCGCTGGACGACGTGCTGACCGCCATGCGGGCCAGCCGTACGCACCTGGCGGCCGTCCTCGGCGCCGACGGGGCCATGACGGGGCTGGTGACGATGGAGGACGTCCTGCGCGAGCTCTTCGGCAGGCCGGCCTCGGCGTAGCCCGTCCGCCCGGTGGCACCCGGTGGCGGTGGCCCCGGCCCTGCGGGGCCGGGATACCGCGCGGTAGCATCGCTGCGCCATGGGGATGAATGCGTCTTACACCAGTTTCGTCGCGGTCGGCGACTCCTTCACCGAGGGGATGTCCGACCTGCTCCCGGACGGCTCCTACCGGGGCTGGGCCGACCTCCTCGCCGCCCGGCTGGCGGCGCGCGAGCCGGACTTCCGCTACGCGAACCTCGCAGTGCGCGGGAAGCTGATCGGACAGATCGCCGAGGACCAGGCACCGGCCGCGGCCGCGATGCGCGCGGACGTGGTGACCCTGGTGGGCGGGCTGAACGACGCGCTGCGCCCCAGGGTGGACATGGGACGCGTCCGGGGCCACCTGGAGGCCGCGGTGGAGCTGCTGGCCCCCTCCTGCGGGCGTCTGGTCCTGATGCGCTCGCCGGGCCGGCAGGGTCCGGTGATGGAGCGCTTCCGGCCGCGCATGGAGGAGCTCTTCGGCATCCTGGAGGAGCTCGCCGCACGCCACGGCGCACTGCTGGTGGACCTGTACGGGGCCCCGGTGCTCGGGGACCCGCGCCTGTGGGACGCCGACCGGCTGCACCTGACGGCCGAGGGGCACCGGCGGGTGGCCGAAGCCGTCTGGCAGGCCCTGGGCCTGCCCGCCGAGGACGACTGGGCGGCCTCCCTGCCGCCGGCCTCCGCCCCGGGGTGGGGCGTGCGGCGCACCGAGGACCTGCGCTTCGCGCAGCGGCACCTGCTGCCCTGGATCGGCCGCCGGCTCACGGGCCGCTCCTCGGGCGACGGTCGCCCCCCGAAGCGGCCGGAGCTTCTGCCATACGCAACCCCGCCCCTCTTGTAGCAAGCCACAATTGCAGGTGGTGCCCCCACCTGCGTAAACGCACAGCTCCGGCCCCAGTAGAATCCCTACACGTGACAGCCAAGCCCCGCATCCCCAATGTCCTGGCCGGCCGCTACGCCTCCGCGGAGCTCGCCGTCCTGTGGTCCCCCGAGTACAAGGTGACGCTGGAGCGGCGGCTGTGGCTCGCCGTCCTGCGCGCCCAGAAGGACCTCGGCATCGAGGTCCCGGACGCCGCCCTCGCCGACTACGAGCGCGTCCTGGAGACCGTCGACCTCGCCTCCATCGCCGAGCGCGAGAAGGTCACCCGGCACGACGTGAAGGCCCGGATCGAGGAGTTCAACGCCCTCGCCGGCCACGAGCACGTCCACAAGGGCATGACCTCCCGCGACCTCACCGAGAACGTCGAGCAGCTGCAGATCCGGCTCTCGCTGGAGCTGGCCCGCGACCGCACGGTCGCCGTGCTGGCCCGCCTCGGCAAGCTCGCCGGCGAGCACGCCGAGCTGGTCATGGCCGGCCGCTCCCACAACGTCGCCGCGCAGGCGACCACCCTGGGCAAGCGCTTCGCGACCGCCGCCGACGAGCTGCTGGTCGCCTACGACCGCCTGGAGAACCTGCTGGAGCGCTACCCGCTGCGCGGGATCAAGGGCCCGGTCGGCACCGCCCAGGACATGCTCGACCTGCTGGGCGGGGACGCCGCCAAGCTGGCCGACCTGGAGCAGCGGATCGCCGCCCACCTCGGCTTCTCCCAGGCCTTCACCTCGGTCGGCCAGGTCTACCCCCGCTCCCTCGACTACGACGTGGTCACCGCCCTGGTGCAGCTGGCCGCCGCCCCGTCGTCGATCGCGAAGACCATCCGCCTGATGGCCGGCCACGAGCTGGTCACCGAGGGCTTCAAGCCCGGCCAGGTCGGCTCCTCCGCGATGCCGCACAAGATGAACACCCGCTCCTGCGAGCGCGTCAACGGCCTGATGGTCATCCTGCGCGGCTACGCCTCGATGACGGGCGAGCTGGCCGGCGACCAGTGGAACGAGGGCGACGTCTCCTGCTCCGTGGTCCGCCGGGTGGCCCTGCCGGACGCCTTCTTCGCCTTCGACGGCCTGCTGGAGACCTTCCTGACGGTCCTCGACGAGTTCGGCGCCTTCCCGGCCGTCGTGGCCCGCGAGCTGGACCGCTACCTGCCGTTCCTCGCGACCACCAAGGTCCTGATGGGCGCGGTGCGGGCCGGCGTGGGCCGCGAGGCCGCGCACGAGGTCATCAAGGAGCACGCCGTCGCCTCCGCCCTGGCCATGCGCGAGCAGGGCGCCGAGCGCAACGAGCTCCTCGACAAGCTCGCGGCCGACGACCGGATGCCGCTGGACCGCGCGCAGCTGGACGCCCTGATGGCCGACAAGCTGTCCTTCACGGGCGCCGCGGGCGACCAGGTCGCGAGCGTGGTCTCCCGTATCGAGGCCATCGCCAAGGAGCACCCGGAGGCCGCCGGCTACGCCCCCGGGTCGATCCTCTGACCCCCGAAGAGCTCGAAGCCGCCCGCGACCGCGTCCTCCCGGACGTGGTCGCGGGCGGTCTGCGTGTGCTGTTCTGCGGGATCAACCCGGGCCTCCTGTCCGCCGCGACGGGCCACCACTTCGCCCGCCCCGGCAACCGCTTCTGGCCGGTCCTGCACCTGTCGGGCTTCACCCCCCGCCTGCTGGCCCCCGCCGAACAGCGGGAGCTGCTCTCCTACGGGCTCGGCATCACCAACGTCGTCGCCCGGGCCACCGCCCGCGCCGACGAGCTGAGCGCCGAGGAGTTCCGCGAGGGCGGGCGAATCCTGACGGCGAAGGTGGAACGGTTGCGCCCCCAGTGGCTGGCCGTGGTGGGGATCACCGCCTACCGCACCGCCTTCGGCGAGCCGAAGGCCGTCATCGGCCCCCAGGAGCGGAGCATCGGCACCACCCGTGTGTGGGCCCTGCCCAACCCGAGCGGGCTCAACGCCCACTGGACCGCCGCGTCCATGGCCGAGGAGTTCGCCCGCCTCCGCGAGGCCTCGCAGGGCTCCTAGGGCGGGTCGACCACGGTGGTCCCCGCCATGAGCAGGTAGGGGAACTCCTTGTCCCACTGGGCGACGTACACCACCAGCCACCGCTCCCCGACCCGCCACAGGTGCACGTGGTCGGTGGTGTTGCAGACCTCGTCCCAGGGCTCCGGTATCTCCTCCCCCGCGAACCCCCGGTCCAGCAGGGAGCCCACGGCGAAGACGTGCGGCTCGCCCCACCGGTCGGTCAGGGCCTGGACCAGTGCCCCGTACTCGGCGTCGATCTGATCGGCGGCCTCCTCCCGGCCGGACCCGTCGTCGTCCCAGAAATCCCGGGTCCGGCTGAGCGTGACCAGGAGATGCCCCGGGCCGCCGCCCTGCCCCGGGGCCCCCTCCGGCGCGGTCGCGAAGGCCGTGGCCCGGAGCCGGTCGATCGTGTCGAGGTGCTCTGCCGTGGTCATGGCGTCAGTATCGCGGCGGGCACTGACAACTGGCTTCGTGTCAGGCCGCCCTGCGGCGCACCGCCAGCCAGCCGCCGGCCAGGGCGGCGCCGGCCCACACGGCCAGGACGCCCAGTCCGCTCCACGGCCCGAGCCGCCCGTCCGCGGCGCTGTGCATCACCAGCTGACCGGCCCGGTCCGGCAGGAACTCGGCCACGCCGCCGGTGGCCGCGCCGACGACGAAGGACACCATCAGCACGAAGGGTATGAGCAGGCTCAGCACGAGCGCTCCGCTGCGGAGCAGGGCGGTCAGTCCGGCCGCGAACAGGGTGATCAGGGTGAGGTAGAGGCCGCTGCCGACGATCGCGCGGAAGGTTCCGGGATCACCGAGGTGGAGGGCGTTCGAGCCCATGAAGGCCTGGCCGGCGAGGAAGGTGAGGAGGCCGGTGACCTGGCCCACGAGGAGGGCGAGTCCGCCGATCACCGCCGTCTTCGACAGGTAGAAGCGGGTGCGGCTCGGCACCGCCGCCAGGGAGGTGCGCAGGGCGCCGTTGTGGAACTCGGCCGACAGGGCGGTCGTGCCGAAGGCCATGGCGGCGACCTGGCCCCAGACGATGCCGTAGAAGGAAGCGAAGAGGGGGTCGTCCCCCAGCACGCTTCCGTCGGCCTCGCCGGTCGTGGCGGCGGCCAGCGCCTGGATGCCGGCCGAGAGGGCCGGGATCGTGATCAGCGCCGCGAAGCTGCCGCGCAGGGACCGTATCTTGATCCATTCCGAGTACAGGACGGGGCGGGTGGGCAGAGCGGTGCTCATGGCGGTGCCTCCTTCGGGGCGAGGGGTCAGTGGGTGGCGGCGAACTGGGCGTGTTCGGCGGTCAGATCGAGGTAGGCCTGCTCCAGCGAGGCCCGCTCGTCGGCGAGTTCCAGCACGGGTATGCCCTCCCCGGCCGCGAGCCGGCCGAGCCGCTCGGCCTGTATGCCCTCGACCGTCCAGCGCCCGCCTTCGGCGCCGGCCAGCTCGAACCCCTCCCGGGACAGGGCCTCCCGGAGCCGGGCCGGCTCGGAGGTGCGCAACCGCACCCGCGGGGTGCTGCGGGCGTCGATGAACTCCTCCATCGAGGTGTCGGCCAGCAGCCGGCCGCGCCCGAGGACGACGAGGTGGTCGGCGAAGGCCGCGGTCTCCGACATCAGGTGGCTGGAGACCAGGACCGTGCGGCCGTCGTCGGCCATCTCGCGCAGCAGCTCGCGGATCCAGACGATCCCCTCGGGGTCGAGGCCGTTGGTGGGCTCGTCGAGGAGCAGGACCTCCGGATCGCCCAGCAGGGCGGAGGCGATGCCCAGGCGCTGGCGCATGCCGAGGGAGAAGGACTTGATCCGCCGGCCGGCCACCGAGGCGATTCCGGCCTGCTCCATCACCGCCCCCACCCGGCTCGCCGGGAGACGGGCGGCCGCCGCCAGCATGCGCAGGTGGTCCCGCGCGGTCCGTCCTCCGTGCGCCGCCTGGGCGTCGAGGAGTGCCCCGACCCGGCGCAGCGGGTCCCGGAGGTCCCGGTAGCGCTCTCCGCCGATGGTGGCCGTGCCCGAGGTCGGGCGGTCCAGGCCGAGCAGCAGGCGCATGGTGGTCGACTTCCCGGCGCCGTTGGGTCCGAGGAAGCCGGTGACCCGTCCGGGTACGACGTCGAAGGTGAGGTGGTCCACCGCCGGGGAAGGACCGTATGCCTTGGTCAGTTCTCGGAACTCGATGCTGTTCATGGCTCAAGACTCCTCGCCGGCCGCTCCCCCTCCCTCCCCCGTGCGGGGGTCCCGTCTCCCCCGTACGGGGGAGACGCCCGGTGATCGGGCGCTGCGACCATGAGGGCATGTACCGACGACTCCTGCGCGCTCCGCTCCGACCGGTGACCTACTCGCGCTGGTTGCACCTGTGCGTACCCGTGCTGCTGCTGGCCATATGGCTGTTCATAGCGCCCGATATGCCGTGGATGCCGCTGCTGATCGTCGTGCCGTTCGGTTTCGTCCCCTGGGTCCGGACGGCGGAGGGGCTCCAGGCCCAGTTCCTGCTCGCCCCGTACGAGCAGGACGGTGCCGACGGCACGATCAGCACGGAGCCGTCCGCGCGCTGGGGCGACCGCTGGCGGACGCTGCTGTGGCTGGAGACCAGGATGCTCTTCGCCTCGGTCGCCATCTTCGTCTCGGTCTGGCTGCCCGTCACCACCATCGACCTCATCGGGTTCGCCTTCGGATTCGGACCGAACGAGGACCTGCACTGGCTGCTGCCGTCCGCGCTCCCCCCGTGGCTCGCGGTACTGCTGGCGCCCCTGCCGCTGGTCCTGCTCATGGCGGTCGTGGTCCTGCTCGGCGAGCTGATCACCCTGGTGGCCGGGCGGCTGCTGGGGCCGTCGGCGGCCGAGCGGCTCACCGCGCTGGAGGCGCGCACGGAGCAGCTGTTGGAGCGGACCCGGATCGCGCGGGAGCTGCACGACTCGATCGGCCACGCGCTGACGGTGGCGGTGGTCCAGGCCGGGGCCGCACGGGCCGCCGGCGACCCGGAGTTCACGGCCCGCGCCCTCGACGCGATCGAGCAGACGGGCCGGGCCGCGCTGGAGGACCTGGAGCGGGTGCTGCTGGTGCTGCGGGAGTCGGCGCAGCCGGCCTCGCAGCGGCCGACCCTGGCGGAGGCGGACCGGCTGCTGGAGTCGGCCCGCGCCTCCGGGGCCGCGGTGGACGCCGAACTGAGCGGCCCGTTGGAGAAGTTGCCCGGCCCGTCACCCGGGAGGGGTACCGGATCCTGCAGGAGGCGCTCACGAACGTGCTGCGGCACTGCGGTCCCGTCCCGGTGCGCGTGCGGATCGGAATGGCCGACGGCCGGCTGGAGCTGGAGATCACGAACCCGCTGCCGGAGCGCCCCTCGGTCAGCACGGGTGCGGGAAGCGGCCTGCGAGGGATGCGGGAGCGGGCCTCACTGCTCGGCGGCGAGGCCGAAACCGGTCCCCACGAGGGTGGTTGGCGGGTGCGCGCGCGGCTTCCGCTGGAGCGAATACGCTGACCGGATGCCGGTTACCGTACTGCTCGTCGACGACGAGCCCCTGGTGCGCGCGGGTCTGCGCGCGGTCCTGGACTCCCAGCCCGACATCGAGGTGGTGGGTGAGGCCGCCGACGGAGCCTCCGTCATCCCCCTGGTCCGCCGACTCCGGCCGGACGTGGTGGCGATGGACGTGCGGATGCCGCTGCTCGACGGCATCGAGGCGACCCGGGCCGTCCTGCGGTCGGTGGACTCGCCGCCGAAGATCATCGTGGTCACGACCTTCGAGAACGACGAGTACGTCTACCAGGCGCTGCGCGCCGGGGCGGACGGGTTCCTGCTGAAGCGGGCCCGGCCCGCGGAGATCGTGCACGCGGTGCGGCTGGTGGCTGAGGGGGAGACGCTGCTGTTCCCCTCCGCCGTGCGGTCCCTCGCCGCCGAGTACGGGAACCGGCAGGCGCGCGCCGTCCTGGAGCGTGCCGCGCTGACCGAGCGGGAGGAGGCGGTGCTGCGGCTCATGGCGCGCGGGCTGACCAACGTGGAGATCGCCCGGGAGCTGATCGTCGGCACGGAGACGGTCAAGTCGCACGTCAGCGCGATCCTGGGCAAGCTGGGGGCGCGTGACCGGACCCAGGCGGTGATCACCGCGTACGAGTCCGGGTTCGTCTCGCCGGGCTGAGGGGACTGCTTCTCGCCGCCGCGCCGGAGGCGCAGTACGATCCGGCTGACAGGGCCGCTAGCTGGGAGGACACACGTTGGGGCAGCTGACCGGCGGGGATCCCTCTCTGCTCAGGCGGATCAATTCGGCCGTGGTGCTGCGCGCGTTGCGCGCGGCCGAGTCGCCGACGCTCACCGACCTCACCCGGGTGACCGGGCTCTCCCGGCCGACGGTCGAGGGGGTCGTGGAGGGCCTGATGGGCGCGGGCCTGGTGGTCGAGGCCGACGCGGAGGAGGGTGCGCGGCGGCAGGGCCGGCCGGCGCGGCGGTTCCGCTTCCGGGCCGAGGCCGGCCATCTGCTCGGCGTCGAGATCGGCTCGCACCGGATCGCGGTGCTGCTGTCCGGGCTGGACGGCCGGGTGATCGGGGCCGGGACGAAGGACGTGGCCGAGACCGCGTCGGCCGACGAGCGGCTGGAGCGCGTCAGGGCGGCGGTGGCCGATCTGCTGCGCCGGGCCGGTATCCCGCGCGACTCGCTGCGGGCGGTCGGGGTCGGCAGTCCCGGCATCGTGGAGGCCGACGGAACGGTCCGCCTCGGGACGGCCCTGCCCGGCTGGACCGGGCTGCCCCTCGGGGAGCGGCTGCGGCGCTCGTTCCGCTGCCCGGTCCGGGTGGAGAACGACGCCAACGCGGCGGCCGTGGCCGAGCACTGGAAGGGTGCGGCGCGGGACACCGACGACATGGTGTTCGTGATGGCCGGCCTCAGCCCGGGTGCGGGCTCCCTGATCGGCGGCCGGCTGCACCGCGGCTTCGGCGGCGCGGCGGGCGAGATCGGCGCGCTGCACCTGCTGGGCCGGGAGGCCACCCCGGAACGGCTGCTGTCGACGACGGGCGAACCGCTGCACCCGCTGGACGAGCCGGCGGTCGCCGAGGTGTTCGCGATGGCCAGGCGGGGCGACGAGCGGGCGGTGGCCGCCGTCGAGCGGTTCCTCCAACGGCTGGTGCACGACGTGGCGGCGCTGGTGCTGGCGATGGATCCGGAGCTGGTCGTGGTCGGCGGGTGGGCGGCCGGCCTGGACGGGGTGCTCGAACCGCTGCGGCGGGAGCTGGAGCGGTACTGCCTGCGGCCGCCCAGGGTGGCGCTGTCCCTGCTGGGGGAGGCCGCCGTGGCCACGGGGGCGTTGCGGCTCGCCCTGGACCACGTGGAAGAGGAGCTGTTCGCGGTGGAGAAGACCGTCACCGCCCGGTGACCCCGTCGGATCGACACGAACGGAAGCACGGACGCGGAGACGGGGCCGGGCGGCCGTGCCGCTGCGCGGAGCGGTCGAGCCGGCCCCGCCCGGCTCCGTTCCGCTTCGGACGCGGGCCGGGGGCGGGGCCAGGGCGGTGACGGCCGCGCCGGTCAGGAGGCGGCGCGGGTCTCCGTGATCTCCATGCCCGTGTCGCCGAAGGTGAGGCGGCAGGTGTCGGCGCGGTAGGTGGCCACCGAGACCGCGGCCGTGCCCTCGGCGGTGAAGTAGCGGGTGGTGACCAGGAGCACCGGCGCGCCCGGCAGACGGTCCAGTTCCTTGGCGTCGTCGGCGCGGGCGGAGCCCAGCTCGACCGAGCGGTCCTGCCCGTCCAGCTCCAGCCGCTGGAGTTCCCGCAGGACGGCGCGCGCCCGCGCGGGCCCGGCGGGGGCGTCGATGGCGGAAAGCCCGGGGACGGAGGCGGCGGGTACGTAGAGCAGCTCGGCCGCGACGGCCTGGCCCTGCGTGACGCGGGTCCGGCGCACGGTGTGGACGGGCTGGTCGGCGGCGGTGCCCAGCAGCGCGAGGACCGCGCCCGCGGGAACGGCGTCGACGGCGTCCACGGCCTCCCAGCCGTCGTCGCTCCCCCCGGGCCAGCTGTGCCCGGCGCTGCCGACGGCGACGCCCACGCGCGGCGGGGCGACGGTGGTGCCGACGCCGCGGCGGCGCTGCAGGCGGCCTTCGAGTTCGAGCTGCTCCAGGGCCTGCCGCAGGGTGGCGCGGGCGACTCCGAAGCGGGCGGCGAGCTCACGCTCGTTCGGCAGGACCTCGCCGACCGCGAAGTCGCGGTCCAGCGCCTCGCTGAGCACGGTCTTGAGGTGCCAGTACTTCGGCTCCGGTACCGATTCGAGCTGCGTGGTCCCCACCCTGACTCCTCCTGCAGTCGCCGCCGTCGCCGTGTCGGGCGGCAGTTCCAGCGGCAGTTCCGCGCCGCAGTTCCGCGCCTTTGTTTATTAAAGGTTCCTGCACTATCCCTGCGACCATAGGACGGCGCCCCCCCTTGGTCAAGACCAATCCTGGCCACCCCGCCGGGCAGATCGGGCATATGTAGCAAGACGTTCACAGGATGTTCGTGCCCGACGCACGTTTCCCGAAGGCTCCACCCGGCCGGCTACCGGACGGTAATGATGAGGGCGGCCTCTCTCCGACGGCCCGTCCCACTCGCGTCCACCCGACGAGGAGCAGCATGACCGCCACCGTCTCCTTCCCGATCGAATCGCCGCTGGGCCCCCGTACCGCCACCGTCGCCTACGAGCGCAAGGGCGCGGGCGAGCCCCTCCTCCTGCTGCACGGCATAGGCCACCACCTCCAGGCCTGGCACCCGGTGTCCGACGTCCTGGCGGCCGAGTACGACGTGATCGCCGTCGACCTGCCCGGCTTCGGCGCCTCCGAGCCCCTGCCGCCGGGGGTCCCGTACGACCTCGCCACCGTGGCCCAGGCCCTCGGGGCGCTCTGCGCCGCGCTCGGCGTCGAGCGCCCGCACCTCGCGGGGAACTCCCTCGGCGGGCTGCTCGCCCTGGAGATGGGGCGCCTCGGCACCGCCCGCTCCGTCACCGCCCTCTCCCCGGCCGGGTTCTGGTCGCAGGCCGAGCGGGTCTACGTCTTCACCGCCCTGCTCGCGATGCGCGCCGGCGCCCTGGCCCTGCCCCGCCCGGCCCTGGAGCGGCTCGCGGGCAGCGCCGCGGGCCGCACCGCGCTCACCGGCGCCATCTACGCCCGCCCGGGCCGACGCGCCCCGGAGGCCGTGGTCGCCGAGACCCTCGCCCTGCGCGGTGCCGCGGGCTTCCGGGGGACGCTGGCCGCCGGCGGATCCGTACGGTTCGCCCACGACCTGCCCGGACTGCCCGTGACGATCGCCTGGGGTTCCCGCGACCGGCTCCTGCCGCCCCGCCAGGGCGTGCGCGCCAAGCGGACGGTTCCCGGGGCCCGGCTGGTGCGGCTGCGGGGCTGCGGACACGTGCCGATGAACGACGATCCGGCGCTCGTGGCCCGGGTCGTCCGCGAGACGGCACGCGCCGCCGGGCGCGGAGGGGCGTGACCGCGCGAGCCCGCTGACGTGATCCGCTGACGGGTGTTCATCCGCGGTTCGCGTGGGCGACCCGGCCGGTCTGGTGGGCGACGCCACACTGGACCGGCCATCCCCCCCAGCCGCCCCTGGAGCCGCACCCATGGCCTCGATGCCCCACACCCGACGGTCCCTGCTCGGCGGGTCGCTCGCCCTCCCCGTGGGCCTGGCCCTGTCCACGGCGCTCGCCGCGCCCGCGCTGGCCGCCTCCCCCCGGGTCCCCGCCTTCACCCGCTCCGGCCGCCCGGCCGCCCTCTGGGGCGTCCAGTGCGGTGAGATCACCGCCCACTCGGCCACCGTCTGGGTCCGCTCCGACCGGCCGGCGCGGATGTACGTCGAGACCTCCCCGAGCGAGTCGTTCCGTTACGGCGTCCGCCGCCACGGCGGCCCCTTCCTCGGCCCGGCCACCGACTTCACGGGCACCACCACCCTGCGCGACCTGCCTCCCGGCCGGCAGATCCACTACCGGGTCGTGCTCACCGACCCCGACGACCCCCGCCGCTCGAGCGAGCCGGTCCGCGGCGGCTTCCGCACCACGCCGGTCTCGCGCCGCCAGGACGTGCGCTTCCTGTGGTCCGGGGACCTGGCGGGCCAGGGCTGGGGCATCAACCCGGAGCTGGGCGGCTACCGCGTCTTCGACGAGATGCGGCTGCGCGACCCCGACTTCTTCCTCTTCAGCGGCGACACGATCTACGCCGACGGGCCCCTCAAGGCGGCCGTGCCGCTGCCCGACGGCCGCGTCTGGCACAACGTCACCACCGAGGAGAAGGCCAAGGTCGCCGAGACCCTCGACGAGTTCCGCGGGAACTTCCGCTACAACCTGCTCGATCACAACCTGCGCGCGTTCTACGCCCAGGTGCCGGTCCTGGCCCAGTGGGACGACCACGAGGTGCGCAACAACTGGTACCCGGGCCAGCTGCTCGACGACCCGCGCTACACCGTCAAGGACGTCGACACCCTCGCGGCCCACGCCCGCCAGGCCTTCGGCGAGTACTTCCCCGTGACCGACCTGCGGGGCGGGCGCGCCGAGGGCCGGATGTACCGGGTGCTGCGGCACGGTCCGCTGCTGGACGTGTTCGTGCTCGACATGCGCACCTACCGCGACGCCAACTCCCCCGGCCGCCAGTCCGAGGACCCGGTCGGCATCCTCGGCACCGAGCAGCTGGCCTGGCTCAAGCGGGAGCTCTCGCGCTCCCGGGCGACCTGGAAGGTGATCGCCGCCGACATGCCGCTGGGCATCGTGGTCCCCGACGGGGCTATGGACTTCGAGGCGGTCGCCCAGGGCGACCCCGGGGCCCCGCTCGGGCGCGAGCTCCAGATCGCCGACCTCCTGCGCCACATCAAGCACCAGCACATCACGGGCACCCTCTGGCTCACCGCCGACGTCCACTACACCGCCGCCAACCACTACGCCCCCGAGCGCGCGGCCTTCTCCGACTTCGCGCCGTTCTGGGAGTTCGTCTCCGGCCCCGTCGGCGCGGGCGGCTTCCCGGCCGGCAGGCTGGACGCGACCTTCGGGCCGCGGACCGCGTACGTGCAGTCGGCGCCGGTCGCCAACATGTCCCCGGCGGAGAACCCCCCGTACTACGGCGAGGTCGAGATCGACGGCGACAGCGGGGAACTCACCGTGCGGTTGCGCCGCCAGGGAGGGGACGTACTCTTCACCCAGGTGCTCCAGCCGGGCCGCGTCGGCCAGCCGTGAGGCACCGGCCCGGCCGGTCCCGGCCACGGTGCGGCCGCCAGCACCGGCGGCTGAAACCCATTGGAAAACCGGGAGAAACGGGCCAGAGCGACACTTAACCAGTCGGTCACAGATCGTTCGTGGTCACGCAACACCCGGGCGTCACAGTGGTGTGCATGACTGACCGTAACCGCGCCACCGCCGCCCCGCACCGCCACCGCCACCACTGGCGCCGGGACCTCGTCGAACTCGCCGCCCTCTTCTGCGCCGTCGCGGTCGCCGACGGCATCGCCAATCTCGTCGCGCACGGTCCCCGCGGCCCGCTCCTGCTGGTCGCCTCGGCCGTCGCGCTGCTGGTGACGGCGGGCTTCCACACCTGGTGGGCCCGCCGGCACAGCCATGCGCCACCGGCCGCCGGGGACCCCTCGGCTCCGCCCGCGGCGGCACCCCGGGAAGCGGCCGCGACCACCGCGCCCGCCGCCGGCGCCCTGTGGCGGATGCGGACCACCGTGCGCGACGAGCCGGGCAGCCTCGCCTCGCTGTGCACCGCGCTCGCCCGCCACGAGGTGGACATCCTGACCCTCCAGACCCACCCCCTCCCCGAGGGCGGCACCGTCGACGAGTTCCTGCTGCGCGCGCCCCAGCACCTGGCCACCGCCGACCTGTCCCGGGCCGTCGCCCGGGCCGGCGGCCGCAGCACCTGGATCGAACGCGCCGACGCCCACGACCTGGTGGACACCCCCACCCGGGTCCTGGGCCTGGCCACCCGCACCGCCCTGGACGCGGCCGAACTCCCCCTCGCGCTGCGCCAGCTGCTGGGCCGCTGCACCATCCAGTCGATCCCCGCCACCACCCTCTCGGGCCGTCCCAACGCGGGCGCCGACGCCCCCGTGGAGGGCGTGCTGGAGGCCACGGTGATGCGGCTGCGCGACCCCTCGGGCGGTGCGATCACCGTGGAGCGCCCGTATCTCCCCTTCACCCCCACCGAGTTCGCCCGCGCCCGCGCCCTCGTGGAGCTCGACGCCCGCCTCGGCCCCCGCGTCCCCCGGAGCCGGGACGTGCTGACCCTCCCCGAGGGGAACGAGATCACCGTCCGCCGCGCCGACGGCTCCGACCTGGCGGCCGCCCGCGCCATGCACGACCGGTGCAGCGAGCGCACCCTCGCCCTGCGCTACCACGGCCCGGTCTCCGACGCCGACCGCTACCTCGGCCACCTGCTCAGCCCGCGCTTCGGCCGCACCCTGGCCGCCACCACCGCCTCCGGCCGGCTCGTCGCCCTCGGCCACCTGCTGTGGGACGGGGACGAGACCGAGGTCGCACTGCTCATCGAGGACGACTGGCAGCGCCGGGGCATCGGTTCGGAACTGCTGCGCCGGCTCCTCGCGATGGCCGTCGAGGCCGGTTCCGACAGCGTGTACGCCGTGACCCAGGCGTCCAACACCGGCATGGTCGCGGCCATGCGCGGCCTCGGCCTGCCCCTCGACTACCAGATCGAGGAGGGCACCCTGGTGGTCACGGCCCGGCTGGACCCGGCCAAGGCCCTCAGGCGTCCGGAATCCGGGCTCCGTCAGGAGAACAAGCCCGTATGGTGATGACGTAGGGGTGTCGGCCGTACGAAGATGTCCGCATGTCAGACACCCTCCACAGCGACAGCGCAGCCCTTCTGCCCCGCCAGGTCGCCGACGCCTACGTCGACGGACTCATCGCCATCGACCCGATCATGGGCACCTACCTCGGTGTCGCCGCCAGCTCCGGCTCGCTCCCCGACTTCTCCCCCGCCGGCCGCGCCGCCCGCGCCCGGCTGTCGCGCGACACCCTCGCGCGGCTCGACGAGGCCGAGCGGCTGCCCGGCGCCGACACCGACGGCGAGCGCCGCTGCGGCCGTCTGCTGCGCGAGCGCCTGACCGCCGAACTCGCGGTCCACGAAGCCGATGAGGACCTGCGCACCGTCAGCAACATCCACTCCCCGGCGCACGAGGTCCGCGAGGTCTTCACCCTGACCCCGGCCGACACCGAGGACGACTGGGCCGCGATCGCCGAGCGGCTGCGCGCCGTGCCGGCCGCCTTCGCCGGCTACCGCGAGAGCCTCGCCCTCGGCCTGGAGCGCGGGCTGCTCGGCGGCCCCCGCCCCACCGCCACCTTCGTCGGCCAGCTCACCACCTGGGCCGGCCAGGACGGCGACGGCGAGCGGGACTTCTTCGGGGAGTTCGCCTCCGCCGGGCCCGACTCCCTGCGCGCCGAGCTGGACGCGGCGGCCGCCACCGCGACCGCGGCCGTGGTCGAACTGCGGGACTGGATGCGGGACGTGTACGCCCCGGCCGTCACGGACGCCCCTGACCCGGTGGGCCGCGAGCGCTACGCCCGCTGGTCGCGCTACTTCAACGGCACCGACCTGGACCTGGACGAGGCCTACGCCTACGGCTGGTCCGAGTACCACCGCCTGCTCGGCGAGATGAAGGCCGAATCGGCCAAGATCCTCCCGGACGAGGGCGACCCGTGGAACGTGCTGCGCCACCTGGACGAGCACGGCACCCACATCGAGGGCGTGGACGAGGTCCAGGCCTGGCTGCAGGGCCTGATGGACGAGGCGATCGAGAACCTCGACGGCACCCACTTCGAACTGGCCGAGCGGGTCAAGCGGGTCGAGTCCAAGATCGCCCCCTCGGGCGGCGCGGCGGCCCCGTACTACACCAACCCCTCGGAGGACTTCTCCCGCCCGGGCCGGACCTGGCTGCCCACCATGGGCCAGACCCGCTTCCCGGTGTACGACCTGGTCTCCACCTGGTACCACGAGGGCGTCCCGGGCCACCACCTCCAGCTGGCGCAGTGGACGCACGTCGCCGACCAGCTGTCGCGCTACCAGGCGAGCGTCGGCCTCGTCAGCGCGAACGCCGAGGGCTGGGCCCTGTACGCGGAGCGCCTGATGGACGAGCTGGGCTACCTCAAGGACGCCGAGCAGCGCCTGGGCTACCTGGACTGCCAGATGATGCGCGCCGCGCGGGTCATCGTGGACATCGGCATGCACCTGGGGCTGGAGATCCCGCAGGACTCCCCGTTCCACCCGGGCGAGCGCTGGACGGTGGAGCTGGCGCAGGAGTTCTTCGGGCGGCACAGCGGCCGTCCGGCGGACTTCATCGAGAGCGAGGTGACCCGCTACCTGTCGATGCCGGGGCAGGCGATCGGCTACAAGCTGGGCGAGCGCGCCTGGCTGCTGGGCCGGGACAACGCCCGCGCCGCGCGCGGGGAGTCCTTCGACCTGAAGGCCTGGCACATGGCGGCGCTCTCGCAGGGCTCGCTGGGCCTGGACGACCTGGTGGACGAGCTCTCGCGGCTCTGACCCTCCCGGACACGCGCCGGCGGCCGCCCGCTCCCCACTGGGGGGCGGGCGGCCGCCGTGCGTACGGGCGGCTCAGCAGCCGCAGTCGTCCGAGTCGGTGGGGGCGGTCAGCGGGTCGGCCTCGGCGCGCCGCTGCGGGCCCTCCCAGGTGTCGACCTCGAAGCCCTCCCGGATCCAGTACTCGATGCCGCCGAGCATCTCCTTGACCTGGAAGCCGAGTTCGGCCAGGGCGAGGGCGGAGCGGGTGCCCCCGTTGCAGCCGGGGCCCCAGCAGTAGGTGACCACGGGAAGGTTCTTGTCGAGGAGCTTCCCGGCCTGTTCGGGGATCAGCGCGGTGGGCAGGTGGACCGCGCCGGGCACGTGGGCCTGGTCCCAGGCCGGGGTGGAGCGGGAGTCGACCAGCTGGAAGCCGAGTTCGGCGCCCTGCTCGCGGTGGGCCTTGAAGGCGGCGGCGACGTCGGACACGTCCGCGTGGAAGGCGAGGCTGGCCGAGAAGTAGGCGGCGGCCGCGGCCGGGCTGGCCGCAGGGACCCGCAGGACGGGGTTGGCGGGGGCGGGGGCGGTCGTGTGGCTCGTCGTCGTCATGGCTCAGAATCTATGAACCGTTGATCATTCCGGGAAGTGGGATTCCCCGGCCTTCGGCTTGTTCCACCGGGGATTCCCCTGCTAGACCGGCGCCATGACCGGATACTCCCCCGACGCCACGGACTGGCGCATCCTGGCGGCCCTCCAGCGGGACGGCCGGGCCAGCTTCACCGAACTCGCCCGCGCCGTCTCCATGTCCGCCAGCGCCGTCACGGAGCGGGTCCGCCGGATGGAGGAGGCCGGGATCATCACCGGCTACACGGCCGTGGTCGACCACGAGAAGCTCGGCAAGGCCATCCTGGCGCTCGTGCGGCTGCGCTATCCGCACGGCAACTACAAGCCGTTCCACGACTTCCTGGACGCCACCCCGGAGATCCTGGAAGCCCACCACGTGACGGGCGACGACTGCTTCGTGCTCAAGGTCGCCGCCCGCTCGATGGCGCACCTGGAGGAGGTCACCGGCCGGATCGCCGGCCTCGGCCCGGTGACCACCAGCGTCGTGTACTCGTCCCCGCTGGCGCGGCGGCCGCTCAGTCCGTGACCCCCGCCGTGCGGTGGCGCACCACCGAGCCGCCGCGCTGCTTGACGATCTCCAGCTGGGCTTGGACCCGGGTGCGCAGGTCGCCGACGTGGCTGACGATGCCGACGCTGCGGTCGCGTTCGCGCAGCGAGTCCAGTACGTCGAGCACCTCGTCCAGGGCCTGGTCGTCGAGGCTGCCGAAGCCCTCGTCGATGAAGAGGGTGTCCAGCCGCATGCCGCCCGCCTCGTCGGTGACCACGTCGGCCAGCCCCAGGGCCAGGGCGAGGGAGGCGAAGAAGGTCTCGCCGCCGGAGAGCGTGGCGGTGTCGCGCTCGCTGCCGGTCCAGGCGTCCACCACGTGCAGCCCCAGGCCGGAGCGTCCGCGTCCGCCCGCCCGGGCGTCCGAGTGGACGAGGGTGTAGCGGCCTCCGGACATGCGCAGCAGGCGTACGGTCGCGGCGGCGGCCACCTGCTCCAGACGGGCGGCCAGGACGTACGACTCCAGCCGCATCTTGCGCTCGTTGTCGGCGGAAGTTCCGGCGGTGAGGCCGGCGAGGCGGGCCACGCGCTCGTAGGCCTCGCGCAGCGGTCCCAGGGCGCGCAGCTCCTGCTCCGCCTGCCGGGAGAGCCGGTCCAGCTCGGCGCAGCGGACGCGGGCGGCGTCCACGGCCGACCCGGCGGTGCGCAGCCGGGCGGCGGCACGCTCCCCGGCGGCCTCGGCGGCCGGCGGGTCTGCCGGGGGCAGGGCGGCGGCCGCGGCGGTGTCGGCCTCGGCGCGGCGGTCGCACAGCATCGCCTCCTCGGCCTGCCAGGCGTCCAGGCGGTGCTGGAGGGCGGTGCGCTCGTACTCGGGGAGCACGGCGCCGGCGGCCTCGGCGGTGGTGTCGAACCCGGCTTTGAAGGCGGCGTCGGCGAGCTGGCCGTCGGCCTCCTTCAGCCGCGCGGCGGTGGTCTCGGCGCGGCGCAGCGCGGCGGCGGCCGTGGTGACCATCCGGATGCGGTCCTCCAGGACCCGGGCGCGGGCCGCGACGCTGGGCGAGTCGCCCCGGACCAGGACCAGTTCGGCCTCCAGGGCGGCCTGCTCCCGGTCGAGGGCCTCGCGCCGGGAGGCCCGGGCGGCGGCCCGGCGCTCGGCTTCGAGCCGGTCGGAGCTGCGCGCCTCGTGCTCCCGCTCGGCGCGGGCGAGGCGTTCGCGGGCGGTGTGGAGTCCGGCGGCCTCGGCCTGGGCGGCGGCGTGACGCGTACTCAGGTCGTCGGTGAGCGAGAGGAGTTCCGCGGTGGTGGCCTCCCCTGCGGCGGCCGCCGCCTCGGCCTCGGCCTCCCGGACGGCTGCGAGCCGGCGTTCGACGGCGGCCCGGCGCTCCTCGGCCCGTTCGAAGCGGGCGTGGGCGGCGTCCTCGGCGGCCCGGTCCACGTGGCCGGGAGCGGGACGGGCCGGAGCGGGGTGCTCCGCCGATCCGCACACCGTGCAGGGCTCGCCCGGGGCCAGGGCCGCGGCGAGCTCGGCGGCGATGCCGCGCAGCCGGGCCTCCTTCAGCTCCAGCCAGCGCTCCTTGGCGGCGTACGACTCCTCGCGCACGGAGTCCCGCTCGCCGGCGGCGGTGTCCGCGTCGGCGGCGAGGGTGTCGCGGCGCCGGGCGGCGGTGAGCTGCATCCGGGCGGGCTCCAGCCGGCCGGCGAGCTGCTCGGCCAGGGTCAGGGCCTGCTGGGCGGCGTCGACCCGCTCCTGGAGGGCGGCGCGGGTGGCCTCCCAGCGGGCCAGCCACTCGGCGGACTCCTGGTGCTGCTCGTCGGCGTCCCGGGACTCCCGCTCCAGCGTGGCCCGCTCGCGGCCGATCCCGGCGCTGCGCTGTTCCGCCCGCTGGGCGGCGCCGGCCGCGCCGAGGTCCTCGCGCAGGCGCTGCTCGACGGCGCCGAGCTGCTCGGTGCCCGCTTCGGCGAGGGCCGGGGGCAGCTCCGCCCGGGCGAGGGTCTCCGCGTGCGCGGCGGTGAGGTGGGCGGCGGCCGCGGCCCCGCGCAGCTCCAGGGCGGGGGCCACGAGGGCGCCCCGGCGGGCCCGGTCCAGCAGCTCCCGCACGCGCTCGCGCTCCGGCGCGGCCTGCGCCAGCAGGTCTGCGCGGCGGGCGGTCTCGGCGTGGCGGCGCTGGAGCCGGTCGAGTTCCCGGGCCTCCTCGGCGGCGCGCCGGGCCGCGGCGTGCCGTCCCTCGGCGGCGGCCAGGGCGTACTCGGCGACGGTGAGCCGCTCGCGGGCGGAGCAGCGGGCCACGGCCGCCCAGGACCGGACGGCGCCGGCGAGGCCGGGGTCGCCGGGCTGGTGGGCGGGCAGCGGCCAGGCCCGCAGGTCGGCGCTGTCGCCGGCGGCCTGGGCCAGGCGCTGGGCGGCGGCGAGCACCTTCTCGTCTCCGGCGCGCACCCTGGCCTCGGCGGCCCGGCGGCGATCGGCGAGCAGGGTCTCGACGGCGGCGAAGCGGCGGGTGTCGAAGAGCCGGCCGAGGAGCCGGCCGCGGGCTTCGGCGCCGGCCCGAAGGAACTGGGCGAACTCGCCCTGCGGGAGGAGGACCACCTGGCAGAACTGCTCGCGGCTCATGCCGAGGAGCTGTTCGACCTCTTCGCCGATCTCCTGGTGGGAGCGGCTGAGCGCGGTCCAGCCGTCGGACGTGTGCTCGCGGAGCCAGGACTGTGCCTTGTCCTTGGTGGTGCCGGTGCCGCGCTTCTTGGGCCGGTCCTGTTCGGGGCGCCGGGTGATCTCCAGGCGGCGGCCGCCGACGGTGAGTTCGAGGGTGACCTCGGTCGGGGTGTCGGGGGCGGCGTGGTCGCTGCGCAGGGTGGTGCCGGGGGCCTGGCGCGATCCGGGCACGGAGCCGTAGAGGGCGTAGCAGACCGCGTCGAGGACCGAGGTCTTGCCCGCGCCGGTGGGGCCGTGCAGCAGGAAGATCCCGGCGCCGGACAGGGCGTCGAAGTCGATCCTCTGGGGTTCGGCGAAGGGTCCGAAGGCGGTGACCTGGAGCCGGTGCAGCCTCATCGCGCGGCCTCCCGGCGGCCGTCCTCGGACGCCGCGGCCTGGACGCGGACCTCGTCGAACGCTCCGCGCAGCACGGCCCGTTCGGCCTCGTCGGCGCAGCCGCCGCCGCGGACGTGGGCGACGAAGTCCTCGGCGATCTCCTGGTCGCTGCGGCCGCGCAGGCGCTGGGCGTAGGAGGCCGCGCCGTCGTCCTCGCGGCCCTCGGGCTCGAAGGCGAGGCTGAGGGCGTGGGGGAAGCGGGCGGTGAGGCGGGCCATCGGGTCCTGGGGGCGGACGGGGTCGGTGAGGACGGCCTCGACCCAGCTGTCCTCGCTGCCGGTGAGGGCGGGGTCGTCCAGGAGGTCCTCCAGGCGGCCCCGCAGCCGGGCGAGGGGCCGCGGGACGGGGGTGTCGAGCCGTTCGGCGGCGACCTCCCCGGCCGGGCCGAGCTCGACGAGCCACATGCTCTTGCGGTGGTCGGCCTCGGAGAAGGAGTAGGCGAGGGGGGAACCGGAGTAGCGGACCCGTTCGTTGATCGTCTGGCAGCCGTGGAGGTGGCCGAGGGCCGCGTAGTCCACGCCCTCGAAGACCGAGGCGGGGACGGCCTCGACCCCGCCGACGGCGATGTCGCGTTCGCTGTCGCTGGCCTGCCCGCCGGTGACGAAGGCGTGCGCGAGCACGACCGAGCGGGTGCCCTCGGGCCGGCCGGCCAGGTCGGCGCGGATGCGGTCCATGGCCGCGCCGAGGACGGCCTCGTGGCTGACCCGCTCCGCGGCGAACTCGTCCTTGACCAGGGCCGGTTCCAGGTAGGGCAGCCCGTACAGGGCCACGTCGCCGTGCGCGTCGGCCAGCACCACGGGGTCGGCGCAGCCGGCGGGGTCGGTCCTGAGGTGGATCCCGGCCCGGCCGATCAGCCCGGCGCCGACGCCGAGCCGGCGGGCGGAGTCGTGGTTGCCGGAGATCATCACGGTGGGTACGCCGAGGTCGGCGAGCCGGTGCAGCGCCCGGTCGTAGAGCTCGACGGCGGGCAGCGGGGGCACGGCCCGGTCGTAGACGTCCCCGGCGACGAGGACGGCGTCGACCCCGTGCTCGCGGACGGCCTCGACGAGGTGGTCGACGAAGGCGGTCTGGGCTCCGAGCATGTTCACGCGGTGGAAGGACCGGCCCAGGTGCCAGTCGGAGGTGTGCAGGAACTTCACTCGACCGCTCCGACCCGCACGCTTGCTCTCCTCCGTGACCCGCTCCGACCGTCCAGGCTAACCGGTCCACCGCCCGGCCCGGGCCCCGTCCCGGACACCGGGCGGGCGACGGGCGACGGGCGACGGGCGACGGGCGACGGGCGACGGGCGACGGGCGACGGTACGCGAGCTGCGCCGCACCGACTGGCGGGCGGGCGGCGCGGGCGGGGGCGGGGGCTACCCGTCGCCGTAGGCCTCGCCGCCGAGCTCGAAGCCCGCGGTCCCGGCGGTGGCGTCGGCGAGCCAGGCCCGGAAGGAGTCGACGTCCGCCTCGGGAAGGCCGATCTCGATCGAGACGGCCTCCCCGTAGCGCACGTCCAGGACCGCGCGGCCGGTGGAGCGCAGGTCGTTCTGCGTCTTGCCGGCCCGCTGGTGGTCGACGGTGACGGTGGCCAGCCGGTAGCGGTGGCGGGTGACGGTGCCGAGCGCGTCGAGGGCCTCGCCGACGACTCCTCCGTAGGCGCGGATCAGTCCGCCCGCGCCGAGCTTCACGCCGCCGTAGTAGCGGGTGACGACGGCGACCGCGTAGCGGATGTCGCGCCGGGTCAGCATCTGGAGCATGGGCACGCCGGCGGTGCCGCCCGGCTCGCCGTCGTCGCTGGCCTTCTGGACGGAGGCGTCGGCGCCGATCACGTAGGCGAAGCAGTTGTGCGTGGCGGTGGGGTGCTCCCGGCGGATCCGCGCGATGAAGTCCTGCGCCTCCTGCTCGGTCGCGGCGGGCGCGAGCGAGCACAGGAAGCGCGAGCGGTTGATCTCGGACTCGTGCGATCCCTCGCGGGCCACCGTCACGTACTGGTCTGCCTTCACCGCTCCACCCTACGGGGAATCGGACAGGTGTCCTTTCCGTTGATCCCGGCGGAACCACTCACCCCGGCGGGCAGCAGGAGGCGGCGCACGTGTACGGCGACCAGGAGACCATCCGCAGGATCCTCACCGAACTCGGCGACACCTGGGCCGTGGTCGGGCTCTCGAACAACGAGGACCGGGCGGCCTACGGGGTGGCCAGGGTGCTCCAGCGGTTCGGCAAGCGCGTGGTGCCCGTCCACCCGAAGGCGGAGACCGTGCACGGCGAGCAGGGCTACCCCTCGCTGGAGGCGGTCCCGTTCGAGGTGGACGTGGTGGACGTCTTCGTGAACAGCTCGCTGGCCGGCCGGGTCGCGGACGAGGCGGTCGCCGCGGGTGCCCGGGCCGTCTGGTTCCAGCTGGGCGTGGTCGACGAGCCCGCCTTCGCCCGGACCCGCGCGGCCGGGCTGGAGATGGTCATGGACCGGTGCCCCGCCATCGAGATCCCGGCCCTGTAGCCCGCCCCCGCCCGCAGCCGTCCCGGCGTGCCTCAGCGGTGGCCGTCGGCCCCCTGCACGGGCGGGATCGACACGGCCATGGTCATCTCCATCGGCACCGTCCCCTCGTTGCGGTAGGCGTGCGGGACGTTCGCCTCGAAGGAGACGGCCCCGCCCGCCGGCACCACGTGCCGGTCGTCGGCGATCTCCAGGGTCAGCTCCCCGGCCGTGACGTGCAGCATCTCGAACGTCCCGGCCGGGTGCGGGTCGGAGGCCGTCCCGTCGCCGGGCTCCAGCCGGTAGGTCCACATCTCCACCGGGCCGCGCCGGTCGTCGCCGAGCAGCATGCGCGCCTCGCTGCCCGGGCCGCTGGACCACATCCGCACCCCCTGTCCCGGGGGCACCACGTGCACCTGTGGGCTGCGCTCGTGGTCGAGGAGCGTGGTGATGCTCACCCCGAGGGCGTCGGCCAGTTTGACCGTGGTGCCCACGCTGGGGTTCGTACGGGCCTGCTCGATCTGGATGATCATGCCGCGGCTGACCCCCGCGCGGGCCGCGAGCGCGTCCAGGGTGAAGCCGCGCTCCCCGCGCCACCGCTTGAGGTTCCGGGCGAGCGCCTGGGTGAGCTGTTCGAGATCCGACACCATTCCGTCCAATATTTTGGATGACACAGTTCAACAGACTGAACTAACCTGCGGTGTATTCGATGCTGCACTCCACCGTTCACCGCACTGTACTGCGAGGTCCCGCCATGACCGCCCTCTTCGCCCTGGCCACAGCCCTGCTGTGGGGCCTCGCCGACTTCGGCGGCGGGCTGCTGACGCGCCGCCTGCCGGCGCTCACCGTGGTCGTGGTCTCGCAGGTGGCCGCCGTGCTCGTCCTGGGGTCCGTCGTCCTCGCCACGGGCGCCTGGCACGACGCCGGACCGCAGCTGTGGTTCGCGGTGGCGGCGGGCCTGGTGGGACCGGCGGCGATGCTCAGCTTCTACAAGGCGCTGGCCCTGGGCCCGATGGGCGTGGTCTCCCCGCTGGGCTCGGTCGGCGTGGTCGTGCCGGTCGGCATCGGGCTGGCGCTGGGCGAGCGGCCCGGGCCCGGCCAGTTCGCGGGCATCGCGGTGGCCGTCGTCGGCATCGTCCTCGCGGGCGGGCCCGAGCTGCGCGGCGCGCCCGTGCAGCGGCAGGCGGTGCTCCTGACGCTGGCCGCGGCCTTCGGCTTCGGCGCGGTGATGGCCCTGATCTCGCAGGCCTCGACCACCGTCACCGGCCTCTTCCTCGCCCTCCTCGTCCAGCGGGTCACCAACGTCGCCGTCGGCGGCGCCGCCCTGTGGGCGCAGACGCGGCGCGGCGTCCCCGCACTGCCCCGGGGCACCGGCCCGCGCGTCCTGTGGAGCCTGCTGCCCGCGCTGGCCTTCGTCGGCCTCGCGGACGTCGCGGCCAACGGCACCTACTCGATCGCCGCCCAGAACGGACCGGTGACGGTCGCCGCCGTGCTCTCCTCGCTCTACCCCGTGATCACCGCCCTGGCCGCCTTCGCCGTGCTCAAGGAGCGGCTGCGCAGCGTGCAGGCGGCGGGCGCAGGGCTGGCCCTGGCGGGCACGGTGCTGCTCGCGGCCGGCTGAGCACCGGCCGCGGCGACTACTGCTCGGCCTCCGCCAGGCGGGCCAGCCCGCGCAGCTGCTCGGAGGTCACCCCGTCGGGGATCGGCACCGGCGCCGGGGTCCGCAGCGGCGGCTGCCAGCCCGTCTCCGGCTCCCAGCGGCGCACGACCTTGGCCGGGGCCCCCGCCACCACGGCGTGGTCCGGCACCTCGCCCCGTACGACGGCCCCCGCGGCCACCACGACGTTGCGGCCCAGCTTCGCCCCGGGGAGGATCACCGCCCCGGTGCCCAGCCAGCAGCCCGGCCCGATCTCCACCGGGGCGCTGCGGGGCCACTGCCGGCCGACGGGCTGGTGCGGGTCGTCGTAGCTGTGGTTGGTGGAGGTGATGTAGACGCCGGGGCCGCAGAAGGTGTCGTCGCCGATGCTGATGCGGGCGTCGGCGATCACGTGGCTGCCGCGGCCCAGGACCACTCCGTTGCCCAGGACCAGCACCGGGTCGGGGCCGAGGTCGAGGTCGGGCATCATCCCGGCGGTCAGGGTGACCTGCTCGGCGATGATGCAGTGCCCGCCCATGCGGATCCAGGGCTCGCCGAAGACGGTGCCCTGGGGGAAGGCCAGCCGGGTGCCGTCCCCGATGGCGCCGAAGCGCAGCCGGCCCGGGTTCTGCGCGGTGACCGCGCCGGCCTGCTGCATCCAGCGCCACCCCGCGTGGACCGCGCGGCTGGCGACGCGGCGGCGCAGGGCCGCCAGGGATGAGAACGTGTTCTGGTTCTTCGGCACCCGGCCACGGTAGTGGGCCTCGCGCCGGACGTCCGGACCGCGTTCCTGTGATCTTCACCCCATCGCGGTTCCGGCGCCGCGCGTGCCCTACGGTGCCCGTAGCGCGGCATCCGGAAACAGAGGGAAACGATCATGACGAACGACACGGGCCGAACGGGCCGGGCCGGCCAGGGAGCCCTCATCGCGGCGGTGGGCGACCGGCGGCCGTCCGTGGACCCGACGGCCTTCACCGCCCCGACCTCGGTCGTGGTCGGCGACGTCACCCTGGGCGCGGGCGCCAGCGTCTGGTACTCGGCGGTGCTGCGCGGCGACTGCGGCCCCATCACGCTCGGCGCCGACAGCAACGTCCAGGACAACTGCACGCTGCACGTGGACCCCGGCTTCCCGGTGTCGGTCGGCGAGCGGGTCTCGATCGGCCACAACGCCGTCGTGCACGGCTGCACCGTGGAGGACGACTGCCTGATCGGGATGGGTGCGACCGTGCTGAACGGGGCCGTGATCGGCGCCGGTTCGCTGGTGGCCGCCCAGGCCCTGGTCCCACAGGGGATGGTGGTCCCGCCCGGCTCCCTGGTCGCGGGCGTGCCGGCCAAGGTGCGGCGGGAGCTCACCGCGCAGGAGCGCGAGCACATCAGGGTGAACGCCGCGATGTACACGGAGCTGGCGCGGCAGCACCGCGCCTCGGTCACCCCGGAGTCCTGAGCCCGGGAGCCCCCGGGGCGGCCGCCCCGGGGGCCGGGACCTCAGTCCGCGGCGCCCGCCGGGGCGGTCACCCGTGCGGCCGCCTCCTCGCGGGCCTCGGCCGCCGCCTTCTTCATCCGGCCGCGCACCACCAGCGTGACGGCGAGCCCGATCAGCAGGGCCACCACGAGGGCCAGCCAGGAGAACCGCTTCAGCCACGGCTCGGCGACGATCCCGACGGTGTAGATGACGGCGGTGGTGCCGCCTGCCCAGAGGACGCCGCCGAGGACGTTGGCGATCAGGAACCGCCAGTAGGGCATGCGCAGCACGCCCGCCAGCGGCCCGGCGAAGATCCGCAGCAGGGCCACGAACCGGCCGAAGAAGACGGCCCACATCCCCCAGCGGTCGAAGGAACGCTCCGCCACGGCCACCTGGTCGGGCCCGAAGTGCTTCGGGAAGCGCCGGCCCAGCTTCTCCAGCAGCGGCTTGCCTCCGCGGCGCCCGATCGCGTACCCGATGGAGTCGCCGACGATCGCGCCCGCGATCGCGCACAGGCCCAGGACCACGGGGTCGATGTGCCCGTGCTGCGAGGCCAGCAGGGCCGCGCTCACGAGGATGATCTCCCCCGGCAGCGGGATGCCGAGGCTCTCCAGTCCGATGACCAGACCCACCAGGAGATAGACACTGATCGCCGGAATCGTCTCCAGCCATTCCTGGACGTGCACCGGTTCGCCCTCCCTCGTCGTGACCGGCGCGCCCGGGGGACACGCCGAACGAGCAGCCTATCCGCTCCCCGTCACGGGCTCCGCCCGCAGTACGGGTTCCCGGGGCGAACGACCGGCGAACACCTCCCGCCGGCCCCGGACCGCACGGCGGTCGCCGGGCGGCGGGGCGGTGACCAGGCGGTGACGGTCAAGCCGTGGCCGGGCGGTGGTCGGGCGGTGATCAGGCGGTAGCGTTGGGGCGCAGGGTCCAGACGACGGTCATCTCGCCCGTGACGGCCTCGTCCTCGCGCTGGATGGCGATGGTGACGGGGAACTCGGGGCGGCCGCCAGCGTCGAGCTCGGCGACGACCTCGGAGGCCGGGCGGCCGAGGGTGGCGGTGGCGGTCACGACGCCCTTGGCGAGCTTCTTGTAGCCGATCTCGGCCTTGACGGCCAGCGGCACCGCGCGCGAGAGCTGGTCGCCGAAGGCGGCCAGGACGATCGCGCCGCTGGCGGACTCGGCCAGGGTGAACATCGCGCCGGCGTGCGGGCCGCCGACGTGGTTGTGGAAGTCCGGCTGGTCCGGGAGGCGGACGACGGCGCGCTCCGGAGTGGTCTCCAGGAACTCGAGGTTGAGGGTGCGGGCCATCGGCACGGTCTGGGCGAGCAGTTCGCCCACGTTCATCTGTTCTGCGCTCATGGCACGCGATGTTACCCACGAGTAGATGAAGTTGGCCAGGGTCGGGGAGGGGGCGGACGTGGCTCCCGCGGGGCTCGCCCACTATGGTTACCGGCCATGTGGCCAGGACAGCAGCAGCCGCCCGGGGGACAGCAGGGCCCCCAGGACGCGCAACAGAACCCGTACCAGCAGCAGCCGGGACAGCCGAACCCGTACCAGCAGCAGCCCCAGCCGGGATTCGGTCAGCAGCAGCCCGGCTACGGCTACCCGCAGGCGGGCGGCTACCAGACCCCGCCGCCGGTCCAGCCGTGGGGGCAGCCCACCGCCCAGCCCGCCCAGTCCCCGTCCGGGGGGAGCCCGTTCTCGACGAAGACCGTGGCCATCGTGGCGGCCTCGGCGGTCGTGGTGACGGCGGCCGCGACCGCCGCCTTCGTCCTCACCCGGGACGACAAGGGCAGCAACCAGGCCAACGACAAGCCGCCCGCCGCCTCCTCCTCGGCCCCCGTCAGCCCGGCGGCGCCGGCCGCCCCGAGCGGCAACCCGCGCGGCGGCGGCGACATGAAGCCCGTGATCCCGGGCTGGAAGGTCGTCGTCAATCCGAAGCACGGCACCGCCTTCGACGTCCCGCCGGAGTGGAACGTGGCGAGCTCCGGGGTGATCTCCGGCTTCGAGGACGAGAAGAAGAAGGACGGCTCCCCGCTCGTCACCTTCTCGGCACCCGCCTTCCTCAAGGAGGACTGGTGCAAGGTGGACTCCAACAAGGACGGCAAGGAGGAGAGCACCGGGCTGGCCGGGACCGGCACCAAGGGCGGCCAGGGCGCCAAGGACACCGCCGGGGCCGCGCACAGCGAGGCGGGCACCTGGGTGTTCGCGGCCTACTCGCAGAAGCTGCCCGAGGACCGGGTCAAGATCTCCGAGTCCAAGGAGTACACGACCCTCTCCGGCCTCAAGGGGCACTACGCGACGGCGACCGTGAGCGACATCCCCAAGGAGAACAAGTGCTCCTCGGACGGCAAGAGCATCGCCTTCAGCTTCCGCAACGCCAAGGGTGACTTCGCCAGCTGGGTCATGTGGGCCGCCGCCGGGGTCCCCGGCGAGGTGGACCAGGCCACCGAGGAGAAGATCATGAGCTCGGTCCGCCTCGTCGGCAACTGACCTCACCCCACCCCACTCCGGGCCGATTATCCGTTTTCCGGTTATTCGTTTGGATTCTCGGCCCGGGGCAGGGATAGTCCCGGGGTGAGCTCTCCCCCCACCGGCTCCCCCGCCGATTCCCCCGCCGCCCCGCGCCGCCTGCCCTCCTGGGCGGGCCGCAACTACACCCTGCTGACCGGCGCCGCGGTCGTGACGAACCTCGGCAGCCACGGAGCTCTCATCGCCTCCGCCTTCGCCGTCATGGACGCGGGCGGCTCCGGCGGCGACGTCGGCCTCGTCGCGGCCGCCCGTACGCTGCCCCTCGTCCTCTTCCTGCTCGTGGGCGGCGCCCTCGCCGACCGGCTCCCGCGCCACCACGTGATGGTCGCGGCCAACGCCCTCAACTGCCTCTCACAGGCGGCCTTCGCGGTGCTGGTCCTCACCGGCGACCCGCAGCTGTGGCAGATGATGCTGCTCACCGCGCTCTGCGGCACCGGCACCGCCTTCTTCAACCCGGCCGCCGAGGGCATGCTGCTCTCCAGCGTCTCCGGCGAGCACTCCAACCGGGCCTTCGCGCTCTTCCGGATGGCCATGAACGGCGCGGGCATCGGCGGGGCGGCCCTCGGCGGCGCCCTGATCGCCGCGATCGGCCCCGGCTGGGTCCTGGCCGTGGACGCGGCCGCCTTCGCGGTCGCCGGCGCCCTGCGCGCCTTCCTCGACGTCGGCCGCGTGGCCGAACGGGCGCCCGGCGGGGGCCTGCTGGCCGACCTCCGCGAGGGCTGGGTGGAGTTCCGCAGCCGGACCTGGCTGTGGACCATCGTGCTCCAGTTCTCCGTCGTCGTCGCCGTCGTCGGAGCCGCCGAGTCGGTGTACGGGCCCCTCGTCGCCCGCGACCGGCTGGGCGGGCCGGCCCCCTGGGGCGTGGCCCTGGCCCTCTTCGGCGTGGGCACCATCGCCGGCGCCGTCCTGATGATGGTCTGGAAACCGCGCCGCCTGCTGCTGGTCGGCACCCTGTGCGTCTTCCCGCTGGCCCTGCCCTCGGCCGGGCTGGCGGTGCCGCTGCCCGCCTGGGGGCTGTGCGCGGTGATGTTCGTCAGCGGTGCGGCCGTCGAGGTGTTCGGCGTGAACTGGATGACGACGATGCACCAGGAGATCCCCGAGGAGAAGTTCTCCCGGGTCTCCGCCTACGACTGGTTCGGCTCGGTCTCCATGCTCCCGCTGGCCACCGCCCTGGCCGGGCCGGCCGAGACCGCCCTGGGCCGGACCACGGCGCTGTGGGGCTGCGCGGCCCTGGTGGTCGTCCCCACGGCCCTGGTCCTCCTGGTCCCGGAGGTCCGCCGCATCACCCGCAGACCCGTCCCCGCGAAGTCGCCGGCGTCCGGCGGCGCGCCCGCACCCGTACCCGCCGCCGCCGCCCAGACCGTCACCCCAGGCTGAACGCCCCCTGCGGCGGCTCCGGCGAGGCCACGGCGTCGGCGTCCGCCACCACCCGCGCCCCGCGCATGAACCGGACGAGGCCCTCCCCCGACTCCACCCGCGCGGGAAAGGCGTCGGCGGCGCACCGACGTGCCAGCGCGGCCACCGGCAGCGGCGCGTCGGAGGCCAGCAGCACCGCGTTGCCGAAGCGCCGCCCGCGCAGCACCCCCGGCTCGGCGATCAGCGCGAGCTCCCCGAACACCGCGGCGAAGTTGGCCAGCTGGGACCTGAGGAAGCCGAACGGCGCCCCGTCGGCCAGGTTCGCCGCGTAGAGCCCGCCGGGCCGCAGCACCCGGGCCGCCTCGCGCGCGTACTCCACCGACGTCAGCTGGGCCGGCACCCGCGAGCCGCCGAACACGTCGGCGACCAGGACGTCGGCGCTCGCCGCCGGCGCCCGCTCCAGCCAGGCCCGGGCGTCGGCGGCGTGCACCTCCACCCGCGCCCCGGCGGCCAGCGGCAGGTGCTCCGCCACCAGCTCCACCAGCCCCGCGTCGAACTCGACCACGGTCTGGCGGGAGCCCGGGCGGACCTCCGCGGCGTAGCGGGGCAGGGTCAGCGCGCCGCCGCCCAGGTGCAGCAGGTCCAGGGCCGCCCCCGCCTCGGCCGCGCAGTCCAGTACGTGCGCGAGGCGGCGTACGTACTCGAACTCCAGGTGCCCGGGCTCGTCGAGGTCCACGTAGGACTGGGGCGCCCCGTCCACGGTGAGCAGCCAGGCCCGCTCCCGGTCCACGTCCGGCATCAGCTTGGCGGTGCCCTGGCCCACTTCCCGGATCACCGGGATCTGTTCGTCGCTCACCCCCTCATTGTCGGGCCCGCCGCCCGCGGTCCCGGCCCGCTCACGCGGCCGACCAGACGGCGGCCGCCCCGGCCGCGTGCGCGGCGGCCTGGGCCAGCCCCGCCCGCGCCGCGGGGGCCCGCCGGGCCGGGTCGAGCACGTTGCGGCCGAAGGCCTTGCGGGCCTCGGCGGACGGGGTGATCAGCAGCACCCGGGCCCCCTCGGCCCGCAGCCGCGCCGCCTCCTGCGCCGGTGAGGGGAGCCTCCCCCCGCCGAGGGCCATCGGCGCGAGGACCACCACGCGCCGGTAGCCGGCCGCCAGGTCGGCGTTGGTGGCGGAGCGGACGCCGCCGTCCACGTACCGGCGGCCGTCGATGGTGACGGGCGGCCACACCCCGGGCACCGCGCAGCTCGCCGCGACGGCGTCCACCAGCCCGGCCCCGCACTCCCGGTCGAAGGGGGCGCTCTCGCCGGTCAGCGCGTCGACGGCGGTGACGACCAGGCGCCGCTCGGGCCACTCGTGCGAGACGAGCCGGGCCGCCAGGACCTCGCGCCGGTCCTCCTCGGCGGGGGTGTCGGCGGCCAGGGCCATGGCTCCGACCCGCCGGCGGTACTCCGCGGCGTCGCGCGAGCGGATCATGGCGACGGCGTACCGGGCGAGGAGGCCCGCGCCCAGCTTCGCGGCGATCTCCCCGGCGGGGTCGGCGAGCTGGCGCTCGTAGAGCTCCCGCGGGGTGAGCAGCCCGGAGGCCAGCTGGGCGCCGACCACCGAGCCTGCCGAGGTGCCGACGACGAGGTCGGCGGCGGCGAGGTCCACTCCGGCGCGGGCGAGCCCGTAGAGGATCCCGGACTCCCAGCCGACGCCGGTCAGGCCTCCCCCGCCGAGCACCAGTGCCGTGCCGCGTGCCGTCCGGCCCGCCGTGTCGCCGCTCATCGCCGCCCGCCCCTCGCTCCGCCCGCAGGCACCCGTGTGGTGACGGCAGTCTGGCAAAGCCGGACCGCCGCCACCACGGCCGGGGCTACCCGAGGACCTCGGTCACCGTCCCCGCGCCGACGGTGCGCCCGCCCTCGCGGATCGCGAAGCCGAGCCCCGCCTCCAGGGGCACGTCCCGGCCCAGCTCGACGGTCATGGTCACCGTCTCACCGGGGCGGGCCACCCCGGCCCCGCCCAGGTCCACGTCGCCGACCACGTCGGCGGTGCGGATGTAGAACTGCGGCCGGTAGCCGGAGGACAGGGCGGTCGTCCGGCCGCCCTCGCGCCCGGAGAGCACGTACACCCGCGCGGTGAAGCGCCGGCGCGGCGCCACGCTGCCGGGTGCGGCGACCACATGCCCGCGCCGCACCCCGTCGCGGTGCACGCCGCGCAGCAGCAGCGCGACGTTGTCCCCCGCCTCTGCGGACTCCATCGGCTTGCCGAAGGTCTCCAGCCCCGTGACGACGGTCTCCACCGGCTCGCCCTCGCCGCCGAGCAGCGCCACCCGGTCGCCGATCCGGACGGTGCCGCGCTCGACGGCTCCGGTCACCACGGTGCCGCGGCCGGTGATGGTCAGGACGTTCTCGACCGGCAGCAGGAACGGCGCGTCCGTGTACCGCACCGGCATCGGGACATAGGTGTCGACCGCGTCGAGCAGCGCCTCGATCGCCCCGGTCCAGCGCGGGTCGCCCTCCAGCGCCCCGAGCCCGGAGACCCGGACCACCGGCGCCTCCTCGCCCCCGTAGCCGTGGGCGCTGAGCAGCTCGCGGACCTCCAGCTCGACCAGGTCGGTCAGCTCCGGGTCCCCGGCGTCGGCCTTGTTGAGGGCCACCACGATGTGGTCCACCCCGACCTGCCGGGCGAGGAGCACGTGCTCGGCGGTCTGCGGCATGACTCCGTCGAGGGCGGAGACGACGAGGATGGCCCCGTCGAGCTGGGCGGCGCCGGTGACCATGTTCTTGATGTAGTCGGCGTGGCCGGGCATGTCGACGTGGGCGTAGTGGCGGGTGTCGGTCTCGTACTCGACGTGCGTGAGGTTGATGGTGATGCCGCGCCGGGCCTCCTCGGGGGCGCGGTCGATCCGGTCGAACGGCACGAAGGAGGCGCCGCCGCGCTCGGCGAGGACCTTGGTGATGGCGGCGGTGAGGGTGGTCTTGCCGTGGTCGACGTGGCCCATGGTGCCGATGTTGAGGTGCGGCTTGGTGCGGGTGAAGGCCGTCTTGGCCATGGTCTCTTTCCCGTGTCTCGAAGCTGGAACGGGACCCCTGGAGCGAACCGACCCTCCCCCTGCGGGGTCCGCCGGACGATCCGGGAAGGGTCAGCTTCGTGCGCCGTCGAGGGCGGCGTGTGCCGCTGCGGCGAAGGCCTCTGCCAGGGCGACGGCCGCGGAGGCGGAGAGGGCAGCCTTCGGCGCGTCCGCGACTGCGGACGGCGCTGCGGGGAAGGCGTACCGGGACATGCCGCCGATCCTGCCGGAGGGGGCGGGCCGCGTCGAACGAATTAACGGGAAGGGGAACGTCGAATGAATTGTCGGTGCGCCCCGGGCCGTCCGCAGGAGCCCCGTTCCCCGTCCTCCGTCCGTCCGCCTCCGTCCGTCCGGATGAGGTCTGGATTACGGCGGGCTGCCGCACCGGTCGGATAGCCTCCCCGGATGTCCCTCCTCCTCGCGCCGTGGACGCGGCTGTCGCTGCTCGTCGTACTGCTCGTGGCGGCCGGGGTCTGCGTGCTGGTCTACCAGCCCCAGCGGCTGCTCTCCGAGGGCTGGCCGCCGGGGCTCCCCGTGGGCGCGGCGGTGCTGCTGTTCGCGGGCGCGTACGGACTGTGCACGGCGGCGTTCGTGCCGCGGCCGCTGCTGAACCTCGCCGCGGGGGCGGTCTTCGGGACCCCATTCGGGCTGGTGGCGGCCATCGGCGGCACGGTGCTGGGCGCCGGGATCTCCTTCGGCCTGGGCCGGGCCATGGGCCAGGAGGCGCTGCGCCCCTTCCTGCGCGGGCGCTGGCTGAAGGCGGCCGACGCCCAGCTGACCCGGCACGGCTTCCGCTCCGTGCTGGCGGTGCGGATCTTCCCCGGGGTGCCGTTCGCGGCAGCCAACTACCTGGCGGCGGTCTCCCGCTGCGGCTGGCTCCCGTTCCTGCTGGCCACGGCCCTGGGTACGGTGCCCAACACGGCCGCCTACGTGATCGCCGGGGCCAGCGCCTCCTCCCCCGGATCCCCCGCGTTCCTCGTCTCGTCCGGGTTCATCACCGTCTCCGGAGCGGTCGCCGCCGCGGTCGCCTGGCGCAAGCGCCACCGGCTCGCGGAACCGGCCCTGAGCGAGCCCTCGGCGGTGCACCCCCCTGTGGTCGGAGCCGCTCCCCACGGGCCCTAGCATCGGACCCGAACTGTCCGACGATCACAAGGACGAGCGCACCCCGACATGAGCTGGTTCGAATCCCTAATCCTCGGTCTCGTCCAAGGCCTCACGGAGTTCCTGCCGATCTCCTCCAGCGCGCACCTGCGGCTGACCGCGGCCTTCGCCGGCTGGCACGACCCGGGTTCGGCCTTCACCGCCATCACCCAGATCGGCACCGAGGCCGCCGTGCTCATCTACTTCCGCAAGGACATCGCGCGGATCATCTCGACCTGGTTCCGCTCCCTGTACACCAAGTCCCTGCGCTCGGAGCAGGACGCGCGGATGGGCTGGCTCGTCATCGTCGGCTCGATCCCGATCGGCGTCCTGGGCGTCGCCTTCAAGGACCAGATCACCGGCCCCGCCCGTGACCTGCGGCTGACCGCCACCACCCTGATCGTGATGGGCCTGATCCTCGGCTTCGCCGACTGGCTGGCCTCGCGCGACGAGGAGGGCGGCCGGCACCGGGTGGTGAAGCAGCGCAAGACGCTCAAGGAGCTGGGCGTCAAGGACGGCCTGATCTTCGGGGTGTGCCAGGCGATGGCGCTGATCCCGGGCGTCTCGCGCTCGGGTGCGACGATCTCCGGCGGTCTGCTGCTGGGCTTCACGCGCGAGGCGGCGGCCCGCTACTCCTTCCTGCTGGCCATCCCCGCCGTACTGGCCTCGGGCGCGTTCGAGATCAAGGACGTGATCGAGAGCCCCGGCCACATCACCTGGGGTCCGACGATCCTCGCCACGGTGATCGCCTTCTTCGTGGGCTACGCCGTCATCGCATGGTTCATGAAGTTCATCTCCAGCAAGAGCTTCATGCCCTTCGTCATCTACCGGATCCTGCTCGGCGTCGCGCTGTTCGTCCTCATCGGCATGGGCGTGCTCGAAGCGGAGGCCGGCGCGAGCGGCAGCTAGGTCGTCTCTTCCGGACACGCGCAGGCGACGGAGGCCGCCCGGGAACGTTCCCGGGCGGCCTCCGCGTCGTTGTGCCCGCAGAGACCTGTACGGCGAACAGCAGGGGGTGTCCCATGGGTCGGGTGGTACTGGAGCGGTTTCCGGCCGGAAGTCCGCGGGGGAGCTGGCCCGCGGAGGAGTACGCGGCCCAGCGGATGCGCGAGGGCGTTCCGGCGGAGGTGGTGATGGACCTGGCCAGTGACGCGTTCCTGGTCGTGATCCGGCAGCGGGAGACGCATTCCGGCCACTGAGGGCGGCCGGGAAGATCCCGTGGCCGCACGCCCCTTGGCCCCGTGGCCCGCCGGCCCCACACTGACCCGATGACGCAGCGTGTGGACCTGGCGACGGTGATGGACCGGCTGGCGGTCGACGAGGTGGTCTCGGGGTACGCGGCGGCCGTCGACGACGGCGACTGGGCGGCCTACCGGGCCCTGTTCGCCCCCGGCGGGCGGGCCGACTACGGCTCGGCCGGCGGCATGGAGGGGCCGGCCGGGGAGGTGGCCGACTGGCTCGCGGAGACCATGCGGCTGTTCCCGGTCCGCCAGCACCTCATCGTCAACCGGCGGATCCTGCTGGAGGACCGGGACGGGTTCCCCGGGGACACCGCGCGGGTGCTGGCCGACTTCCTCAACCCGATGCGGCTGGCGGGCGGGGGCGACGGGGGCACCTCCCCCGACTTCGTCACCGCCGGGCGCTACACCTTCGCGCTCGCCCGCACCCCGGAGGGCTGGCGGCTCACCGGGGTGACCGTGCACGAGAAGTGGCGCCACGTGCGGGCCTGAGGGACGGCCCGGAACCTGCCCGCGCGGCCCGCCGGGCGCGGTCCCACACTGGATGCGGAGGCACCTCATGGTCGCGGAGCTGAGCGGGCGGACCGGGCACGGCGCGCGGGGCGGGCACCGCGGGCGGACCCGGTGGTGGCGGGCGGCGGGAGCGGTGGCCGCCGGGGCGCTGCCCTGCCTGGCCTTCCCCGCCCCGGCGCTGTGGTGGCTGGCGTACGTGGCCCTCGTTCCCTGGATGCTGCTGCTGCGCACCGCCCCGACCGGGCGGCGGGCGGCCTGGGAGGGCTGGCTCGGCGGCGCGGGGTTCATCGTGGCGGTGCACCACTGGCTGCTGCCGAGCCTGCACGTGTTCCTGATACCCGTCGCCGCGCTGCTGGGGCTGCTGTGGATCCCCTGGGCGCTGCTGGTGCGGGAGCTGCTCGGCGGGGCGCCGGCTCCGGGGCGGGCCGCGGCGGCGCTGGTCCTCGTACCGGCGGGGTGGCTGCTGTCGGAGCTGGTCCGGTCCTGGCAGGGGCTGGGCGGGCCGTGGGGGCTGCTCGGGGCGAGCCAGTGGCAGGTGCCCGCGGCGCTGCGGCTGGCCTCCGTGGGCGGGGTGTGGCTGGTGAGCCTGCTGGTGGTGGCGGTGAACTGCGCGGTGGTGCTGGCGGTGGCCGCGCCGGGGGCGCGGCGGGTGGCGGTGGCCGCGGTCGCGGGGGGCGCCGTGCTGACGGGGGCGGTGTGGCTGTGGCTGCCGCGCCCCGCGCCCGCGGGCGGGCTGCGCGTGGCCGTCGTCCAGCCCGGCCCCATGGAGGGGGCGGACTCCGCGGACCAGCGCTTCGCGGCGCAGGAGCGCCTCACCGCGGACCTGGAGGGGACCCGCCCCGACCTGGTGGTGTGGGGCGAGAGCAGTGTCGGCGCGGACCTGGCGGCGCGGCCCGACCTGTCCCGGCGGCTGGCGGAGCTGGCCGCGCGGGTCGGGGCCCCGCTCCTGGTCAACGTGGACGCCCGCCGCTCGGACCGGCCCGGGATCTACAAGAGCTCGGTCCTGGTCGGGCCCCAGGGGCCCACCGGGGACCGGTACGACAAGATGCGGCTGGTGCCCTTCGGCGAGTACGTACCGGCGCGCTCGGTGCTGGGCTGGGCGACCTCGGTCGGCAAGGCGGCGGGCGAGGACCGGATGCGGGGCGCGGGACCGGTGATCATGAACCTGCCGGACGGCGTCCGGATCGGTCCGCTGGTGTGCTTCGAGACGGCCTTCCCCGACATGAGCCGGCACCTGGCGGGCGAGGGGGCCGGGGTGCTGGTCGCCCAGTCCTCTACCTCGACGTTCCAGCACAGCTGGGCTCCGGCCCAGCACGCCTCGCTGGCGGCCCTGCGCGCCGCCGAGACCGGCCGCCCCGTGGTGCACGCCACCCTGACCGGGGTCAGCGCGGTCTTCGGTCCCTCGGGCGAGCGGATCGGCGGGGCCCTGCCCACCTCGGCGAGCACGGCGGCCGTGTACGAGGTGCCGCTCGCCCGGGGCACGACCCCCTTCGTCCGCTTCGGGAACTGGCCCGGCGCGGCGTCCGTGGCCGCGCTCGCCCTCTACTGCGCGGTGCGGGGCGCCCGGGCGGTCAGGGTCGCCGGCTCTGCTCCAGAGCCGTCAGCACCACCCGCTCGCACAGCTCGTGGGTGAGCAGGGCGTCCCGGGCGCTGAGCACCTTCCCGGTCTCCACCGCCTCCATGAAGGTGTCAACGGCCTGCTCGATGCCGCGCTGGCGGGCCACGGGGACCCAGTCGCCGCGCCGGCGGACGGTCGGCTGGCCCTTGTGGTCGATGATCTCGGCGAGGTTGACGACCTGGCGCTTCGAGTCCTGTCCGGACACCTCCAGGACCTCCTCGGTGGAGCCGGACAGCCGGTTCATGATGCCGAGCGCCGTGAATCCCTCGCCGGACATCTGGAGCACCACCTGCGACATCAGCCCCTCGCGCACCACGGCGCGGACGTCGATGTGGTCGGCCTCGCCGGGCAGCAGGAAGCGCAGGGTGTCGACGACGTGGATGAAGTCGTCCAGGACCAGGGTGCGCGGGTCCTCGGGCAGCCCGACCCGGTTCTTCTGCAGGACGATCAGGTCGCGCGGGAGGTCGGCGCACTGCGCGTAGCCGGGCGCGTGGCGGCGGTTGAAGCCGACGAAGAGCGAGGTGCCGCGCTCCTCGGCCAGCTCGACCAGGCGGCGCGAGTCCGCGAGCTCGTAGGCGAGCGGCTTGTCCACGTACGTGGGCACGCGCGCCTCCAGCAGCCGCTCCACGATCTCGGGGTGGGCGCCGGTCGGGGCGTGCACGAAGGCGGCGTCGAGGCCCTGGGCGATCAGCGCGTCGAGCGAGGCGTGGCGGCGTCCCTCGGGGACGTGGTGGACCGCGCCGAGCCGCTGCAGCGTGGCGGGGGTGCGGGTCTGCAGGTGCAGTTCGACCCCGGGACGGGTGGTGAGGACGGGCAGGTACGCCTTCTGTGCGATGTCGCCGAGTCCGATGACGCCGACCTTCACCGGGAGCCTCCTGGTATGTGCCGTATGGGACTCCGCAGCTTAATCGCTGGTCGCCGGCGGCGCGTTCGACCAGGATGGCGGCCATGACCACCTCCCCGGCGGACCGCCGCCCCGAGCCCTCCACCACCGCCGGCGAGCGGGAGATGCTGGACGGCTGGCTCGACTACCACCGCGCCACCCTCGCCTGGAAGTGCGAGGGCCTCTCCGACGAGCAGCTGCGCAGCACCCCGCTGCGGCCCTCCGCGCTGAGCCTGATGGGCCTCGTCCGGCACATGGCGGAGGTGGAGCGGTACTGGTTCCGGGAGATCTCGCTGGGCGAGGACCTGCCCGACCTGTACAGCACCCGGGAAAACCGGGACGGGGACTTCGACTTCACCGCCCGGGACACCTGGGCCGAGGCGCAGGAGGTCTGGCGCGACGAGGTCGGGCTGGCCCGCCGGGCGGCGGCGGACCGCTCCCTCGACGCGCTCTCCGACGCGGCGAGCCACCACCGGGGCGAGGTGTTCAGCCTCCGCTGGATCTACACGCACATGATCGAGGAGTACGCCCGCCACAACGGCCACGCCGACCTGCTGCGCGAGCACATCGACGGCGCCACCGGCGAGTAGCCGCGGCCCGGTCCCCGCAGGGCGGTGTCCGCCGGACACCCCCTCCGCGTCACCCGTGCGGGGTGAATATCGGCTCAGGGTTTTCGCAACGGGGCCCTCGCAGAGCAGAGTTGCGCGGGTGCATCCAACCCGAACCTCGACGAAACTGCTCCTCGGAGCCGCCTGCGCCGTCTCGGCGGTCTCGGCGGTCTCCGGCTGCGTGAACGTGAGCCCCGCGCCGATGCGGCCGGCGGGATCCGCCGACGGGGTGCAGCCCCGGCAGGAGCCGCGCGGGGGCCCGGGGCCGCTCGTGCCGGTGGTGGTCGAGGCGCCCGCCCTGGAGGCGCTGAAGGCCGTGCCCCGGGACGGCTCCGTACGGCCGTCGGCCCCCACGGTGGCGGGCCGGGGGACGGCGCGCACCGCGCCCGGGAGCCCCGCGGGGGGCGCGGGGGCGGAGGAGGCCGCGCAGGACGTCCGGGCCGTCCCGGACATCCCCGAGCCCCGCAGGCCCGCCGGGCACGCCCAGCGGCTCCCGGAGGGCCTTCCCGGGCCCGTACGGCCCGACGCGCGGGTGCCGCGCGAGCTGGCGCGGGAGCTGCCGGTCCGCCCGGCGGACGTGTGCGCGCTGGGCCGGCGGCACGGGCACTGGCAGCCGGACAGCCCGGAGAGCCGCATCTGCGCGGGCGTGCACGACGGCTGAGCGGGGCCCTGGCGGCGGCCCGGGGCCGCCCCGGCCGGGTTCCTAGGGCGACTGCTCGGGGAACGGCCGGGGTCCCGGTCCCGCCTCCGCCGCGAGCCGGCGCTCCAGCCGGGCCAGGGAGTCCCGCACGCCGTTGCCGTACCCGTCGTCGGGCAGGGCCCGGGTGGCGGCCCGGGCCTGCGCGAGGTGCACCCTCGCGGCCTCGGGCCGGCCCAGTTTGACGTAGTCGGCCGCGAGGCTGAGGTGCAGCGAGGGGTAGAAGACCCGGACCGCCTCGCCGAGACCGTCCGCGGCGTTCAGGGCCCTCAGGTCCCAGGCCAGCTCGTCGGCGGGGTCGTCCTGGGTGTCGGCCATGTAGTGGGCGAGGGTGCAGCGGTGCAGGGAGTCGCCCTCCTCGCCGATCTCGGACCAGATCTCGCAGAGCCGGTTGCGGGCCTCCTCGCGGTCCCCGGCGTGCAGCAGGATGACCGCCTGGCCGATCCTGGTCATGACGGCGTCCTCCGACGCCTCCTGCTGCTGCTCCGTCAACGGGGCCTCCGGCTCGCTCCGCCGGACCTGATCCGGTCCGATCATCAAGAAGCTAACCGGAGGCAGCGCCTCTGGCGCCGAGGCGCGGTGGGGTGTCAGCCCAGGTCCGGGATCCGCCAGTCGATCGGCTCATGGCCCTGGGCGGCGACGGCCTCGTTGATCTGCGTGAAGGGCCGGGACCCGAAGAACTTCTTGGCCGACAGCGGCGAGGGGTGGGCGCCCTTGACGATGACGTGCCGCTCCTGGTCGATGAGCGGGATCTTCTTCTGGGCGTAGGCGCCCCAGAGGACGAACACGGACGGGTCGGGACGGTCGGAGACGGCGCGGATCACCGCGTCGGTGAACTTCTCCCAGCCCTTGCCCTTGTGCGAGTTGGGCTCGGCCTCGCGGACCGTGAGGACGGCGTTCAGCAGGAGGACGCCCTGCTGGGCCCACGGCATCAGGTACCCGTTGTCCGGGACCTCCAGGCCGAGCTCCTCCTTCATCTCCTTGTAAATATTGCGCAGCGAGGGCGGGGTCTTGACCCCGGGCTGCACGGAGAAGCAGAGGCCGTGCCCCTGGCCGGCGCCGTGGTACGGGTCCTGGCCGAGGACGAGCACCTTCACCTTGTCGAACGGCGTGGCCTCCAGGGCGGCGAAGACCTGCTCGCGCGGCGGGTAGACCGGCCCGTTCGCCCGCTCCTTCTCGACGAACTCGGTGAGCTCCTTGAAGTAGGGCTGGTCCAGCTCCCCGCCGAGGACGGGGAGCCACGACTCGGGCAGCATCTGGGTCACGTCGACAACCTCCGGTACAAGTTCGTGCAACTGCTCAGAACCTACCGGGCGCCACTGACAGCGGCGCCGCCCGGTCTGCGCCGCCACCCGCCGCCACCCGCTGTCACGCCGTCGTCACCAGCTGGTCTTGCGGTACAACTCCCACATCTGCATGGCGGTCTGGGGGTCCAGGGCCCGCTCGGCCCCGGCGATGTCCTCGCGGGCGCCGACGTAGAGCTTGCCCTGCCACAGCGGCAGCAGCCGGACGTCCTGCGCGAAGATCTGCTGGGCCTGCTCGAACTCCCGGACGCCGGCCGCACGGTCGCTCTCGCGGCGGGACTTGGGCAGGATCTCGTTCAGGATCGGGGCCGGCTCGTACGGGGTGCCGACCGCGTTCTCCTTGCCGACGAAGGGCGCGATGAAGTTGTCCGGGTCCGGGAAGTCGGGGAACCAGCCGCGGCCGAAGACCGGGTATTCGCCGTTCTTGTAGCCGACCTGGAAGTCCTTCCAGGGCTTTCCGCGCAGGGTGATCTTGAACAGGCCGCTCTCGTCCAGCTGCCGCTTGAGTTCGGTGAACTCGTCGGCGGTGGAACCGCCGTAGCGGTCGGTGGTGTACCAGAAGGTCAGCTCCACCGGCGTGTTGATGTTGGCGCCCTGGAGGATCTTGCGCGCCTTGTTGACGTCCGCGTTGCCGTACAGGTCGTAGAACGGCGTCTTGTGGCCGACGACCCCCTTGGGGACCATCGAGTACAGCGGCTCGGCGGTGCCCTGGTAGACCTTGGTGACGAGCGCCCCGCGGTCGACGATCTGGGCGATGGCCTGGCGCACCTGCGGCTTGGCGACCTGCGGGTCCTTGGGGTTGAAGACCAGGTAGCGGATCTCGGCGCCGACGTTCTCGACGACCTGGACGCCCTGGTTGTGCGAGGCGGGGCTCTGCAGGTCCTTGATCTCCGCCGCCGACAGGCCTCGGTAGGTGGCGTCGATGTCCTTGTTCTTCAGGGCCGCGACCATCTCGTCGGACTTCTTGAAGTACCGGATGGTGACGCCGTCGTTGCGGCGGTTGGCGAAGCCCTGGTAGGTCTCGTTGCCGCCGAGGACCGCCTCGGAGCCCTCCTTGTACGAGGTCAGCAGGTACGGGCCGGAGCCGGTGACCTTGCCGTCGGTGCGGAGCTTGTCGGCCGGGTAGTCCTTGGGCGCGACGAGCGAGGCGGCGGGCGAGCCGAGGACGTACGGGAAGGTCGCGTCGGGGGTCTTCAGGTGGAAGACGACCGTGAGCGCGTCCGGGGCCTCGATCTTGTCCAGGCTCTCGAAGAGGCCCTTGGGACCGACCTGGGAGTTGATCGTCCTGATCCGGTCGAGGGAGTGCTTGACCGCCTTGGAGTCGAGCGGCTCGCCGTCGGAGAACTTCAGTCCCTTGCGCAGTACGCACCGGTACGCCATGTTCGCCGTGTCGGTGAACTCGCAGCTCTGGGCGGCGTCGGGCTGCGGCTTGGTGCTGCCCGTGGGGAACGCCAGGAGGGTCTGGTAGATGTTCCGGTAGAGCTCCCAGGAACCGTCCCAGGCCGCGGCGGGGTCGAGGGTGCTCGGGGCGCTCGTCGTGCCGACGGTGATCCTCTTCGCGGCGGCGTCGGAGTCGTCCGACAGCAGACCGCATCCGGCGACCAGGGATATGGACGCAAGGGCCGCAGGGACCTGCAGGCATCTGGTCCGGTTGAACACGTGCACGCTCCTCGATCAGCCACCGGGTGCGGCAGACCCTACCTCAGAGCGTCACAAATCCAATGGGCAGGTTTCGTGAGGCTCTTGACCGATTTCGCGCATGTTCGATACGTATTTGCCTCCCATTGGGAGGCAAATACGTCCGGTTATCGGTCAGTGCACACCGGCATTCAGGAACATTCCCCCGTCGACCACCAGGGTTTGTCCAGTAATCCATTCCGCTTGTGCAGATGTAAGAAATGCGGCCGCGCCCCCGATGTCCTCCGGGACCCCGAGCCGGCCGAGCGGGTAGGCCGCCGCTGCCTCCTGCTCGCGGCCCTCGTAGAGCGCCTGCGCGAACCTCGTCTTGACCACGGCCGGGGCGATCGCGTTGACCCGGACCCCCGGCGCCATCTCGTGGGCGAGCTGGAGCGTGAGGTTGATCATCGCGGCCTTGCTCATGCCGTACGCCCCGATGAAGGGCGAGGCGGAGACCCCGGCGATCGAGGCGATGTTGACGATCGCCCCGCCGTTGTCCTTCTGCCAGGCGTGCCAGGTCCGCTGGGCGAAGCCGAGCGCCGAGATCACGTTGGTCTCGAAGACCTTCCGCGCCACCTGGAGGTCCAGGTCGGCGATCGGCCCGAAGACCGGGTTGGTGCCCGCGTTGTTCACCAGGAAGTCCACGCGGCCGAAGGCCTCCATCGCCCGGTCCACGGCGACGGCCTGGTGGGCCTCGTCGTGCGCCTTCCCGGCCACGCCGACCACCCGATCGGCCCCGAGCCGTTCGACGGCCTCCTTGAGCGCGTCCTCGTTGCGCCCCGTGATCACGACCCGGTCGCCCCGGGCGACCAGCGCCTCGGCGATCCCGTAGCCGATCCCCCGGCTCGCACCGGTGACCAGTGCGACCCTGCCGCTGTCCGTGCCGTTGTACGCCATTCCGTACGCCCTGCCTCTCGGGGGTGTCGTCAGTTGAGCGGGCCGCCGGCCACGTAGAGCACCTGGCCGGAGACGAAGCCCGCGGCCTCGCCGGTGAAGAAGGCGATGGCGTTGGCCACGTCCTCGGGGCGGCCCACGCGCTGCACCGGGATCTGCGTGGCGGCGGCGAGCTGGAACTCCTCGAAGCCCATGCCGACGCGGGCGGCGGTCTGCGCGGTCATCTCGGTGGCGATGAAGCCGGGGGCGACGGCGTTGGCGGTGACGCCGAACTTGCCGAGCTCGATGGCCAGGGTCTTGGTGAAGCCCTGGAGGCCGGCCTTGGCGGCGGCGTAGTTGGCCTGGCCGCGGTTGCCCAGCGCGGAGCTGCTGGAGAGGTTCACGACGCGGCCGAACTTGGCCTCCACCATGTGCTTCTGACAGGCCCGCGCCATCAGGAACGCCCCGCGCAGGTGCACGTTCATGACGGTGTCCCAGTCGGTGTCGCTCATCTTGAAGAGCAGGTTGTCGCGGAGCACGCCCGCGTTGTTCACGAGGATGGTCGGGGCGCCCAGCGTGCTCGCGACCCGCTCGACGGCCGCCTCCACCTGGGCGGCGTCGGAGACGTCGCAGCCGACCGCCAGGGCCCTGCCGCCGGCCGCCGTGATCGCCTCCACGGTGTCCTTGCAGGCCGACTCGTCGAGGTCGAGCACGGCGACGGCCCGGCCCTCGGCGGCCAGGCGCAGGGCGGTGGCCGCGCCGATGCCCCGGGCCGCCCCGGTGACGATCGCGACGCGCTGCTCGGTGGTGGACATGCTGGTTCTCCTCGCCCTTGAGAGACGGCCGCCCGAGGTGAGCAACCGCTTAGTAGCTTCAGCTGAGGAGACGCTAGGAGTCGCGGCACCGCGTGTCAACGGGGTCCCGGCCCGGTGGCGTTCGCGCCGCGGGGCCGCCGTCCGCCGTCCGGGGCGGCGCGGGCCCCGGACGGCGCGGCGGCGGGCCCGCGGGCCGCCCGGTCAGCGGACCAGCAGGTCCAGCAGGCGCTCCACCTCCGCGGCGGGATCGGCGGTCAGGCCGGTGTGCACCGGACCCGGCTGGACCACGGTGCTGCGGGGGGCGATCAGCCAGCGGAACCGCCGCCCCGCGTCGTCGCCCGCCGCCTGGCCCGCCCGCTCGCCGCCCTCGCACAGCCCCTCGACCCCGCGCAGCGCGGCCCTGACGCCGGCCACGTCGGCCTGCGGGTCCAGGGCGAGGAGCTTGGCCTCGTCGAGGTGGGTGCGCGCGGCGACGTAGGAGTGCGCACGGCAGTAGACGATGACACCGGCGTTGAAGCACTCGCCGCGCTCCATCCGGGGCACCACGCGCACCAGCGCGTATTCGAACACGTCCCGCTTGGTCACTCGTCGCCGCTCTTCTGCTTGTTCTCGTTCTTGTCCGACTGGGGAGGGAGGCGCTCGGCGAGCCAGCCCGGCGGACCGGACTGCGGCCTGACCTCGGCCTCCATGGTGATCCTCTCGTGGATCGTGGCCGCGCGCGGCAGCAGCGCCTCCACGTAGGCGCGCCGTACCGCGTCGGCGGAGTCGAAGCCGGGCTCGTCGACGAGCCACTCGTCGGGGACGTCGGCCGCGACCTCGGTGAGCAGCTCCTCGGTCACGAGGGGGGCCAGCTCGGCGGCGGCGGCCGCGACGTCCGGGCCGACGGGGGCCAGGACGTGGTCGGAGGCGTTGTAGGGCTTGGCGGCCGCGGCCTGGGCGGTGGGCCAGTTGTGGTGCCAGATCATCGTGGCGCCGTGGTCGATGAGCCAGAGGTCGCCGTGCCAGACCAGCATGTTCGGATTGCGCCAGGACCGGTCGACGTTGTTGATCAGCGCGTCGAACCAGACGACGCGCCCGGCCTCGGCCGGGTCGGCCCGGTAGGCGAGCGGGTCGAAGCCGATCGAGCCGGGCAGGTAGTCCATGCCGAGGTTGAGGCCGCCGCTGGCCTTGAGCAGCTCCTGCACCTCCTGGTCGGGCTCGGCGAGCCCGATGACGGGGTCGAGCTGCATCTGCACCAGCCGCGGGACCCTCAGCCCCAGCCGCTGGGCGAGGCGCCCGCAGACGACCTCGGCGACCAGGGTCTTGCGGCCCTGGCCGGCTCCGGTGAATTTCATGACGTAGGTACCGAGGTCGTCGGCCTCGACGATTCCCGGGAGCGAGCCGCCCTCACGCAGGGGCGTGACGTAGCGCGTCGCGATCACTTCGGACAACATCCGGCCAGGTTACGGGGGTCAGCCCCGCGCGGCCCACCGGGTGATGAGCGCTTCGGCCGTGGTGACGGACGCCACCAGGGCGAGCGAGTTGCGGATCACCTCGGCGGTGCAGGAGGCGGGCACCCCGGCGATGGCGTCGGCCGGGACCACGACCTCGTAGCCGAGGTTCACCGCGTCGAAGACGGTGTTCGGGATCGCGATGTTGGAGGAGACCCCGGTGACGACGAGGGTCCGCACGCCGAGGTTGCGCAGCAGGGCGTCCAGGTCGGTTCCGGCCATCGGGGAGAGCCCGTGGAGCCGGCGGACCACCAGGTCCCGCGCGTCCACCGTGAGGGGGGCGGCGACCTCCACCGCCCGGCTGCCGGTCAGCTGGCGCACGGGCAGCCTCCCGGCGGCCCGGAAGAGCCGCGCGTTGGTGTTGGCCCCGAGCCCGTCCGGGCGCCGCTCGGCGACCGCGTGCACCACCTGCACCCCGGCCCCGCGCGCGGCGTCGACGAGCGCGGCCACCCGGTCGAGCATCCCGGAGTCGCGCGCCTCCTTCGCGAGCTCGGGCAGGGCGCTCTCCTCGCCGACGACCCCGTTCTGGCATTCGACGGTGAGCAGCGCGGTGGCGGCGGGATCGGACTCCGGCATGGCTCCCCCTGGTGCGTCGACGGAAGAGGACGCATGATTCCTGACACACAGTCAGATGTGAAGGGGTGCGGGACCTATGGACGGGACACGCGGGCAGGGGGCGCAGCGGCGGGGCCGCCGCATCATGATGACCGGGCAGGAGGTGGACGCCTTCCTGCGCGAGCGGCGCACCTGCCGGGTGGCGACGGTCTCCCCGGACGGGCGCCCGCACGTGGGCGCCCTGTGGTTCGCCTGGGACGGCACCTCGCTGTGGCTGTACTCGATCACCCGCAGCCGCCGCTGGTCCGACCTGCGGCGGGACCCCCGGATCTCGGTGGTGGTGGACGCGGGAGAGGAGTACGGGGAGCTGCGCGGGGTCGAGCTGTCGGGCACGGCGGCCTTCGTCGGCGAGGCCCCGCGCACGGGCGAGCCCTGCCCGGAGCTCGCGGAGGCGGAGCGGATCTTCCCGCGGAAGAACTTCGGCATCGAGGAGATGCCGCACGACGGCCGGCACGCCTGGATCCGCCTGACCCCGGACGCGATCGTGTCCTGGGACTTCCGCAAGCTCTAGGACCCCCGCACCCCGGCGGCCGCCGCCCTCAGGGCCTCGACGGCCGCGCGGAGGGAGGGCCGGCGGTCGGCGTCCGCGCGCCAGACGGCGTACACGTGGCGCCGTACGGTGTCGCTCACCGGCAGCAGGCGGACCCCCGGCGGCACCGGCCCCCGACCCAGCCGGGGCGTCACGCACACGCCCAGGCCGGCCTCCACGAAGGCGAGCTGGGTGTGGTGCTCCTCGGCGATGTGCGCGACGCGCGGCTCGACGCCCGTCCCGCGCAGGGTGAAGACCAGCCACTCGTGGCAGAACTGCCCCTCGTTCCAGGAGATCCAGTCGTCGTCGGCGAACTCCGCGAGGGAGATCTGCGTCCGGCCGGCCAGCGGGTGGTCCCGGGGGACCGCGATGTCGGCGGCGTCGTCGAGGAGGTGGACGCGGGTCAGCTCGGCCGGGACCGGCATCCGCTTGTTGTGCCAGTCGATGGCCAGGGCCATGTCGAGGTCGCCCCGGACCACCGCCGCCATGCTCTCCTCCGGCTCCTTCTCCCGTACCAGCACCCGCAGTTCGGGGTGGCCGGCGCGCAGGGCCGTCAGGGTCTGGGGCAGCAGCCCGCGCATGGCGGTGGGGAAGGCCCCGATCCGCAGCTCCCCCACCGCGCGGCCGCGCTGGGCCTCCACGTCGGCCTGGGCGAGCTCCACCTGGGAGATGATCCGGGCCGCGTGGTCGGCGAGCAGCCGCCCGGCGTCGGTGAGCCGGATGCCGCGGCCGTTCTTGGCCAGCAGGGGCTGGCCGACCTCCCGCTCCAGCTTGGCCATCTGCTGCGAGACCGCCGACGTGGTCACATGGAGTCCGCACGCCGCCCCGCTGACCGAGCCGTGGCGGGCGAGGGCATCGAGGGTGCGCAGGCGTTCCAGGCTCAACATGTAAGCGATGCTACGCCGTCATGCGCAGGAAATCTCGCTTGTCCTACGAGGTCACGCGCAGCAGAGTGAAGCCCATGAGCGCACCCGCCACCCCTCGCCCCGCCCCCTCCGCCCCGATCACCTCCTCCGCCCCCCTGCGCGGGGCCGACCGTACCGGCGCCTTCGACTGGCGCGTGCGCTTCGCCTTCCTCTCGGTGGTGTGGGGCTTCAGCTTCCTCTTCATCAAGGTGGGTACCGAGGCGTACGCCCCCTTCCAGGTCGCCCTCGGCCGGGTGTTCTTCGGGGCGCTCGCCCTGGTGGCGGTCCTGCTGGTGCGCCGCGAGCCGCTCCCCCGCGGCCTGCGCACCTGGGGGCACCTGACGGTGGCCGCGCTCCTGCTGAACACCGCCCCCTTCGCGCTCTTCGCCTACGCCGAGCAGACCATCACCTCGACGCTGGCCGGGATCTGCAACGCCACCTCGCCGCTGTGGGGCATGGCGCTCTCGCTGGTCGCCCTCTCCGAGGACCGCCCCACGCGCCGCCGGTTCGCGGGGCTGGGCATCGGCTTCCTGGGCGTGCTGACCGTGCTCGGCGCCTGGCAGGGCTTCGCGGGCGTCGACGCCAAGGGCACGGCCCTGGCCCTGCTGGCCTCGCTCAGCTACCCGATCGGCTGGATCTACGTCCGCCGCACCCTGGCCGGGACCGCCGGCTCACCGGTCGCCATGACGGCGGGGCAGCTGTCCGTCTCGACCCTCCAGCTGGCCGCCGTCAGCGCCCTGTTCACCTCGGCGCCCGCCTCCTTCCCGCTGTGGCCGACCCTCGCGGTGGTCACCCTGGGGGCGCTGGGCACGGGCGTGGCGCTCCAGATGCAGTACGGCCTGGTGACGGAGATCGGCCCGACCACGGCGCAGATGGTCACCTACTTCATCCCGGTGATCGCCACCACGGCGGGCGTCCTGGTCCTGGGCGAACAGCTCCACTGGAACACCCCGCTGGGCGCCGCCGTCGTCCTGGCGGGTGCGGCACTCACCCAGGCCCGACCGCCGGCCCGCAAGGCCGCCTGAGCCGCGGCAGCCCGCCCGGCCCCCGCCGCACCGCGCGGCGGGGGCCTTCGCGTGCGCGCCGTCAGTCGAAGCGGGCGCCCGGCGCCGGGCGGACCGCCGCCGCGACGGCGTCGGCCAGCCGCGGGATCTCGCGCGGGTCCAGCGTGGAGACGGTCACGCGGACGCCGGGCCCCGCCTCCACGCGGTAGGCGGCGCCCGGCCGCACCGCCCAGCCCGCCGTCATCAGCCGGGTGACCACCGCCGTCTCGTCGGCCACCGGCACCCATGCGTTCATCCCGCTGCGCCCGTGCGCCGGCACCCCCCGTTCCGCCAGCGCGGCGACGAGCCCATCCCGCCGCAGCCCGTACGAGCGCGCCACCAACGCCCGGTCCACCGCGCCGGTGGCCCACAGCTCGGCCACCGTGCTCTGGAGCAGCCTGCTCACCCACCCGGGGCCCAGCCGCTGGCGGCCCCGGACCCGGTCCATCGTCACGGCGTCGCCCGTGAGCACCGCGAGCCGCAGGTCGGGGCCGTACGCCTTGGCCGTGGAGCGGATCAGCGCCCAGTGCCGGGTGACTCCGCCCAGCGGGCAGAGCGGCAGGTCCACGATCCCGATGCCGTGGTCGTCCTCGATGACCAGCACCTCGGGCCGGCCTGCCAGCAGCTCCCGCAGCAGCGCGGCCCGTTCCGGGGCGACCGCGGCCCCGGTCGGGTTCTGCGCGCGGGCCGTCACCACCAGCGCCCGGGCCCCCGCCTCCAGCGCCCGGGCCAGGGCCTCCGGCCGCGGCCCCTCGTCGTCGACGGCCACCGGGAGCACCCGCAGGCCCAGCGCGGGGACCAGGTCGAGCACGCTCCCCCAGCCCGGGTCCTCGACCGCCACCGCATCCCCGGGCCGCAGGTGGGCGGCCAGCACCCGTTCGATGCCGTCCAGCGCCCCCGAGGTCACCGCCAGGGCCCCGGCGGGCACCCCGTCGGCCTCGAAGCCGGCGCGGGCGAGCCGGGCGAGCTCCGGGAGCACCGGGTCCTCCCCGTAGCGGGTCGGGGCCTGCGCGTACCGGCGGGCGGCGGCGGCCAGCGGCCCCTCCAGGGAGGGCAGCAGGGTGAAGTCCGGGTTGCCGTCCGCGAGGTCCCGGACGCCCTCGGGCACGTCCGGGCGCAGCGCGTCGCGCGGGGCACTGGCGGGCCGGCCGCGCACCCGGCTGCCGCGCCGCCCGTCGGTCTCGATGATCCCGCGCTCGCGCAGCGACCGGTAGGCGGCCGCCACGGTGTTGGGGTTCACCCCCAGCGCGCCGGCCAGCTCCCGCATCGGCGGCAGCAGCGCCCCGGGCGCGAGGGCGCCCGAGCCGACGCCCGATTCGATGCTGGCCGCGATGTCCGATGCGCGGCGCCCACTGATCGTATATTCTCCTAGCACAAAGCCCATTATGCACTAGTACAATGGAGTCCGCACCATGAGCGCCAACCCCGCCGACTACGCGCCGACCGGGCGCACCATCCCGAGCCGCTCCCGTCAGCGGGCCCGCTACGACCGCGAGACGGTGCACGCGATACTCGACCAGAGCTACCTCTGCCACCTGGGCTTCGTCCGCGACGGCGCGCCGGTGGTCCTCCCGACGCTGTACGGCCGGGTGGGCGAGACCCTGTACGTGCACGGCTCCACCGGTTCGCGCCCGCTCCTGGCCGCCGGCCAGGAGGACCCGGGCCTGCCGGTCTGCCTGACGGTGACGCACGTGGACGGCCTGGTACTGGCCAAGTCGGCCTTCCACCACTCGATCAACTACCGCTCGGTGGTCGTGCACGGCACGGCCCGCCAGGTCACCGACGAGGCGGAGCGCCGCATGGCCCTGGACGCCCTGGTCGACCACGTCGTACCCGGCCGCTCCGCCGACTCCCGGCCCGCCGACGCCAAGGAGCTCGCGGCGACGGCGGTGATCCGGCTGGACCTGGAGGAGGTCTCCGCGAAGGTCCGCACGGGCGGGCCGAACGACGATGCCGAGGACCTGGGGCTGCCCTTCTGGTCGGGCGTGGTCCCGGTGGCGCCGGCGTACGGCACCCCCGTCCCCGCCGCCGACCTGGACCCCGGCATCGCCGTCCCGGACTACGTCAGCGCGCTCTGAGCCTCACGGGCGGGCCGGCCCCCGGGCAGGTCCGCCCCGCCCGCGGGCCTGCGCGACTCGGCCGCGATCAGGGCGCCCACCGCCGACAGCAGCAGGACGGTGCCCAGCACCACGGCCCCGGTCAGCCGCTCCCCGAGCACCACGACGGCGATGGCGGCCGCGCTCACCGGCTCGATCAGCATGATCACGGACACCGTGGCGGCCCGTACGGCCGCGGCCCCGGTGAAGTACAGGGCGTACGCCAGGGCCGTCGGCACCACGGCGACGTACACCAGCAGCCCGAGCACCCGCGCGGGCTCGCCGGTGTGCGGCAGCAGCCCCTCCACCGCGGCGAGCGGCAGCAGGCACACCGTGCCCACGCCCACCGACCAGGCGGTGGTGACCAGCGGGTCCCCGCCCGCGCCGCGCCGCCCGAGCCAGCGCGCCCGCAGGGTCATCCCCGCGTACCCGGCGGCCGAGAGCAGGGCCCACCCGACCCCGAGCGGCCGCACCTCGCCGCCCCCGGAGCCCAGCACCAGGACGGCGAGCCCGCCCAGGGCGCCGCCGACGGCGGCCACCCCGCCCCGGCCGAGCCGCTCCCCCATCCAGTACCGCGCGCCCAGCGCGATCAGCACGGGCCCCGCCCCCAGGGTGACCACGGTGCCGACGGCCAGGCCCGTCTCCCGCACGGCGCCGAAGTAGGCGGCCTGGAAGAGGGTGAACATCAGGCCGGTCCCGATCAGCGAGGCGGCCGAGGGGCGCCGCCCGCGCCCCGCCCGCGCGCGGCGGCGTACGGCCAGCACCGCCAGCAGCACCACCAGCCCGCCGGCGCAGCGCCAGAACGAGAGGGCGAGTGGACCGAGGTCACTGGCCAGGAAGAGGAGGGAGGCCGCCGCCCCGGCGGTGCCCCAGGCGACTCCGGCGACGACGAGGTAGAGCAGGCTGCGCCCGGCGGCGGGCGAATGGTTCGACACGTGTTTCTCCGCGCATGCGTGAAGGATGAAGAAGGGGGGTCATCGCTTCGCGGGCAGCACGGACCTCCCCGGGAACCCGGGGCCGGTCTCTCGTACGGTGGCGGCCGCCCGCGCTAGGCGGCGGGAGGCGGAAGCACGGTCGCATGCATGGTCAGCACCCTACGCCCTGCCCGCCGCGCGGGCCAGGGCGGACCGGACCGGACGCCCCGCGGCCCTACGCGCTCGCCTTCTCGGGCTCGACCCCGGCCCCGGGCCCGGCCCCGGGCGGGGACGCGGGCAGAACCGATTCGCCCACGGCGGCCGGCGCAGGCCGCGAGGACTGGGCGATGAAGGCGCCGCCCAGCACCAGCGCACCGCCGGCCATCTGCCACGTCGAGAGGTGCTCGCCCAGCAGCACCCAGGCCAGGACGGTGGCCACGACCGCCTCCAGGTTGGCCACCACGCCCGCCACCTGGGGCGAGAGCATGCGCACCGAGACCACGCCGGTCAGGTACGCGGCCACGGTGGCGACCAGCACCACCCAGCCCAGCAGCACCAGGGCGGGCACCTGCACGCCCCCCAGCGCCGCGTCCCCGCCCAGCACCTGCCAGTCCATCTGCCAGGGGCGGGCCAGCACGGTCATCACCAGGGCGCCGACGACCATCCCGTGCGCGATCACGCCCATCGGGTCGGGCACGTCCTCGCCGTCGGTGCCCTGGTCCGCGAAGACGAAGTAGAAGGCCTGGCAGCAGGCGGCGGCGAGGCCGAGGAGCACCCCGAGCGGGTCCAGGCTGAGCCCGGCCCAGATCTCGACCACGCAGGCCAGCCCCGCGACGGCCACCGCCGCGCCGGCCGCGGCCGCCCGGGTCACGGGCTTGCGCTGCACGAACCGGATGTAACCGAGCAGCAGCGCCGGCCCCAGGTACTCCAGCAGCAGGGCCACGCCGACGGGGATCCGCGAGAGGGCGGCGAAGTAGAAGGCCTGTACGCCCGCGACGGCCACCAGCCCGAACCCGGCGAGCAGCAGGGGCCGCCGCCGCACCAGATCACGGTGCCGCCAGGCCAGCGGGGACAGCACCAGGGCCGCCCCCGCCACCCGCAGCCACACCATGTGGAGCGGGTCCAGACCCGCCTCGATCAGCGGCTTCGCCGCGACGCCGGAACCACCGAACGCACACGCCGAGACAAGGGCGAGGCCCAGTCCGGCGTTCTTCCCTGACGCTTGCATCGGGCCATCATGACAGGACGCGTCAGGAGCGTCATCCAAGTGACGCCTGTTGAGACGCACCCGATACCGAAGGGTCGGGCGGCCCCCATTTCTGACGGGTCATCAGTATTGAATGTTCCGACCCCCGGGGCTACGTTCCGCCGCACGTACCCGACGAGAAGGGGTGGACGCATGGCTGAAGTCACCGCGGAATCACGCATCGAGGCGCCCGCCGCGAAGCTCTGGGCCCAGCTGACCGACTGGGGCGCGTACGGCCAGTGGAGCATGACCCACACCGACTTCCCGAAGGGCGGCCCCGAGACCCTCGCCGTGGGCGCCACCTTCACCGAGAACATGAAGATGATGGGCTTCCCCGCCGAGGTCCTCTGGACGGTCTCGGAACTGGAGGACGGGCGCGTCCTCGCCATCACGGGCAAGGGCCCGATGGGGGTCGCCGTCCTGACCCGCTACACGCTGACCGCCGACGGCGGGGCCACGAAGGTCCGCATCGACGGGGAGTTCACCGGCGCCGCCGTGTCCCTGATGGCGGGCAAGCTCAAGGACTCGGCGACCGCCGCGCTGAACGAGTCGCTGCGCCGACTGGCCGCCCTCGTCGCCTGATCCGCCCCGCCCCGGGCACACACGACGGCGCGCCCCGCGAAAGTCCTCGCGGGGCGCGCCGTCCTCGTTCCACGGGGCCGGGCGGGCACCCGTCGGCACGGCGCCCGTCGGCTCAGTGCTCGTCGGCCAGGATCAGGTAGAGCTTCTTGCGGGCGTCGTTGACGACCGCGAGGGCCTTCTCCCGCTGCTCGGGCGTGCCGGTCTTGAAGACCTGCCCGAAGGCCTCCATCAGGCCGACGCCGGCGGCACGGACCTCGTGCATCGCCTCGAAGTCGAAGCCGCGCCCGGCGTCCTCCCAGGGGGCGTCCGGGCCCGACTCGGCCTCGGTGCGGCCGGCGTCGGTGAGCGTGAACAGCTTCTTGCCGCCCTCGCTCGCACTGCTGATCAGCCCCTCGTCCTCGAGCAGCTGGAGGGTCGGGTAGACCGAGCCGGGGCTGGGCTTCCACGCCCCGCCGCTGCGCTCGCCGATCTCCTGGATCATCTCGTAGCCGTGCATCGGCCGGTCGGCGAGCAGCGCCAGGATGGACGCCCGCACGTCGCCGCGCCTCGCCCTCCCGCGCGGGCCGCCCCGCCCGCCCCGTCCGCCGAAGGGCCCGCCGCCGAAGCCGGGGCCGAACGGCCCGAACGCCGCGCGCAGCCCCCTGAACTCCTCCCGACGGTCCGGCCCGCAGTGGCCGTGACCCCGTCCGTGCTCGTGCCCGTGGTCGTGCTGTCCGCGTGAACGCATCACTGCGCTCCTTTCGCCTCACTGTGATTGCTTGACGTGTTTCACTATCGCTGATCCATCGCGATGCGTCAACGATATATCGGAAACTATCGCAACCGAAAGCGGCAACACCGCTCCCCACCTGCACCCTTTGGGGTGGATTGCCGAGGGAACTCCTAGTCGACGCTCGTCCGCGCGTGCTGTTCTTGCCCCGCGAATCCATGGGAAGCCGACCAAAGGGGACATCCATGCGCCACCAGGGACGGATCAGGAAGCGGCTCGCCGCGGCGGCCGGCGCCGCGGCACTGCTCGGCCTGCTCACCGGACCGGCCGCCGCCGACCAGGCGCGCCCGCTGGCGGGAAGCGTGCTCAACCTGCACCAGTGCGTGTACGCCCCCACCCCGGGGGTCGACTACTTCACGACGCTGGTGCCCAGCCGCGACGGCCGGTTCACCACGGGCACCGACACCGCGGCCGCGCCGGACCGGGACCTGTCCTGCGGCGGCGGCGACGGCAACTACACCCCGGTCCGCCCCTGGGCCGCCTTCGAGTCCCTCGACCTGGGCTCCGGCCGCTACCTGAACCTGCACCAGTGCGTGTACTACTCCGACCTCCAGCACGACCACCTGACCGTGATCGTCCCGGGCGGGGGCAGCGAGTGGAGCGCCGGGACCAACGTCTCGAACACCCCCGACACCCAGGTCTCCTGCGGTCCGGGGCGCGGGCTCTACCAGCTGGTGCCCCTGCTGTCGTCCGTCAGGGCGCTGGACCTGACCGCCGGCCGCTACCTCAACCTCCAGCAGTGCCAGTACTACTTCGACCGCTTCACCGACCACTTCACCACCTTCCTGCCGAGCGGTGACGGGCGCTTCCGCACCGGCACGAAGGTCTCCGGCACCGCGGACACCGCCCCCACCTGCGGATCCGGAGACGGGAACTACACCCTGATCCCCCTGCTGTCGGGCACCAAGGCCCTCTCCCGGACCTGACCGACGCCGACGCGCGCGCACCGGGGGGCACCAAGGCCAGTCATCCCGGATTGGCCTTGGTGCGCGTCCCGGCGGACACCTACGGTCGGTCCATGCGCCTGCGAATCATCGATGCCTTCACCGACCGCCCCTTCCACGGCAACCCCGCCGGGGTCCTCCTCCTGGACGGGCCCTTCCCGCCGGACGCCTGGCTCCAGCAGGTCGCCGCGGAGGTCAACCTCTCCGAGACGGCCTTCGCCCACCCGCTGCCGCCCGGCGGGGACGCCGACTGGGCGCTGCGCTGGTTCACCCCGACCGCCGAGGTCGACATGTGCGGCCACGCCACCCTCGCCACCGCGCACGCCCTGGCCACGAGCGGCCTGGCCGAGGGCCTGATCCGGTTCACGGCCCGCTGCGGCGTCCTCACGGCCGAGGTCGCCGAGGACGCCACCGTGACCATGGACTTCCCGACCTCCTCCCTCACCCCGGTCGAGGCGGATCCCGAGATCGCCCGCGCGCTCGGCGCCCCGATCAAGTCGGTGCACGACACGTCCGCCCACATCGGCGACCTGGTGGTGGAGCTGGCCGACGAGCGGACGGTACGGGAGCTCGCCCCCGACTTCGCCGCCCTGCGCGGCTACGCCCGCCGCGGGGTGATCGTCACGGCCCCGGCCGAGGATCCCGCCCGCGGCTACGACTTCGTCAGCCGCGGCTTCTTCCCCGCCCTCGGCATCGACGAGGACCCGGTCACGGGCAGCGCCCACACCGCCCTCGCCCCGTTCTGGGCGGCGCGCACGGGCCGCACCGAGATGACCGGCCTCCAGGGCGGGGCCCGCCGGGGCCTGGTCCGGGTACGGCTGAGGGGCGAGCGCACGCTCCTGACGGGCCACGCGGTCACCGTCATCGACGGCGAACTGCGCACCTCCCCCTGAGGCGCACCTCCCCCTGAGGACCTACGGGGTGGGCAGCCAGCCGACCTTGCCGGCGAGCAGGGCGTACCCGCCGAAGGCCACGATGTCGAGCAGCGCGTGCGCGACGACGAGCGGCCCCACCCGGCCCCAGCGCCGGTAGGCGAGGACGAAGACGACGCCCATCACCGCGTTGCCGATGAACCCGCCGACGCCCTGGTAGAGGTGGTACGAGCCGCGCAGCAGGGAGCTGGCCAGCAGCGCGGCCGTCGGCGACCAGCCCAGCTGGCCCAGCCGGCGCAGCAGGTAGGCGAGCACGATGACCTCCTCCACCACGGCGTTCTGCACCGCGGAGAGGATCAGCACCGGGAACTTCCACCACACGTCGGGCAGTGCCTCCGGCACCACCGTCAGGTTGAAGCCGCCGGCGCGGGCCGCCAGGTAGAAGGCCAGTCCGGCGCTCCCGATGCCGGCGGCCACCAGCGCGCCCCGGGCCAGGTCCGGACCGGGGCGGGTGCGGTCGAATCCCAGCACCCGCAGGCCGGGCGCGCCCTCCCGGGTCAGCAGGTGCGCCACGAGCAGCACCGGAACCAGGGCGGTGGCGATCCCGAACAGCTGCCAGGCCAGGTCGAGCCAGGGACGCCCGGGGGCGTAGGAGCCGTTGAGGGTGGCGGCCTGGTCCTTCAGGCCGCCCGGCTTGGTGAGCGAGCCGATGAAGCTGATCAGCGCGGAGACGCTGCTCGCGCCCAGCGACAGCGCGAGCACGAGCAGCGTCTCGGTGCGCAGCAGGCGCCGCCGCCCGTCCTCGCCCAGCTCCATGGCCACCGGCTCCGGTTCCGCCCGCACGCCCGACTCCCGTCCTGCCCCGTCCGTCACGCTCCGACCACCCCATACTGCCTCCTCGGAGGCCGGACGGGATCACCGGGACGGGACGGACGCACCGGTCCGGGGCGCCGGCGGGCCGGACCGGGTGCCGGAGCGGGCCGCCGTTCAGCGGCGGACGGCCGCGGGCGCGTCCACCTCCTGTTCCTCCAGACCGACCGGCCAGGTGTGCACGGGGTCGCCCCGGTGCATCAGCTCGCTGTAGCGGCGGGTGGTGGCCGCCAGGGCGGCGTCGCGGTCCAGACCGCCCGCGAGGGCGCGGTGGTACGTCTCCACCTGCCAGGTCGCCCCGTTCACCCGGCGTCGGCACCGCTCCTCGATGATCCCCAGGTAGAGGTCGCGGTCGGCGGGCTCGATGCCCCAGGCGTCCAGTCCGGCCGCGGCCATCGGCAGCAGCTCGTCCAGCACCAGCCGCACGGCCGGCACGCTCGCCAGCCCGCCGGAGCGGCCCTTGCGGGGCCAGCGGATCCGCGCGTCGATCCCGTACCGGCAGGCGGCGTCGAAGTTGGCCTCGGCCTCCGCGAAGGACATCCGGGTCCACACCGGGCGCTGCTCGTCCGCGAGGGTGCGGACCAGCCCGTAGTAGAAGGCGGCGTTGGCGACGACGTCGGCGACGGTGGGCCCGGCCGGCAGCACCCGGTTCTCCACCCGCAGGTGCGGCATCCCGTCGGCCACCCCGTAGACGGGCCGGTTCCACCGGTAGACCGTGCCGTTGTGCAGCACCAGCTCCTGGAGGCTGGGCACCCCGCCCTCGGCGAGCACCCGCAGCGGCTCCTCCTCGTCGCAGATCGGCAGCAGGGAGGGGAAGAACCGGACGTTCTCGGCGAAGAGCTCGTACACCGAGTCCACCCACTTCTCCCCGAACCAGGTGCGCGGCCGCACCCCTTGGGCCTGGAGCTCGGGCGGCCGGGTGTCCGTGGCCTGGGTGAACAGCGGCGGACGCGACTCGCGCCACAGCTCGCGCCCGAACAGGAACGGCGAGTTCGCCCCCACCGCTATCTGTACGGCGGTCACCGCCTGGGCGGCGTTCCACACGTCCGAGAACCGCGCCGGGGTGACCTGGAGGTGCAGCTGTACGGAGGTGCAGGCGGCCTCCGGCACGATCGACCCGGTGCTCCAGGTCAGCCGCTCGACCCCCTCGATGTCCAGCCGGAAGTCCTCGCCGCGCATCATCAGGATCTGCTCGTTGAGCAGCGAGTAGCGGTCCACGGCCGACAGGTTGGCCAGCGCCAGGTCCGCGCGGGTGATCGTCGGGAGGATCCCGATCATCACCACCCCCGCGTCGATCTCCGCGGCCTGCCGGTGGGCGTAGTGCAGGCCCGCGCTCAGCTCCTCCGCGAGCCGGTCGAATACCCGGCCGTCGAGCCGGTGCGGAAGGACGTTCACCTCCAGGTTGAACATTCCGAGTTCGGTTTGGAAATCCTGGCTCGCAATCCGCTCCAGCACCTGCGCATTCACCATGCGCGGCAAACCGTCGGCACCCGCGAGATTCAGCTCGATCTCCAGTCCCATCATGTTCTTGGGGCGGTCGAACCTCTTCTCCGCCAGAAGCCGCTCCAGCCCCTCCAGGCACTCGTGAAGCTTCCTCCGATACCGATGCCGATCGGACAGGTCGAATCCGCCTGCCACGACCTTCTCCCCCATCGAAGCGTCCCTCCTCGAGTGGGCCTGGCCCGGTGCACCCGGGCGCGCGTTACGGTCGATGATGCCCAGGGCCCGTGATCGATAACGCCGCGCGGAGCGGCTTGGCGGGGAGCGCGCGCCGGTGTGGCCGGATGGGCGCTCCGGCACATTCGCCTGGCAACCCGCGGTGCGCAAATTCCGTACGGGTTTTACCCGTTCATGATTACCGGCACTTTCCAGCCGAGCCCCCTTCCGGTAACCTCCGAGGTCAGCGCGGTTCCTTCACGCGCGAACGGCATGAATACCATGACAGCGGGACCGGTAAGCGCCTTGTCGGCAATAGGCGGGACAGCTAGCCGAAACACTGTGTGAACACATGTCGTATAAACTCCGCAAACGAGGCAGAGAGTTGGCGCGCGGCCATTGCCCCAATGCCCACCTCTGACCCCAGAATGCGACAGCGCCGTCCGCACCTTCCCCTGCACCACCGGTCTCCCAAGTGAGAGGCGACCCACCATGCCGCTGCATGTCCACCCGGCCCCCGCGCCCGCCCTGCGCAGCGTCCTCGCGGCACTCGGTTCTCCCACCGCCGTCCACGAGGCACACACCCCCGCCCTGCGCGCGGTCCAGGGTCCGATGACCGCCGAGCTCCCCCTTCCGGTCCACGTGCTCGACCGCCTGAGCATGTCCGGCCGCGCGGCCGACGGCCGGCCGCCCCGCACCCGCCTCACCGCCTGGCGGTTCCTGATCCGCAGCGGCGACCGCTTCGTGGCGGCGGCCGACACGCGGCTCACTCCGGACGGCTGGGCCTTCTCGCACTTCTTCGAGGGGCCCTACGTCGCCGCCACCGAGCGGGCCCTGCGCCAGGCGGAGCAGCTCGGCAAGACCTACCAGCCCCGGCTGCTGTCCGTCCCGGAGCTCTACATGCTGACCCTGTGGCTGCACGGGGCGGTCGGCGCCGACGCCGCCGCCGGCCTGCCCGCTGCGGCCGACCTGCTGGTGCCGCTGGCCCCGGCCCCGCCCGGGATCGCCCCCTACCGGCCGCATCCCGTCTCGGAGCTGCTGCCCGTACTGACCCACCGGCTGACCCCGGCGGCCCCGCCCGTACCACCCGTACCGCCCACCCTGGCGGCCCCCGCGGCCTGAACCCCCCGCTCCGCCCGCGGGCGCGGCCCGCGATCCGGGCCGCGCCCGCGGCGTGCCCGGGCCCCGCATACCAGCTCGTCCCGCCGCCCGACACGCCGTCTGACCCACATGACCCATTCGGCCTAGCCCGCCGGGACCAGTCGTGAACCATCCGAAAGGACAGGGCAGTTGGCTTGAACCGCCCGCACGAGTGATGCGTCCTCAATCCATGAGGACTGCTGCCGGGAAATCCCTGCGAAGCAGCCGTCATAGGGGAAGACTGAGGACATCCTCCCCGCAGGCGCGGGGACGACCCAGGGGGACGGCCATGAATCACGCATCGAGCCGTAGCGAACAGACCACACCGCAGCGAAAGAACGCATCCATGTGCCAGCACCAGCCTGCCTGCCCGTCATCAGAGTCCGCCGACCGGGAGGCCGCGCGCCCGGTGGCCAACCACCCGGAGCAGGGCTGGAGCCTGCTGTGCAACGGCGTCCTGCTCTTCGAGGACACCGGTGAGCTGCTGCCGGACGGCAAGATCATCGCTCCGCACCGCCCGCTCGCGGCGGCCTGAGCGGGCACCGCACACGGACGTACGAAGGGGCCGGTCCCGGAGCGGAGAGCTCCGGGACCGGCCCCTTTCAGCGTGCTGCCGGCGCCCCCTCAGGGGGGCGCCGGGCCCGAGGGCTCAGTTGTCGTACTCGTCCAGCGGCGGGCAGGAGCACACCAGGTTGCGGTCGCCGAAGGCGCCGTCGATCCGGCGCACCGGCGGCCAGTACTTCTCGGCGGCGGAGACGCCACCGGGGAAGACGGCCTCGTCGCGGGTGTACGGGTGGTTCCACTCGCCGCCCAGGGACGCCGCCGTGTGCGGGGCGTTGGCCAGCGGGTTGTCGTCCGCCGGCCACTCGCCGCCCGCGACCCGCTCGATCTCGGCGCGGATGGCGATCATCGCGTCGCAGAAGCGGTCGATCTCGGCGAGGTCCTCGGACTCCGTCGGCTCGATCATCAGCGTGCCGGCCACCGGGAAGGACATGGTCGGGGCGTGGAAGCCGTAGTCGATCAGGCGCTTGGCGATGTCGTCGACGCTGACGCCGGTCTCCTTCGACAGCGGGCGCAGGTCGATGATGCACTCGTGCGCGACGAGGTCGCCCGGGCCGGTGTAGAGCACCGGGTAGTGCGGCTCCAGGCGCTTGGCGATGTAGTTGGCGCCGAGCACCGCCACCTGGGTGGCGCGCTTGAGGCCCTCGCCGCCCATCAGGCGGACGTACGACCAGGAGATCGGCAGGATGCCCGCGGAGCCCCACGGCGCGGCCGAGATCGGGCCGACGCCCGTCTCCGGGCCGGCGGTCGGCTGGAGCGGGTGGTTCGGCAGGTACGGAGCGAGGTGCGCCCGGACGCCGACCGGGCCGACGCCCGGACCGCCGCCGCCGTGCGGGATGCAGAAGGTCTTGTGCAGGTTCAGGTGCGAGACGTCGCCGCCGAAGTGACCCGGCTTGGCCAGGCCCACCAAGGCGTTCAGGTTGGCGCCGTCCACGTAGACCTGGCCGCCCGCCTCGTGCACCCGGGCGCAGATGTCGGCGACGTGCTCCTCGAACACGCCGTGCGTCGACGGGTACGTGATCATGAGCACGGCGAGCTCGTCGCGGTGCTGCTCGATCTTGGCGCGGAGGTCCTCGGTGTCCACCTCGCCGTCGTCGGCGGTCTTGACGACGACGACCTTCATGCCGGCCATCACGGCGCTCGCGGCGTTGGTGCCGTGCGCGGAGGACGGGATGAGGCAGATGGTGCGCTGCTCGTCGCCGTTCGCACGGTGGTAGGCGCGCACGGCCAGCAGGCCGGCGAGCTCGCCCTGGGAGCCGGCGTTCGGCTGGATGGAGACCTTGTCGTAGCCGGTGACCTCGCAGAGACGTTCCTCCAGCTCGTTGATGAGCGTGAGGTACCCCTCGGCCTGCTCGACCGGGGCGAAGGGGTGCAGCTGGCCGAACTCGGGCCAGGTCACCGGCTCCATCTCGGTGGTCGCGTTGAGCTTCATGGTGCAGGAGCCCAGCGGGATCATGCCGCGGTCCAGCGCGTAGTCCTTGTCCGAGAGCTTGCGCAGGTAGCGCAGCATCGCGGTCTCGGAGCGGTGCTGGTGGAAGACCGGGTGGGTCAGGTACGCGTCCGAGCGCAGCACGCCCTCGGGCAGCGCGTCCCCGGTGGTGGCGTCCAGGGCCTCGATGTCCGCGGAGACGCCGAAGGCGGCCCAGACGGCCTCGAGGTCGGCGCGCAGGGTGGTCTCGTCACAGGAGATCGAGACGTGGTCGGCGTCCGCCTGGTGGAGGTTCACGCCGCCCTCGCGCGCGGCGGCGACGACCTCGGCGGCCTTGCCGGGCACCCGGGCGGTGACGGTGTCGAAGAAGGAGCCGTGCACCAGCTCGACCCCGCCGGCCGTCAGGCCCGCGGCGAGCAGCGCGGCGTAGCGGTGGGTGCGCAGGGCGATCGTCTTCAGGCCGTCCGGGCCGTGGTAGACGGCGTACATGCCGGCCATGACGGCGAGCAGGACCTGCGCGGTGCAGATGTTGCTGGTGGCCTTCTCGCGGCGGATGTGCTGCTCGCGGGTCTGGAGGGCCAGACGGTAGGCCTTGTTGCCGTCCGCGTCCACGGAGACGCCGACGAGGCGGCCGGGCAGCGAGCGGGCGTGCTTGGCCTGGACGGCCATGTAGCCGGCGTGCGGGCCGCCGAAGCCCATCGGGACGCCGAAGCGCTGGGTGGTGCCGACGGCGATGTCCGCGCCGAGGGCGCCCGGGGAGGCCAGCAGGGTCAGCGCGAGCAGGTCGGCGGAGACGGTGACGATCGCACCGAGCCCGTGGGCCTGGTCGATGACGGCCTTGATGTCGCGCACGGCGCCGGAGGCGCCCGGGTACTGGAGGAGCACGCCGTAGACGCCGCGCTCGGCGATCTCGGCGGGGATGCCCTCGGAGAGGTCCGCGACGACGACCTCGATGCCGATCGGCTCGGCGCGGGTCTCGATCACGGCGATGGTCTGCGGCAGCGCGTCGGCGTCCACCAGGAAGACGTTGCCCTTGACCTTGCCCACGCGGCGGGCGAGCGTCATGGCCTCGGCGGCGGCGGTGCCCTCGTCGAGCAGGGAGGCGCCGGAGGTCGGCAGGCCGGTCAGCTCGGCGACGACGGTCTGGAAGTTCAGCAGGGCCTCCAGGCGGCCCTGCGAGATCTCCGGCTGGTACGGGGTGTAGGCCGTGTACCAGGCGGGGTTCTCCATGACGTTGCGCAGGATCACCGGCGGCGTGAAGGTCCCGTAGTAACCGAGACCGATCATCGACGACAGGACCTGGTTGCGGTCGGCGAGCGAGCGCAGCTCGGCGAGCACCTCGGCCTCGGTCCGCGCCTCGGGCAGGTTCAGCGCTTCGGCGGTCTTGATCACATCCGGTACCGCGGCGGCGGTCAGCTCGTCGAGGGAGCCGTAGCCCACCTGGGCGAGCATCTTCGCCTGCGCCTCGGCGTCCGGGCCGATGTGACGCTGCTCGAAGGGGATGCCCCGCTCGAGCTGGGAGAGCGGAATGCGGTTGGCGGTCATTACGGAGGCCTCCTGGTCGTACGACCTGCGAGGGGCACCACGGCGCGGGCACCCGGACGGCCTCCCCCTCTGTCATCTCAACCTGAGAGCTTCACCGGAGTCTCGGGGGTCGCCCGTCGTCCGGCTTTCACCGTCGGTGAGGAGTGGGACCGGCACTGCGCGCCCGGCACCCGCTCCTGCTTTCCAGAGTGGCCTCGTCGCGTGCGGTACGTATGCCTGAGAGATTCCGGGGAGGATTTGCTCCTTCGGCGCCTCCGTCGAGCTCACTCGGAGGACTCTCCCGCACAGGGTCAACAGCCGCCACCCAGCCTACCAGCGAGGATCTGGACCCTCCCTCGAGTGGCCCCCTATCGGAATATGCACTTTTGTAGTCATTACGGATGACTGCGACCACGTGGAGGGACCGTGCAGACCGACATCGATCCGCGCAGCCTGATCGGCCGCAAGGCGTTCGACCGGAACGGGGCCAAGATCGGCACCGTGGACGAGGTCTACCTGGACGACGCCACGGGCGTCCCTGAGTGGGCCGCGGTCCGCACCGGCCTGTTCGGCAGGGACGCCTTCGTCCCGCTGGAGCCGAGCGAGGTGGTCGGAGAGGTGCTGCGCGTCCCCTTCGAACGCTCCCTGATCAAGGACGCCCCCGACTTCGGCGTGGGCCGCCACCTCTCCCCCGAACAGGAGCTCCAGCTGTACCACCACTACGGCCTGGACGTGTCCATGCCCGGCGACCTCCACCTCCCCCCGCCGGAGAAGCGCTAGGGCGCGCCGTCCGGAGCGGGCCGGCCCACGAGGGGCAGCGGGTCGGAGGCCTCCAGCTCGGGGTCGTCCACCAGGAACGTACGGACCCGCCCGGGCGGCGACCCGGGCCGCTCGAAGCGCACGGTCACCCGCCCGACCCCGCTGCCCTGGACCCACCCGGGCCCGTACACCGCGTGCCGTACGTCGCTGCCCGCGGGCCAGTGCCGCACCGCGGCGGCGTACGGGTCCTCCCCGGGCGCCGCGGCGGCCCCGGGGCCCCCTGGAGCCCCCGGGATCCCTGGTTTCCCCGGCGCCCCGGGGGCGGCCGCGCCCCCGGCCGTCCCGTCCGCCTCCAGGGCCCCTTCCGCCCCGGCGGCGGCCTCCTCCGTGCCCGCGCCGAGCGCCTGGGCGAAGAGGTCCTCCTGGGTGTAGTCCGCGAGCCCGGTCACGCCGACCCCCAGGAGCCGCACCCCGCCCGTGGTGTCCACGCCCTCCAGGAGCCGCGCGGCCGCCTCGCGCACCACGGCCGGATCGTCGGTGGGCCCGCGCAGGGTCTCGGAGCGGGTCAGGGTGGAGAAGTCGTAGCGGCGCACCTTGAGGACGATGGTGCGCCCCGAGTGGCCGGAGGCCCGCAGCCGTCCCACGCACCGGTCGGAGAGCCGCTGCACCTCGAAGCGGATCCGCACCCGGTCGTGCAGGTCGACGTCGAAGGTGTCCTCCACCGACACCGACTTCGCGTCCCGCTCCGCGACCACCGGCCGGTCGTCCAGCCCCAGGGCCATCCGGTAGAGGCCCACCCCGTGCGCCCGGCCCACCATCCGGACCAGCTCGTCCTCTCCGGCCTCGGCCAGCTCCCCCACCGTGGTGATCCCGGCCCGGCGCAGGTGCTCCCCGGTCGCCGGGCCCACCCCGGGCAGGGTCCGCACCGACATCGGGGCGAGCAGCGCGCGCTCGGTGCCGGGCTCGATCAGCAGCAGCCCGTCCGGCTTGGCCTCCTCGGAGGCGACCTTGGCGAGCATCTTCGACCCGGCCAGGCCCACCGACCCGCTGAGGCCCGTGGCGGCCGTGATGTCGGCCCGCAGCCGCTCCCCCGCGGCCCGGGCGCCCGCGGAGTCGAAGGCGCTGCCGCCCGCCTCCAGGTCCACGAAGGCCTCGTCCAGGCTGAGCGGCTCCACCAGGGGCGACAGCTCGCGCAGCAGGCCCATGACGATCTCGCTGACCTCGCGGTAGAGCAGGAAGCGGGGGATCAGGTAGGCGCCGTTGGGGCAGAGCCGGCGGGCCTGGGCGGTCGGCATCGCCGAGTGCACCCCGAAGCGCCGGGCCTCGTACGAGGCGGTGGCCACCACCCCGCGCGGGCCGAGGCCGCCGACGATCACGGCCTTCCCGCGCAGACTGGGCTTCGACGCCTGCTCCACGGAGGCGTAGAAGGCGTCCATGTCCAGATGCAGGATGGTCGGCGCGGTTCTCACGGCACCGATGCTGCCCCATGCCACTGACAACGCGCGGGTGCGCCCGGCCCGCGCCCGGCGGCCCCGCCCGGGCCGGCCGCCGGCCCGGGCGTCAGCCGGCCCGGTTGCGGCGGGCGGCGAGCTCGTCGGACGGGTTGTGGCCGACCACGGTCTCGCCGGTGTCCACGCGCTCCCCGTGCAGCTGCGAGAGGGCGTTCTCCACGTCGCGCCAGACCACGCCGACCGCGATGCCGAAGACCCCCTGGCCGCCCTGGAGCAGGCTCACGACCTGGTCCGGGGAGGTGCACTCGTAGACGGTCGCGCCGTCGCTCATCAGCGTCATGCGCTCCAGGTCCGAGAATCCCCGGCCGCGCAGGTGCTGCACGGCGGTGCGGATGTTCTGGAGGGCCACCCCGGTGTCCAGGAAACGCTTGACGATCTTGAGGACGACGACGTCGCGGAAGCTGTACAGCCGCTGGGTCCCCGAACCGTAGGCGGGCCGCACGCTGGGCTCCACGAGCCCGGTGCGCGCCCAGTAGTCCAGCTGCCGGTAGGTGATCCCGGCGGCGGCGCACGCCGTCGGTCCGCGGTAGCCGACCTGCTCGGGCGCCGGCGCGTCGTCCACCGGTCCGACCGGCTTCGACGCCGGCTGACGGTGCGCGGCACCCGACCCGCCGCCGAGCAGCGGGGACGGACCACCGTCACTCCGTACGGGGATGCCCCCGGTCGTACCGTCGCCCGTGGTCCTCACGCCGACCCTCCGTCCTTGACCTGCCACCTTGAAGGTAGGCAGTGACCCGGGGTGCGTCAACGATCGCCACACTCGGCACGCCGAGTGATAATCACCCTGAGAGTGGTTTCCCGTACCCCATTGCGGGGAAAGGCTACTCGAATGGGCTGAATGTCCCGGGTGGACGACGCGGTGCGCGCCGTGCCCGCCTCCGGCCCTACTGAGGGCCCGTGCCGAAGTCCTCGGGAGAGATCTGGTCGAGGAACTCGCGGAACTTCTCCACCTCGTCCTCCTGCTCGTCGGGAATCGCGATTCCGGCGTCGTCCAGCACGCCGTCGCTGCCGTAGATCGGCGTCCCCGTCCGCAGGGCCAGTGCTATGGCGTCGGAAGGCCGCGCGCTCACCTCGACGCCACTGGCGAAGACCAGCTCCGCGTAGAAGACGCCCTCCCGCAGATCCGTGATCCGGACCTCGGTCAGCTCCTCGCCGACCGCCTCCAGCACGTCCTTGAACAGGTCGTGCGTCAGCGGCCTGGCCGGGGCCATTCCCTGTTGCGCGAAGGCAATGGCGGTCGCCTCCCCAGGACCGATCCAGATGGGGAGGTACCGGTCGCCTCCCACTTCACGCAGGAGCACGATCGGCTGGTTGGAGGGCATTTCCACCCGGACACCCACAACGTCGAGCTCGTTCACACAGCAACCCTAGGACCTGCCCGGCAGGTTTGGGTAGTCGGGGCCCGGTCGGGGCGCCCGTGTTCAGTGGAGCCGCACCCCGAGAGCGGCCTGTACGAAGGCCTCGTGGAGCCGTACGGAGAGCCCAGCGAGCTCCTTCATCGTGGCCTCGGCGTGCGCCCTGGTCTGCGGATTGCGGTGCCGGCGCAGCGGTGCGACCACCTGCTCCACCAGACCGGCCTCCCGGTCGGCCGCCGCCTTCATGGCCCGCAGGTGGCGCGGTTCCAGTCCGAAGCGGCCGAGGTCGGCGATCAGGCGGGCCACGGCCACGGCCTCGGCGCCGAACCCGCCGGCGGCCTCCTCGCAGACGAGCCCGTACGACTCCCACTCGGCGAGCTGCTCCTCGTCCGCCTCGGCGGCGGCGATCAGCTCGGCCCGTCCGACCCGGGCCGCGGCGGGCGGCGCCCCGCCCGCCTCCCCGTACCCGCCGGAGCCCTCGACGGACTCGCCGTGCGCGGCCGGAGCCGGAATCCGGATCTGCTCGCCCCGGTCGAGCGCGTCGAGCTGCTCGCGGATGACCTTCAGCGGCAGGTAGTGGTCGCGCTGGAGGCGCAGGACGCGCGCGAGCCGCTCCACGTCGTCCGTGCTGAACTTGCGGTATCCGGAAGGCGTGCGCCGGGGCTCGACGAGCCCCTCCGCCTCCAGGAAGCGGATCTTCGAGATCGTGACTTCGGGGAACTCGTCGCGCAGCATGGTGAGCACCGTGCCGATGCTCACCAGCTGCCCGGCCGAGCCGGCGGTTCCGGCGGCGCCCTTCTTCGGGGCGCCGCCGGTCGGGGTGCGCAGCATGGGACCTTCCCTCCGGAGGTCCCCCCGGACGGAGTCCGGGGGTGGGGGTCAGACGCCCCGCAGGCTCGCGTAGAAGACGAGCCGGTACTTGCCGATCTGCACCTCGTCGCCGTTGTGCAGGGCGACCGAGTCGATCGGCTCGCGGTTCACGTACGTGCCGTTGAGGCTGCCGACGTCGGCGACGGTGAAGCCGCCCTCGGGGCCCCGGCGGAACTCGACGTGGAGCCGGGAGACGGTGACGTCGTCCAGGAAGATGTCGCTCTGCGGGTGCCGGCCCGCCGTGGTCAGCTCCCCGTCCAGCAGGAAGCGGCTGCCCGAGTTGGGGCCGCGCCGCACGATGAGCAGGGCGGAACCCGGGGGCAGTGCCTCCACCGCGGCCTGGGCCTCGGGGGAGAGCGAGGGCGACATGTGCTGTCCGGTCGCCTCGGCCTCGTAGGCCTCCAGGCCGGAGATCGAGATCGTGGACGTGGTCTCCGAGGCGCGCTCCGGCGTCAGACCCGCCCGCAGCGGCGCCCCGCAGTTGGAGCAGAAACGGCTCGCCGCATCGCTGCGGTGCCCGCACCTGCCGCACGTCTGCTCGGCCGACATGGACGGCTCCTCGCGCCGCGGCCGGCCCGCGGCAGCGCTGGTGGCGTACGGATCGGAAGCAAACCCTCCACCCGCACCCGGGGTTGACGGGTCTCCGAAACCTATGCGCCCGGCAGCCGAAGGGTCGGCGGAGGGCGCGCCCTGCGCCCCCGCGCCGGCCCCGGGGCCGGCCACCTCGTCACGGAAGAGCGGCCGGTCTCCCTGGCCCTCTCCCTCGCCGTGGCCCGCACGGTGGCGTGCCGTACCGCTTTCCTCGCGGTTCTTCTTGCCGAACAACTTCTCAAACAACTTCACGGGCGATTCCCCTTGACCGAAACAGACCCGCCCGTGGGGCAGGACGAACTCCGCATACACACACCTGCCGACCCGGACATTCTGACAACGTCCGTAACCACCAGACAGTTTCCACCACGCACCGCGACTTCGGTGCGTCGACCCCCCGCAGGCGTCCGCCCGCGTGGGACCGTCCTCGTTCCGCTCCGTCTCACGGCGATGACGACCGAGCGTAGTCAGGCTGCTTCGCAGCCCGCAAGGCATCCACAATGATCTTCGCCGACCGTGTGACGGCGACCGTGGCCTGTTCCTTCTCCATGGTCTGCACGACACCGCCCGGGATGTTGAGCGCCGGCTCCAGGTCCTGCGGCCTGCCGATCACCCTGAACTCGTAGGGTTGTGTGATCTTCTTGCCGTCGATCGCGACCCCACCGCCCTCGTCCGAGAAGTACGATCCCGCCACCACGCGCACGCCGTTGATCTGGATCGCCTCGGCCCCGGCCGCCCGCAGCTCCTGGAGGGTGTCCAGCAGCTGGTCGGAGCGCACCTGGCCCTTGGCGTCGGTGATCTTCAGCGTGATGCCCGGTCCCTGTGCGGCCACGGTACCGGCCAGGATGCCCAGTTGCCGCTCCCGCTCCAGCGTCTGCCTGCGGGCCTCCTCGGCCTGGTTGGAGCTGCTCTGGAGCTCCCTGCGCTGGTCGTCCAGCTTCTGCTTCTCGTCCTCCAGGCGCTTGGTCCGCCCGTCCAGCTCGTCCAGGATGCGCACGAGGTCCTCCTGGCGGGCGCCGCGAAGCGGCGCGCTGGAGTCGCTGTTGGAGCGCACCTGGATGGCGAGCCCGAGACCCAGGACGAACAGCAGCAGCGCCACGATCAGTTGGGCCCGGCTGAACCGCGGCGGCCACAGCCCGGCCGCCAGGCGCTGCCGCCCGGTCTCCTCCGGCTCCGGCCGAGGCGCGCCGGGAGGCGTCGCGTCCGGCTGCGGGGCGCCCGGGAGCGGCGCCTGCGGCCCCTGGCCCCCGGCACGCTCCGTCGCACGCTCCGTCGGCTCCGGCTCCGGTCCCGGCTCCCCCTGGGGGGTGTTGTCGGCGCTCATCGGCCTCACGCCCGGAAGACGTGCCGGCGGATGGCCGCCGCGTTGGAGAAGATCCGGATGCCGAGGACCACGACCACGCCCGTCGACAGCTGCGAGCCGACGCCCAGTTTGTCGCCGAGGAAGACGATCAGCGCGGCGACCACCACGTTCGAAAGGAACGACACGACGAAGACCTTGTCCACGAAGATCCCGTCCAGCATCGCGCGCAGACCGCCGAACACCGCGTCCAGGGCCGCCACCACGGCGATCGGCAGATAAGGCTCCACCACGGCCGGCACTTCGGGGCGGACGAGAAGTCCGACCACCACTCCCGCCAGGAGGCCCAGTACCGCGATCACGACGCACCCTTCTTCGGCTCTTCTGCTGTGGCCGACCGCACGGTCAGGCTCGACGCGGCCGGCAGCTTCACCTCGTCCACCGGGGACAGGCTGTAGCGGATTCCGTAGCTCTCCTGCAGCACGTGCAGGTACTGCCCGTCCACGGAGTCCTGGAACGCGGTCCCGAGCCGCTTCTTGTCCCCGACCGCGAGGACCTCGTAGGGCGGCACCAGCGGCCGGTTGTCGACCAGTATGGCGTCACCGGCCGCCCTGATCGCCGACAGCGCCGTCAGCCGCTGTCCGTTGATCGAGACCGCCTCGGCCCCGGACTGCCAGAGCCCGTTGACGACCCGCTGCATGTCCCGGTCGCGGACCCGCCCGGTGTCCGAGAACCCGGCGCTCTCGCGCGGGCCGCCTCCGCCGCCCGACGAGGACCCCTTGGCATCGTCCACCACAAGCTTGACGCCCGGACCGTGCACCTCGGTTGCACCCGACAGCAACGCCGTGAGCTGGGCCTGCCGGCCGCCCGGCTGCTTCAGCGCCTCGCGCTGGCGGTCGGCCACCTCGGTCCGCAGCCGCTCGACGTCCCGCTCCAGGGTGTCCGCGTGCCGGTCGGCCCGTTCTACCCGGTCGATCAGCTCCTGGCGCTCCTTGGCCAGTACCGGCGCCGCCACCCGCGCCTGCGCCGCACCCAGCGTGACGACCATCGCGGCCAGCACGAGGCCCGCGGCGAGAGCCAGCTTGGCCTTGAGGGTGCGCGGCAGCCCCGCCGTACCGTCCGCCGCGCGCCGGGCCGAGGCTTCCGCATAGCCCTCGTCGAGGCTGTGGTCCATCACGTGCGTCAGCAGCGACATGGACGCGTCCGGGCGCGCCGGCGGTGTGGCCGGACTCCGGTTGGTGGGCGGCTGCGACATGCCGCTCATCGTCGCATGTCGGCGCCGCCCACATCCAATGCGACCGTACGGCGGACCGGACCGGATGACACGCCGTGCCCGGCCCGCCGTACTCCCACCCCCTTCCGCACACGCGTACGAAGGGGGACGGGTCAGTGCTGGCCGGCTCCGTCGACCACCCCGGCCCATTCGTCCAGCAGGGCCTGCGCGGACGCGTCGTCCGGGCCCTCGGCCCACAGGTGGGTGACCGCCTCCGCCGGGTCCGGCAGGACCAGCGCCCACCGTCCGTCGGCCTCGACCACGCGCACGCCGTCGGTGGTGTCCACCTGCCGGTCCCCTGCCGCCTCCACGACCCGCCGCATCACGAGCCCCTTGGCCGCCCACGGGGTGGGCACGTCCCGCTTGAGCACGTGCGCCCGCGGGATGCGGGAATCGATCTGGCTCAGCGTGAGCTGGGTGCGCGCGACCAGCCCGATGAGCTGGACGAAGGCCGCCGATCCGTCGAAGACGCTGCTGAACTCGGGGACGATGAAGCCGCCCCGGCCGTCGCCGCCGAAGATCGTCGTCTCCTCGCGGCCCACCCGGGTCAGGTCGTCGGGCGAGGTCGTCGTCCACTCCACCTGGGTCCCGTGGTACGCCGCCACCTGCTCGGCGACCCGGGTCGTGGTCACCGGCAGGGCCACCTTGCCGCTGCGCTTCTCCGCCGCCACCAGGTCGAGCAGGACGAGCAGCGCCCGGTCGTCCTCGATGATCCGACCGCGCTCGTCCACCAGGGAGATCCGCTCGCCGACCGGGTCGAAGCGCACGCCGAAGGCCGCCCGCGCCGAGGCCACGATCTCGCCGAGCCGAACCAGTCCGGCACGCCGGGACTCGTGGCTCTCGGTCGGCCTGGACTCGTCGAGGCCGGGGTTGATCGTCAGCGCGTCCACGCCGAGCCGGCCGAGCAGGCTGGGCAGGACGAGGCCGGCGCTGCCGTTCGAGGCGTCCACGACGACCTTGAGCCCGGAGTCGGCGATGCCGGTGGTGTCCACCCGCCGCAACAGGGAGCCCGTGTACGAGTCGAAGACGCTCGACGGGAACTGCAGGTCGCCGATCTCCCCGGGGAAGGCCCGGCGGTACTCCTGACGTGCGTAGACGCGGTCCAGCTTGCGCTGCTGCGCCTGCGAGAGGTCCGCGCCCCGCTCGTCGAGGAACATGATGTCCACCGAGTCCGGCACCCCCGGCGAGGTTCGGATCATGATCCCGCCCGCCGCGCCCCGGGCCGTCTGCTGACGGGCCACGGGCAGCGGTACGTTCTCCAGGTCGCGCACGTCGATCGCGCTGGCCTGGAGCGCCGAGATCACGGCGCGCTTGAGGGCGCGGGCGCCTCGGGAGTGGTCGCGGGCCGTGGTGACGATCGCCCCCTTCTTGAGGGTGGTCGCGTAGGCGCCGGCGAGTTTCACCACCAGCTCGGGGGTGATCTCCACGTTCAGGATCCCGGTGACGCCGCGCGCGCCGAAGAGGTGGGCCTGGCCGCGGGACTCCCAGATCACGGAGGTGTTGACGAAGGCGCCCGCCTCGATCGTCTTGAAGGGGTAGACGCGGACGTTGCCCTGGACGATGGACTCCTCGCCGACCAGGCACTCGTCGCCGATGACGGCGCCGTCCTCGATCCGGGCGGCCCGCATGATGTCGGTGTTCTTCCCGATGACGCAGCCGCGCAGGTTGCTGTGCGGCCCGATGTAGACGTTGTCGTGGACGACGGCCTTGTGCAGGAAGGCCCCGCTCTTGACGACCACGTTGGATCCGACGACGGTGTGCTCGCGGACCTCGGCCCCGGCCTCGACCTTGGCGTAGTCGCCGATGTACAGCGGTCCGCGCAGTACGGCGTCGGGGCTCACCTCGGCACCTTCGGCGATCCAGACCCCGGGCGAGATCTCGAAGCCGTCCATCTCGACCTGGACCTTGCCCTCGAGCACGTCGGCCTGCGCCTTGACGTAGCTCTCGTGGGTGCCCACGTCCTCCCAGTAGCCCTCGGCCACGTAGCCGTAGATCGGCCGGCCTTCCTTCATCAGCTGGGGGAAGACGTCGCCGGACCAGTCGACCGACACGTCGGGGTCGACGTAGTTGAAGATCTCCGGCTCCATCACGTAGATGCCGGTGTTGATGGTGTCCGAGAACACCTGCCCCCAGGTCGGCTTCTCGAGGAAGCGCTCGACCTTGCCCTCTTCGTCCACGATGGTGATGCCGAATTCCAGCGGGTTCGGCACCCGGGTGAGGCACACCGTGACGAGTGCGCCCTTCTCCTTGTGGAAGCTGATGAGGTCGGTGAGGTCGAAGTCGGTGAGCGCGTCGCCGGAGATGACCAGGAAGGTGTCGTCCTTCAGGGCCTCCTCTGCGTTCTTCACGCTGCCGGCGGTGCCGAGTGGCTTCTCCTCGTTGGCGTAGGTGAGCTCCATGCCGAGCTCTTCGCCGTCACCGAAGTAGTTCTTGACGAGTGACGCCAGGAACTGGACTGTGACCACGGTCTCGCTGAGCCCATGCCGCTTGAGCAGCCTGAGCACGTGCTCCATGATCGGCCGGTTCGCCACCGGCAGGAGCGGCTTGGGCATGCTTGAGGTCATGGGGCGAAGCCGCGTTCCTTCGCCACCGGCCATCACGACGGCCTTCATGTCGGAAGAGTCCTCCTAGAGAGATGACGGTCTGGCCGACCTCACCCGTCCCGGACGGATACTCCGCTACTCCTCCGCGTCAGCACCGGCGCCGAGTGAGCTCAATCGGCCGTGGCATCCGCCTTGACCAAACGGCGGACTTGCACCACGTAAAGGATTCCTGCCCACCAATAGAGCGTTGTACCCCAACCCGCGAACGCCCATCCGAAAACGGACGCCATCCAGGCCAACCAGCCCGTACCGTCACTGAGCAGGAGGAGGGGGAAGGCGTACATCAGGTTGAAGGTGGCGGCCTTGCCGAGGAAGTTGACCTGGGGCGGCGGATAGCCGTGCCGACGCAGGATCCACACCATGACCAGCAGCATTGCCTCACGGGCCAGCAGCGCGGCGGTGAGCCACAGCGGCAGGATCCCCCGGTAGGTGAGTCCGAAGAGCGTGGTCAGGACGTAGAGCCGGTCTGCGGCGGGGTCCAGGAGCCGGCCCAGTTTGCTGATCTGGTTCCAGCGCCGCGCGAGTTTCCCATCGAGGTAGTCACTGACGCCGCTCAGCATGAGCACGAGCAGTGCCCAGCCGTCGTACTCCGCCAGGATGAGCCAGAGGAACAGCGGCACGCCGACGAGGCGGGCCATGCTGAGGATGTTCGGAATGGTGAAAATTCGGTCAGTCTGGACCCGAGTCTCCTGGACCTCCACCCGGGGGCCTCCACTGTGACTGTAGAAATGTCGAATCTATGCTCCCCAGACCCTACAGGAGTCGGCGAAGGGTCCCGGAACGCAGAAAAGCCCCGCACCAGAAGGTGCGGGGCTTTCCCACAATGATTGTTCGGCGGCGTCCTACTCTCCCACAGGGTCCCCCCTGCAGTACC
>NZ_JBIWFZ010000019.1:0-156739 GCF_044763325.1 Streptomyces sp. NPDC096136 | reverse complement strand
GCGCCGCGAACACCGGCGAGGAGTCCAGGAGTTCCCGACCCATACCGGCCCACTGCGCACCCTGACCCGGGAACACCCACACGACCTTGCCCGGCCCGACCGCGCCGGCCGCCCGGCCGGAGGTGACGGCGGCCGCGGTCTCCCCGCGGGCCAGCGCCCGCAGCCCGGCCAGCGCCTCGTCGTGCGAGCCGGCGAGGACCACCGCGCGCTCGGCCAGCACCGCGCGGCCCGACACCAGCGCGCCGGCCACGTCCGCCAGGGGCAGCCCGGGGGCGTCCTCGACGAACGCGGCGAGCCGCTCGGCCTGGGCCGTCAGCGACCCGGCGGTCTGGGCCGACACCACCAGCGGCACCGCGCCCGGAGCCCGCTCCTGCACGGCCGGCGCGGCCGGCGCGGCGGTCTCCTCGGCGGGGGCCTCCTCCAGGATCATGTGCGCGTTGGTGCCGCTGGCACCGAACGAGGAGACGCCGGCGCGGCGCGGGCGCTCGCCGCGCGGCCAGTCCCGCGCCTCGGTCAGCAGCTCGACCGCGCCCGCGGACCAGTCGACCTGCGGGGTGGGCGCGTCGACGTGCCGGGTCGCCGGGAGCACGCCGTGGCGCAGCGCCTGCACCGTGCTGATCACGGCGGCCACACCGGACGCCGCCTGCGTGTGCCCGATGACGGACTTGACGGAGCCGAGCCACAGCGGCTGCTGCGGGTCGCGGCCCTGACCGTAGGTGGCCAGGAGCGCCTGGGCCTCGATCGGGTCGCCGAGGACGGTGCCCGTGCCGTGGCCCTCGACCGCGTCCACGTCCGCCGGGGTGAGGCCGGAGCTCTCCAGGGCCTTGCGGATCACGCGCTGCTGCGCGGGGCCGTTGGGGGCGGTCAGGCCGTTGGAGGCGCCGTCCTGGTTGATCGCGCTGCCGCGGATGACGGCCAGTACGCGGTGGCCGCGCTCGCGCGCCACGGACAGCCGTTCCAGCAGCAGCACGCCGACGCCCTCGGCCCAGCCGGAGCCGTCGGCTCCGGCGGCGTAGGACTTGCAGCGCCCGTCGAAGGCGAGGGCGCGCTGGCGGGCGAAGCCGACGAAGCCGCCGGGTGTCGCCATGACGGTCGCTCCGCCCGCGAGGGCCATGGAGCACTCGCCGCGGCGCAGGGCCTGCGCGGCGAGGTGGATGGCGACCAGCGAGGAGGAGCACATGGTGTCGACGGTGACCGCGGGGCCTTCGAGGCCCAGGGAGTAGGCGACGCGGCCGGAGGCGACGCCGCCGGCGGTCCCGAGGGCGCGCTCCAGGCTGAGGTAGTCCTCGTGGCCGCTGAGGTCGGGTGCGTAGTCCTGGTGGACGATGCCGGTGAACACGCCGACGTCGCCGCCGCGCACCGAGTGCGGGTCGATGCCGGCCCGTTCGAAGGTCTCCCAGGACACTTCGAGGAGCTGGCGCTGCTGCGGGTCCATGGCGAGGGCCTCGCGCGGGGAGATCCCGAAGAAGCCGGCGTCGAACCGGCCGGCGTCGCGCAGGAAGGCGCCTTCCTTCACGTACGTCGTGCCCGGGTGGTCGGGGTCGGGGTGGTAGAGGCCCTCGACGTCCCAGCCGCGGTCCTCGGGGAACGGGCCGTACACGTCGGCGCCTTCGGAGACCACGCGCCAGAAGTCCTCCGGGCCGCTGATGCCGCCGGCGTAGCGGCACGCCATGGAGACGATCGCGATGGGCTCCGCGGCCGCCGCGGCGAGCGTGCTGTTCTCCTGCTGGAGCCGGGCGTTCTCCTTCAGCGAGGCGCGCAGTGCCTCGACGACCTGCTGGTCGGGCGCCGACATATCCATCCTCCACGATTCGTTCACAGGTGATCAGCTCGTCTTGCCCAGGGCCCGCTGCACGAGGTCGGCAACGTCCATGGCGTCGATCAGTTCCGCGTCGGCGGCGGCCGCCGGCGGTTCTCCTCCGGGTGCGGCGGCGCCGTTGCCGGCGTCGGGGTCCGCGTCCGCTCCCGTCTCGGCGAGGCCGAGCAGGGCGTCCAGCACTCCCGCGTCCCTGAACCGGGCGAACGGGACGGACGCCAGGACGCGCCTGAGGTCGTCCTCGCGCGGGTCCGGGCCGTCGTCGGCCTGCCGGAGCAGTTCGGAGCGCAGGTACCCGACCAGTGCCTCGGGGGTGGGGTAGTCGAAGACCAGCGTCGCGGGCAGCCGCAGTCCGGTGGCCGCGTTCAGGGTGTTGCGCAGGTTGACGGCGGCCAGCGAGTCGAAGCCGACCTCCTGGAAGGCCTGCCGCGGGCCGATGCCGTCGGCGCCGCTGTGGCCGAGGACCGTCGAGGCGTGGCCGCGTACCAGCCGGAGCAGGATGCGGTCCTGCTCGGCTTCCGGGACCGCGCGCAGGGAGTCCGCGAGGGACGCGGCGGCGTCGCCGTCCCCGCCGTCGCCCTGCAGCGCCTGGAGGGCCTGCGCGGCTTCGGGGAGGTCGGCGAACAGGGGGCTGGGGCGGACCGAGGTGAACGCGGGGATGAACGCGCCCCAGTCCATGTCGGCCACGGCCACGGACTTCTCGTTGCCCTGGACCGCCTGCACCATCGCGGTGACCGCGAGCTGCGGGGGCACGGGCAGGACGCCCCGGCGGCGGAGCTGGGCGAGGGCGGCCTCGTCCATGCCCACGCCGACCATGTCGAGGGCGCCCCAGGCGATCGACGTCGCCCGCAGTCCGCGGCCGCGGCGGCACTCGATCAGGGCGTCGAGCACGGCGTTCGCCGCGCCGGACGGGCCCTGGCCGCCGCCGCCCCACACGCCGGCGATCGAGGAGAAGACCACGAACGCGTCGAGCGGCGTGTCCTCGAACAGTCCGTCCAGCCACACGGCCGTGTCCACCTTGGCGGCGAACACGCCGGCGAGGTCCTGTACTGCGGTGTCGTCGATGGAGCTGGTCTGCGTGACGTCGGCGGCGTGCACGACGGCCGTGAGGGGATGCTCGGGGGCCTCGGGGCCGGCCAGGCGTGCGAGGGCCTCCCGGTCGCCGTCCGCGCAGGACTCCACGAGGGTGTCGAGGCCCAGCGCGGCCAGTTCCGCCCGCAGCTGCGGCACGCTGTCGTCGGCCGCCACCGCGGTGGTGGTGACGACGAGGCGGGCCGCTCCGGCCTGGGCGAGCCAGACCGAGGCGTGCCGTCCGAGGCCTTCGGCGCCGCCGGTGACCAGGACGGTGCCCCGGGGCCGCCAGCCGTCGCCGGTGGACTCCGGTACGGGCTTGCGGACCAGGCGCCGGGCGTACACGCCGGAGCGGCGTACCGCGAGCTGGTCCTCGCCTGCGGCGGAGTTCAGGGCCGCGAGCAGGCGGGGGGCCGTGCGCGGGTCGGCGGTGGCGGGCAGGTCGAGCAGGCCGCCCCACCGGTCGGGCCGTTCGAGCGCGGCGGCCCGGCCGAGGCCCCACAGCGCCGCGGGGACCGGGGAGGTGAGGGTGTCGTGGATGCCGATGTTCACGGCGCCCCGGGTGACGCACCACAGCGGCTGGGGGGCGTCGCAGTCGCCCAGGGCCTGGATCAGCGCGAGCGTCGGCGCCGTGGCCGAGGCCGGGTCCTGGGGGCGTCCGTCGTCGGCGGGCCGGTCGTCGAGCGCGAGGAGGGACAGGACGCCGCTCAGGTCCTGGGCGGCCAGGACCTCGGCCAGGCGCCGGGCGAGCCGGTCCCGGGTGAGGTCGGCGGCGCCGGCCTCCAGCAGGACCGTGCCGAGGCCGAGGCCGGTCAGCTCGTCCAGGAGCGCGTCGGTGGCGCCGCCGGCCGGACGGCCGGACGGTACGATGACCAGCCAGCGACCGCCGGGTATGCCGGCCGCCTCGCGTTCGAGGGGCTGCCAGGTGACGTGGTAGCGCAGCTTCTCGGCGGTGGAGCGTTCGCGGCGCTTGCCGCGCCATTCGGCGAGGACGGGCACGACCGTGTCCAGGGCGCTGCGCTGGTCGGCCGAGGCCATGTCCAGCAGTTCGCCGAGGGAGTCCAGGTCGGCGCGCTCGACGGCGTCCCAGAAGTCGCAGTCCGCGCCTTCGGCCTCCCCGGCGGGGCCGGTGGCGGTGTCCGCCTCCTCCAGCCAGTAGTGCTGGCGGTCGAAGGCGTACGTCGGGAGCTCCACGCGGCGGGCCGGCGGCGGCAGCACACCGCTCCAGTCCACGGCCGTCCCGCGGACGAACAGCTCGGCCGCCGAGGCGTACAGCCGCCGCAGGCCCCCGTCCCCGCGGCGCAGGGTGCCGGTCACCACGGCGTCGGCTTCGGCGCCGTCGGCCGCCTCGTTGACCGGCTGGACGAGCACCGGGTGGGCGCTGACCTCGACGAACACGCCGTGGCCCTGGGCGAGGAGGGCGGTGACGGCCGGGCCGAAGCCGACCCGGCCGCGCAGGTTGCGGTACCAGTAGCCGCCGTCCAGGACACCGGCCTCCGCCACCCAGCCGCCGGTCACGGTCGAGTAGAAGGGGACCGTGGGGGCCAGGGCCTCCACCCCGGCCAGCAGTTCGGCGAGGGAGTCCTCGATGGCCTCGACGTGCCGGCTGTGGGAGGCGTAGTCCACGGCGACCCGGCGCACCCGGACGCCCTCGAAGGCCAGGGCCTCCAGCGCCTCGTCGAGTGCCTCGGCGTCACCGGCGACCACCACGGACGACGGGCTGTTGACGGCGGCGACCTCGACCCGGTCGGCCCACCGCTCCAGACGGGCCACGGCCTCATCGGCGCTCAGCGCCACCGAGGCCATTCCGCCGCGGCCGGCCAGCTCCTTGGCGATGGCCCGGCTGCGCAGGGCCACCACCCGGGCCGCGTCCTCCAAAGACAGAGCACCCGAGACACAGGCGGCGGCGATCTCGCCCTGCGAGTGGCCGACCACCGCGTCGGGACGGACACCCAGCGAGGCCCAGACGGCCGCCAGACCGACCATGACCGCGAAACTCGCGGGCTGGAGCACGTCGACACGGTCCAGCAGCTCCGCCGCGACCTCGCCCCGAAGGACCTCGGTCAGCGACCAGTCCACCCACGGCTCCAGCGCCGCGGCACACTCCGCGATGCGGTCGGCGAACACCGGCGAGGAATCGAGCAGCTCACGACCCATACCGGCCCACTGCGACCCCTGACCCGGGAACACCCACACGACCTTGCCCGGCCCGTCCGCGCCGGGGGCGGCGCTGCCGGTCACCAGGTTCGGGGCGCTCTCACGGCGGGCCAGCGCCCGCAGCCCGGCGAGGGCCTCATCGGCGGACCCGGCCACGACCACCGCGCGCTCGCCGAGCAGCGCACGGCTCGACACCAGGGCCGCGGCCACCTCCGCCGGCGACACCCCGTCGGCTTCCTCGACGTACGCGGCCAGCCGTCCGGCCTGACCGGCCAGGGAGGCTGCGCCGCGCGCCGACACCACCAGCGGGACCGCGCCCCCGGACATCGGGGCCCGGGCCGTCGCCGCGGCCTCCTCCTCGGGGGCTTCCTCCAGGACCAGGTGCGCGTTCGTCCCGCTGGCACCGAACGAGGAGACGCCCGCCCGGCGCGGCCGGCCGTCGCGCGACCACTCCCGCGCCTCGGTCAGCAGCCGTACCGCCCCGGCGGACCAGTCCACGGCCGTCGTGGGCTCCGCCACGTGCAGGGTGCCGGGCATCACGCCGTGCCGCATGGCCATGACCATCTTGATCACGCCCGCCACGCCCGCAGCGGCCTGCGTGTGGCCGATGTTGGACTTCAGCGAGCCCAGCCACAGCGGCCGCTCGGGGTCGCGCCCCTTGCCGTACGTCGCCAGCAGCGCCTGCGCCTCGATCGGGTCGCCCAGCGCGGTGCCCGTGCCGTGGGCCTCGACCACGTCCACGTCGGCCGGGGCGAGTCCGGCCGTGGCCAGCGCCTTGCGGATGACCCGCTGCTGCGACGGCCCGTTGGGGGCGGTCAGGCCGTTGGAGGCCCCGTCCTGGTTGACCGCGCTGCCGCGCAGCACCGCCAGCACCTCGTGCCCGCGCTCGCGTGCCACGGAGAGCCGCTCCAGCACCACGACGCCGACGCCTTCGGCCCAGCCGGTTCCGTCGGCCGTCGAGGAGAAGGCCTTGCAGCGCCCGTCGGCGGACAGGCCGCGCTGCCGGGAGAACTCCAGGAACGCGTCCGGGCCGGCCATCACCGTCGCGCCGCCGGCGAGGGCCATCGAGCACTCGCCCTGCCGCAGCGCCTGCGCCGCCAGGTGGATCGCGACCAGGGAAGAGGAGCACGCCGTGTCCACCGTCACGGCCGGGCCCTCGAAGCCGAACACGTACGAGACGCGGCCCGAGGCCACGCTCGCCGCCGTGCCGGTCATGAGGTAGCCCTGGACGTTCTCGGGGACCTGGTGGAGACGGGTCACGTAGTCGTGGTGGACGATGCCGGTGAAGACGCCGATGTCGGCGCCCTTGGCGGACAGCGGGTCGATGCCGGCCCGCTCCAGGGCCTCCCAGGAGGTCTCCAGCAGCAGCCGCTGCTGCGGGTCCATCGCCAGGGCCTCGCGCGGGGAGATCCCGAAGAGCCCGGCGTCGAACTGCGCCGCCTCGTGGAGGAAGCCGCCCGAACGGGTGTAGCTCGTGCCCGGGCGCGCCGGGTCCGGGTGGTACAGGCCCTCCAGGTCCCAGCCGCGGTCGAGCGGGAAACCGGAGACCGCGTCGCGCCGTTCGGCGACCAGCCTCCACAGTTCCTCCGGACTGTCCGCGCCGCCCGGGAGCCGGGTGCTCATGGCGACGATGGCGATCGGCTCGTCGGAGACGGCCGCCGCGGCCGCCGCTTGCGGCGCCTCCTGCTCGCCGAGGAGCTCGGCCCGCAGGTACGCGGCGAGGGCGGTGGGGCTCGGGTAGTCGAAGACCAGGGTCATCGGCAGGTCGTCCACCCCGGTGAGCTCGCGCAGGCGGTTGCGGAGCTTGACCGCGCTGAGGGAGTCGACGCCGAGGCCCTTGAAGGACAGTTCCGCGTCGAGCGCGTCCGACGCGCGGTGGCCGAGGACGAAGGCGGTCGCCTCCTGCACCAGGTCCCGCACCACGCGCTGCTGCTCCTCGGCCGGCAGCCCGGCGAGCCGGTCCGCGAGCGCGTCCCCGGCCCCTTCGCCGCGCGCCGCCACGCGCCGGACGGGGGCCCGCGGCGCGGTCCGCTCCCCGGCCGCGGGGGCCGCCTGGGCGGGCTCCCGTCCGGGTACGGCGTCCAGGGCCAGCGGGCCGAGGACCGCGACGGGGTCGCCCGCCGCGTCGGCGAGTTCCAGCAGGTGGCGGCCGTCCTGCGCCGGGGTGGCGCGCAGCCTCAGCGCGGCGGCGCCTTCCGCGTACACGGCCAGGCCCGCGCAGCGCGACAGGTCGCGGGCACCGTCGTCGCCGGAGGGGGCCGCGGTGGTGTCCAGGACCCGCAGCGCGGTGTCGAGGAGGACCGGGTGGAGGGTGAACCGCGCCGCCTCCTCGGCGAGTTCGGCGGGCAGGACGATCTCCGCGAAGGTGGAGCCGTCCCGCTCCCACACGCGCGGCGCTCCCGGGAGGGAGGTCGCGCCGTCGGCGGGCAGCGGCCAGGTGCGCGGGTCGAAGGAGGGCTGCGGCGTTCCGGGCACCAGGACGGCCCGCGCGTGGCAGGTCCAGGTCCCGAGCCCGCCGTCGTCGGAGCGGCGGCCGTGGACGGCGGCGCGGCGGCGGCCGTCCGGGCCGGGGGCGTCCACCGACACCCGTATCCGGGTGTGGCCGTGCTCCGGGACCGTCAGGGGTGCCTCGACGGCGACCTGTTCGAGGCTTCCGCAGCCGGCTTCGTCGCCGGCCCGGACGAGCATCTCCAGCAGCGCCGCGGCCGGGATGTCGGCGGGGGCGTCCGCCGGGCCGGAGGGGCGTCCCGGGCCGTGCGGCGCGAGCCGTCCGGTGAGCACGTAGCCGCCTTCCCCGCCCGTGTCGCCGGGTACGTCGACGACGGCGGCGAGCAGCGGGTGTCCGGTACCGGTGGTGCCGAGGGCTTCGGCGCCGCCGCGCGGGCCGGCGTCGGAGCCGGCCCAGTACCGCTGGTGCTGGAAGGCGTACGTGGGCAGCTCGGGACCGGCCGCCGTGGCGGGCCGGCCGAGGAGGGCCGTCCAGTCCAGGTCCGCGCCGCGTACGTGCAGTTCCGCGAGGGTGGTCAGGACGCCCTCGGTCTCGCCTCCGTCCTTGCGCAGGCCGGCGAGGAAGGCGTGCTCCGGCGTGTCGCCGAGGGTGGCGGAGGCCAGCGCGGCGAGGGCGCCGCCCGGGCCCAGCTCCAGGAAGGTGGTGGCGCCGCGGTCGGCGAGCGCGGTGACGGCGTCGCCGAACCGGACGGCGCCGCGGGCCTGGTCGACCCAGTATCCGGGGGTGGCGAGCAGTCCGTCGCGGGCGGGCGCGCCGGTGAGGGTGGAGACGACGGGGAGGGTGCCGGGGTGGTACGTCAGGCTCTCCGCGACCGTGCGGAACGCATCGAGCATCGGCTCCATGAGCGGGGAGTGGAAGGCGTGGCTGACCGGCAGCCGGCGCGTCTTGCGGCCGCGGCCCGCCAGTTCGGCGGCGACGGCGAGGACGGGCTCCTCGGCGCCGGAGAGCACCAGCGCGTCGGGGCCGTTGACCGCCGCGACGCCGACGACGCCCCGGGCCCGGGCCAGCAGGGGGGCGAGCTCGGCCTCGGTCGCCTGGACGGCGACCATCGCGCCGCCCGCGGGCAGGGCCTGCATCAGCCGGCCGCGCGCGGCGATGAGCCGGCCCGCGTCCCGCAGCCCCAGGACGCCGGAGACGTGCGCGGCGGTGATCTCGCCGACGGAGTGGCCGGCGAGGAGGTCCGGCCGGACCCCCCACGACTCGAAGAGCCGGTACAGCGCGGTCTCCAGGGCGAAGAGGGCGCCCTGCGTGTAGGCGGTCCGGTCGAGCAGCTCGCTGCCGGCGGCTCCGGGGGCGGCGGACACGACCTCGCGCAGCGGGCGCTCCACGTGGCCGGTCAGGTGCTCCTCGACGGCGGCGCAGGCGGCTTCGAAGGCCTCGCGGAAGACCGGCTGGGTGCGGGCGAGTTCGCTGCCCATGGCGGCCCACTGGCTGCCCTGGCCGGTGAAGAGGACGGCCAGCTTGCCGGGGGCGGGGGTGCCGAGGACCACGGCGGGGGACGCCTCGCCGCGGCCGAGGGCGCCGAGGCCGGCGGCCAGAGCGCCCCGGCCGGAGGCCAGGACGACGGCGCGGTGGTCGAGCCGGGCGCGTGCGGTGGCGAGGGCGTGGGCGGTGTCGGTGAGCGGCACGTCGGGGCGCTCGTCGAGGAAGCGGGCGAGCCGGGCGGCCTGGCCGCGCAGTCCGGCCCGCGTCCGCGCCGAGACCGGGACGAGTACGGGTACGGGCGCGGGTACGGGTTCGGGGGCGGGTTCGGGGTCGTCCGCCGGTGCGGGTACGGCTGCGGATGCGGGGTCGTCCGCCGGTGCGGGCAGCGGTGCGGCGGGGGCCGGCGGCTGTCCGGGGGCTTCCTCGACGATGACGTGGGCGTTGGTGCCGCCGATGCCGAAGGAGGAGACGCCGGCCCGGCGGGGGCGGCCGTCGCCGGGCCAGTCGCGGGCCTCGGTCAGCAGTTCCACGGCGCCCGCGGACCAGTCGACGTGTGAGGACGGGCGGTCGACGTGCAGCGTCCGCGGGAGGATCCCGTGCCGCATCGCCATCACCATCTTGATGACGCCCGCCACACCGGCGGCCGCCTGCGTGTGGCCGATGTTCGACTTCACGGAGCCCAGCCACAGCGGCCGGCCGCCCGGCCGGTCCTGGCCGTAGGTCGCGAGGAGGGCCTCGGCCTCGATGGGGTCGCCGAGGGTCGTGCCCGTGCCGTGGGCCTCCACGGCGTCCACGTCCGAGGCGGCCAGCCCCGCCTGGGCCAGGGCCTTGCGGATCACCCGCTGCTGGGCGGGGCCGTTGGGCGCGGTCAGGCCGTTCGAGGCGCCGTCCTGGTTGACCGCGGAGCCGCGCAGCACGGCGAGCACCCGGTGGCCGCGGCGGCGGGCGTCCGACAGCCGCTCGACGAGCAGCAGGCCCGCGCCCTCGGACCAGCCGGTGCCGTCGGCGCCGTCCGCGAAGGCCTTGCACCGGCCGTCGGGGGCCAGCCCGCGCTGGCGGGAGAACTCGACGAAGGTCTCGACGGTGCCCATCACCATCACCCCGCCGGCCAGCGCCATCGAGCACTCGCCCTGCCTCAGTGCCTGCGCGGCCATGTGCAGGGCCACCAGCGAGGAGGAGCAGGCCGTGTCGACCGTGATGGCCGGGCCCTCGAAGCCGTAGTGGTAGGCGATGCGGCCGGAGGTGACGGCGCCCGAGGCTCCGGTGAGGCGGAACCCCTCGACGCCGGACGCCCCGTGCATCCGTACGGTGTAGTCGTGGCTGTTGACGCCGACGAAGACGCCCACGTCCTCGCCGGCCAGCGTCGTCGGGTCGATCGCGGCCCGCTCGAAGGCCTCCCAGGAGGTCTCCAGCAGCAGGCGCTGCTGCGGGTCCATGGCGAGGGCCTCGTTCGGGGAGATGCCGAAGAAGGCGGCGTCGAAGCCGGGGGCGTCGTCGAGGAACGCCCCGTGGCGGACGTAGGTGGTGCCGGGGTGGTCGGGGTCGGCGTGGAAGAGCCCGTCGGTGTCCCAGTCGCGGTCGGCGGGGAACTCGGTGACGGCGTCGACGCCTTCGGCGACCACCCGCCAGAGGTCCTCGGGGCTGTGTACCCCGGCCGGGAAGCGGCAGGCCATGGCGACGATGGCGATCGGATCGTCCTCGTCCGGCCCGGTGGACGGGGTGCCGGTCCGGGGCCGCTGGGATGCGGCGCCCGCGGCGGCCGCGTCGCCGAAGAGCCTGGTGCGCAGGTGCTCGGCGAGGGCGGCCGGCTTCGGGTGGTCGAAGACGACCACCGGGGACAGGGCCAGTCCGGTGGCGGTGGCCAGCCGGTTGCGCAGCTCGACCGCCGTGAGCGAGTCGAACCCGGCCTCCTTGAAGGTCCGGCCCGCGGGGACGGCGTCGGCGGAGGCGTGCCCCAGCACCTCGGCGGCGTGCCGCCGGACCAGTTCGAGGAGGGCCTCGGACTGCTCGGCCCCGCTCAGGCCGGCGAGGCGCTCGCGCAGGGGGGCGGTGGCGGACGGGCCGGCGGCGGCCCGGGCGGTGGGGCGCGGCGACGGGGCCAGGCCGCGCAGCAGCGGCGGTACCGGGGCCTCGGCGGCGGCCTTCCGGAGGGCGGGCACGTCGAACTTGGCGGCCACCAGGGCGCCTTCGCCGCCGAGGGCGGCGTCGAGCAGGGCCATGCCCTCGGCGGCGGAGAGCCCGCCCATGCCGATGCGCTGGTTGCGGCGCAGGTCGGCGGCGCCGAGGTGCTCGGTCATGGAGCTGACCGTCGACCAGTAGCCCCAGGCGAGGGAGACGGCCGGCAGGCCGAGGGCGTTGCGCCGGCGCGCGAGCTCGTCCAGGTAGGCGTTGGCGGCCGCGTAGTTGGCCTGGCCGGGGTTGCCGAGCACACCGGCGGCGGAGGAGAACAGGACGAACGCGGCCAGGTCCAGGTCCCGGGTGAGCTCGTGCAGGTGGAGCGCCGCGTCGGCCTTCGGCCGCAGGACGGTGTCCACGCGCCGCGGGGTCAGCTCGGTGAGCACCCCGTCGTCCAGGACGCCGGCCGAGTGCACGACGGCGGTCAGCGGGTGCTCGGCGGGTATCGCGTTCAGGAGGGCCTCGACCTGGGCCCGGTCCGCGGTGTCGCAGGCGGCGACGGTGACGGATGCGCCCAGGGCGGTCAGCTCGTCGCGGAGCGCGGGGGCGTGGCCGCGGCGGCCCGCCAGCACCAGGTGGCGGACGCCGTACGCGGTGACCAGGTGCCGGGCCGTCAGGGCGCCGAGCGTTCCCGTGCCGCCGGTGATCAGTACGGTGCCCTCGGGGTCCAGGGCCCGGCGCCCGGCCGGGGGCTCAGCGGCGGGCACCCGTACCAGCCGGGGCACCTCGGCCACGCCGTCGCGCACCCTGATCTGGGCTTCGCCGCCGAGGAGCACGGCCGGGAGGACGGAGCGGGGGGCGTCGAGCTCGGCGAGCACGATCCGGCCTGGGTGCTCGGACTGCGCGGAGCGCACCAGGCCCCACACGGCGGCGGCCTCCAGGCCGTCGTCCGCGCCGGTGACCACGGCCAGCCGGGTCCCGGCCAGGGCGGGCTCCGCCAGCCAGGCCTGGAGGACGGCCAGGGCCGCGTCGACCGCCGCGCGGGGGTCGGTGGTCCCGGCGGTGGCCCGGACCTCGTACAGGAGGACGTCGGGGGCCGAGCCGGCGCAGGCGGTCACGTCCGCGCCGGTGGCGACGGTCACGACGTCGAGGGGCCGGTCCTGCGCGGCGGGCAGCGCGTACGGCGTCCACTCGACGCGGAACAGGGCGTCGTGCGGCAGCGCGGCCGTGATGCCCGCCTGTTCGGGGGAGAAGGGGGTGCAACGGACCGACGCGAGGGTCAGGACGGGCTGTCCGGCGAGATCGGTCAGCTCCAGGCCCCCGCCGTCCGCCGGGCGCACGCGCAGGGCGGCGGCGCCGGAGGCCAGCAGGGACACCCCGGTCCACCGGGACGGGAGCGTGCCGGCGGGGACGACCGTGCGGACGGCCGCGTCCAGCAGCGCCGGGTGCAGCCCGTAGCGGCCCGCGTCGCGCAGCGAGGTCTCGTCCAGGGCGACGTCGGTGGCCGGTCCGAATCCGGCCGGGGCCGTGCCGGCGGCCGCGGCCGGGGCGGTGGGGGCGAGCACGCCGTGCGCGTGCCGCGTCCACGGGGCGTCGACGGGGGCGTCGGCGGCGCGTGAGTGGACCTCCACCGACCGCTGCCCGGTCCCGTCGGGTGCGCCGACGAGCACTTGGACGCTGCGGCCGCCGCGCTGCGGCAGCACGACGGGTGCGTCGACGGTCAGTTCGGCGAGTACGGGGGTGGCGGCGAGGTCGCCGAGCCGGATGGACAGCTCGACCAGGGCCGCGTTCGGGACGACGACGGCGCCGGACACCAGGTGGTCCGCGAGCCAGGGGTGCGCGCGCAGCGACCAGTGGGACGTGGCCATGAGGCCGCCGGGGCCGGGCAGGCCGACGACCGCCCCGAGGAGGGGGTGGCCGGCGGGGGCCAGCCCGAGCGAGGCCGCGTCGGCGGCCGGGCCGGCCGCGGGGAGCCAGTAGTGCCGGTGGTCGAAGGCGTAGGTCGGCAGCTCCGCGCGCCCGGTCGTGGCGGGCAGGACGGCGGTCCAGTCGACGGCCGCGCCGCGGACGAACAGCTCGGCCAGGGAGGCGTACAGGCGGCGCAGGCCGCCGTCCCCGCGCCGCAGCGAGCCGGCGACGACCGCGTCGGCGCCCTCGACGGTCTCGCTGATGGGCTGGACCAGCACCGGGTGGGCACTGACCTCCAGGAATACCCCGTAACCCCGTCCGGCCAGTTCGGCGACGGCCGGGCCGAAGCCGACCTGGCCGCGCAGGTTGCGGTACCAGTAGCCGCCGTCCAGGACACCGGCGTCCTCGATCCAGCCGCCGGTGACGGTGGAGTAGAACGGCACCTCGGGGGCCTTCGCGACGATCCCCGCGAGGGTCTCGGCGAGCGTGTCCTCGATCGCCTCGACGTGCCGGGTGTGGGAGGCGTAGTCCACCGCGACGCGCCGCACGCGGACGCCTTCGGCGGAGAGCGCCTCCAGGGCCTCGTCCAGCGCCTGCGCGTCGCCCGCGACGACCACGGACGACTGGCTGTTGACCGCGGCCACCTCGACCCGGTCCGCCCACGGCGCCAGCCCGGCCGCCGCCTCGTCGGCGCCCAGCGCGACCGAGGCCATCCCGCCCCGGCCCGCCAGCTCCCCGGCGATGGCCCGGCTGCGCAGCGCCACCACCCGGGCCGCGTCGTCCAGCGACAGCGCGCCGGAGACGCAGGCGGCGGCGATCTCCCCCTGGGAGTGGCCCAGGACCGCGTCGGGCACCACGCCCGCCGAGGACCAGACGGCCGCCAGGCCCACCATCACCGCGAAGCTCGCCGGCTGGAGCACGTCCACCCGGTCCAGCAGTTCCGGCGCGGCCTCGCCCCGCAGGACCTCGGTCAGCGACCAGTCGATCCACGGCTCCAGCGCGGCCGCACACTCCGCGATCCGCGCCGCGAACACCGGCGAGGAGTCGAGCAGTTCCCGTCCCATGCCGGCCCACTGCGAGCCCTGGCCGGGGAACACCCAGACCACCCCGCCCGGAGCAGCCGCAGTGCCGGAGACCACGCCCGCCGCACCTTCACCACGTGCCAGCCCCTCCAACCTCGTCCGCGCCTCCTCGGCCGAGGAGGCCACGACCACCGCGCGCTCACCGAGGACCGCGCGCTCCGCCACCAGCGCCGCGGCGACCTCCGCCAGGGAGGCGTCACCCCGGCCGACGTACTCCGCCAGCCGCCCGGCCTGACCGGCCAGCGAGGCCGCGCTGCGCGCCGACACCACCAGCGGGACCACGGCACCGGCCACCGGAGCCCGCTCCGCGGCCTCCTCCTCGGGGGCCTCTTCCAGGATCAGGTGCGCGTTCGTCCCGCTGACCCCGAAGGACGAGACGCCCGCCCGGCGCGGCCGGCCGTCGCGCGGCCACTCCCGCGCCTCGGTCAGCAGCTCCACCGCGCCCGCCGACCAGTCCACCTGCGGGGTGGGCTCCGCCACGTGCAGGGTCGCCGGCAGCACTCCGTGCCGCAGCGCCTGGACCATCTTGATCACGCCGGCCACGCCCGCCGCGGCCTGCGTGTGGCCGATGTTGGACTTGAGCGAGCCCAGCCACAGCGGCCGCTCGGGGTCGCGCCCCCTGCCGTACGTGGCCAGCAGCGCCTGCGCCTCGATCGGGTCGCCCAGGGACGTACCGGTCCCGTGGGCCTCGACCGCGTCGACGTCGGCCGGTGCCAGCCCGGCGGCGGCCAGCGCCTTGCGGATCACCCGCTGCTGGGCGGGACCGCTGGGAGCCGTCAGGCCGTTGGAGGCCCCGTCCTGGTTGACCGCGCTGCCGCGCAGCACCGCCAGCACCCGGTGGCCGCGCTCCCGCGCCACCGACAGCCGCTCCAGCACCACGACGCCGGCGCCTTCGGCCCAGCCCGTGCCGTCGGCCGTGGAGGAGAACGCCTTGCAGCGCCCGTCGGCCGCGAGGGCCCGCTGCCGGGAGAACTCCACGAAGTGGGCGGGCGTCGCCATCACGGCCGCGCCGCCGGCCAGGGCCATCGAGCACTCGCCCTGCCGCAGCGCCTGCGCCGCCAGGTGCAGGGCCACCAGCGACGAGGAGCAGGCCGTGTCCACCGACACCGCCGGGCCTTCGAGTCCCAGGACGTACGAGACCCGGCCCGAGGCCACGCTCGCCGCCGACCCGGTGGTCGTGAAGCCCTCCAGTTCCGGGGCCACCGCGGCGGCGCCGGTCCCGTACCCCTGGCCGAACAGCCCGGAGAAGACGCCGACGTCGGCGCCCTTGAGCGACAGCGGGTCGATGCCGGCCCGCTCCAGGGCCTCCCAGGAGGTCTCCAGCAGCAGCCGCTGCTGCGGGTCCATCGCCAGGGCCTCGCGCGGCGAGATCCCGAACAGCCCGGCGTCGAACAGGCCCGCGCCCTCCAGGAAGCCGCCCCGGTCGGTGTACGAGGTGCCCGCACGGTCGGGGTCGGGGTCGACCAGGCCGTCCAGGTCCCAGCCGCGGTCCTCGGGGAATCCCGAGACCGCGTCCCGGCCCTCGGACACCAGCCGCCACAGGTCCTCCGGGCCCGCCACGCCGCCCGGCAGGCGGCAGGCCATGCCCACGATGGCGATCGGCTCGCCGGTGTCGGCCACGGCGGAGCCCGCGCCCGGCACGCCCGCCTCCGGGGCGGTCCCGAGCACCTCGGCCCGCAGCGCGGCCGCCAGCGCCGCCGGGGTGGGGTGGTCGAAGACGACGGTGGTGGGCAGCCCCAGTCCGGTGCTCTCCACCAGCCGGTTGCGCAGGGCGACGACGGCCAGGGAGGTGAGGCCCAGGTCGCGGAAGGCGCGGTCGGCCGGCACCCGCCCGCCGTCCGGCTCCCCCAGTGCCTCGGCGGCCCGCGTGCGGACCAGGTCCTCCAGCAGGGCCAGCTGCGCGCGCCCGTCCAGCGCGGCCAGCCGGCCGCGCAGGGCGGCCGTGACGGCGGCGTCGGGCCCGATCTGCCGCGCGGCCTCCTCGGCCAGGCCCGCCCCCGCCTCGTACCGCAGTGCGCCGGGCCGCTCGGCCAGCAGCCGCCGCTGGGTCTTGCCGGAGGCGGTCCGGGGGATGGACCCGACCTCGCGGACCTGCTCGGGCACCTTGTACGCGGCGAGCTGCTCGCGGCAGCGGGCGATCAGCTCCGCGGCGTCGAAGCCGGCGGCGCCGGGGACCACGTACGCGACGGGGACCTCGCCGAGGGTCTCGTGCGGCAGGCCGGCGACGGCCGCGTCGGCGACGCCGTCGACGGTGCGCAGGACCGCCTCGATCTCCTCGGGGTGGATGTTCTCGCCGCCGCGGATCACGAGTTCCTTGATCCGGCCGCAGATGGTGAAGTAGCCGGCCTCGTCGCGGCGGGCCAGGTCGCCGGTGCGGAACCAGCCGTCCTGGAGGGCGGCGGCGGTCGCCCCGGGGTCGTTGTGGTAGCCGACCATGACGTTCGGTCCGCTGACCCAGACCTCGCCCTCCTCCCCGGACGGTACGTCCCGGCCGGTGGTGGGGTGCACGAGGCGGACGTCGACGCCGGGGGCGGGCAGGCCGCAGGAGCCTTCGACGCGGGCGCCGTCCGGGGGGTTCATGGTGATGGCGCCGCAGGTCTCGGTGCTGCCGTAGGCGTCGACCAGCGGGACGCCGAAGAGCTCCTCGAACTCACGGCGCAGCCGGGATCCGGTGACGGCGCCGCCGACCAGGCCGATGCGCAGGCTGGGGACGGAGAAGCCGTCCCGGCGGGCGGCGGCGACCAGGTGGTGGTAGGTGGTGGGGACGCCGGCCAGGAAGGTGGAGCCCTCCTCGCGCAGGGCCCGGATGACGTCCTCGGCGGAACTGCCGTCCATGATCCGGGCGGTGGCGCCGACGGCGGTGACCGACAGGAGGCACGCGATGTGCGAGAGGCTGTGGAAGAGCGGGAGGGGCCAGAGCACCCGGTCCCGGTCGGTGAGGCCGGGGACGGGCACGTAGGAGGAGGCCACGGACCACAGGCAGTTGCGCTGGGTCGACAGGACCCCCTTGGGCCGGCCGGTGGTGCCGGAGGTGTAGAACATCCAGGCGACGTCGTCGAGGCCGAGGTCGTCCCGGGCGGGCACGGCCGGCTCGCGCAGGGCGAGTTCGTCGTACGAGTGGGACGAGGGGTCCCCCGCCGCCCCCTCCCCCACCGGGACCCCGCCGGTCACCAGCAGCGTGGTGCCGGGCCCGAGGGCCGCCGAGCCCCGGAGCCGGTGTGCCTGGGCGGGGTCGGTGACGACCACCCGGGCTCCGCTGTCGGCGAGCAGGTACTCCAGCTCGGCGAGGGACGAGCCCGGGTTGAGGGGGACGCCGACGCCCGCGGCGCGGACGGTCGCGAGGTAGCCCTCGATCATGGAGACGGTGTTGCCGAGGCAGAGGGCGACCCGGTCGCCGGGCTCGACGCCCAGGCCCGCCAGGTGTCCGGCGAGCCTGCGCGTACGCGCCTCCAGGTCGGCGTGGGTGACCGACCGCCGGTCGTCCTCGAAGGCCGTCTTGTCGGGGAAACGGGCCGCGTTCTCCAGGAGTGCGGCGGGAAGTGGCCTGATGAGTTCGGTGCGCACTGCGCCGCAATTCCTTTCGTAGGGAGGACTGCTACCAGGTGACGGGCAGGCTCTTCACCGCGAAGACGGAGCCCTTGAGCCGCAGCGGGACCTCTTCGGCGGCCACGGCCAGCCGGAGGTCGGGGAAGGCGTTCAGGAGCGCCGACAGGCCGGCGCGCAGCTCGACGCGCGCGAGGTTCTGGCCGAGGCACTGGTGGACGCCGAAGCCGAAGGCCACGTGGCCCGAGGTCTCGCGGTCGATGTCGAGGTCGGCCGGGCAGCCGAACCTGGCCGGGTCGCGGTTGGCCGCGGGCAGCGACACGGTGACGGTGTCGCCCTTCTTGACCAGGTGGCCGCCGAGCTCGACGTCCTCCAGGGCGGTGCGGTACATCTCGTACTGGTTGACGGTGATGTAGCGCAGCAGCTCCTCGATGGCGGCGTCGAGCTTCGACGGGTCCGCGCGGAGGGCGGCGAGCTGCTCCTGGTGCTCCAGCAGGGCGAAGACCCCGACCACCAGGGCGCTCTCGGTGGTCTCGTAGCCGGCGAAGAGCAGCAGGGTGACGATGTTGCAGATCTCTTCGGTGGTCAGCTCGCCCTCGGCGATCAGGCGGCTGATCAGGTCGTCGCCGGGCTGCTCCCGCTTCTTGCCGACGAGCTCGGTGATGAAGGCGGTCACCTGTCCGAAGGCGGCCCCGACGTCCGCCTGCGAGGAGTCCGGGTCGTGCAGCACGGTGGGCGCGTGCTGGTAGCGCTCGCGCTCCTCGTACGGGAAGCCGATCAGCTCGGACAGCACGCGCAGGACCAGCGGCCTGGCGTAGCTCTCGACCAGGTCGACGGGGCCGCCGTGGGCGCGCATCACCTCGATCCGCTCGGCGGCGACCTCCGCGACGCGGGGGGCCAGCAGGTTCGCCCGGCGGGCGGTGAACTCGCCCGTCAGCAGCCGCCGGTAGCGGGTGTGGTTCGGCGGGTCCATGTGGATGAACATGCCGGGGATCTCCGGGGAGCTGCCGATGACGGGCTCTCCGAAACGGGTCACCGGGAAGTGGAATTCCTGGAGGCCGTGGCTGAACCTCGGGTCACTGAGGACCTTGCGGACCAGTTCGTGGCTGGAGGCGATCCATCCGATGTGTCCGTCCGGATAGACCATGCGCGCGAGGGGGCTCTCTTTGCGCAGGGAATCGAATACGGCGGGCGGGTCGAAGTGGTGGGTCCGCGCCCACGGCTCCTCGTAGGAGATTGCGTCGCTCATGGGGTCCTTCTCGCTCGGGACGGGGAGGGGCCGGGGCTACTGGGCCAGCTTCGCGAGGGCGTCGTACGCGTTCGCCAGGGAGGCGTCGGCCAGCGGCCTGAACTCCGCCATCTGCGGGGCGATGGCGGCCATCGTCAGCTCGGCGGTGACGAAGGTGAGGTCCTCGCCGAGGCCGATCGCCTCGAGGATCGCCTTGAGGTAGGTCTGCTGGTAGTCGAAGGCCTCGCGCGGGGTGCCCGGCGCGTAGGAGCCGCCCCGGGTCAGGACGACGACGACCTTCTTGCCGGCGAGCGGGCTGGGGACGGCCATGTGGGCCGGGTGGACGATGCGGTCCAGCCAGGCCTTGAGGGCCGACGGGATCGTGAAGTTGTGCATGGGGACGCCGAGGACGATCACGGACGCGTCGAGGACCTCACGGGTGATCGCGGCGGTCAGCTCCCGCTCCTGCTCGCTCTGCCCGTGGTCGGTGTCCGGGTGGATGAGCGCCTGGTGCACGGGCTCGGTGATGTGCGGCACCGGCCGGGCCGCGACATCGCGGTAGGCGTAGCCGGCACCGGGGTGGTTGTTGCGCCACTCCCCGGCGAAATGGGCCGAGAGCCGCCTCGACACGGATTCAGTACCAAGACTCGAATCGACATGCAGAAGCTGCGACATGCGGACGTCCCCTTAACGATCGCGAAATGTGTGAGCGCCCGCCCCGCAGCGGCTTTTCGAAGCATCGCCAGGACATGGGCTTGATCTCTAAATCCAGGCTAGGCGGATGGTTCACGCCACAACATCCCTCAGCCTGGTAGGGCCGGGGCCGCCCTTTTCCAGGGACTCTTGAGGGATGGTCAGGCCTCGGCCGCGGGCGGAAACGACGGAGCTCCCGGCGCCCGGTGTCCCCTGGGGGTCCACCGTGCTCGGGAGCTCCTGCGCCTGCCTCCGTACGGGCCCTACGCCCCCGCGGGCGCGGCCGGTTCGACGGGGCGGCCGGTACGGGCCGACTCGATCGCGGCCTCGATGATCCGCAGCGTGCGCACGCCGGCCGCACCGTCCGGGCCGGGCCGGGCGCCGCCTTCGCCGTCGCCGGCGAGGAAGGCGTCGAGGACGCGGGCCTCCAGGTCGTCGCCGCCCGCCTCCCGGCGCTCCGCACCCGTGGCGGCGTCGAAGCCGCCGATCAGCCGCGGGCGGGCGGTGAAGTCCACGCTGCCCCGCTCGCCGACGAAGGTCAGGGCCGGCCCGCCCGCCCCCGCCGGGTTCCCCGCCAGGCCCCGGCTGCAGTCGAGGGAGGCGACCGTCCCGTCCGCGTAGCGCACGGTCATGAGCGCCGCGCTCTGGACGTCCCGGCCCCCGCTGAGGAGCCCGTTGGACTGCGCGTACACCCGCTCGGCGGGCTGCCCGCCGAGCACCGCGTCCACCAGGGCGAGCAGGGCCGCCGCGTTGGCGGCCAGGACCGCGCCCGCCTCCGGGCCGTCGGCGACGGGGGCGTTGCAGGCGCCGTGCACGGTCGTCAGCCTGCCGATGGCCGTACCCGCGGCGAGCGGCTCCCGGATGGCCTCGAACGCCGGGCTGGAGCACTCCGGTGAAGCGGGCGTGAGCCGCACCCCCGCCTCCTCGCAGGCCCGCACCATGGCCAGGGCGTCCTGCGCCGTGGCTCCGAGCGGCTGTTCGCACAGGACGTGGGCCCCGGCTGCGGCGGCGCGTTCGACCAGTTCCCTGCGGTCGGCGAGGCGGCTCGTGACCACCACGGCGTCGGGGCGCAGCGCGAAGACCTCGTCCCAGCCGTCCGCGTAGGGGACCGCGAGCTCCCGCGCCACCGCCCGTCCGCGGGCCGGGTCGTCCGGCGCGCCGTCGGGGTCGGCGATGACGAGCTCGACGCCGGGCATGCCGTTCAGCAGCCGGGCGTAGGTCGTGGCGCGCTCGTGCGCGAGCGACAGCACGGCGACCTTCATGCCGCTGCCCCCTTCGTGGTCGGTGCGAGGTCCACGGCACGCCCGGTCCGGGCGGACTCCGCCGCGGCCTGGGTGAGGCGGATGGCGGCGAGCGCGTCGTGCGGTCCCAGGCGCGGCGCGGGACCGCCCAGGAGCCCCTGGGCGAACTCGCGGATCTCGGAGAGGAACGGCTTCTCCCCGAAGTGTCCGAAGGCCGGGTCCTCGACACCGAACGCCCTGGTCTCCTGCGGCCATTCGGAGTCGTAGAGCGCCGTCCCTCCCGTGCCGGTCACCTGGTAGGTGAGGCGGAAGGGGGGCTGGGGGGTGGCCGTCCACCGGCACACCACCTGGCTGAGGGCACCGCTCGCGTGCGTGAGGAGCGCGGTCCCGGTGGCGACGGCCCCGGCCGGGGCGGGGGCGGCGATGTCGCCCTGGTACTCGGCGTGGACCCGGACGACGTCCCCGAAGAGCCAGTACGCGATGTCCACGCCGTGGAGCATCTGGTCGGTGAGGATCCCGCCCGACCGGGCGGGGACCTCGGCGGTCCAGGGCCGCGGGTGGTAGCCGGCCACGGTGAACCGGCCGATGGCGCCCGTGCCCAGCCCGCCCGACGCCACCAGCGCCTGGAGGCGGGCGTAGGCGGGGGCGAACCGGACGTTGTGCGTCGGGTACACCGGCACGCCGGCCCGTGCGGCCGCGGCGACGATCTCCTCGGCCTCGGCCAGGGAGGCGGCGAGGGGCTTCTCGCACACCACGCCCACGCCTGCGGCGATGGCGGCCATGGCGATGGCGTGGTGGCTGCCGGTCGGGGTGCAGATGTCGACCGCGTCCGCGCCGTCCAGCGCCTCGTCGAGGGAGCCGACCGCCTTGGCGCCGAACTCCCGGGCCAGCTCCTGCGCACGCCCGTCGGTGGAGTGGACGCGCACGGACGCCCCGACGGCGGTCCACGCGTCCAGGTGGAAGCGGGCGATGAGTCCCGCGCCGATCAGTGCTACTTCGAGTCGCCGCATGGCATCCCCAGCCCTCTTCCCCGTCGTCTTCGCGGACGCCAGTCTCGCCCGCCCGGCGGACCGGGACCATCACCAACGTGGGTAGTCCCTACGGGGCCGCGGCCGGGGCCGTCAGACGGAGTTGACCGGGAGGACGTCCGGGGAGAGGGAGCCCGCGTGCGCCGAGGCGGAGGTGGCGCGGCGGCGGTGGTGGCGGCGGCACAGGACCTCGTAGCCGATCTCCCCCGCCGGGCGGTTGACGTCGCCCACCACGACCTGCGCGCCCTCGACGACCATCTGCCCGCCCACGGTACGGGCGTTGTGGGTGGCGCGGGCGCCGCACCAGCACAGGGCCTCGACCTGGAGCTGTTCGATCCGGTCGGCGAGCTCGATCAGCCGCTGGGAGCCGGGGAAGAGCTTGGTGCGGAAGTCGGTGGTGATGCCGAAGGCGAAGACGTCCATGTCGAGGTCGTCGACGATGCGGGCCAGCTGGTCGATCTGCTCCGGGGCGAGGAACTGGGCCTCGTCCACGATCACGTAGTCGGCCTTGCCGCCCCTGGACAGCAGCTCCACCAGGTAGGCGTACAGGTCCATGCCCTCGGCGGCCTCGACCGCCTCGGTCACCAGGCCGAGGCGGGAGGAGATCTTGCCCTCGCCGGCCCGGTCGTCGCGCGTGAAGATCACGCCCTGGAGGCCTCGGGCGGAGCGGTTGTGGCCGATCTGGAGAGCCAGCGTGCTCTTTCCGCAGTCCATCGTTCCGGAGAAGAACACCAGCTCGGGCATGGGAGGTACGGGACCTTTCGGGTCGTGGGCGGTGAGAGGGGGCGGAGCGGGAGAGCCTGCGGGCTCAGGTGCGGACTTCGAGCAGCGGGACCAGCTGTTCGGCGGCCGTCATGGAGCCGTGCATGCCGGTGAGGGCCGATTCGTTGGGCTCGTTGCGGGAGGCGGTGATCGCGACGTCGGCCTGGGCCGCGGCGATCACGTCGCCGATCCGGCCGAGCACGCGCTCGTCGCACTCCCCCGGCGCCCCGAACCAGCCCCGTTCCAGGGCCTCTTCGCGGCTCGCGACCCAGAAGCGGTCGCCGAGCACCTCGCGCCAGACGGTCAGCACGTCGGCCTCGGCGCCGGGCACCGCGTAGACGTGCCGGGCCCGGCCCTCGCCGCCGAGCAGGGCGACTCCGGCGCCGAGCTCCCAGTCCTCGTCGAAGTCGATGCGGGAGTCCTCGTCGAAGGGGACGTCCACCATGCCGTGGTCGGCGGTCACGTAGAGCGCGGTGCGCGGCGGCAGCTGCTCGGCGAGCCGCTGTACGAGCCGGTCGACGTACATGAGCTGGCCGCGCCAGGCGTCGGAGTCCACGCCGTGGCGGTGACCGGCCCCGTCGAGCTCGCTGTAGTACGTGTAGACGAGCGAGCGCTCCGCGGCCGCGAGCTGGATCGCGGCGAGGTCCATCCGCTCCTCGCCGGTCATCCGGCCGTGGAAGGTGCCGCCGCTGAGGGCGATCTGGGTGAGCGGGGTGCTCTGGAAGTTCGGGGCCGACACCTGGGCCGTGTGCACGCCCGCCGCGTCCGCGAGCTGGAAGACCGTCGGGTACGGCTGCCAGGGCTTGGGCGGGGTCCACGGGTACCAGCGGAGCTGGTTCATCAGCTCGCCGGAGGCCGGGTTGCGCACGGCGTAGCCGGGCAGGCCGTGCCGGGCGGGCGGCAGGCCGGTGCCGACGGAGGCGAGGGAGGTGGCGGTGGTCGCCGGGAACCCCGCGGTGATCGGCCGGCCGGTGCCGCCGCGCGAGCTCGCGAGGAGGGAGGCCAGGAAGGGGGCGTACTCCGCGTGGGCGTTGATCTGCTCCCAGCCCATGCCGTCGACCAGGAAGACGCAGTTGCGGTCGGCCGGGGTCAGCTCGGCGATCCCGGCGGCGAGGCCGGGCACGCCCTGGCCGGCCGCCAGGGTCGGCAGCAGGTCCGCGAGCGAGCCGGTGCCGTACTGCGGGACCGGGGCGCCGGCGAGATCGAGGAGTTCCGGTTCGTCCTGCCAGTTCGGCGGCACGGAGTAGGACATCAGCGGGTGGTGGCCGCGGTGGCCTCGGAGAGCGCCTGGGCGAAGAGCAGCGTCTGGCGGACCGTCTCGGGGCCGTCGCCGGCCTCGCTGACGCGGAGGCTGAGGTCGTCGGCGGTGGAGTTGCCGGTGTAGCCGTGGTCGGAGTCGCAGTTGGGGTCGCCGCAGGCGGCGGGCTCCAGGTCGATGCGCGAGACCGCGCCCCAGCCGATGGTCAGGACGACCTCGCGGGGCAGCTGGCCGGGCGTGTAGGACTCCGGGTTGGCGACGACGCGGCTGAGCACCACGGAGGAGATCGTGCCGAGCTTGACCGACTCGGTCGAGGTGGTCGCGTACGGGGACGGGGACCCGGCGTCGGCGGCCTGCTCGTCGGTGTGGCTGACGATGAACCGGGTGTCGGTAAGGACCAGCACGGTCACGTGCCGGCGCACCTCGTTGGAGTCGAAGGTGGTCTCCTGGTGGACCACGTACGACGAGACCGGCTCGCCGCCCACCGCGGCCTCCACGGCCTCGGCCACGAGGGCCGGGTAGTAGCCGCTGCGCTCGATCGCCGCGCGCAGCCCCTGGGTCGTCGTACCGGATTTCGCCATGAGGTCCATCCTAAGGCCCGTACGGGGTCCCCCTACCTGCCCGTCGCTCAGTAGCTGGGCAGGGTCCGCGGGCCGAGGTCGGTCCGTGCGGGCGGGTGGGCGACGCGCACGGTGGCGCTGAGCACGGAGAGGCCCTCCGTGGCGACGACGACCGGCTCCAGGGAGATCCCGGTCACCTCGGGATGGTCGTCCACCAGCCGGGACAGCCTCAGCAGCAGCTCCTCCAGGGCGGGGGTGTCGACGGGGTCGCTGCCGCGCCAACCGAAGAGCAGGGGGGCGGCGCGCAGGGAGCGGACCAGTCCGGCGGCGTCGCGGTCGGTGGCGGGGACCAGGCGGTGCGCGGTGTCGCCGAGCAGCTCGGAGGGGACTCCGGCGAGCCCGAAGGAGAGGACCGCTCCGGCGGCGGGGTCGACGACGGAGCGGACGACGGTGTCCACCCCGCGCGGGGCCATCGTCTGGACGACGGGCAGGAGCTCGGCGGGCTTGCCGAGGGCCTCGGTGAGCTCCTCGTACGAGCGGCGCAGCTCGGCCTCGGTGGTGAGGTCGAGGCGTACGCCGCCCAGGTCGGCGCGGTGGCGCAGGTGCGGGGCGGTGGTCTTCAGGGCGACGGGGTAGCCGAGGACCCGGGCCGCGCGGACGGCGGCGTCGGCGCTGGGGGCGGGCAGGGTGGGCAGGACCGTGATGCCGTAGCGGGCGAGCAGCTCGCGGGCGGCGTTCTCCTCCAGGGTCAGTGCGGCGCCCTCGCCGATTCCGGCGACGAGGGCGGCGAGCTGGGCGGCGGCGCCGCTCTCGTCGATGTCCTCGTACTCGGGGACGTGCCGGACGTCGGCGTTGGCCCGGCGCCACTCGGCGTGCCGGACGGCTTCGGCGAGGGCCTTCACGGCCCGCTCGGCGGCGGGGTAGGCGGGGATCCGCCCGTGGGGGGCGGGGGCGGCGGAGGGCGCGCCGGCGGGGGCCGGACCCCGGGGTGCGGCGGGGGCGGCGGGCGGCGGTGCGGCCGCGGGGGCGGTGGCCCGGGCGGCGGAGAGGGCCTCGACCAGTTCGCCGAGCTCGACGTGGACGACGGCGACGGGCTTGCCGGGGACCTCGGCGACGGCTTCGCGCAAGGCCTCCGCGAGGTCGTCGGCCAGGGCCCGCTCGCCGACCCAGGGGATGGCGGTGACGACGACGGCGTCGCAGTCCTCGGAGGCCAGGGCGGCGGTGAGGGCGGTGCGGAAGTCCTCCGGGGTGGCGGCGGTGGTGAGGTCCAGCGGGGGCGACGGCCGCAGCCCCTCGGTCAGGCAGGCGTCGTAGGTGAGGACGCCGAGGGACTCGGAGTTGCCGAGGATGGCCACCCGGGGGCCGGCCGGCAGCGGCTGGCCGGCCAGCAGGAGCCCGGCGTCGACGAGCTCGGTGACGGTGTCGACCCGGATGACGCCGGCCAGCCGCATCAGCTCGGAGACGGTGGCCTCGGGGAGCCTGGTCCCGGGGACGACGTGCCCGGCGGGGGTGTGGCGGCCGCCGAGGGCGACGACGAGGGGCTTGACGGCGGCGGTGCGGCGGGCGAGGCGGGTGAACTTGCGGGGGTTGCCGAGGGTCTCCAGGTACATCAGGGCCACGTCGGTGGCCTCGTCCTCGTACCAGTACTGGAGGATGTCGTTGCCGGAGACGTCCGCCCGGTTGCCGGCGGACACGAAGGAGGACAGCCCACCGCCGCGCCGCAGCAGCCCGGACAGCAGGGCGATGCCGATGGCCCCGGACTGCGTGAACAGGCCGATCCGCCCGCGGGCGGTGGCCGGGGCGGGCGCGAGGGAGGCGTTGAGCTCCACCTCCGGCGCGGTGTTGATCACCCCGAAGGCGTTGGGCCCGATGAGCCGCATGCCGTACGAGCGCACCTGCCGGACCAGTTCGCGCTGCCGGGCCAGGCCGTCCGGGCCGCTCTCCCCGTACCCGGCGGACAGCACCACCAGCCCCTGCACTCCGTGCTCCCCGCAGGCGGCGACGGCGCCCGGCACCCGCTCGGCCGGCACGGCGATCACGGCGATGTCCACGGGGGCGCCGATGTCCGCGACGGTGCGGTAGGCCCGCACCCCGTCCAGCAGGTCCCCCTCCATCCCCGCAGCCCTGGCCTCGTTCACGGCGTAGAGGTGCCCGCGGAAGCCGCCGTCGCGCAGGTTGCGCAGCGCGGCGGCGCCCACGCCGGAACCGGAGCGGCTGACGCCGATCACCGCGACGGAGCCGGGGGCCAGCAGCCGCTGGACGGAGCGGGCCTCGGCGCGCTGCTCGCGGGCGCGCTGGACGGCGAGGGACTCGGCGGTGGGTTCGAGGTCGAGGGTGAGGTGGACGGAGCCGTCCTCGAAGCTGCGCTTCTGCTGGTAGCCGACGTCCGTGAACACCTTGATCATTTTGGTGTTGGCGGGCAGCACCTCTGCGGCGAAGCGCCGGATGCCGCGCTCCCGCGCCACGGCTCCGATGTGTTCGAGCAGGGCGGAGGCGACCCCGCGGCCCTGGTGGGCGTCCTGGACCAGGAAGGCCACCTCGGCCTCGTCGGCGGGGGCGGAGGCGGGCCGGCCGTCGGGGCCGATGCGGTCGAAGCGGACGGTGCCGATGAACTCCCCGCCGATGGTGGCGGCGAGGCCGACGCGGTCGACGTAGTCGTGGTGCGTGAAGCGGTGCACGTCGCGGTCGGAGAGGCGGGGGTAGGGGGCGAAGAAGCGGTAGTACTTCGACTCGTCCGAGACCTGCTCGTAGAAGCTGACCAGCCGCCCGGCGTCCTCGGTCGTGATGGGGCGGATCCGGGCGGTGCCGCCGTCGCGCAGCACGACGTCCGCTTCCCAGTGGGCCGGGTACGAGGGGTCCGACGCGGTGGTCATGGGGCCAGCCTAAGGGCAGGATCCGGCCGGGCGGCCGGGCGGCTCCGACAGGCCGGGCGGCGCGTACGCCTGGAATGAGGCGTACCGGGACGGATCAGTGCAAAGCTGAGCAGGGCCGAACGGCCGCTGGGTCGGGCCGGAGGCCGGTCCGAGCATTCCGGGTGACGTGAGAGACTGGTCTAGACAACCACGAGAACCTGAAGGGCATCACCATGGCAGAGCGCCGCGTCAACGTCGGGTGGGCCGAGGGCCTGCACGCTCGTCCCGCCTCGATCTTCGTCCGCGCGACGACCGCTTCCGGCGTCCCCGTGACCATCGCGAAGGCCGGCGGCGACCCCGTCAACGCCGCTTCCATGCTGGCGGTCCTGGGCCTGGGCGCCCAGGGCGGCGAGGAGATCGTCCTCGCGTCCGAGGCCGACGGCGCGGAGGTCGCGCTGGACCGCCTCGCGAAGCTGGTCGCGGAGGGCCTGGAGGAGCTCCCCGAGACGGTCTGATCCCTTCGTCTCCGGCCGAAGCCGCGGCCCCGCCGTCCCGGGGGCCGCGGCTTCGCGCCGTCCCGGTCCCGGTCCCGGTCCCGGCGATAACCGCTCCGGCGGAAATGCGTATCGGTGGGGCCCGCGCGGACGGAATTGGCCGGAACGCACCGGCGCGACCGAAAGGGAATTCCACCGCGGGCCCCCTTTTCTACGCGCCCCGCGTTAATTCCGGCCACCTGCCGTGTTTACGGCACGTTGCAAAGTCCTCACCTTCGGCCGGAACACGCCCGACGCCCGTTCCGCGTGCAGCGCGGCCAGCGCGCGGGCCCGTTCGGCGTCCCCCCGCGCCACCGCGTCCACGAGCGCCCCGTGCTCCGCCCAGGAGTCCACCGGCCGCACCGGCGCCCCCACCTCGTACATCCAGGCGATCTTGCGCCGGGTCTGCGTCAGCAGCGCGATCAGCCCCGGACTGCCGGACGCCTGGGCCAGGGTCTCGTGGAACCAGCCCCCCAGCGCCCGCAGGTCCTCCCCCTGCGCCCGCCTGGCCCGCTCCTGGCCCAGCCGCACCAGCCCCCGCAGCACCTTCAGGTGCGCCTCGGTGCGCCGCCGGGCCGCACGGGAGGCGGCCAGCGGCTCCAGCAGCATCCGCAGCTCCAGCAGATCGGCCGCCTCCTGCTCGCTCGGCTCCGCCACGCACGCCCCCGCGTGCCGCCGCGTGGTGACGAACCCCTCGGACTCCAGCGTGCGCAGCGCCTCGCGCACCGGCACGCGCGAGACCCCGTACCGGCGGGCCAGCACCTCCTCGGTCAGCCGGCCGCCCGGCCCGAAGAAACCGGAGACGATATCGTCGCGAATGGCTGTGCACACCGCGTGCGCCGGAATACGCAAGGCCGGACCTCCGCTGGTTTCGTTCCGATCGAACGTGCCGCGTCTGCGACTCTATTGCACCACGTGGGGATTTCCGAGAAAGCCCGAAAATCCGGAACGGGGGACGGGCGGAAACGGCGGAAACCCGTGGAACCGGTGGAACGCGGAGAACCGGCGGAACCCGGGGAACGGAGAAGGCCCCGGCTCGGGGAGCCGGGGCCTTCTTCGAAGAGGGAGGGGTCAGATGCCGACACCGTGCTGGCGCAGGTAGGCCAGGGGGTTGATGTCCGTGCCGTAGGTGGCGCCGGTGCGGGCCTCGAAGTGCAGGTGCGGGCCGCTGGAGTTGCCGGTGGAGCCCGACAGGCCGATCTGCTGGCCGGCGGTGACCGTCTGGCCGACCGAGACGCTCAGCGAGTCCATGTGCCCGTACTGGGTGTAGGTGCCGTCGTTGTGGCGGATCACGACGTTGTTGCCGTAGGCGCCGCCCCAGCCGGCCTCGACGACGGTGCCCGCACCCACCGCGTGGACGGTGGTGCCCAGGTCGGCGTGGAAGTCGATGCCGGTGTGGCTGCCGGAGGACCACATGCCGCCGCCCGCGCCGTACTGGGTGCTGACGTAGGAGCCGGTGATCGGCGCCACGAAGGTGTTGAGGCGCTTGCGGGCCTCTTCCTCGGCGGCCTTCTCGGCGGCCTCGCGCTCGGCCTTCTCCTTGGCCTCGGCCTTCTCCTTGGCCTCGGCGGCGCGCACCTTGGCGTCGGCCTCGGCCTGCGCCTGGGCCGCGACGGCCTCGGCGGCGCTCTGCTGGGTCTCGGCCTGGGTCTCGATGTCGTCCTGGAGGCCGTCGGCGACGACGACGGCGTTCAGCGCGCCGGTGTCCTCGAGGGAGGGGCCGCCGTGGGAGTCGGCCGCGAAGGCCGGGGCCGCCAGGGTGCCGACCACGCCCGTGGTGGCGAGGGCGGCTATGCCGGCGTAGCCGGCGGTCTTGCGGCTCAGACGGCTCGAACCGCGGTGCTTACCGGAACCGGCTGCACGACTGCCAAACGCCATGGCGGGGGTGATCCTTTCCTTCCCTCTCGCCTACCGGGTTAGCTGACGGGTTCGGAGCAGGAAGGTCTCCTACGGGCCCCCTCTGACGAGGCGGTCCGATTCACCCCAGGGACTGATGTGGGTCCCCGGCTCCCCAGGCTCGCGCCTGACGGGGACTCGGCGATCGCTGCCCGGTGCCGCGGGTGCGGCTGGCACAAGTGACGGACAGCACGCCTGACGCTAGGCGGATCATCAGTCAATCGCCAAACAGACGCGCGGATTTGTTGCGTACGCCACACCGCATATCTGAAACCACACCACCAAACGGACAAAGGGGGCCCGGTGGATGCTCCACCGGGCCCCCTCGGCACAGGCCGACCGCCGGTCAGTTGCCGGTCGGCCTCCGGTCAGTTGGTGACGACCGTGACCTCACCGATGCCGAGGGCCAGGACGGGCTCCTCGATCTGCGCCGCGTCGCCCACGAGGATCGTGACCAGCCGGTCCACCGGGAAGGCGTTCACGACCGCCGAAGTGGCCTCCGCCGTACCGGTTTCGGCCAGCCGCGCGTACAGCCGCGCCTGGTAGTCGTCCGGCAGCTCCTGCTCGACCTGGTCGGCCAGCGTCCCGGCGACCGAGGCGGCGGTCTCGAACTTCAGCGGGGCCACGCCCACCAGGTTCTGCACCGCCACGTCCCGCTCGGCGTCCGTCAGCCCCTCGGCGGCGAGGGTGCGCAGCACCTGCCACAGGTCCTCCAGCGCCGGACCGGTGTTGGGGGTGTCCACCGAGCCGCTGATGGCGAGCATCGAGGCGCCCTTGCCGTCGGCCGTGGAGCGCAGCACCTGGCCGAAGGCCCGCACGCCGTACGTGTAGCCCTTCTCCTCGCGCAGCACCTTGTCCAGACGGGAGGTCAGGGTGCCGCCGAGGCAGTAGGTGCCCAGGACCTGCGGGGCCCAGACGATGTCGTGCCGGTCGGGGCCGATCCGGCCGATCAGCAGCTGCGTCTGGACCGCGCCGGGCCGGTCCACGATGATCACGCGGCCCGTGTCGTCGGCCGTCACGGGCGGCACCGGCCGGGGCGCGGCGGTGCCGCCCGTCCAGGCGCCCAGGGTGTCGGCGAGGACGGCGTCCAGGTCGATGCCGGTCAGGTCGCCGACGACCACCGCGGTGGCGGTGGAGGGGCGCACGTGGGCCTCGTAGAAGGCGCGTACGGCGGCGGAGTCGATCCGCGCGACCGTCTCCTCGGTGCCCTGGCGCGGGCGGGACATGCGCAGCGTGGCCGGGAAGAGCTCCTTGGAGAGCTCCTTGGCGGCGCGGCGCTGCGGGTTGGCCTGCTCGTGCGGGATCTCGTCCAGCCGGTTGCGCACCAGCCGGGCGACCTCGCCGTCGTCGAAGGCGGGCGCGCGCAGCGCCTCGGCGAGCAGCCCCAGGGCCTTGGGCAGGCGGGAGGCCGGGACCTCCAGGGAGACGCGCAGGCCGGGGTGGTCGGCGTGGGCGTCGAGGGTGGCCCCGCAGCGCTCCAGCTCGGCCGCGAACTCCTCGGCGGAGTGCTTGTCGGTGCCCTCCGACAGGGCGCGGGCCATGATCGTGGCCACTCCGTCGAGGCCGTCGGGCTCGGCGTCGAGCGGGGCCGCGAGGTTGACCTCGACCGCGACGACCCGCTGGCCGGGGCGGTGGCAGCGCAGCAGGGTCAGGCCGTTGCCGAGGGTGGAGCGCTCGGGGGCGGGGAAGGCCCACGGCGTGGGCTCGCCGGCCTGCGGCTGCGGGTGGAAGTCCATCGTGACGGCTGCGGTGTCGCTCACTGCTCCGCCCCCTCGTTCTCGTCGCTCTCGTCGTTCTCTTCGGCACCGGCCAGCGGCTCGTAGACCAGGACCGCGCGGTTGTCGGGGCGCAGCCGGGCGGCGGCCACGGCCTGCACCTCCTCGGCGGTGACGTCCAGGACGCGCTGGACGGCCGTCAGCGCCAGCTGCGGGTCGCCGAACAGCACCGCGAAGCGGCACAGTTCGTCGGCGCGGCCGGCGACGGTGCCCAGCCGGTCCAGCCATTCGCGCTCCAGCTGCGCCTGGGCGCGCTCCATCTCGTCGGCCGTGGGGCCCTCGGCGGCGAACCGGGCGAGCTCCTCGTCCACGGCCGCCTCGATGGCGGGCACCTCGACGCCGCTGGAGGTCTTGACGTCCAGCCAGCCCATGGAGGGCGCGCCCGCCAGGCGCAGCAGGCCGAAGCCGGCCGCGACGGCGCTCTGGTCGCGGCGGACCAGGCGGTTGTGCAGGCGGGACGACTCACCGCCGCCGAGGATCGTCAGCGCCACGTCGGCGGCGTCGCACGCGCGGGTGCCGTCGTGCGGCAGGCGGTAGGCGGCCATCAGCGCGCGGGCCGGGACCTCCTCCACGATCTCCTCGCGGAGCTGCCCGCCCATGGTCTCGGGCAGGGTGCCGTCGCGGGGCGGCTGCTTGCCGTCGTGCGCCGGGATGCTTCCGAAGTACTTCTCGACCCAGGCGAGGGTGCGCTCGGGGTCGATGTCGCCCACCACCGACAGGACGGCGTTGTTGGGCGCGTAGTACGTGCGGAAGAAGTGCCGGGCGTCCTCGAGAGAGGCGGCGTCGAGGTCGGCCATGGAGCCGATCGGGGTGTGGTGGTACGGGTGGCCGTCGGGGTAGGAGAGGGCCGTCAGGCGCTCGAAGGCCGTGCCGTACGGGACGTTGTCGTAGCGCTGGCGGCGCTCGTTCTTGACGACGTCGCGCTGGTTCTCCATGGACTCGTCGTCCAGGGCGGCGAGCAGCGAGCCCATGCGGTCCGCCTCCAGCCACAGGGCGAGCTCCAGCTGGTGGGCCGGCATCGTCTCGAAGTAGTTGGTGCGCTCGAAGCTCGTGGTGCCGTTCAGCGAGCCGCCGGCACCCTGGACGAGCTCGAAGTGCCCGTTGCCCGGTACGCTCGCCGAGCCCTGGAACATCAGGTGCTCGAAGAGGTGAGCCAGACCGGTCCGCCCCTTGACTTCGTGCCGGGAGCCGACGTCGTACCAGAGGCAGACGGCGGCGACCGGGGTGAGGTGGTCCTCGGACAGCACCACGCGCAGGCCGTTGGCCAGCCGGTGCTCGGTCGCTGTCAGGCCGCCGGAGCCGGCCTGAGCTGTGGCCGTGTGACCCATGGGCATGTGGTCCCTTCGATCGCGATGCAGAGATTCCCTATCGACCTGCCACTGTATGCAAGCGCGCAGGTGCACGGAGAAGTTCCCGGCCTCTCACCTGGGTCGGAGTCGGCGTTGTCGGTGCCTCGGGCCACAATGGTCCGCGTCGACCCCGTCGCACACCCCCGCACGTACACCCCCCGATCTTGGTTAGGAGCGCCGCAGCGATGGCCCGCCGCAGCACGAAGACCCCGCCGCCGGAGGATTTCGAGGAGAAGATCCTCGACATCGACGTCGTCGACGAAATGCAGGGCTCCTTCCTCGAGTACGCGTACTCGGTGATCTACTCCCGGGCCCTGCCGGACGCCAGGGACGGCATGAAGCCCGTACACCGGCGCATCGTCTACCAGATGAACGAGATGGGCCTGCGCCCCGACCGCGGGTACGTGAAGTGCGCCCGCGTCGTCGGCGAGGTCATGGGCAAGCTCCACCCGCACGGCGACCAGTCGATCTACGACGCCCTCGTGCGCATGGCCCAGCCCTTCTCGATGCGGCTGCCGCTGGTCGACGGCCACGGCAACTTCGGCTCGCTCGGCAACGACGACCCGCCGGCCGCGATGCGCTACACCGAGTGCAAGATGGCCGACGCCACGTCGCTGATGACGGAGTCGATCGACGAGGACACCGTCGACTTCGCCGCCAACTACGACGGCCAGGAGCGCGAGCCCGTCACCCTCCCCGCCGCCTATCCGAACCTGCTGGTCAACGGCACGTCCGGGATCGCGGTCGGCATGGCCACCAACATGCCGCCGCACAACCTGGGCGAGGTCGTAGCGGCCGCCCGGCACCTGATCCGGTACCCGGACGCGGACCTGGAGGCGCTGATGCGCTTCGTGCCGGGTCCCGACCTGCCCACCGGCGGGCGCATCGTGGGCCTCTCCGGCATCAAGGACGCCTACGAGAACGGCCGCGGCACCTTCAAGATCCGCGCGACGGTGTCCGTGGAGGACGTGACGGCGCGCCGCAAGGGCCTGGTCGTCACCGAACTGCCCTTCACGGTCGGCCCCGAGAAGGTCATCGCGAAGATCAAGGACCTGGTCGGCTCGAAGAAGCTCCAGGGCATCGCCGACGTCAAGGACCTCACCGACCGCGCGCACGGCCTGCGCCTGGTCATCGAGATCAAGAACGGCTTCCACCCGGAGGCCGTGCTGGAGCAGCTGTACAAGCTGACGCCGATGGAGGAGTCCTTCGGCATCAACAACGTCGCACTGGTCGACGGGCAGCCGCTGACGCTGGGCCTCAAGGAGCTGCTGGAGGTCTACCTGGACCACCGCTTCGAGGTCGTGCGCCGGCGCAGCGAGTTCCGCCGCGGCAAGCGGCGCGACCGGCTGCACCTGGTCGAGGGCCTGCTGGTGGCCCTGGTCGACATCGACGAGGTCATCCGCCTGATCCGCGACAGCGACAACTCCGCGCAGGCCAAGGAGCGCCTGATGGAGCGCTTCTCGCTGAGCGAGGTCCAGACCCAGTACATCCTGGACACCCCGCTGCGCCGGCTCACCCGCTTCGACCGGATCGAGCTGGAGTCCGAGCGCGACCGGCTGACCGGCGAGATCGAGGAGCTGACCCGGATCCTCGACTCGGACGCCGAGCTGCGCAAGCTGGTCTCCTCGGAACTGGCCGCGGTCGCCAAGAAGTTCGGCACCCCGCGGCGCACGGTTCTGCTGGAGTCTGCGGGCACGGCCGTGGCGGCGGTGCCGCTGGAGGTCGCGGACGACCCGTGCCGGGTGCTGCTGTCGTCCACGGGCCTGCTGGCCCGTACGGCCACCGCCGATCCGCTGCCGGTCGACGAGGGCGCCGGCCGCGCCAAGCACGACCTGGTCGTCTCCCAGGTGGCGGCGACCGCCCGGGCCGACGTGGGCGTGGTGACCTCCTACGGCCGCCTGCTGCGGCTCGCGGTGATCGACCTGCCGCAGCTGCCGGACACGCACGCCGCGCCGAGCCTGGCGGGCGGGGCCCCGGTCTCGGAGTTCGTCTCCGGGCTGGAGGCCGACGAGACGGTGGTCTGCCTGACCTCGCTGGACGAGTCCTCGCAGGGCCTGGCCCTGGGCACCGAGCAGGGCGTGGTCAAGCGGGTCGTGCCGGACTACCCGGCGAACAAGGACGAGCTGGAGGTCATCACCCTCAAGGAGGGCGACCGGATCGTCGGCGCGGTCGAGCTGCGTACGGGCGAGGAGGACCTGGTCTTCATCACCGACGACGCCCAGCTGCTGCGCTACCCGGCCGGCCAGGTGCGCCCCCAGGGCCGCCCGGCGGGCGGTATGGCGGGCATCAAGCTCGCCGGGAACGCCAAGGTGATCCACTTCTCGGCGGTCGACCCGGCCCGGGACGCCCAGGTGTTCACGGTGGCGGGCGCGCAGGGGACGCTCGACGGCGCCCCGGCCTCGGGCAAGCTGACCCCGTTCGACCAGTACCCGCGCAAGGGCCGCGCGACGGGCGGCGTGCGCTGCCAGCGGTTCCTGAAGGGCGAGGACGTGCTGGTGCTGGCCTGGGCGGGCAACGCCCCGGCCCGCGCGGCCGCCGCGAACGGCGACCCGGCCGCGCTCCCGGCCCCGGACCCGCGCCGCGACGGCTCGGGCGCGGCGCTCCCGGCGGTGGTCGCGGTGCTGGCGGGGGCGGCGCTGTAGGACCGTACGGCGGCGTTCGGGTGGTGCGACCGGGGGGACGTACCACCCGAATGCCGACTAGTGTTTTCCTCCTTGGCGTCGGTGGGGGGAGTACACGGCTGATGACGCATCGGGCGGGCGGAGTGATCGGGGACTGGGCCGAGTCCCAGCGCCGGCAGCAGCAGACGCAGCTGATCCAGCATCGGGAGGCCGAGCGCCGGCAGCGCACCCTCGAACGGGAGGCGAACCGCAGCCACCGCCAGTACCGCGAGGCCGAGGCCGTGCGCCGCAGCGCCGAGCTCGACGCCGAGGTCGAGGCCCTCAAGGGACTGCTGGTCGCGGGGTGCGCCGCACCCCCGTTCCGTACGTCCTCCCTCGTCCGGGCCGAGTGGCTGGAGCCCTTCGACCCGGGAGCGCTGGGGCAGCCCGTGCCGATGCCCCGCATCGAGGACTTCCGGCAGCCGGGCGGCGGCTGGGCGCCGGGCCCGCAGCAGCGGGCGCAGGCGGAGCGGGAGGCGCACGACCGCTACACCGCCGCCTGGCAGGCGGCGAACGCCGCGGAGGCGCGGCGCCGGCAGCAGCTGGCGGAGTACCGCGAGCAGTACGACCGGTGGGCCGCGGAGCAGCTCGCCGGGGCGCGCGCCCACAACAGCGGGCTCGCCGCGCTGACCGACGCCCTGGGAGCGGGTCGGGCCGACGCCGTGGTGGAGTACTTCTCGGCCGCCCTGTACGCCTCGTCGGCCTGGCCCGAGGCGCTGCCGCGCCAGGTGTCGGCCGCCTACGACCCGGCCGCGCGCCAGCTCGTGCTGGACTGGGAGCTGCCGGGGTTCGCGGTGGTTCCGGAGGCCCGGTCCGTCCAGTACCTGCCCAGCACCGACCAGGACAAGATCAGGCCGCGCCCCGTCACGGAACGCCGCGCGCTGTACCGGGACCTGCTCGCGCAGTGCATGCTGCTGGTGGCGCGGGAGCTGTACGCGGCCGACGAGTTCGGCGTCCTCGACTCGGTCGTCGTCAACGGGTTCGTGGACTGCCACGATCCGGCGACCGGGCAGGAGGCGAGGTTCGTCCTGGCCGCCCTCCCGGCCGGGCGGAGCGCCTTCGCCGGGCTCAGGCTGGAGCAGGTCAGCCCGGTGGACTGCCTGGTGTCGGGGCTGGGCGGGCAGTTGTCGGCGCGCCCCGACCTGCTGACGGAGGTGCGCCCGGGCCGGCGGCCCGCCGAGGTCGGCGACGTCGTCAGCCACGGCGGGAGCGCGGGAGGCGGCGAGGACGAGCCGGACCTCTTCACGATGGACCCGATCGTCTTCGAGAACCTGGTCGCCGAGCTGTTCCGGGCGATGGGCATGGAGGCGGTGACGACCCAGCGCTCGGGTGACGGCGGGGTGGACGTGGAGGCGCTGGACCCGGCCCCGATCCGGGGCGGGCGGATCGTGGTGCAGGTCAAGCGCTACCGCAACACCGTGCCGCCGACGGCGGTTCGGGACCTGTACGGCACGGTCCAGGACAAGGGGGCGAACAAGGGGGTGCTGGTCACCACCGCGTCCTTCGGGCCCGGGTCGTACACCTTTGCCAACGGCAAGCCGCTGGAGTTGGTTCCCGGCGCGGAGCTGGTGGAACTGCTGCACCAGTACGGGCTCCGCGGACGCCTCGGCCCCGGCACGTCCGACGGCCGCCCGGCCCCCGGGGCGCCCGCGCCGGCCTCCCCGGCGCCGACCCTCGTCGACACACCGCTGGCCGCCGGTTCCGCCGACCACAACGTGCTGGGCATGTACTGGTCGGGGGCGGTGGCGCTCGACGTGTGCGCGCTGGTCTGCACGGGCGGCCGGGTGCTGAGCGAGGAGCACTTCGTGTTCTTCAACAACCCCCGCACCCCGGACGGCTCGGTCCGCGCCCGCCCGCACTCCGCTCCGGACAAGGCCGCCGTCGAAGTGGCCTTCGACGCGCTGCCCGCCCAGGCCGACCGCCTGGTGCTGGTGGCCGCCGTGGACCCCGAGGTCAATCCGGACGCGGACCTGGCGGGCTTCACCGACGCCCACATCCGCCTGCTGGACGCGGCGGGCGGGGAGCTGGGCCGCCTGGAGGTGTCCGACGGCCGCGCCGGCGAAACCGCCCTGGTGCTGGGCTCGTTCCGGCGCCGGGCGAACGGGGACTGGGACTTCGTGATCGGCGGCAAGGGCTACCGCGACGGCCTGGAGGCCCTGCTGGGCGACTTCGGCGTCGAGGTGGCCTAGCCGTCCTCCGCGGGGGCGTCCCGCGGCGGCCCGGGTACGTAGCGCAGGACTCCCCACATGCTGTCCGGGAGGGCCCGCCCGGGGTCCGCTTCCCGGCAGGCCTCCAGGCCGTTCCGCAAGGCCGGGCCGTCGACGTCCTTGCCGATCAGGACGAGCCGGGTGCCGCGCGGCTCGCCCCGGCCCCAGGGGCCGGGCTCGAAGCGCAGGAAGCGGCCGACCGCGTGGACCTCGTACCGCTCCTGGTGGCCGGGGACCCCGAACCACACGAAGCCCTTGATCCGGTAGAGCCCGGCGGGGCGGCGGTCGAGGAAGTCGATGAACCGGCGCGGGGAGAGGGCCTGGTCGGTGGTGAAGGAGACGCTCTCGTAGGCCGCGTGGGCGTGTGCGCCGTGGTCCTCGTCCCCGTGTGCGTGCTCCCCGGCCTCCGCCAGCAGGTCCTCGAAGGAGAGCTGGCCCCGGGTCTCGGTCCAGGGCCGGCGGTCGAAGAGCAGTTCCGGATCGATCCGCCCGTGGTCGGCGCCGACCAGCGGGGTGCCGGGGGCGGCGAGCGCGGCGAGTTCCGCCTCGATGCGGGCCCGTTCGGCGGCGTCGACCCGGTCGGTCTTGTTGAGCACGACCAGGTCGGCGACGGCCAGGTGGCGGTCGGTCTCCGGGTGCGCGGCCCGGGTCGCGTCGAACTCGGCGGCGTCGACGACCTGGACGAGGCCGCCGTAGCGGACCGCCGGGTTCTCGTTGGCCATCAGCATCCGGACCATCTCCTGGGGCTCGGCGAGCCCGCTGGCCTCGATGACGATGACGTCGATCCGGTGGACGGGCGCGGCGAGCTTCTCCAGGTACGCGTCCAGCTCGCTGCCGTCGACGGCGCAGCACAGGCAGCCGCCGCCGAGGGAGACCATCGAGTCGCCGACCTGGCCGGCCACCGACATCGCGTCGATCTCGATCGAGCCGAAGTCGTTGACGACGACCCCGATCCGGGTGCCCCCGCGGTGGGCGAGGAGGTGGTTGAGGACCGTGGTCTTGCCGGAGCCGAGGAATCCGGAGAGGACGACGACGGGGATGGGCTGGACGCTGTTCACCCGGACGATCGTAGTCAGCCCAGCGGGGGGACCGGGCGGGGCGGGGTGGGGCCGGTGTAGCGCGCGGCGGGGCGGATGATCTTCGAGTCGGCGGCCTGCTCCAGGACGTTCGCGCTCCAGCCGACCACGCGGGCCGCGCAGAAGGTCGGGGTGAACATCTCGCGCGGCAGCCCGCACAGCTCCATGACCACGCCCGCGTAGAACTCCACGTTGGTGTGCAGCTCCCGGCCCGGCTTGAGCTCGGCGAGGATCTCCTCCACCTGCCGCTCGACCTCCACGGCGAAGTCCACGAGCGGCCCGCCGAACTGCCGGGCGATGTCCCGCAGCATCCGCGAGCGCGGGTCCTCGGTGCGGTAGACGGGGTGCCCGAAGCCCATGATCCGGTCTCCGGCGAGGACCCGCTCCCGGATCCAGGGGCCGATGCGGTCGGCCGTGCCGATGGCGTCCAGGGTGTCCAGGGCCCGGCTGGGCGCTCCGCCGTGCAGCGGTCCGGAGAGGGCGCCGATCGCGCCGGTGAGGCAGGCCGCGACGTCGGCGCCGGTGGAGGCGATGACGCGGGCGGTGAAGGTCGAGGCGTTGAAGCCGTGGTCGACGGTGGAGATCAGGTACCGCTCGACGGCGCGGGCCTTGACGGGGTCGGGCTCCTCGCCGGTGAGCATCCACAGGTAGTTGACGGCGTACGGGAGGTCGTCGCGCGGCTCGACCGGCTCCAGGCCCCGTCCGAGCCGGTAGAGGGCGGTGAGCAGGGTCGGTACGGCGGCGCAGGCGGCGAGCGCGTCGGCGGCCCGGCGGCCGGGGTCGAGGTCGTAGACGGGGCGGAAGCCGGAGCAGGCGCCGAGGAGCGAGAGCGCGGTGCGCAGGCCGGCGAGGGGTCCGGAGAGGGCGGTGGCCCGGGCGAGGGCGGGCAGGGCGTCCCGGACCTCGGCGGGGAGGTGGCGCAGCGGGGCGGTCTCGGCGGTGAAGGCGGCCCGCTCGGCGTGGCCGGCGGGGAGGGCGCCGCGGAACATCAGGTGCCAGACGTCCTCGAAGGTGCGGGACGCGGCCAGTTCGACGGCCGAGTACTGGCGGTAGTGGTAGAAGCCTTCGCGGCCTCGGACGTCACCGAGCCCGGTCTCGGTGACCACGACTCCCGCGAGACCGCGGGGTACTTCGACGGTGGTGTTCATGGATCGACCATCCATCTTTGATTGGATCCATGTCAATATTGATTGAATCAACATATGTATGCTGAGCTGCATGAGCGACCACCCTCCCGGCACCTCCTCCGACGCCCCCGTGGAGGACCTCCCCCGCCGGATCACCACGCAGGAGGCCGCCCGGCTCCTCGGGGTGAAGCCGGCGACCGTGTACGCCTACGTCAGCCGGGGCCAGCTCGGCAGCCGCCGCGACGCGGTCGGGAGGGGCAGCACCTTCGACGCCGCCGAGGTGGAGGCGCTGGCCCGGCGCAGCCGCCGCGAGGCGGCCGGGCCCGCCGCCCCGGAGCCGGCCGTGCGCACGGAGCTCACCCTCATCGAGCCCGGGGCGGACCGGTACTGGTTCCGCGGCGTCGACGCCGTGGAGCTGGCCTCCCGGTACTCCTACGAGGAGGTCGCCGAGTGGCTCTGGACGGGGACCCTGGTGCGCGGGGCCCGGTTCACCGCTCCCCCGGAGCAGCTCGCCGCCGCCCGGCGTGCCGTGGCCGCGCTGCCGGAGCACAGCGGACCCCTGGACCTGCTGCGGGTCGCGGTGGCCGCCGCCGCGGTCGCGGACCCGCTGCGCTTCGACCTGTCCGGGGCGGCCGTCCTCGGTTCGGCGCGCTGCCTGGTCCCCACGCTGGTCGGGTCCCTGCCCGAGGTGTCCCCGGAGGATCCGGACGACGGGCGGCTCGCCCGGCGGCTGTGGTCCCGGCTGACCGCGCAGGAACCGGAGCCGGCGGCGGTGGGCGCGCTGGACCTGGCGCTGGGCCTGCTGGTCGACCACGACCTGGCCGCCTCCACGCTGGCCGTCCGGGTCGCGGCCTCGGCGCGGGCCCACCCCTACGCGGCGGTCTCGGCGGGGCTCGGCGCGCTCGAAGGCCCCTTGCACGGGGCGGCGGGCCGGCTCGCGCACCGGATGCTGGCGGAGGTGCTGGAGCGGGGCGGGGCCGCGCCGGTGGTGGCGGAGTACCTGCGGGCGGGCCGGCGGGTGCCGGGGTTCGGCCACCGCCTGTACCGGGGCGAGGACCCGCGGGCGCGGGCGCTGTCCGGCCGGCTGGAGGGCCTCCCCCGCGCGGGCGCCGCCCTGGGCGCGGCGCGGGAGGTGGCGGGGGTGATGGCCCGCCACGGCCTGCACCCGAACGTGGACCTGGCGCTCGCGGCGCTGACGCTGTCCTGCGGGATGGCCGCCGAGGCCGGCGAGACCGTCTTCGCGGTGGCCCGTACGGCGGGCTGGATCGCGCACGCGCTGGAGGAGTACCAGGAGCGGCCGCTGCGGATGCGCCCGAGCGGCCGGTACACGGGCCCGCGGCCGCCCCGCCCGCTCCCCTGACCCTCAGCTCCCCCAGGGGCAGCGCCACCGCTCGGCGATCTCCCGTGCCCGGGCGCGGTGGGCGGCGGCCTCCGCCTCCCGGCCCAGCAGGGCGGCCAGTTCGCCGAGGGTGCCGGCGACCGGGCGGACGGCCACGGTGAACCCGGGGGAGACCGGCGGGGCGTCCCGGTAGGGCAGCAGCGCCCCGTACAGCCGCGCGGCGCCGTCCCGCTCCCCCAGGGCCACCAGGGCCGTCGCCCGGAACGTGCCGAGGACCTTGAACAGGTAGTCGGTGCGCAGCGGTCCGGCCTCCGCCGGCAGCCGCCGCGCCTCCCCGTCCTCGCCGGCCGCCGCCAGCGCCGCCGCGAGCAGGTCGGCGGCCACCGGCCCGAACCCGGCGTACACCCGCCGGGCCCACGGCACCGACCGCGCGAGCCGCCCCTGCGCCGCCCACAAAGCGGCCGTGGCGATGGCGAGGGAACCCTGCGCGTGCGGGGAGCCCTGGCGGGCCATCCGCTCCGCCGACCGGCGGTAGCGGGCCTCGGCCTCCTCGAAGCGCCCCTCGACGTGGGCGAGGGTGGCCGCGGCCGTCTCCGCGACCGCCGTCGGGCCCGGCATCCGGTAGGCCCGGGCGAGCTCCGTCCAGCGGCGCACGAGCCCGTGCGCGCCCTCGGCATCTCCCTCGGCGGCGAGGGCCGTGGACCGGACGAACATCCCGTACCGGCGGTGGGCCGGGAGGTCGTGCGCCGCCCCGAGCCACTCCAGTTCGGCGCCGAGGGCGGCCCGCTCGCGCCACTCCAGGTCCGCGTCGAGCTCCTTGGCCAGCGTCGCGAGCGCCCCGGCCCGCAGGACCGGGTCGGCCTGCTCCCCGGCGAGCGCGAGCGCCTCGCGGGCCGCGGCCCGTACGGCGGGCACCTTGGCGTCGGACAGCTCGGCCGCGTACGCGCCCAGCAGCCGGGCGCGTACGCCGGGCTCCCGTCCGGGCCGCTCCAGCAGGCGCTCCAGCCGCTCCACCACCGGCCGGTCGACCACCCCGTACGGGCGGGTCCGCCACGGGGTCGGCTCGCTCCAGGCGGTGAACGCGTGCACCTCCAGATCCTCCCGGCAGGCGGCGACCGCCCGCTCGACGGCCGTGCGCCGGGTCTCGCGGGCCGCCGTGACCCTCCCGGCCCGGAGCTGGGCCCGCAGCAGCCGGCCGAGCAGCTCCGCGCGGTCGGCCTCGCGGTCCCCGCCGGGGGCCGCGGGGAGCAGGGCGGCGCAGGCCAGCGCGTCGGTGAGCAGGTCCGCCACCGCCTCGCAGGCGTAGCGGCCCTCGGCGAGGCCGACCGCCCGCAGGCAGTGCTCCACGCCCCGCGCGGCGGTCGCCGAGGAGGCGGCGCGGGCGAAGTGGTGGGCGCCTCCCCCAGCACCGCGCGGGCGGTGTCCGGATCGGCCGCAAGCCGCGCGCGGGCCTCGCCGAGCAGCCGCTCGAACCGCCAGGCGTCGACCGCGTCCCCGGCGAGCCGCAGCGCGTACCCCGGCGGCGAACTCACCAGCAGCCGCGCCGGGGTGCGCGGGGCGGGCTCGCCGTCCCGCTCGGCGGTGCAGGACCCGAGGACGCGGATGTACACCATGACCCGCCCAACCCAAGCCGGACCGGCCGGTTCCTGCCCTGGTGGAGGGGGAACGGGTGGCGGCGGTTCAGCCGCCGGACACCGCGCGCAGGGGGCCGAGCGCGGCCGCCCGCCGGGCCGGGAGCGCTGCCGCGGCCGCGCCGACTCCGAGCGAGAGGACCACGACCAGGACGAGGGTCCCCCAGGGGAGCGAGAACGCGTACTGCGGAATGGCCCCGTTGGCGAGTCCGCTCACCTTCCACGCCCCGAACAGGCCGCCGGCCAGGCCCAGCAGGGTTCCGTAGGCGGCGACGGCGAGCGATTCGAGCGCGATCATCCGGCGGACCGCGCTGCGGTCCATGCCGATGGCGCGCAGGACGCCGATCTCCCGGGTGCGTTCGGCGACCGACATGGCGAGGGTGTTGACCATGCCGAGGGCGGAGATGACCACGCCGATCGCGAGCAGCCCGAAGACCATGGTCATCAGATCGCCCGCGACACCGGCCTGTTCGCGGACGAGCCGGTCGCGGTCCTGCACCTTGAGCAGGGGGCTGTTGTCGACGGCGCCGCGCAGCCGCTTCTCCATGTCCGCCGCGCCCGGTCCGGTGCGCACGAGGACGCGCTGGACGGAGTCGCGCAGGAAGCCGTTGGCCTGGACCTCGTCGCGGTGGGCGAGGACGTCCCGGGCGGTGGGGTTGTCCTCGTAGATCCCGACGACGGTGAAGGGTCGGTCGCGCTCGCCCTGCCCGGGGCCGATGGCGCCGTCGATCCGCCCGCCGGTGGCGAGCCGGTTCTCCTTGGCGAAGCTGCTGGAGACGGCGATCCGGCCCGGCCCGATGGCGGCGGCGGATCCGCTGGTGAAGCGGAGCTTCATGACGGCCCCCACGGTCTTCGGGTCGACGCCGGAGACCTCCCGGGCGAGGGCTCCGGCCGAGAAGGTGGAGTCCGCGACGGCCGAGGCCGTCGACACCCCGGGCAGCGCGGCGACCCGCCGGACGGCGGCCGCGTCGATGGCCGTGGTGTTGCCGCGGGTGCTGATGACGTAGTCGGCGCTGAGACCGGCCGCGGCCTGGGAGTCCAGGGCCCGCGCGGAGGAGTGCTCGATGACGGCGAGTCCGCAGACCAGCGCGGTGCTGATCATCAGGGCGGCGGCGGTGGCCGCCGTACGGCGGGGGTCGCGCAGGGCGTTGTCCCGGGCCAGGTCGCCCGCGACCCCGAAGCGGGCGGTCAGGCGGCCGAGGAGGCGGATCACCGGGCCCGCCAGCAGCGGGGCCAGCAGGATCAGCCCGGTGACGAGGATCCCGCAGCCGGCCATGGCCGTCCGCAGGTTCCCCTCCGAGGCGTCCTTGGCGCCGCCCAGCGAGAGCAGCAGCCCGGCGCCGGTGAGGAGGAGGGCCGCGCCGGCCGCGCCCCGGATCCGGGACAGGGCCGCGGAGGGCGGCTGCTCGGCGGTGCGCAGGGCCTCGACGGGCGCGGTCCGGGCCGCCCGGCGGGAGGGCAGCCAGGCGGCGAGGACCGTGACGCCGACGCCGACGGCCAGGGAGGCGAGCACCGGGGCCGGGCCGACCACCAGCGGCCCCTGCGGCAGCCGTTCGTCCGCGCCGCCGAGGACCTCGGGCAAGGCGGTGGCGACGCCGAGCCCGAGGGCGAAGCCGAGCACGGACGCGACGAGCCCGACGAGGGCCGCCTCGGCGAGCACGGAGGCGACCACCTGCCGGCGGGTGGCGCCGATCGCGCGCAGCAGCGCCGTCTCCCGCGAGCGCCGGGTGACGAGCATGGTGAAGGTGTTGACGATGAGGAAGGAGCCGATGAACAGCGAGACCACGGCGAAGACCAGCGGCAGCCGGGAGTAGCTGCGGGTCCGGGTGTCGATGAAGACCGACTGCTGTCGGGCCAGCGCCCTCGCGGTGGTCGCCTCGGCCCGGTCGGCCGGGAGCAGCGCGGAGACGCGCCGGGCGAGCTCGTCCGGGTCGGTGCCGGGCGAGGCGGACAGGTCGATGCCGGTGTAGCGGCCCGGGGTGGCGAACAGCCCCTGGGCGGTGGCCCGGTCGAGGACGGCGAGGGTGCCGCCGGCGGTGACCCGCGGGTCGGTGGTCGAGACGATGCCGACCAGCCGCAACCGCAGGACGGGGCCGTCGGTGGCCAGGCCGACGGTGTCGCCGAGGGCGTATCCGCCGGCGTCGGCGGTGCCCCGGTCGAGGGCCACCTCGCCGGCGGTGCGCGGGGCGCGGCCGGCGGTCAGCGGATGGCGGCCGTCCGTGCCGTCGGGGCCGGGGACGTAGGCGGCGGCCAGCTTCCCCATGGTGTTCCCGGCGCGCAGCGGACTGCCGTCCTTGGCGGACAGGGTGGCCGAGCCGTCGACGGCCGGCCGGGCCGCGGCGACGCCGGGAACGGCCGCCAGCCTGGCCACGAGCGCATCGTCGAGGACGGACTCTCGCTGGTCGGCGGGGGCGCCGAGGGGGTACTTGGGGTCCACGGTGACCGCGATCCCGGCGTGGTTCCGTGCCAGGGAGGCGCGGTAGGCGGCGGTGGTGGAGTCGGCGAAGACGAGCGAGCCGGAGATGAAGGCGACCCCGAGGCAGACCGCGAGGACGGTCATGGCCAGACGGGCCTTGTGCGCGAGGACGTTGCGCAGGGCTGTTCGGAGCATGGCGGGCTTTCAGGAGGTGGGGCGCGGGGGACGGGAGGGCGCGGGAGGGGTGGTCAGGAGGTGCGGCCGCGGGCCTCGAAGGCGAGCATCCGGTCGAGGACGGCGGCTGAGGTCGGCTCGTGCAGTTCGTCCACCAGGCGGCCGTCGGCGAGGAAGACGACCCGGTCGGCGTGGGCGGCGGCCGCCGGGTCGTGGGTGACCATCACCACGGTCTGGCCCAGCTCCCGCACCGAGTCGCGCAGGAAGCCGAGGACCTCGGCGCCGGAGCGGGAGTCGAGGTTGCCGGTCGGCTCGTCGGCGAACACGATCTCCGGCCGGGACGCCAGGGCGCGGGCCACCGCAACGCGCTGCTGCTGGCCGCCGGAGAGCTCGGCGGGGCGGTGTGCGAGCCGGCCCGCGAGTCCGACCGTGGCGACGACGGTGTCCAGCCAGGCCGCGTCGGGCCGCCGGCCGGCCAGCCTCAGCGGCAGGGTGATGTTCTCCAGCGCGGTGAGGGTGGGCATCAGGTTGAAGCCCTGGAAGACGAACCCGACCTTCTCGCGCCGCAGCCGCGTCAGCCGGCGGTCGTCGAGGGAGGACAGCTCGACCCCGCCGATCCGGGCCGATCCGGAGGTGACGGGGTCCAGGCCGGCCATGCAGTGCATCAGCGTGGACTTGCCGGAGCCGGAGGGGCCCATGACGGCGGTGAAGCGGCCCCGGGCGAAGTCCACGGACACCGCGTCCAGCGCGGTGACGCGGGTCTCGCCCTTTCCGTACGTCTTGGTCAGGCCGCGGGCGCAGGCGGCCGGCTCCGTGAGGTCCGCGCCGGAGGGGGAAGGGGGGAAGGTTGGTGACATGCCTCCATCCTCAAAGCCCTGACCTGCGCAGACATCGCCCTGGAGGCGGGAGTTCGGCTCTGCCGCAGGTCGGGGTCCGGCCGGCCGCGCTCTGCCGAAAGGCAGAGGCCGCGGCGGCGCAACCCTGTCCCCGGAGGGGGGCGGGAGCTCAGGGGGCCAGGCCGGTCCGGTGGGCCAGCAGCGCCGCCTGGACCCGGCTCGTCGATCCCGTCTTGTCGAGGATGGCGCCCACGTGGCTCTTCACGGTGCCGGTCCCGATGCCCAGCCGGGCGGCGATGTCCTGGTTCGACAGGCCCTCGCCGAGCATGGCCAGGACCTCCCGCTCCCGGCCGGTCAGCCGGGCGATCCGGTCGTCCGCCTCCGGGACGTCGGCGCCGCGCGGACCGGCGGCGGTCAGCATCCGGGAGATGACCGCGCCCGTCACCCCCGGGGAGAGCACGGCGTCCCCGGCGGCGGCCGCCCGTACCGCGCTGATCAGCTCCTGCGGCCCCTCGTCCTTCAGCAGGAACCCGGCGGCGCCCTCCCGCAGCGCCTGCAGGACGTTCTCGTCGTCGCCGAAGGTCGTCAGCACCACCACGCGCGGAGCCGGATCGAGGGCGAGCAGCGGGGCGATCGCGGCGAGCCCGTCGCAGACCGGCATCCGGATGTCCAGGAGGACGACGTCCGGGTGGTGCGCGGCGGCCAGTTCGACGGCCTGCCGTCCGTCGGGGGCCTCGGCGACCACCTCGATGCCGTCGGCGTGCCGGAGGATCAGGCGCACCCCGGCGCGGATCATGGCCTCGTCGTCGGCGAGGAGGACGCGGATCGGGTGGGCGGGCGCGGTCACGGGGTCTCCCAGGGTGTGGCGTCCCGGACCGACGGGACGGTGAAGCGGTCGATGGCGATGAGGCGCTGCCCGCTGTCGAAGCAGTAGCGGGCGATGGTCAGGGAGCCGGGGCGGGACTCGGTCGCCCCGTTGAACGGGTACACGCAGCCGGCCGTGCCGGGCGGGCGCGGCGGTTCCCGGCCGGTGGCCGCCGCCCGGACGGCGGCGTTGTCCGTGACCCCCCGCACGTCGTCGTAGGTCATGCCGATGCGGGGCGGCGGGGGCGGTCCGGCGTCCCGGTGCGGGGCGGTGGCGTAGACGAAGAGGGTGCCGAGGACCATCAGCACGCACAGCGCCACCATCCCGAGGGCGAGCGCCAGCGCCTGCGCGGTGCCGCGTTCGGCCGGGTCGCCGGTCCGGTCGGCCGCGACGCCGGTCCGGTCGGCCGCAGCGCCGGTCCGGTCGGCCGCAGCGCCGGTCCGGTCGGCCGCGACGGGTGCCAGGTCGCCGACCCCGCGTCCCGGGACTGCCTCACGTACCGGGTCGGCCCCGCGTACGGGGACGGCCCCGCGTCCCGGGTCGGCCCCGCCGGGGGCCCGGGCGCCGGAGCCCGGGTCCCCTTCCGCCGCCTCCCGCCGGGGCGCGGGGGCGTCCCCGGGTTCGGCCGGGAGCACCGCCTCCACCCGGAAGCCGCCGGACGGCAGCGGGGCGGCGGTGAAGCCGCCGCCGAGCAGTTCCACCCGCTCCCGCAGGCCGGTGAGCCCGCGGCCGGTTCCCAGGCCGCCCGCCGGTGCGGGGACCGTGGGCGGGGCGCCGTTGCGGACGGTGACCCGTACCGACTCCTCGCCGTGCGCCACGGTGACGGCGACGTGCGCGGCGCTCGCGTACCGGTGCACGTTGGTCAGGGCCTCCCGGACCACCCGGTGCACCGCCCGCCGGACCCCCGCCGGACGGGTGTCGAGGTCCGGTCCCGTCCAGTCGAGGCGGACGGCGACCCCGCCGTCCCGGGACTCCGCCACGAGCGCCTCGATGTCGGCGCGGGTGCCGGTGGCGTCGGTGAGGGCCTCCGGCCCGGTGTCGCGGCCCAGCGGCCCGAGCACCCCGAGGGCCTGGCGCAGCTCGCGCATGGCGTCGCGGGTGGTCCGCCGCACCAGGACGGCCTCCTCGCGCAGTTCGGGGTCGGACCGCTCCAGGGCCAGTTCCAGGCCTCCCGCGTGCAGGGAGATGAGGCTCAGCCGGTGCCCCACCAGGTCGTGCATCTCGGCGGCGATCCGGGAGCGCTCGTGGATGCGGGCCTCGCTGTCGGCGAACCGGCGGGCCCGCTCCGCCGCGTCGCCGCGCTCGCGCAGCGCCCGCACGAGGCGCCGCTGCTGCCCGTACGAGGTGCCGACCAGGCCCGGGACGAGCACGGCGGTCGGCGTCAGGACCAGCCCGAGCGCCGGGCCGTAGGGCAGCGGTCCCGGACCGAGCCAGGGCGCGGCCACCGTCGCGCACACCACCAGCAGGGCGGCCGCCGCCGCCAGCAGCCGGGCCCGCCTCCGCGCCCGGGCCGTCCGCCGGGCCACCGTGTACGCCGTCGCCGCGGTGGCCGGGCCGACGCAGACGGCCAGGCCCGTCAGCGCGGCCAGGACGAGGAGGACGGCCGCGGGGAAGCGGCGGCGCAGCGGGAAGAGGGCCGCGCCGAGCGCCAGGGCGGGCAGCTGGAGGTACGGGCGCGGGAGCATCCCGGCGTGCGCGACGGCCACCCACACGCCGAGCCCGGCGAGCAGCACCCAGGCCGTCTCCGCCACCGCGCGCGCGGGTCCCCGGAGCGGACGACGAAGCCGAAGGAAACGCATGCTCACCACGCTGACCAGTATCGATACCGGAACCGGCGACGGCATGCGCCTCACGGCCGATCCACTCCTCTGCCAAAAGGCAGAGGGCTCCCCCTTCGGCCCCCACCGGGATCCGTCTCCAAGAGGGTTCCAAGAGCCTTCCATGAGCCGACGCCGACGCTCTTCCCATGACACCCCTCCGAAGCACCCCGGTGTACCGCAGGCACCTCGCCACCGCCCTGGCCGTCCTCGGCGCCGGGCTCGTCCTCGTCGTCGGCCTCCAGTACCTGCTCGCCCCGCAGGCCACCGCCCCCGACTTCGGTCTGCCGACCCGGCCGCGGCACGACGGTGCCGGCTTCCTCGCCGTCAAGGGCGTACGGGGCCTCGCGACCGGCCTGGTCGTCCTGGTCCTGCTGCTCGCCGGGCAGCGGAAGGCGCTCGGCTGGGCGATGGCCGCGATCGCCGTCGTCCCCGTCGGCGACATGGTGATCGTCCTGACCTCGGGAGGCCCCGCCGGCACGGCGTACGGGGTCCACGGCGCGACCGCCCTGGCCGTCGCCGCCACCGCCGCCCTGCTGCTGCGCGAACGCCCGGCCTGACCGGCCGACTCCTCCTCCGCCTCCGCGGCCCCCGCGGCCCGCACCGTCTGAGAGCGAGCCCCCGATGTCCCTGATCACCCCCTCTTCGGACCCCTCCCCGGCCCCCTCCCCCGACCCGTCCGCCGCTCCGTCCTCCGGCCCCTCCTCCGGCCCCTCCTTCGGCCGGTCCGTGATCGTCCGCGCGGCCGGGGCCGAGACGATCGGCGCCGCCCCGGCCACCGTCCGGCTCCTCGCCGACAGCAGCGCCACCGGCGGCGCCCTGTCCACCCAGCGCGTGACCCTCCTCGACGGCGCGAACGGCGCCGCGCCCCACCGCCACTCCCGCTCCTCCGAACTCTCCTTCCTGCTCGACGGCACCGCCCGGCTGCTGTCGGGCGAGCAGGTGGTGACGGCCGGCCGCGGCGACCTGGTCGTCGTCCCGCCCGGCCTCGACCACGCCTTCGCCGCCCCCCCCCGGCGAGAACGCCGACATCCTGATCGTCGTCACGCCGGGCATCGAGCGGTTCGAGTACTTCCGCCACCTGGAGCGCACCGCGTACGGGAAGGTGCCGCCCGAGTCCCTGCTGGAGGTCCAGGAGCTCTACGACACCTGGTTCACCCGCAGCGAGGCCTGGGAAGCGGCCCGGCGGTGACCGGGCCGGGCCCCGGTCACGCACGGTGACCGCCTGGGCGGGCCTGCGCGACAGGCGTTCCGCTTCGGCGCCCGCCGACCTACGGTTGCTTTCCATGCGGTTCCTCCCCCCGCGCTCGCGGCGTCTCGGGCTGCCCCGACGCGCCGTCTCGCAGATCCTCTTCACCCAGCTGGCCATCGCCGCCGGGGTCCTCGTCCTGGCCACGGGGCTCTTCCTGGCGCCCCTGAGCCACCAGCTGGACGACCAGGCGATGCGGCGCGCGCTGGCCATCGCCCAGAGCGCGGCGGCGGACCCCTCCCTGGCGGCCGACCTCCTGCGGTCGCGGCCCACGGCAGACAGCCCCGTCCAGGCCTCCGCCGAGCGGATCCGCAGCGCGACCGGCGCCGAGTACGTCGTCGTCCTCGACCTGGCGGGGATCCGCCGCTCCCACCCCAGTCCCGACCGCATCGGACGGCCCGTCTCCACCGACCCCGGCGACGTGCTCGCCGGACACGAGGTGATGGAGATCGACCAGGGCACCCTCGGCCGCTCCGCCCGCGGCAAGGTCCCCCTCGTCGCCGCCGACGGGGAGATCGTCGGGGCCGTCTCCGTCGGCATCGCCTACGACAGCGTGCGCGACCGGCTCCTCGGCGCCATCCCCGGCCTCCTCGCCTACGCCGGCGGCGCCCTGGCCGCCGGGGCGCTCGCCGCCTACCTCCTCTCCCGCCGCATCCAGCGGCAGACCCGGGACCTGGCCTTCTCCGACATCGCCGGCCTCCTCGCGGAACGCGAGGCGATGCTGCACTCCATCCGCGAGGGCGTGATCGCCCTCGACCGCGACGACCGGGTACGGCTCGTCAACGACGAGGCGGCCCGGCTGCTGGGCCTCGACCAGGACCGCGCGGCCACCCTGGCCGGCCGGCCCCTGGACGAGGTCCTCGGCCCGGGCCGCACCAGCGACGTCCTCGCCGGCCGCGTCACCGGCCGCGACCTGCTGACCGTCCAGGGCCCGCGCGTCCTGGTCGCCAACCGCATGCCCACCGCCGACGGCGGCGCCGTGGCCACGCTGCGCGACCGCACCGAACTGGAGCACCTGAGCCGCGAGCTCGACTCCACCAAGGGCCTGATCGACGCCCTGCGCGCCCAGGACCACGAGCACGCCAACCGCCTCCACACCCTCCTCGGCCTCCTCGAACTGGGCCTGCACGAGGAAGCCGCCGCGTTCGTGACCGAGGTCGTGGGCGTCCACCGGACCACGGCCGAGCAGGTCGCCGAGAAGGTCCACGACCCGCTGCTGGCGGCGCTGCTGGTGGGCAAGGCCACCGTCGCGGCCGAACGCGGCGTCCCGCTGCGCCTCGCCCCCGAGTCCCTCCTCCCCGACCGCCTGGTGGACCCCGGCGGCCTCGTCACGATCCTCGGCAACCTCGTCGACAACGCCCTGGACGCGGCGGCCGGCTCCACCGCGCCCCTCATCGAGGTCGACATCCGCGCGCAGGGGCGCACCGCCGTCCTGCGGGTGCGCGACAGCGGCCCCGGGATCCCCGCCGGACGCCGCGAGGAGATCTTCACGGAGGGCTGGTCGACCAAGCAGCCCGCGGCCCACCGTGAGCGCGGGCTGGGCCTCGCCCTCGTACGCCGCCTCGCGGAGCGGCAGGGCGGCAGCGCCCGGGCCGGTGAAGCAGAGGACGGAGGGGCGGAGTTCTCCGTCGTACTTCCGGAGGCCCTGCGGTGAACGAGTCCCCGATCCACGTATTGGTCGTCGACGACGACATGCGTGTTGCCCGTATCAACGCGGCGTACGTGGCGAAGGTTCCCGGGTTCCTGGTGGCGGGCCGGGCCCATTCGGCCGCCGAGGCACTGGAGTTCCTCACGGCCCACCCGGTGGACCTGGTCCTCCTCGACCACTACCTCCCCGACGGGACCGGCCTCGACCTGGTGCGGCGCCTGCGCGAGCCGGGCCGGCACACCGACGTGATCATGGTCACGGCCGCCCGCGACCTGGTCACCGTCCAGGCGGCCATGCGGCTCGGCGCCCTCCAGTACCTGGTCAAGCCGTTCACCTTCGCCGGCCTGCGCGCCAGGCTGGAGGCCTACGCGGCCCTGCGCCGGTCCCTGTCCGGCGGCGGGGAGGCCGAACAGGCCGAGGTCGACCGGATCTTCGGGGCCCTCGCCGCGGCCGGCACCCCCAACGACCTCCCCAAGGGGCACTCCCCCACCACCGCGGACCTGGTCCGCCGGGTGCTGCGCACGGCCGAGGGCCCCCTGTCCACCCAGCAGATCGCCGACCGGGCCGGCATCAGCCGCCAGACCGCCCAGCGCTACCTGAAGCTCCTGGACCGCGCCGGCCGCGTCTCCCTGGCCCTGCGCTACGGCGAGACCGGCCGCCCGGAGCACCGCTACACCTGGCTCCCGTCGGCCGGCGCCTGAACCGCCGCCCCGCGGACCTCACACCGCGCCGGCCCCCGTCAGGGAACGGACCTCCGTCTGGGCGTACTTGCGCTCGTCCGGCTCCTCCGCGGAGGTGACCGTGCCCAGCCAGCCCGCGAGGAAGCCGAGCGGGACCGACACGATCCCGGGGTTCTGCAGCGGGAAGTACTGGAAGTCCAGCCCGGGGAAGAGGGATCCGGGGCTCCCGGACACCACCGGCGACAGGACCACCAGCACCAGCGCCGGGACCAGCCCCCCGTACACCGACCACACGGCCCCCCGGGTCGTGAAGCCCCGCCAGAACAGCGAGTACAGCAGCACCGGCAGGTTCGCCGAGGCCGCCACGGCGAAGGCCAGCCCCACCAGGAAGGCCACGTTCATGTCCTGGGCGAGCAGCCCCAGGGCGATGGCCACGGCCCCGATCCCCACGGCCGCGGTCCGGGCCACGGCCACCTCGCTGCGCTGCCGGGCCCGGCGCCGCCTGAGGGAGGCGTACAGGTCGTGCGCGACGGAGGCCGACGAGGCCAGCGTGATGCCGGCGACCACGGCGAGGATCGTCGCGAAGGCGATGGCGGCCACGAGCGCGAACAGCACCGCGCCGCCGGTGGATTCGGCGCCTCCGCCGAGGATGCCGGCCAGCAGCGGGACGGCCGTGTTCCCGGAGGCGCTGGACGCCCGCACCGCGTCGGGCCCGACCAGCGCGGCCGCCCCGAAGCCGAGCACGATCGTCATCAGGTAGAAGCCCCCGATCAGCCCGATCGCCCACACCGCCGACCGGCGCGCGGCCCGCGCGGTCGGCACGGTGTAGAAGCGCGACAGGATGTGGGGCAGCCCCGCCGTGCCCAGGACCAGGGCCAGGCCCAGGCTCATGAAGTCGATCCGCGCCGTCCAGCCGCCGCCGTACCGCAGGCCGGGGCTCAGGAACCGGGCCCCGTGCCCGCTGCGTTCGGCGGCGGACGCGAGGAGCTGGTCGATGTTCCCGTGGAAGCGCAGCAGGACCAGCGCGGTCAGGGCGATCGCCCCGCCGATCAGCAGGACGGCCTTGACGATCTGGATCCAGGTGGTGGCCCGCATCCCGCCGAAGGCCACGTAGACCACCATCAGCGCGCCGACCCCGATCACCGTCAGGGTCCGGGCGCCGGGGCCCGCGTCCGACAGGAGCAGACCCACCAGGCTGCCCGCGCCGACCATCTGCGCGACCAGGTAGAGGACCGAGACCACCACCGAGGAGGTCCCGGCGGCGATCCGCACGGGCCGTTCTCTCATCCGGGCGACAACGACGTCGGCGAGGGTGAAGCGACCGCAGTTGCGGACCAGTTCGGCGACCAGGAACAGCACCATCAGCCAGGCGACGAGGAACCCGATCAGGTACAGCAGGCCGTCGTAGCCGAAGAGCGAGATCAGCCCGGAGACCCCGAGGAAGGAGGCGGCGGACATGTAGTCGCCCGCGATGGCGAAACCGTTCTCCATCGGGGAGAACAGCCTCCCGCCCGCGTAGAACTCCTCCGCCGAGCCGTGCCTCCTGCGGCTGACCCAGGTGGTGATGCCGAGGGTGACCGCGATGAACAGGCTGAACAGGAGCAGCGCGAGCGTCTGGTGCTCGGAGGTCACCGGTCCTCCCCCCGCCCGGTGCGGTTGCGCTCCTGGCCGCGTTCCCGTTCGAAGACGGTCCAGCGCAGGTCGAGCGCGGCGCTGTCCCGTCGCAGCCGGGCGTGCCGGGAATAGGCCCAGGTCAGCAGGAAGGTGCTGAGGAACTGGCCGAGGCCCGCCAGAAGGGCCACGTTGAACGAGCCGGCCACGGGCCGGGCCATCAACCCGGGCGCGGCGGTGGCCGCGATCACGTAGGCGACGTACCAGACGAGGAAGCCGGCCGTCGCGGGCACGACGAACCTCCGGTACCGGCCGCGGACTTCCTGGAAGGCGGCGCTGCGCTGCACCTCCAGGTAGATGTCGGACGCGCTCGGGGCGCTCCCGTCCGCCGGGGTCCGATGCGGCGGCGGGGCCTCCGCGCCCTCGCCCCAGCCCACGGCCAGGGCGTCGTACCAGGGGTCGTCAAACCGGACCGTTCCGGCTTCACGACCTTCGTGCTTGTCCACCGAACTCTCCTTGTCCGTCGCCGCATCGGCGGCGTGCTCACAAGGATGTGCCGAATGGTCGCTTTCCGGACTGGTGTCCTGGCGCTCTTCACTCCATCAGGTGAGGGAGCGAAGAGCGCCGGGGCGCCGGATCAGGCGTCGATGCGCGAGCGGTCCAGGGTCGCGGCCGAGCTGGTGATGAACTCCTTGCGGGGGGCGACCTCGTTGCCCATGAGGAGGTCGAAGACCTGCTCCGCCGCTTCCAGGTCGCCGATGTTGATCCGCCGCAGGGTGCGGTGGCGGGGGTCCATCGTGGTCTCCGCGAGCTGGTCCGCGTCCATCTCGCCGAGGCCCTTGTAGCGCTGGATGGCGTCCTTGTACCGGATGTTCTTGCGCTGGAACTCCAGCAGGGTCTGGCGCAGCTCGTTGTCCGAGTACGTGTAGACGTACTTGTCCTGGCCCCGCTTGGGCTGGACCAGCTCGATCCGGTGCAGCGGCGGAACGGCCGCGAAGACCCGGCCCGCCTCGACCATCGGCCGCATGTACCGCTGGAACAGGGTCAGCAGCAGGGTGCGGATGTGGGAGCCGTCGACATCGGCGTCGGTCATCATGATGACCTTCCCGTACCGGGCGGCGTCGATGTCGAAGGTGCGGCCGGAGCCGGCTCCTATGACCTGGATGATCGCGCCGCACTCGGCGTTCTTGAGCATGTCCGAGACCGACGACTTCTGGACGTTGAGGATCTTGCCTCGGATCGGCAGCAGCGCCTGGAACTCGGAGTTCCGGGCGAGCTTGGCCGTACCGAGGGCCGAGTCCCCCTCGACGATGAAGAGCTCGCTGCGGTCCACGTCGTCGCTGCGGCAGTCGGCCAGCTTGGCCGGCAGCGAGGAGGACTCCAGCGCGGTCTTGCGGCGCTGCGCCTCCTTGTGCTGGCGGGCCGCGATCCTGGTCCGGGCGGCCGCGACGATCTTCTCCATCACGGCGCGGGCCTGCTGCTTGTCGTCGCGCCGGGTCGAGGTCAGGAAGGCCTTGAGCTCCTTGGCGACGACGGCCGCGACGATCCGGGTGGCCGCGGAGGTGCCGAGCACCTCCTTCGTCTGTCCCTCGAACTGGGGCTCGGCGAGGCGGACGGTGACGACCGCCGTCATGCCCTCCATGGCGTCGTCCTTGACGACGTCGTCCTCGGCGACGCGCAGGAGCTTCGCGGAGCGCAGCACCTCGTTCACGGTCTTGGTGACGGACCGCTCGAATCCGGCCACGTGGGTGCCGCCCTTGGGGGTGGCGATGATGTTCACGAAGGACTTGACGCCGGTCTCGTAGCCCGTGCCCCAGCGCAGGGCGATGTCCACGCCCAGCTCCCGGGTGACCTCGGTGGGGGTCATGTGGCCGCGGTCGTCGAGGACCGGGACGGTCTCCTTGAAGGTGCCCGCGCCGGTCAGGCGCAGCACGTCGCAGACGGCCTTGTCCGGGGCGAGGTAGTCGCAGAACTCGCTGATGCCGCCGTCGTAGCGGAAGGTCTCCTCGGTCTTTCCCGCGCCGTCGACGGCGCGCTCGTCGCGGACGACGATGGTCAGGCCGGGCACGAGGAAGGCGGTCTGACGGGCGCGCTGGTAGAGCGTCTCCAGGGAGAGCCGGGCGTCCTTGAGGAAGATCTGGCGGTCGGCCCAGTAGCGGATCCGGGTGCCGGTCTTGCCCTTGGTGATCCGCTTGATCTTGCGCAGGCCCCCGGCCGGGTCGAACGGGCTGTCGGCGCCCTGCTCGGTGAAGAGCCCGGGGACGCCGCGCCGGAAGCTGATGGCGTGCGTGGAGCTGCCGCGGTCGACCTCGACGTCGAGTCGGGCCGACAGGGCGTTGACCACGGAGGCGCCGACGCCGTGGAGGCCGCCGGAGGCCGCGTAGGAGCCGCCTCCGAACTTGCCGCCGGCGTGCAGCTTGGTCATGACGACCTCGACGCCGGACAGGCCGGTCTTGGGCTCGACGTCGACCGGGATGCCTCGGCCGTTGTCGCGGACCTCGACCGAGGCGTCCTCGTGGAGGACGACCTCGATGTGGTCGCAGTAGCCGCCCAGGGCCTCGTCGACGGAATTGTCGATGATCTCCCAGAGGCAGTGCATGAGGCCTCGGCTGTCGGTGGAGCCGATATACATGCCGGGGCGCTTGCGGACGGCCTCGAGGCCTTCGAGGACGAGCAGGTGCCGCGCGGTGTAGTTGGAACCGTCCCGGTCTGCTCCGGACAGCAGCGCGCTGGAAGGCACGGACGTGTCGGCGGTCACGCAGTTCGCTCCTCGCTGAATTTCTTTTCTGGCCCACTGGGGCGCAGGGGTGGCTCGGTTGCCGGTCGAAGGGTACCGAGGCCTGGTAGAGCCGATGCAACGCCACCCTCGCGCGTTCCACAGCCTAGTGCAGATCCGCACGGGTGTTCGATCCCCCGGGAGGGTGAAGCAAACATCACGTTCCCTTCCAGGCATGAACCATTTAGGGTTCGGGCACGTCCTCATGCACAACCGGCACTCACGCCGGGGAGGACGAGAACTGCTACAAGCGAACGACTGACAACGCGAAACCGTAAAGCAACGCAATACGGCTCCTTCGCCGCCAACCGGCAGCAGCCGGCCAGCTTCGGAAGGAAGTTTCGAGGAAAAGCCGCGAGCGGGAACGTTTTCGGCCTGGTTGGATGTTGACCCTGGTACGACAGCTCGTCGAGCTAGAGAAGAGGCGACGTGACTACTGTTCTGACACCCGCGACCCCGCTGACGGCCGCTGACCGATGCGACCGTTGCGGCGCCCAGGCATATCTGCGCGTCGTCCTCCTGAGCGGTGGTGAACTGCTCTTCTGCGCCCACCACGGGCGTAAGTTCGAGCCGGAACTCAAGAAGATCGCCGCGGAAATACAGGATGAGACCGAGCGGCTGACGTCCGCTCCGGCCGCCCACGCAGCCGACCACGAGGACCGCTGACACAAGGCCTGACCTCGCATCCGACGAGCCAGGACCGGCAAGGCCGGTCGACGGGCGGCGTCTCTGAGACCCAGAGACGCCGCCCGTCCTCATATCCGGGCACCCTTCCCCGCTCCGGGGACACCCTGCGGCTCCAGCACCCCCGTGCCGGGCCGTACGGGGGTGCTGGAGCGCCTGCGGACCCCGCGTGCGATGCCTCAGACCCCGCCGCGCCGCCGGTCGCCCTGGGGGCCGCTCACGAAGTCGATCAACGGGGCGATCCGGGTGTACACGCCCGGGCTGTCGGCGCGCCCGCAGCCGCGCCCCCAGGACACCAGGCCGATCAGCCGGCCGCCTGCCACCAGCGGGCCGCCGCTGTCCCCCTGGCAGGCGTCCTTCCCGCCCGACCGGTCGCCCGCGCACACCATGGAGTCGGCCCGGTACTGACCGTCGGAGCCGCCCGGGTACGCCCGCCGGCAGACCTCGTCGTCCAGCACGGTGACCTGCGCCGCCCGCAGCCCGTACGCGTAGTCCCCGAACCCGCTCGTGTCGCCCCAGCCGTACACCGCCGCCCCGGTGCCGGCCTCGTAGCCGGGGTGGCCCTCGCCCGCCATGGGGAGCACGTTCTCCGCCGGCACCGCCTCGGCCAGCTCCAGCACGGCGAGGTCGCCGGCGTTGGTCCCGGGGTCGTACGCGGGATTGACCCGGGCCGCACGGACCGCGATCTCCCGCCCCTCGGAGGCCCGCAGCTCCGTCCGCCCGGTGATCACGCGGAAGTCGGCGACGGAGTCGACCGGCCCGCCCAGCACCTGGCGGCCCAGGCAGTGGGCCGCCGTCACCACCGTGGTCGGCGCCACGAGGACGCCCCCGCAGAACTGTCCGTCGCGGATACCCCCGAACCGGTCACGGCTGGCGAGGGCCACGACCCACGGGCTGTCGGCCACCTTCACCGGCTTCCCGCCTATGACAACGCTGTCCGCCGCCGCCGTGGGCGCCTTGGCCGGCGGCACCACGGCCGCTCCCGCCACCAGGGTCAGTGCACCCGCCAGGGCACGGGCGAAGGAACGACGCATGGGGCCTCCTGACTCCGAGTGTGCATCACTCCACCCAGAGTGGGATGCCCGGTGGCCGCGCGCACCCGCGCGGCCGCTGGCGTACGCCCCTGCCGGTCCGGTCAGTCCAGGTAGTCGCGCAGGACCTGGGAGCGCGAGGGGTGGCGCAGCTTCGACATGGTCTTGGACTCGATCTGGCGGATGCGCTCGCGGGTGACCCCGTAGACCTTGCCGATCTCGTCGAGGGTCTTGGGCTGGCCGTCGGTCAGTCCGAAGCGCATCGAGACCACGCCGGCCTCGCGCTCGCTCAGCGTGTCGAGCACCGAGTGCAGCTGCTCCTGCAGGAGCGTGAAGCTCACCGCGTCGGCCGGGACGACCGCCTCGGAGTCCTCGATCAGGTCGCCGAACTCGCTGTCGCCGTCCTCGCCGAGCGGCGTGTGCAGGGAGATCGGCTCGCGGCCGTACTTCTGGACCTCGATGACCTTCTCGGGGGTCATGTCCAGTTCCTTGGCCAGCTCCTCCGGGGTGGGCTCGCGGCCCAGGTCCTGGAGCATCTGGCGCTGCACGCGGGCGAGCTTGTTGATCACTTCGACCATGTGCACCGGGATGCGGATGGTGCGGGCCTGGTCGGCCATCGCGCGGGTGATCGCCTGCCGGATCCACCAGGTCGCGTAGGTGGAGAACTTGTAGCCCTTGGTGTAGTCGAACTTCTCGACCGCGCGGATCAGGCCCAGGTTCCCCTCCTGGATCAGGTCCAGGAAGAGCATGCCGCGGCCCGTGTAGCGCTTGGCCAGGGAGACCACGAGGCGGAGGTTGGCCTCCAGCAGGTGGTTCTTGGCGCGGCGGCCGTCCTCGGCGATGATCTCCAGCTCGCGCTTGAGCTTGGGCGCCAGCTTGTCGGAGTTGGCCAGCTTGTCCTCGGCGAACAGGCCCGCCTCGATGCGCTTGGCGAGCTCGACCTCCTGCTCGGCGTTGAGGAGGGGGACCTTGCCGATCTGCTTGAGGTAGTCCTTGACGGGGTCGGCGGTGGCGCCCGCCACGACGACCTGCTGGGCGGGGGCGTCGTCCTCGTCGTCGGAGATGACGAAGCCCTTGTTCTCCCCGCCCTCCTCCTCTTCCTCGGCCTCGGCCTTCACCGCGTCGGGACCCTCGTCGACGGTTTCCTCGTCGCCCTCGTCCAGGTCCTTCTTGGCGGCGGTCTTCTTGGCGGCGCTCTTCTTCGCGGCGGCCTTCTTCGCGGGCGCGGCCTTCTTGGCCGCCGTCTTGCGGGCCGCCGTCTTCTTCACGGCCGGCTCGGCCGCAGGCTCCCCGGCGAGGGCGTCGGCGGTGTCGGGTTCCGTCGGACCGGCTTCCACCGCCGGGGCCGCGGCGGCCGGCGCGGCCGCCGATTTGGCCGCGACCGGCCTGGTCGTCGTACGCTTGGCAGGGGTCTTCGCTGCGACGCTCTTGCGTGGGGTGCGCTTGGGCGACTCTGCGGCACTGACCATCAGCGTCACACCCTCTTCCTCGAGGATCTGGTTGAGGCTGCGCAGGACATTCTTCCACTGGGTCGCAGGAATCTGGTCAGCCTCGAAGGCCCGACGCACGTCATCGCCGGCGATCTGCCCCTCGGCCTTGCCCCGCTCGATGAGCGCCATCACGGACTCGGATTCGGCGATCTCCGGCGGGAGCGTACGGGATGTGCTGGCCGACACGAACAACCTCTCGGAACGATGGGAACGGGTTCCGACCCCGGCCTGGTGCTGGACCGGAGCCGACGACCACCGACTGGGGATGGGCCGGGGGCGCGGGCAGGGGCCGGGGAGCTGCACAGCACCCCAAGGGCTGCTGTCTTCCCTCCGTCGGCCATCACCGCTTAGGTCATCGCGTGACGTCGCAGAGCGTTACGCCCAATCTTCGTGGCCCAAGTCACACCGACGTCTCGACACCCCCCGCACACCGGTGTCGCCGGGCCCGAGAACGGGCCCGGCGACCGGTGCGGCACCCCCACGCCCCCGTGCGCCGGGGGGTCAGTGCTCGCGCGGGGCGGGCACCACGCGCTCGACCTCCGGATGCACCGTCAGGAGCTGGCGCATGGCGTTCTCGGCGCCCGCGCCGTCACCGGTGGCGAGGGCCTCGACCATCCGCGCGTGGTGCGCCACGCAGGTCTCGCTCGGGCGGTCGCAGGAGGTGACGGGACTGCCGGAGACCTGGAGGGCGGCGGAGACGATGCCCGAGAGGTGCTCCAGCATCCGGTTGCCGGCGACCTGGATCAGCAGCCCGTGGAACTCGTTGTCGGCGCGGGCGAAGGTGATCGCGTCGCCCTGCCCGAGGGCGTGGCCCATGATCTCGACCATGTCGGAGAGGCGCTGCTGGACGTCCGGGCGGCCGTGGCCGGCGGCGAGGCGGGCGGCCAGGGGCTCGATGGTCCAGCGGAGCTCGTTGAGCTCGCGGCGCTGGTCGTCGCGCTGGGGGCCGAAAGCGCGCCACTCGATGATGTCGGGATCGAGGAGGTTCCAGTCGGCGACGGGCCGGACCCGGGTGCCCACGTTGGGGCGGGCGCTGACGAGGCCCTTGGCCTCCAGGACGCGCAGCGATTCGCGGACGACGGTGCGGGAGACCTCGAAGCGCTGGCCGATCTCCTCGGGGACCAGCGGCCGGTCCGCGCCGAGGTCGCCTGAGACGATCATCTGGCCGAGCTGCTGGACGAGTTGACCGTGCAGCCCGCGCCCGCGGCTGCCGGCCGCCCGGCGGCCCACACGGCTCAACTCGACGTCGGCGCCGTCCCAGTGGGGCGGTCCGACCCGGTCGGAGCCGGGGGCCTCCGCATAGGGGTAGCGGTCGAGTTCGCCCGGGCCGGCGAGGCCGGTGTCGGCATGGCGGGCGGCGGTCATCATGGTGTGCGCAAGGGTACTCACGAATCCTTTGTCGGCCGTGCCTCCACCGCCCTTGAGGTCTTTGGTGAAAAGCACACGAAAGGGTGATCGGTGCCACCTACGCAATTGACGACTTATCGTAAAGAACCGGGCCTTTTGCGGGGAGTTGTGGTCCGCTTCGCGTGATCCGACGCGAAGCGGACTTGTCCGGTCCTCCGGGAGTCGGCCGACGCACCGGAACGATCACCAACGGACCCGACCGCGCAGTCCTGTGAACCCATAGGCGCACAACAGGACCATCAGCGACAACACCAGTGCGGCTCCGACCGGTTGGACCATCACCCGGAAGGCCCCCAGCACCCAGCGGTCCGCCTCCGCCGGCCATGGGGCCGAGGCCAGGCCGCGCAGCCGGGAGGCGAACCCGGTCGCGGGATGCGCGGAGGGCCCCTCCAGCGCCTTGCGCACCAGCGGTACGACCATCACCGGCACGGCGAGCACGGCGGCCAGGCCGGCCGAGGCGGAGCGGAACACCGCGGAGCCGAGCACCCCGGCCCAGGCGCAGCCGACCAGCAGCCCCGCCCAACTCGCGGCGGGAGCGGCCCACTCCGCCCAGGTGCCCAGCGGGCCTCGGCCGAAGACGAGCCCGAGGGCGGCGGCGTCGGCGGTGACGGCCAGGGCGCCGAGGAGGAGGGCGAGGACGGCGCAGACCCCGAGCTTGGCGGCGAGCAGCCCGAGGCGGCGCGGGACGGTGCCCCGGTCGGCGGCGAGGGCGGGGTAGCGGTACTCCTCGCCGAAGGCCAGGGCGCCGAGCAGCCCCGCCCCGAGCGCGGCGGGGGGCAGCGGGACCAGATCCGGCCAGGCCGCGAGCACCCGGTCGCGGGGGGCGTGTCCGGCCCGGGCCAGCACCAGGGCGGTCAGGGCGGAGACGGCGACGACGAGGGCGGCGGTGAGGAAGGGCGTGGCCGTGCCGAAGACGCGGCGCAGTTCGTAGCGCAGGGGGCGCAGCGGCCCGCCCACACGGCGCACCACAGAGACGGGGGGTGCGGAGCGGGAGGCCGGGGGGCGCGCGCCGGCTGCGGGGCGTTCCGCGGCCTCCGGCCCGGGGGCGGGCCAGGACGACGCGGCCTCGGGGCCCGCCTCGCGGCGGAACCCGGCGCCGTGGGCGGGGCGCGGGTCCGTGCGGGGATCGGGGGGGACGGCGGTGTCGGGGCCCCCGGCGGCGCCCGCCCCCGCCCGGACCGGCGCCCCGGCCTCGACCCGCGCCTCCGCCTTGCCCGGTCCGCCGGCACGGGCCTGCGGTACGGGTGGGACCGGGGCTCCGGCGTCGCCGGTCTCGTCGGCGAGCTGGTGGACGAGGACGCCGTTGCGGAACGCCGCCTCACCGACCTCGGCGCAGTCGCTGCCGTACACCGAGAGCCGGCTGCCGCTCTCCGCGACGATCTCCACGGCGCGGTGCGCGGCACGGGCCTCGCGGCCCAGGACGTCGGCCAGCCGGGCGGCGTGCGGGGTGCGCACGGCGACCCGCGGGCGCAGCCGGGTGCGGGCGAAGTCCGCGGCCTCCTGGTCCGCGACGAGCCGGCCCGAGGCGATGGAGACGACCCGGTCGGCGCTGCGGGCGGCCTCCTTGGCGTCGGCGGTGGTGAACAGCACGGCCCCGCCGAGGGAGGCGTGGCCGCGCAGCAGTCCGTGCAGCCAGGCGCGCTCCCGGGGCTGGAGGCCGGCGGACGGCTCGTCGAGGAGCAGGGTGCAGGGGTCCGCGAGCAGGGCCGCGGCCAGCCCGAGGCGGCGGTCCATGCCGACCGAGAGCGACCCGATCCGCTGGTCGCGCAGGCCCGCGATGCCGACGACCTCCATCATGGTGTCCGCCCGGGAGGCCGGGACGCCGACGGCGGCGCAGAGCATGCGCAGCTGGCCGCGGACCGTCCTCGAAGGATGGCCGGGAACGTCGCCGAGGAGTACGCCGACCTCGCGGCCGGGATGCGGGATCCGGTGCAGCGGGCGGCCGCGGAAGTAGGTGATGCCGCGGCCCGGTTCGAGTTCGAGCATGAGCCGCAGGGCGGTGGTCTTGCCCGAACCCGGCTCTCCGAGCAGGGCGGTCACACACCCCGGGCGGGCCTCGAAGGTGAGGTCGTCCACGAGGGGCGGCAGATCTCGACGGGGGGTGCTGGTGAGTCCGATGGCCTGGAGCATCGCTTCTCTCGCGGGGTGTGAGACCGCTCTGCGGCAGCGTGAGTACCGCACGCAAGATAACGCGATATGTCCGATTTTCTACGCAACCGCTCCGGGTCGCGGCCGGTATTGCGGCCATCCGGGGCGGTGCGGGCCCGGACGCCCCTGGCGGGCACCCGACCGGATGGGGCGGATCAGACTTCCGGCCGGAGCATCGGCGGGTTGAGCAGGGTCGCCCCGCCGGCCCTGAACAGCTGTGCGGGCCTGCCGCCCTGACGGGTCGTCGTTCCGCCGGCGGGCACCAGGAACCCGGGGGTCCCGGTGACCTTGCGGTGGAAGTTGCGCGGGTCGAGCGCCACGCCCCACACGGCCTCGTACACCCGGCGGAGCTCGCCCACGGTGAACTCGGGCGGGCAGAAGGCGGTGGCCAGCGAGGAGTACTCGATCTTCGAGCGGGCGCGCTCCACACCGTCGGCGAGGATCCGCGCATGGTCGAAGGCGAGGCCCGTGACGGTCTGGTCGGGGCCTTCCAGGAGCTCGTCGACGGGAGCCCAGCGGGCGCTGTTCGCGTCGCCGCCCGCCCGGGGCGCGGGAAGGTCGGGAGCGAGCACCAGGTGCGCCACGCTGACCACCCGCATCCGGGGGTCGCGCTGCGGGTCCCCGTAGGTGGCGAGCTGTTCGAGGTGCGCCCCGTTGTCCACACCGGGAGCGGCCGGGTCGTGCGCGCACAGCCCGGTCTCCTCGGCGAGCTCCCGCGCCGCGGCGGCCGCGAGGTCCTCGTCCCCGCGCACGAAGCCGCCGGGCAGGGCCCAGCGTCCCTGGAACGGCTGCTCTCCCCGTCGTACGACCAGCGCGCAGAGCGCGTGGCGCCGCACGGTGAGCACGACCAGGTCGACGGTGACGGCGAAGGGCGGGAAGGCCGACGGGTCGTAGGGCGACATGCGGCGATCATAGTCGTCTGCCTGACGATAAACAGCGCTTTCGTGATCCCGAGGACGGTGATCTGGAACCCAGTCCGCGCCGTCGCGCCCAGGCGGGCCGACCACCCGCGAGGTGCCTCACCCTCCCAATTGGAGTCCATCGGCGGCCTCCTCCACCATGCCGACGCCGAGACGACTGATCCGGACCGTGAACGGCTCCCCCGCCACCCGCAGTCCGGCCAGGCGCAGGGCACCGAGCGGGGCGCCCGCCCGGGGGGCCACGGCGACCGTCCGCGCCGGGGCGTCCGGGCGGATGCCCGCGAGCGCGGTGAGGGCGTGGATCCCGGCGGCGGCGGCCACCGCCGCAGGCCGGCAGGCCGCCGGGTGCGGGAGCGGGGCGCTGCCTGCGGTGCGCTGCTCGGCGGCGTACATCTCCGGCAGCCGGTACCCGAACACCTCCGCCGCGTCGAGCAGGCCCCGCAGCAGGCCCGCGGCTTCCTTCTCGTGGCCGGACTGGGCCAGTCCGGCCACGGCGACGGCGGTCTCGTGGGGCCGGACCGCGCCGGAGCGGTGACCGAAGGGGTTGTGTCCCGGCTCCCGGGCCGCCATGCTCCGCAGCCCCCATCCGGAATCCATCGGCGGGGCGCCGAGGAGGCGGGCGAGCTGTTCGGACCGGGTCCGGTCCAGCAGCCCGGGTGCGAGGCTGCCGCCGCCCAGCAGGCCGGTGTCCAGCAGGTGCGCCGCGGCCGCCGTCAGCCGGGCCAGCGGTCGGCCGTCGGGATGCAGGGCGGCGGCGGGGCGGCCGCCGTCCGGGCCGTCGATCCAGAACCGGTCCAGGAATCTCTCCCGCAGGGCGGCCGCCCACTCCCGCCACTCCTCTGCTCCGGCCCGCCCGCACCCGTCGAGCAGGTCGGCGCCGAGCAGGGCGGCCCGGTGGGCGTGGGCCTGGGTCTCGCAGCGCCGCGGCCCCGGGTCGGGGTCGGTCAGGAAGCCGTCCTCCCCGAGGGCCCCGCGCAGCCAGTCCAGGCAGCGCTCGGCGGCGGGCAGGAGGCGGGCCACCTCCTCCTCGGGCAGCCCCCACCGGCGGGCCTCCGCGAGCACCGCCGGGAAGCCGAGGGTGGCCTCGGTGCCGGTGCAGCCCGGCGGCAGCTGCGGTCCGGCGGCGCGCAGCGGCCCGGGAATCCGGCCCGCCCCGGGGCCCCGCCCCGCGACCTGGCTGCGGGCCAGGGTCCGCAGCGTGGCGGCGGCGAGCCCGGTGCCGAGGGGCAGCGCCATCCGGGCGGCCCAGAGCGACTCCGCCGGTGCCAGTCCGAGCCGCCAGGGCACCCCCGCCGCGGCGAAGGCGTCGCCGGGGTCCGCGGCGTCCCGCAGGAGCAGGGCCCGCAGGTCGTCGACGCTGGTCCTCAGCCAGGCCTCCACCCTGGGGTCGTCCCCCTCGGCGCGGGCTCCGGCCAGCGGGTTCGCGACCTGTCCGGCGGGGGCCCGCGCGGTGCGGTCGCGCGTGGTCCGCAGCTCGATGGTGCGGGACTCCCCCGGGCCCAGTTCGAGCTGCCAGCGCAGGAGACCGGCGGTGGCGAGGGCGTCGTCCGGGGCGGGTTCGGCGGTGATAACGGCCAGGGCCTCCTCCGTGCTCCAGCGCAGCCCCGCCGCGTGCACCCCGGCGGCGAGCTCGGGCCCTGCGCGGCCGGCCGCCACCGCGGCCAGTTCGGCCAGGTCCGTGCCGAGCGAGACCTCCACGGGCAGCCGCAGGGGACGGGCCGCGAAGCTGCGTACGGTGATGCGTTCGGTGCCGTCCGCGTGCCGGACGCGCTCGATGCCGATGTCGGGGTCGGGTCCGGGTTCGACTCCCGTCCGGACGGTGGCCGCGAAGACGGCCCGGTCGGGCCCGAGACTGCGCCCCTGCACGGCGACCGGGTCCCGCCCGGCGACGCGCAGCACGCAGCGCGACAGCAGCCGGCGTCCGGACCGGTAGACGCCCTCGATGCCCTGCCCGGTCAGCTGGCCGTGCTCGGGCGAGACGACCAGGCAGGGGGCGGCGACGCAGATGACGGCACCGTGCACCGGCGGCAGCTCGGCCCGCCGCCCGCCGCCGGGCCCCGGCGGTGGTCCCGGCGGCCGGACACCGGGGGATCCGCCCTCGGGCAGGGCCGTCGGCACCGGGGCGTCGGGCACGGCCGCGATCCCCGGCGGCGACCCCGGAGGGTGTGACCCGGAGGCCGGGGCGGCCGCGGGCGGCGGCTGCGGGGGGCGGGGGGCGGGCGCCGTCCCGGAGGGGAGCCCCGGGGGGCGGGGAGCGGAGGTGGTTCCGGGCGGGCCGGTTTCGGGTGCGGGGGGAGCCATGTGTCGCCTTGTCTGCGCTCCGGCCGGTTCGGCTGGGCGGCGGCGCGACCGGACCCCCACCGCCCACCGGCTGAACGCCCTCACCCCCGCCCGGGTCACGGGACCCGGTGGCGGCGGCCCGCAGCGGGTGGCGCGCGGGCGGCGTTCGGCCCCGCCCGCCGCGTCCCACAGCCGTCGCAGGGGGCGGCCCGGCGCCGGGGCCCGACGGGCGCTCACCGCCCGCTCCCCTCGGGGCGGCGGGAGGGGCGGCGGCGCTGCACGGTCCGCCGGCCGGGCGGACGGGTGGGGGCGGCGGTCCGCTTGCGGCGGGGTTCGCGGCGCCTTCGCTCCTCGCGCAGGCACTGCCGCAGCCCCTCGGGGTCGAGGCCCTCGTTGCAGGCGTGGTGGAGCAGCTGGGCGAACCGGTACTCGGCGTCCGCCTGGAGGGCCAGCCCGAGGGCGATCCGGGCGGTCGGCTCGTCCCCGCTGGACCAGGAGACCCAGCCGGCCAGGGTGAGCGGGGCCGCCGCGTGCTCACCGTAGGCGCCGACGCAGCGCCGGGCCAGGGCCCGCCACAGCCGCAGGGCCGGGGCCGCCTCGTCGCCCTCCATCCACTCGGCGGCGATGTCGCGGATCTCCCGGTCCTGGAGGCCGAGGATCACGGCGGCGGCCTCGTCGTGGCCGAGCAGGGCGTCGTCCCAGTCGTCCGCGCGGGGCCCGCCCTCGGCGGGCGGGGCGAGGGTAAGCCGCCTCAGGAGGGTGCGGGCCAGGCTGAGCGTCTGCGCGCCGACCTCCTCGCGCGTCTCCCCGTCGAGGATCCTCGGGACGAGGGAGACGGCGGCCCGCTCCAGGGCCTCCTCCTGATCGGCGGCCCAGGCTCCGCCGAGCGGCGCCATCCGCTGCTCGATCTCCCTGAGGGAGCCGCGGACCCGGAGCCCGGCGAAGGTGGCCGCGGCGGCCATCACCGAGGTGCCGGGCGGGACCAGCGGGGTCCCCTCGGCGGGACAGGGGTCGGCCTCGGTGCAGACGTACGACCAGTAGCGGCCGCCGGAGAGGCACAGGGCTTCCAGGACCGGTACGTCCAGCGCGCCGCAGGCCGTCCGGAGCCGCTGGGCGAGCGGCCTCAGCCGGGTCATGACCCGTTGCCCGCTCTCCCCCGCGGCCGGGTCCTGGCAGAGGAAGACCACGATGCCGTCGGGCTTGCCGCCGCGCCGTTCGCTGCCCTTGATCAGGCATTCGGCGACCTGGCGGGCCGTGTCCTCCCATTCGGCGGTGGCGGTGGGGATCCCGACGCGGAGCCGGCCGCCGAAGCGGCCCGACGCGCCGTGCACGGCGACCATGACGAGGGAGTCGGTGGGGTGGAAGCCGAGCATGTAGGGCAGCGCGTCGGCCAGTTCGGCCGGGCTGCGCAGGGTGATCTCGGGGGCGTCGGGGGCTCCGGCGGGACTGATGGAGGGCCTGCCGGACGTACGGTGCGATTCGTCGTTCGTCGTCATGCCTCGAAGGTCCCGTGCGTGATCCGATCCGGAAACCCCTGTGGATAACTCGTCCAGCGTTCAACATCCACAGGCCGGAGTCCGCATTGGCGCGATGTCAGAGGGATCGGGTTGCATGGGGGCATGAACGCAGACCTGAGGTCCTCCGCCGATTCCGTACTCGCCCGCCTCGTCGGCGACCCCACGGGCACCGCGAGGCTGCGCGAGGACCAGTGGCGGGCGATCGAGGCCCTCGTCGCACACAAGCGGCGGGCCCTGGTCGTCCAGCGCACGGGCTGGGGCAAGTCCGCGGTCTACTTCGTCGCCACCTCCCTGCTGCGGGCGAACGGCGCCGGGCCGACCGTGATCGTCTCCCCGCTGCTCGCGCTGATGCGCAATCAGGTCGAGGCCGCCGCCCGCGCCGGCATCCACGCCCGCACCATCAACTCCGCCAACCCCGAGGAGTGGGAGGGCATCCAGGCCGAGGTCGCGGCGGGCGAGGTCGACGTCCTGCTCGTCAGCCCGGAACGCCTCAACAATCCCGAGTTCCGCGACCAGGTCCTGCCCAAGCTGTCGGCCGCCACGGGCCTACTCGTGGTCGACGAGGCCCACTGCATCTCCGACTGGGGGCACGACTTCCGCCCCGACTACCGCCGGCTGCGCACGATGCTCGCGGACCTCCCCCCGGGCGTGCCGGTCCTGGCGACGACCGCCACCGCCAACGCCCGCGTGACGGCCGACGTCGCCGAACAGCTCGGCACCGGGGCGGGCACGGACGCCCTGGTGCTGCGCGGACCCCTGGACCGCGAGAGCCTCAGCCTGGCCGTGCTGACCCTGCCCGACGCGGCGCACCGCCTGGCCTGGCTCGCCGACCACCTCGGCGAGCTGCCCGGCTCCGGGATCATCTACACCCTGACGGTGGCCGCCGCCGAGGAGGTCACCGCCTATCTGCGCCACCGCGGGCACACGGTCTCCTCGTACACCGGCAAGACCGAGAACGCCGACCGTGAGCAGGCGGAGAACGACCTCCAGGCGAACCGCGTGAAGGCCCTCGTGGCCACTTCCGCCCTCGGCATGGGCTTCGACAAGCCCGACCTGGGCTTCGTGGTGCACCTGGGCTCGCCCTCCTCCCCCATCGCCTACTACCAGCAGGTGGGCCGCGCCGGCCGTGGCGTCGAGCACGCCGAGGTGCTGCTGCTCCCCGGCCGGGAGGACGAGGCGATCTGGCAGTACTTCGCCTCGGTGGCCTTCCCCCCGGAGGAACAGGTGCGCCGCACCCTGGACGCCCTGGCGCAGGCCGGCCGCCCCCTGTCGCTGCCCGCCCTGGAGCCGCTGGTCGACCTGCGGCGCACCCGGTTGGAGACGATGCTCAAGGTGCTCGACGTGGACGGCGCGGTGCACCGGGTCAAGGGCGGCTGGACCGCCACCGGCGAACCCTGGGTGTACGACGCCGAGCGGTACGCGTGGGTGGCCCGGCAGCGGGCCGCCGAGCAGCAGGCGATGCGCGACTACGCCGCGGCCACCGGATGCCGGATGGAGTTCCTGCGCCGCCAGCTCGACGACGAGGAGGCCGCGCCCTGCGGCCGCTGCGACAACTGCGCGGGCGCCCGCTTCACTGCGGCGGTGTCCTCCGCCTCCCTCGACACCGCCCGGGGGGAACTGGGGCGCCCGGGGGTCGAACTGGAGCCGCGCAGGATGTGGCCGACCGGACTCGCGGCGGTGGGCGTCGACCTCAAGGGCCGGATCCCGGCCGGCGAACAGGCCGCGTCCGGACGGGCCCTGGGCCGGCTCTCCGACATCGGCTGGGGGAACCGGCTGCGGCCCATGCTCGCCCCCCAGGCACCCGACCAGCCTGTTCCGGACGATGTGGCACAGGCCGTGGTGGCGGTTCTGGCCGACTGGGCCCGGGGGCCGGGCGGCTGGGCCTCGGGCGCCGAGGACGCGCCGGCACGCCCCGTGGGAGTGGTCGCGCTGCCCTCGCGCAGCCGCCCGCAGCTGGTCGGCTCGCTGGCCGCGCGGATCGCGGAGGTCGGGCGGATTCCGCTGCTCGGAGCCCTCGAGTACACCGACCAGGCGCCGGAGTTCGGGCTTCCGTCCTCGAACAGCGCCCAGCGGGTGCGGGGGCTCCACCAGGCCTTGACCGTGCCGCCAGCCCTGGCGGCGAGCCTGACCGAGGTCGCCGGTCCCGTGTTCCTCGTCGACGACCGCGCCGAGAGCGGCTGGACCCTCGCAGTGGCCGCCCGGCTGCTGCGGCGAGCGGGAGCGAGGGGGGTGTTTCCGCTGGTGCTCGCACTTCAGCCGTAGCGGAACGAGTCGTCACCGGCGTGGCGGGGCAAGGATATGAACGGCATACCGGCGAATTCCGGTCCGCGTGCTCAAATGCTCATTGCCCCACCGTCGCGGGCCACGCGAGAATCGGAGTGCTCCCGCTCGGCTCGTCGGCACGCTCCTGGGCCTCGCTGCGGCGCGCCCACACCTCAGCCGTGCCCGTTCGCGGGCGTGTACCCGAAGGGAGGACCGTGACCTTCGGTTTCGCCCCGCCCGCGACCGCGTCCTTGACTACGGCCACCGGTGGCACCAGTCGGCACGGCCGACTGCTCGAACCCTCCGAATGGACCGCCGCGGGAGTTCCCCTGCTGCGCAACCCGCGGGAGGTGGTCAGCGGCCTGCACTCCCGGCACAGCCCGGTGCCGTCCACCGCCGTCATAGCCGTGCTCGGGCCCGAGGAACAACTCGTCGCCAGCGCCTCGTTCGTACAGCGCTCGACCTCGGCGGACGGCTGGGAGTACCGCAACGCCCTGCTGTCCCGGCTGCGCCGGGTCATCCCGCACGACCTGCGGCGGCGGACCCCGGTCCGGACGGCGGTGCTGATGTACTGCCGCGAGGGCGACGAGCGGTGGACCGAGGAGGACGGGGCCTGGATGTGGGGGCTGCGGGACGCCTGCACCCTGCACGGGCTGCGCTGCGGCGCCTACATCACCCTGACCCGCGGGGGCTGGCAGGTGCTCGGCGAAGGCCGGGGCGGAAGGCACCCGAGTTCGGAGTCCCGACCGGAGCGGCTCGGCTCCATCACCGAGGTCGCTCCCCTGCCCCTGGCCACGGCCGGCGGCACGGTCGAGCCGCTGCGCCGGGCGGCTGCCCGCTAGACGGTCTCCGGTCCCCGGCCGCACCCGGTCGGCGGGGACACGGCCCAGGCCCGCACGGCCGCCCTCCCACGGACAGGAGGTGCGGCTGGTCGGGCCCCGGACCTCGGCGGGGCCGGCCTGCGGCCCGCCCCGCCCCCTCGCCCGTACGGGGCACGGGGCGTCAGACGCCCGCGCCCAGCACCGAGTTGATCTGCTTCGCGTCACCGCAGACGACGAGCAGCGCACCCGCTCGCGCGAGTGCGACCGGCAGGGCGGCCGCGGTCGCCCCGGCCGGTCCGCCGTTGGCCGCGAAGACCACGACGGGACGTCCGGCGGCGCGCTGCACCTGCGCCGCGTCCGCGTAGAAGACGTCGTCCTTGGCGTCGTGCTGGGCCCAGTAGGAGGCCTCGCCGAAGGACAGCTCGTGCGCGGCCCACGGGTGCGGGTCGCCGGTGGTGATCACCAGGATGTCGCCGGGCGCGCGCCCGGTGTCGAGCAGCAGGTCCACGGCCTCCTCGGCCGCGTCCAGCGCGCCCTCGGCGGAGGCCGGGATCAGCTGGACCTGCGGCACCGCGTCCGAGACGGACGGCGCGGCGGAAGCTGGGGGAACGGGCCCGGGGGCGGCCTGCGCCGCGCGCTGCGCGGGCGGGGCGGGGCGGGCGGGACCGGGGCGTCCGGGCCGGGGTACGGCGGCGGGACGCGGACCAGGTACGGGGCGGGGGGTCTGCGCGGTGCGGCTCGCGGCCGGCGTGACGCGGGGACCCTGGGCACTCTCGTGAATCTGAGGCTCCTCGATGGCGGGGGTGAGAGGCATGAGTTGATGTCTATCAAACACCGGTACGAAACGTACCGGTGGGTGGCACGTGGGTGCGATCAGAAATCGAAGCCGAGTTGGCCTCCGTTTTCCAGCTCCATCGATTCCTCGCTGCGGCGCACCTTCTTCAAGTGCCGCCACTGGGGCAGCGCGTCGAGGTACGACCACGAGAGCCGGTGGTACACGGTGGGGCCGCGCTCCTCCAGCGCGGCGCGGTGCACGGGCGAGGGGTAGCCGGCATTGGCGGCGAAGGCGAAGTCCTCTGTCCCGTCGCCCGGTTCGCCCAGTGCGGCCATCATCCGGTCGCGCTGGACCTTGGCGATCACCGAGGCCGCGGCGACGGCGATGCAGGACTGGTCGCCCTTGATCACCGTGCGGACCTGCCAGGGCGTGCCGAGGTAGTCGTGCTTGCCGTCGAGGATCACCGCGTCGGGCCGCACCGGCAGGGCCTCCAGCGCGCGTACCGCGGCGAGCCTTAGCGCGGCCGTCATCCCCAGCGCGTCGATCTCCTCCGGGGAGGCGTGCCCGAGGGCGTGTGCGGTGACCCAGGCCTGCAGGACGTCGAACAGTTCGTCGCGTCGCCTGGGGGTGAGCAGTTTCGAGTCGGTGAGCCCCTCGGGGGCCCGGCGCAGGCCGGTGATCGCCGCACACACGGTGACGGGACCGGCCCAGGCCCCTCGTCCGACCTCGTCGACCCCGGCGATGACCTTGGCGCCGGTGGTTGCACGGAGGGAGCGTTCGACGGTGTGGGTGGGTGCTTCGTACGGCATGGCGCCAGCAAGGTTACGCCGCCCCGGGCCGCCTGCACACCCCGGCCCGCGGCAAGCGCGCGCAGGGGGTACCGGCCGACCCTCGCGGGGGGCCGTACCGGAGCTGCGGCGGGACGTCCGCGGCCCGCCCGGAGGGCGCTCGGGAGCGGAGCACCGGCACCATCGGTCCGACGATCACCTCGGCGATCTCCCGGTCGGCCCATTCGCTTCCGCATACCCTGGCCGGGTACACCAGCACCACCGGGATCGCGTCGGCGATCACCAGAATCATGGCGTCCGGCTGGGCTTGCACCCGCCTGATTCAGGGTGACACCAGCCCCTGGATGGCCACACGGGGCGACTCACACAACACCCTCCCGAACCGCCTCGCGGAGGGAATCATCCGACCGGGATCGCAATCGTGAAGCGCGGCCCTCGGCTCCTTCGCCGCCGCCGTCGGCCTGCTCGGCCTCGTCGTGCCGGTCGGTCCCTGATCGCCGAATCCGTCGTCCCGCTGCGGATGTTCACCGGCCGCAGCCGCCCGGGCAGCCGCCGGCGCGCACGGCCATGCGAAGGGACCCGGGTGCGGGGCCTCCCCCGCACCCGGGTCCACAGCGAAAAGGGGTGGTCTAGGCGGGGAGCTCGGGGAGCCAGGCCGGGAGCGCCTCGGTCCGCGCCAGCCAGGCCTGCGGCAGTGCGGCGTCCCCGCGCGCGCCCAGGATCCCGCCGACGATCGCGCAGGTGGTGTCCACGTCGCCGCCCACCTGGGCGGTGGTCCAGAACGCCCGCTCGAACGCGTCCAACGCCCGCGCCGCCGACCACAGTGCGAACGGCACCGTGTCGTGGGCGCTGGTGCGCCGACCGCAGCCCAGTACGGCCGCGACGGTGTTCGCGTCCCCGTAGTCCAGCATGTCCCGAGCCCGGCGCACGCCGGCGCCCACGGCGCTGCGCGGCACCAGCGCGATCACCCCGTCCAGCAGGTCCTCGGCGGTCGGCGGACCGTCCTGGGCCGCCGCCAGCGCGGCCGCGGCGGCGACGGCCATCGCCCCGCACACCGCCTCGCGGTGCTGGTGGGTGGTGTAGGCGGAGATCTCGGCCTGGTGGGTGGCCTGCTCGGGGTCCTCCGCGTACCAGGCGCCCAGCGGGGCGATCCGCATGGCCGCGCCGTTGCCCCAGGAGCCCTGCCCGTTGAAGAGCTCGGCGGCCAGGGTGCGCCAGTCCTCGCCCTCGCGGACCAGGCGCAGCATCCGGTTGACGGCGGGGCCGTAGCCGCGGTCGAAGTCGTGGTGCTCGGCGAACGAGGCCGCCAGCGCGTCCTGGTCGATGCGCCCGTGCGCGGCGAGCACGGCCACCACCGAGCAGGCCATCTCGGTGTCGTCGGTCCACTGCCACGGCTCGCTGCCGGCCGGCAGCTCGCGCCGCTTGAGCAGCGGGTAGTTCACGGGGACGAAGTACTGGGAGCCCAGGGCGTCCCCCAGGGCCAGCCCGCGGAGGCTGGACAGGGCGCGTGCGTAGCGCCGTTCGGAAGCGGAATCAGCGGTCATCGCGCGCCACTTTAGCCGTCCAGGTCATAAGGCTCGGGTGTGGTCCACCGCTCAAACGGGCGGTCCATCCGGTACCGTCCGTCGGGACCGAGCATCAGCACCCGGAATTCGCCGTTCCCGGGGTTGGAGAGGGCCTCGAACTCGGCCACCGACCAGTGGAACCAGCGCATGCAGAACAGCCGCATCGTCAGACCGTGCGTCACCAGCAGGACGTTCTCGGGGTGGTCGGGTGCTTCGAAGCTGCGGTAGAGGCTCTCCAGGAAGGAGCCGACGCGGTCGTAGACGTCGGCGCCCGACTCGCCCTGGGCGAAGCGGTAGAAGAAGTGCCCGTAGGCGTCGCGGTAGGCCTTCTGGAGCTTCACGTCGTCGCGGTCCTGCCAGTTGCCCCAGTCCTGCTCGCGCAGCCGGGGCTCCTCGCGCATCCGCACCCGCGAGGGGTCCAGGCGCAGCTCGCGGAAGGTCTGGAGGGTCCGGCGGTACGGGGAGACGTAGGCGCTGATGTGCTCGTCGCCGAAGAGCTCGCGCAGCCGGACCCCGGCCTCGGCGGCCTGTTCGCGGCCGGCGGGGGTCAAGCGCAGGGCGTGGTCGGGCTCGCGCTCGTACACCGTGTCATCGATGTTTCCCTCCGATTCCCCGTGCCGGACGAGGACGATGCGCCGTGGTCGAACCATGCCCCGACCCTATGCGGCCCCCGGGGCGAGCACGCCCCGGGCACGCCGGTCGCCGGAGCGGTTCGTCGTACGGTCATACCGTCCAGCCGGGTTCGAGGTCCACGACGTCCCCGGTGAGGGCCTCCACGTCCGCCTCGGTCTGGGCGCGCAGCGAGAGCCGCTCCACCCGCTCCTGCCGGTACTTGCCGTGCTCGGCGGCGGCACGCCACATGGACAGCACCAGGAACTCACGGCCCGGCGCCTCGCCGAAGAGTCCCCGGATCATCCCGGGCGACCCGGCCATGGCGGGGTTCCAGACCTTCTCCTGCATCAGCGCGAAGTGCTCCACGCGGCCTTCCCGGACCCGGGTGTGCGCGACCCGGACCACGTCGGCGTCGGTGAAGCGCGGCTCGAAGCCGGTCTTCACGTCGAAGCGGTAGTCGAAGAGCGTGACCCGGGCGTCGGTGTAGGTGCCCGCCTGCGCGGCCGCCAGTCTGTCGTGCGAGCGGGCCATGAAGGAGTCGTAGAAGGAACGGCTCTCCCAGAACGCGAAGACATGCGCGACCCCCTGCCGGCCCCTGCTCCAGCCGCCGCCCTGCCCCCGGAATCCGGGTTCGCCGGGCAGCCCCGCCCACTTGCGCTGCCCGCGCTCGAACCCGCGTCGGTCCGTCACCGTGCAGCGAATCCACTTGACCAGCACCGCGCCATCGTACGGGCCGGGGACCGGCCCCGGTCAGTCCCCGGAGCGGTGGATCCGTACCAGTTCGGCCGCATCCCGCTCGGGCAGCCGAAGACCGAACTCCCGCTCGATCAGGGCGAGCAGTCCGTCCGGGGCGACGGCCTCCCGCTCGGTCCGCCCGTCGGGGTGGAGGCGCATGAGTTCCCGCCCGACGAGTGTCGTGCGCACCGTGTCGCCCGGGAGCTGTACGAGGGTCTGCCCGATGAAGGCGGAGCGGGGGTGGGTGGAGCTGTAGTGGTTCAGCACGACGTAGTCGACGGGGTGGTAGCGCTGCGGGGAGAAGGCGTACAGGTCCCGCCAGGCGTCACCGCGGCGGATGCGGAGGGCCAGGACGCCGCCCTCCTCCTCGTGGACGGCGAAGGTCCACCGGCCCTGGCGCACCTCGGTCCCGGGCCGCCCCAGCGGGACGGGCTCGCGCGGGCCCTGGTAGCCGAACCCCGCGTCGCAGAGCCACGGTTCGCCGTCGACCGTGACGACGAGCGCGGCGTGCGTCACCGGGAGCAGGGTGTCGCCCCGGGTGCGGTTGCGGGCGCCGCGCCCGGAGACCTCGAAGCCGATCCGTTCCAGGGCGGCGGCCAGCAGCGAGTTCTGCTCGTAGCAGTAGCCGCCGCGGCGGCCGTGCACGAGCTTCTCCTGGAGGGCCTCGACCTCCAGCGCGACGGGCCGGCCGAACAGGACGTCCAGGCTTTCGAAGGGGATGGTGGCGGTGTGCGCCCGGTGCACCGCGTACAACGTGCCTAGGTCCGGCCGGAGTTCCCGGCCGTCGCCGCCCAGCCCGATCCGCGCCAGGTAGGCGGCCAGATCCAGCTCGTCACCGTTCCACATGCCCATCCGCTCCCCGTCGTGGTGTTCCCGGGCCCGCGCGTGCCCGCGGGCCCCTCCCCATGATCACCACGCCGGCTCCGCGCACCAACCGTATTCACCGCTCCCGCACCGGAAACGCCGAAGAGGGCGCCGACCCGCAGGTCGGCACCCTCTTACGTGGTGCTAGGCGTCAGCCGTCAGCTGCAGCCGCTGGTGGAGCCGCAGCCCTCGCAGATGTAGCAGGAGCCGGCGCGCTGCATCTTCGTACCGCAGGAGAAGCAGAGCGGAGCGTCGGCGGAGACGCCCATCTGCATCTCGACCAGCTCGGCGTTGCTGTGCGCCGTCTTCGGGGCCGGGACCGGGACGACCGCCACCGGCTTGACCACGGGGGCGACGGGCGCCGACTGGGCCAGGGACTCGGTGTCGATCTCCTCCTCGAGCGGCTCGTACGAGCCGGTGTCGAGGTGGCGCTGGCGCTCCTCGGCGGAGTGGATGCCGAGGGCCGAGCGGGTCTCGAAGGGCAGGAAGTCGAGCGCCACGCGGCGGAAGATGTAGTCGACGATCGACTGCGCCATCCGCACGTCCGGGTCGTCCGTCATACCGGCCGGCTCGAAGCGCATGTTGGTGAACTTCGCGACGTACGTCTCCAGCGGGACGCCGTACTGCAGACCGACCGAGACGGCGATCGAGAAGGCGTCCATCATGCCCGCGAGGGTCGAACCCTGCTTGGACATCTTCAGGAAGACCTCGCCCAGGCCGTCGTCCGGGTAGGAGTTGGCCGTCATGTAGCCCTCGGCGCCACCGACCGTGAAGGAGGTGGTGATCCCCGGGCGGCCCTTGGGGAGGCGCTTGCGGACCGGGCGGTACTCGATGACCTTCTCGACCGCCGTGCGGATGGTCTCCTCGGCCTTCTCGGTGATCTCGGCCTTCTCCTCCTCCTTCTTCTTCGCGGAGAGGGGCTGGCCGACCTTGCAGTTGTCGCGGTAGATCGCGAGCGCCTTGACGCCCAGCTTCCACGCCTCGAAGTAGATCTCCTCGATCTCCTCGACGCTGGCCGTCTCCGGCATGTTGACCGTCTTCGAGATCGCGCCGGAGATCCAGGGCTGGATCGCGGCCATCATGCGGACGTGGCCCATCGGGGAGATGGAGCGCTCGCCCATCGCGCAGTCGAAGACCTCGTAGTGCTCGGTCTTCAGGCCGGGGGCGTCGACGACGTTTCCGTGCTCGGCGATGTGGGAGACGATCGCCTCGATCTGCTCCTCCTGGTAGCCCAGGCGGCGCAGGGCCTGCGGGACGGTGCCGTTGACGATCTGCATCGAGCCGCCGCCGACGAGCTTCTTGAACTTGACCAGGGCCAGGTCCGGCTCGACACCGGTGGTGTCGCAGGACATCGCGAGACCGATGGTGCCGGTCGGCGCGAGGACGGAGGCCTGGGAGTTGCGGAAGCCGTTCTTCTCGCCGAGGCGCAGGACGTCCTGCCAGGCCTCGGTCGCGGCGGCCCAGATCGCGTTGTCCAGGTCCTCGGTGCGCGGCGCGACGGCGTTGGCGTCGGCGTGCTGCTTCATGACGCGCTTGTGCGAGTCGGCGTTGCGGGCGTAGCCGTCGTACGGGCCGACGATGGCGGCCAGCTCGGCGGAGCGCTTGTACGCGGTGCCGGTCATCAGCGAGGTGATCGAGGCGGCGAGGGTGCGGCCGCCGTCCGAGTCGTACGCGTGGCCGGTCGCCATCAGGAGGGCGCCGAGGTTGGCGTAGCCGATGCCCAGCTGGCGGAAGGCGCGGGTGTTCTCGCCGATCTTCTGCGTCGGGAAGTCCGCGAAGCAGATGGAGATGTCCATCGCGGTGATGACGAGCTCGACGACCTTGGCGAAGCGCTCGGCGTCGAAGGACTGGTTGCCCTTGCCGTCGTCGTTCAGGAACTTCATCAGGTTCAGCGAGGCGAGGTTGCAGGACGTGTTGTCCAGGTGCATGTACTCGCTGCAGGGGTTGGACGCGGTGATGCGGCCGGACTCGGGGCAGGTGTGCCAGTTGTTGATCACACCGTCGTACTGGATGCCCGGGTCGGCGCAGGCCCACGCGGCCTCGGCGAGCTTGCGGAAGAGCGCCTTGGCGTCGACCTTCTCGATGACCTCGCCGGTCATGCGGGCGCGCAGGCCGAACTCGGTGCCGTTCTCGACGGCCGTCATGAACTCGTCGTTCACGCGGACGGAGTTGTTGGCGTTCTGGTACTGGACGGACGTGATGTCGTCGCCGCCCAGGTCCATGTCGAAGCCCGCGTCGCGCAGGGCGCGGATCTTCTCCTCCTCCTTCACCTTGGTGGCGATGAAGTCCTCGACGTCCGGGTGGTCCACGTCCAGGACGACCATCTTGGCCGCGCGGCGGGTGGCGCCGCCCGACTTGATCGTTCCGGCGGACGCGTCGGCGCCGCGCATGAAGGAGACCGGGCCGGAGGCGTTGCCGCCGGAGGAGAGGAGCTCCTTGGAGGAGCGGATGCGGGAGAGGTTCAGGCCGGCGCCGGAGCCGCCCTTGAAGATCATGCCCTCTTCCTTGTACCAGTCGAGGATCGACTCCATGGAGTCGTCGACGGACAGGATGAAGCAGGCGGAGACCTGCTGCGGCTGGGGCGTGCCGACGTTGAACCACACCGGGGAGTTGAAGCTGAAGATCTGGTGCAGGAGGGCGTAGGTCAGCTCGTGCTCGAAGATCTCCGCGTCGGCGGGGGACGCGAAGTAGTCGTAGTCCTCGCCGGCCTTCGTGTAGGTCTTCACGATGCGGTCGATGAGCTGCTTCAGACCGGTCTCGCGCTGCGGGGTGCCGACGGCGCCGCGGAAGTACTTGCTGGTGACGATGTTGACCGCGTTCACCGACCAGAAGTCGGGGAACTCGACGCCGCGCTGCTCGAAGTTGACCGAGCCGTCGCGCCAGTTCGTCATGACGACGTCACGGAGCTCCCAGTTCACCTCGTCGTACGGGTGCACGCCGGGGGTGGTGTGGATGCGCTCGATCCGCAGGCCGCCCTTGGCGGCCTTGGTCCCCTTGGCGCGGGAACCACGTGCCGAGCTGCTCGCCGTCTCTGTCATGCCGCCTGCCTCCCATATGCGGGCAAAAACGCCCTAAAGTGCCAGCGATATTCCGCGGCACAATGCTGTGTCCTGGATCTACGAATCTCGCCCTGCCGACCGGCGGGGCCGCACTGCGCTGCGGCCCCGTCCGGTCAGTCGGCGGCGGAGGCGGGCACGGGGACGACCGAGGGGGTCCCTCCGGGCTCGCACTCATGGGGATGAGGCCGCGGCACGCGGAGTTCCGCGATGGCGGTCTCGAAGTCTTCAAGGGTGTCGAAAGCTTTGTAAACGGACGCGAACCGCAGGTACGCGACCAGGTCGAGCTCCTGCAACGGGCCGAGTATGGCCAGACCCACGTCGTGGGTGGTCAGCTCGGCGCTCCCGGTGGCGCGCACCGCCTCCTCGACCCGCTGGCCGAGCTTGGCGAGGGCGTCCTCGGTGACCGGCCGCCCCTGGCACGCCTTGCGGACGCCAGAGATGACCTTGGTGCGGCTGAAGGGTTCGGTGACCCCGCTTCGCTTGATCACCATCAGCGACGCCGTCTCCACCGTCGTGAAGCGACGGGAGCAGTCGGGGCACTGACGGCGCCGGCGGATCGACGTTCCGTCATCGGTGGTGCGGCTGTCGACGACGCGGCTGTCGGGGTGCCTGCAGAAGGGGCAGTGCATGGTTCCCTCACCCTCCTCTTGGCACGACTGAATCACCCCACGGAGCCCCTCAGCGACAGAGAGCGAGTCTCCGCCGGGGGCTCGTGAAGCAGCCACAAGCATATGCGATCCCGGAGCCCCGAGCAGACCCCGACCACAACTTGTGGGCTGTGACGCTCATCCAACCACTAGATCTTGCGTTGGGCAGGATTTGCACCCCTACGCGTGTCGCGGGGCCCGATGGCCGGATTCCGGCGGTTGCGGTGCCACACTGGGCACGAGCCCGAGCGGTGGCGACCCAACCGGGAAGGGTACCGTAAGCAGCACACGCGGTTCCGAATCCGCGTTCGGACGACGGGCCGACCGCACCCCTCCGGGCCGCCGTTCGAGCCGGTCATCCACACCGGCCGTCCATACACCCACCGCTCTAACCCAGGTGGGGGATCCGCGATTTTTCACTCGAACGTGTGTTTGGCGCAACCTTTCGAAAGCTACTACCGTTGTCCAGCTAGGGAGAACATTTCGAGAGGGGCCGACGTGACCACCACCGCAGACAGTGCCACCATCACTGCCCAGAACCGCTCCCAGAGCCGACTCGAGCCGGTGCATGCCATGAATGACGCAAGTCAGAACCCGGAGGCGGAGGCCGCCGTACGCCCCGCACGCTCGCTGCCAGGGCGACCTCCAGGCATCCGCGCCGACAGCTCCGGACTCACGGATCGGCAGCGGAGGGTCATCGAGGTCATCCGTGACTCGGTGCAGCGTCGCGGCTACCCGCCGTCCATGCGCGAGATCGGCCAGGCCGTCGGCCTCTCCAGCACCTCCTCGGTCGCGCACCAGCTGATGGCCCTGGAGCGCAAGGGCTTCCTGCGCCGCGACCCGCACCGTCCCCGCGCCTACGAGGTGCGCGGCTCCGACCAGCCCAGCTCGCAGCCCACCGACACCACCGGCAAGCCCGCCGCCTCCTACGTTCCCCTGGTCGGCCGGATCGCGGCCGGCGGCCCGATCCTCGCCGAGGAGTCGGTCGAGGACGTGTTCCCGCTCCCCCGCCAGCTCGTCGGCGACGGTGAGCTCTTCGTGCTCAAGGTCGTGGGCGACTCGATGATCGAGGCCGCCATCTGTGACGGCGACTGGGTCACCGTCCGCCGCCAGCCCGTCGCGGAGAACGGCGACATCGTCGCCGCGATGCTGGACGGCGAGGCGACGGTCAAGCGTTTCAAGCGGGAGGACGGCCACGTCTGGCTGCTCCCGCACAACGCCGCCTACCAGCCGATCCCCGGCGACGAGGCGACCATCCTCGGCAAGGTCGTCGCCGTACTGCGCCGCGTCTGACCGCTCGCCCCCTCAGCCAGCTCCGGGACCCTCTGCGCCGGTCCCGGAGCTGTTGTATGCCCACTGTTCGTATGCCCGCTCTGCGCCCGTCGGCCGGGACCTACTGGTCGTCTGCCTTCGCGCTCGCGTCGATCGCGGCCAGTGAGCGGCGGACCTGGTTGCGGTCCGTCGTGTACCAGAAGTCGGGCAGCGAGGCCCGCAGGAAGCTCCCGTACCGGGCCGTGGCCAGACGGGGGTCGAGCACCGCGACGACGCCCCGGTCCCCGGACGCCCGAACGAGGCGGCCGGCGCCCTGGGCCATCAGCAGGGCCGCATGGGTGGCGGCGACCGCCATGAAGCCGTTGCCTCCGTTCTCCTCCACGGACTTCTGCCGCGCGCTCATCAGCGGGTCGTCGGGGCGCGGGAACGGGATCCGGTCCATGATCACCAGCTGGCAGCTGGGACCGGGCACGTCCACGCCCTGCCAGAGCGAGAGCGTGCCGAACAGGCAGGTGCGCGGGTCCGCCGCGAAGGCCTTGATCAGCTCGCCCAGCGTCTCCTCGCCCTGGAGCAGGATCGGGTTGTCGAGCCGTCCGCGCAGTTCCTCGGCGGCCGCCTTGGCACCGCGCATGGAGGAGAAGAGGCCGAGGGTCCGGCCGCCCGCCGCCTCGATCAGTTCCGCCAGCTCGTCCATCATGTCCCCGCGGGTGCCCTCACGGCCCGGGGTGGCCAGGTGCTTGGCGACGTAGAGGATGCCCTGCTTCGGGTAGTCGAACGGGGACCCGACGTCCAGGCCCCGCCAGAGCGGCACGCCCTCCCCCTCGACCCCTTCCGGGGAGAGGCCGAGCGAGGCCGCGACCCCGTTGAAGTCCCCGCCGAGCTTGAGGGTGGCGGAGGTGAGGACCACCGAGCGGTCCTCGAAGAGCTTCTCGCGCAGCAGCCCGGACACCGACAGCGGCGCGACCCGGAGGGTGGCGCCGAAGCGGTCGTGGCGCTCGTACCAGACGACGTCGTACTCGGAGCCGAGCATGATCCGCTCGGCCACCGTGTGGACGTTCTCCACCGCGGCCAGGGCCTGCTTGCGGATGGCGTCCTCGTCGTGGACGGACTTGTCGCGGGTGGCGCCGATCGCGGAGATCACGGTGCGGGCGGAGTCGCGCAGGGCGGCCAGCGCGTAGCCGAGGTCGTCGGGGATCTGCTCCAGGCGGCCGGGGAGCGCCAGCTCCATCACCCGCTCGAAGGTCTCCGCGGCGGTCTGCAGGGAGTCCGCGATCTTCTCGTCGACCAGCTTGGCGGCACGCTTCACCGCCCGGTTGACCTGGCCCGGGGTGAGCTCGCCGGTGGCGACGCCGGTGACGCGGGAGACCAGCTCGTGGGCCTCGTCCACGATCAGGACCTCGTGCTGCGGCAGTACGGGGGCGCCCTCGATGGCGTCGATGGCGAGCAGCGCGTGGTTGGTGACGACCACGTCCGCGAGCTTGGCCCGCTCTCGGGCCGCCTCGGCGAAGCATTCGGCGCCGTACGCGCACTTCGTGGCGCCCAGGCACTCCCGGGAGGAGACCGAGATCTGACCCCAGGCCTTGTCGGAGACGCCGGGGGTGAGGTCGTCGCGGTCGCCGGTCTCGGTCTCGTCGGCCCAGTCGCGCAGGCGCAGCAGGTCCTTGCCGAGCTTGCTGGTGGGGGCGGCCGCCTCGAACTGGTCGAAGAGGCCCTCCTCCTCGTCCTGCGGGGCGCCCTCGTGCAGCCGGTGCAGGCAGAGGTAGTTGGACCGGCCCTTGAGCATGGCGAACTGCGGCCGTCGGCGCAGCTGCGGGTGGAGGGCCTCGACCGTGCGCGGCAGGTCGCGCTCGACGAGCTGGCGCTGGAGTGCCAGCGTCGCCGTGGCCACGACGACGCGCTCGCCGTGCGCCAGGGCCGGGACCAGGTAGCCGAGGGACTTGCCGGTGCCGGTGCCGGCCTGGATCAGCCGGTGGGAGTTGTCGTCGATCGCTTCGGCGACGGCTTCGGCCATGGCCACCTGGCCGGGGCGCTCCGTGCCGCCGACGGCGGAGACGGCGGCGTGCAGCAGGTCGGGGAGGGAGGGCTTCGTCATAGCAGGACCAACCCTACGGGGCGCCGCCGACAGCGGCGTACCCCTCGGGCCTCACGGGCGGTAGAGGGGATTGGGCACGGTGCCGTGGATGACGGCGTGGGGGCGGTCCGGGCGGTCGCGGTAGCCGTCCTGGTGGAGCCGGTTGCGGTTGAGGCAGAGCCGGTCGATCCGCTCGGTGAGCAGGTCGAAGAGCTCGTGGCGGTCCTTGAGGTCGGGGAAGCGGGCCTGGTGGCGGAGGATCTCCGCCCGTACGAGGGACCAGAAGTCGTCCTCGGGGACGGCGAGGCGGTCCTCGCACAGGGCGGCGAGGTAGCGGAAGACCCCGACGAACAGGCCGGCGTGGAGGAACTGGGTGAGGAAGGCGGGCGGCTCGGAGCGCAGGACGGCGCGGGCCTCCTCGGGCAGGGACTCCTGCTCGGGCAGCGGGGCGCTGCTGATGCCGACGTCGGCCACGAAGTCCTTGACGGCGAGGCGGACGGGCACGTCCTGCTGGTCGAAGACCACGATCGCGTTCTCGCCGTGCGGGGAGAAGACGGTGCCGTAGCGGTAGAGGAAGTGGAGCAGCGGGGGCAGCAGGGCGGCGAAGAGCCGCTGGAGCCAGGCCGTGGGGGCGAGGCCGGAGCGGGCGACGAGTTCCGCGGTGAAGCAGCGGCCGCGCGGGTCGGTGTGGAGGAGCGAGGCGAGCGTGCGGGCGCGCTCGCCGGGGGCGAGGTGACGGGCCAGGGGTTCGCGCCAGATCGCTCCGAGGAGTTCCTTGTACTGGTAGGGGACCTCGGGGAGCCGGCCGTACACGGGGTGGCGGACGGTGACGGAGGCGACCTCGCCGAGCAGGATGACCCCGCATTCGTCGCGCAGGAAGGGGTCGGCGTCGCGCAGGGAGTGGATCCAGGCGGTGACGGCGGGGGCGGCCAGGGTGAGGTCGCCGGGCAGGCCCCGCCAGACCATGGTGTTGAGGACGGACAGCGGGAGTTTGACGCTGTGGCGGTCGGGGCGGGTGAGGTTGAGGAAGGTGCGGACGGACTGCTGCGGGAGCCGTTCGTCGGGGTCGGCGGGGAGCGGGACCAGGGCGCCGGAGGCGAGGGCGGGGGCGAAGAGGGGGAGGACGACCTCGTCCCACTGCCAGGGGTGGACGGGCAGGTAGAGGTAGCCGAGGGGGTCCAGTCCGCGCTCGCGGAGGGTCCCGTCGAAGACGGCACGGGTGACGGGGTCGAGTTCGGCCCCGTAGAGGCGCGCGGGGTCCTCCAGGCCGGCGCCGCCGCGGTACTCGGCGAGGGAGGTGTGGGCGGCGAGCCAGGGCAGGCGCTGGGGGGTGCGGGCCTCGGGGGCCCAGGCGGCGGCGTCGGCGGCTGACCATCCGACGCGGCCCTTGTTGGCGACGAGCCAGGGGTGGCCCGTCTGGTGGCCTTCGAGCGCGGCGTAGTCCAGGTCGGCGAGGACGTCGGCGGTGAGGGCGTGGTGGTCGAGGCGGGCGTCGGCGGCGAGGGTGGCGCTCAGCTCGCGGATCAGGTGGCCGAGGGTGGGGCCGTCGAGGCCGAGGAGGGTGCGGGCGCGCACGAGGAAGCCGTACGGGTCGCCGAAGGACGTCGGGGGTCCGGTGGAGGGTGCCGGCGGGGTGAGCGTGATCGTCTCCGGTGCGACCTGCCAGCTCCCGTAGGCGCGGCGGCGGGCGCGGAAGCCGAGGCTGCTGCCGTCGTCGAGGGTCAGGGTCCAGGCGTCGCCCGCGGCCGCCGGTGCCGGGGCTGGGGTGACGATCTCCTCGTAGGCGAACTCGGCGAGCATCTTGGCGAGCAGCCGGCGGGCGGCGGAGTCCCAGGTCGGACGGTTGAGCTCGGGGGGTGTGCGGGGGTGTCGGGGCGACGGGGGGAAGGCGGGCTCCATGGAGTCGGGGGCTGCGGGGAAGGTCGGCACGGGACTCCTCGTGGATCGGGAACTTCGCGGCGGGACGCGGAGTTTTCGAAGGGAGAGGCGTGAAGGAACGGCCTGGGAGGACGGACGGCGGGTCGACGGCGGCGATCAGAGGAGATTGCGCAGCGACCGGTCCCGGATCATCAGGGCGGCACGCTTCCCGGGGAGTTCGATTTCCGTGGCATAGCGGAAACCGGCGGCGAGGAAGGCTGATACGGAGGGGGTGTTGCGGATGTCCGGTTCGGCGATGACCCGTGTGCAGCGCGGGCGGTTGTCGAAGACGAGCTCGGTGACGGCGCGCAGCAGCGTGGTCCCCAGGCCCCGGCCGCGGTTCGTGCCGTCTCCGATCAGCAGGTGGATACCCGTGTCGTGGGGGCGCGCCGGGTAGTGGCGGGAGACCGGGTCGAGGTCGGCCCGGTAGATCTCCCAGTAGCTCATCGTGGTCCCGTCGAGCAGGCCGAGGCAGGGAATGCTGCGGCCGTCGCCGTCGAGCTGGGCCCGCAGGTGGGCGGCGGTGACGGCGGAGGCGCCGGCCAGTTCCCAGTAGGCGGCCACGTCGGGGTCGTTCATCCAGCGGGTGAGGAGCGGGAGGTCCCGGCCCGGCCGTACGGGTTCGAGGCGGAAGGCTCCGGCCGGTGTGGGAAGGGAGCCCCAGCCCGCGGGTGAGTCGAGGAGGTCCGCCTCGGCGAGCAGGGGCAGCAGTCCGACGGTGAAGCGGTGTCCGGTGGTCTCGTGCCGGGCGGTCCCCTGGCGGGCGAGGCCGGTGAAGGTGCTGGTGGTGGTTTCGGCGGGGGGCATCGGGCTCTTCTCCGTGTCGGTGGGCTCGCGTCAGTCGTGGAGGGGGTTGGCGATGGTGACGTAGACGGACTGCGTGTCGACGGGGCCCACGAGCTCGTCGAGGCCGCCCAGGCGGGTGAGCAGGTTCGCCTTGCAGCGGAGGGTGGGTGAGTCCAGCAGCTGCGCGGGGAGCGGGCCGAGGCCCGTGGCCTTGCCGAGGAAGCGGCGGAAGGCGGCGAGGAGCACGCGCTCGTCGGCGAGCCGCTGGGAGCCGAAAGCACCGATGAGGCCGAGCACGTTGTTGATGCCGAGGTAGTAGGCGAAGCGTTCGTCGGTGACGGCGTCGGGGACGAAGGTGTCGCTCGCGCGGCCGATCCCGGGGAGCCGTTGTTCCAGTTCGGTGCGCCGGGAGTCGCGGAAGTAGTACCCCTGGTTGTCGCGGAAGCGGCCGCCGACGGGCCAGCCGGCCCGGTCGAGGAGCACCAGGGTGTTCTGCTGGTGGGCTTCGAGGGCGATGCCGGCGAGCGCGTCGAAGGCGAGGACCGGCAGGACGACCTGGTCCAGGTAGCGCAGGAACCACTCGGTGGCGACCGCGGAGGCGGGGCGCCCGGTGGTCGCGGCGAGCCGGGAGACGGTGTCGGCGAGCCGGGACCGCATGGTGGTGCGGCTCGGCCACGGGCGTGGGGAGGTGAGTGCGGCGACGCAGACCGCGTCGTCGTCGGAGCGGAAGGGGTTGTGTCGGAGCAGGGCGTCGAGGCCCGGCACGGGGGTGCCGTCGGGTGTGTCGACGGCGACCCAGGCGGGGTCGCGGACGATGTCGAAGCCGGGGTGGGCGGTCTGCCACTGCTCGGCGAGGCCGGTGCGGAGCAGCCGGTGCACCTCGACGCCGCGGTGGAGTTCCTTGCGGAGGTTCTCGCGACGGGAGTTGGTGATGCGCAGGCCCAGGGAGAGCTTGAGCATGGCGGGCGCGCCGGGGCGGTGGACGGTGCGGACGGAGGAGGTGGGGTACCAGGGGGTTCCGTACGGACCGAGGTCGGTCAGGAGTCCCGCGTCGCGCAGGGCGGTGACGGCGGGGCGCTGGAGGAGGTCGCGGGCCTGCCAGGGGTGCAGGGGAAGGGGGGTGGTGCCGGCGGGCAGCGGGAGGCCGGGGGCCAGCCGGGTGAGGAGCCGGGCCGCAGAGACCGGGCGGCCGCGTTCGGTCCAGGCGGATTCGGTGGCGAGGACGGTCGGTGCGACCGCGATCCAGTGCAGGGGGAAGGAGCCGTGGAGTTCGGGTGAATAGTGGTGTGCTTCGGCTTCGGAGAGTCCTTCGCGGCTCTTGGGGTCCGGTTGGAGGGGGTGGCCGAGGAGAAGGGACTGCTCTGCGGTGAGGAAGAGGTCGCTCGCGATGGGAGCGGGGGCGGCGGGGCGGCGGCGCCGGTCGGCGATGAACTCGGTGGTGCGGCGCACCGAGTCGGCGACGCGGCCGACGAGGTCGGCGCCGCGGCCGTTGCCCTCGCGGGCGAGCAGGGATGCGAGGGTGACGGCGTCCACAGCGGGGGCGTCGGCGGGGGCGCCCTCGATGCGGGCGGGGGCGAAGCGGTGCCAGCCGGCCGCGGACCAGTGCCGGACGGGGACGAGCAGCGCGGCGGCGGACGCGGGGAGAGGGATGCGGAGCAGGGTACCGACGGGCCCGTCGGGGCGGCCGATGCCGCTCTCGCGGATCCAGCACCGCAGCAGGTTCTCCACGGTGGCGGCCTCGGCTGCGGTGGCCGGGTCGGGGTGGTCCAGCAGGTCGGGCAGCACCGCCGGGTCGGGCCCGGCGGGTCCTGCCCCGCCCGCCAGGGGCCGGGGGGTCGCGGCCTTCTGCCGGGGCACGGTCCCGCCCCGGGCGCCTGCCGACCCCGGGCCGGGCCCGGGCAGCCCCGGCCCGGGGTCGGCGGCCCGGTCCCGGTCCCCCTGCGGGGTACCGGGCGCCTGAGCCGATGCGGCTCCGGCCCAGGGCAGCACCGGAGCGGGCCCGGCCTCCGGCCGAGGGGGCTGGGGGGTGTCCTGCGGCCCGGGCCGGTCGGTGCCCGCCGGGAGCGCCGGTGCGGGGGCTGGCGTCGCGTGGGCCGACTGCCCGGGATGGTCCGGGGGCGGGGTGGCGGCCGGCTCCGTGAGGTGCGCGCACTCCCCCGCCCCGACCGGGTCCGGGTCCTCCGCCCAGGGCGTCGTGGTCGGTCGGGCCAGAGGGGCGGCCTGCCCGGAGGCCGACGGCACGGGCCCAGGTGGTGTGGCCGCCGGACGGCCGGTCTGGGCGGGGGGCGGGTCCACGGGCAGGACCGTCCCGGCGGAACGGGCCGGTCCCGGGCCGGCGGGGGCCTCGCGGTGCAGTGCCTCGCCGGGGCCGCCCGGACGGGCGGCGGGGGTATCGGGGTGGCACGGCAGGCCCTCGGCGGGAATGGCCGAACCGGCCGCACGGGCCTCGCGGGGGGCGGCCTGCGCGACGGCCGGGGCGTCGGAGCGGGGCGTGCGGACGGTGGCGGGGATGGCCGTGCCTGTCGTATGGGTGGCGAGGGCGGCGGCTTCAAAGGCGACCTCCCCGGCGGCGCGAGCGTCCGGGTGGGATGGGCCGACGGTGACGGGGATGACTTGGCCCGTCGCACCGGACGCGGAGTCGGCTGCTCCTGCGACTGCCAAGGCGTCCGTGTCAGGCGGGCGGACGGCGGTCGGCGAGCTCGACGCTCGGGCCTCGGGGTCGGCGACCCCTGCGTCCGCGAGAGAGTCCCGGTGGGGCGCACCGACGGTGACGCGGATAGCCCGGCCCGTCGCACCGGACGCGGAGTCGGCTGCTCCTGCGACTGCCAGGGCGTCCGTGTGAGGCGGGCGGACGGTGGTCGGCGAGCTCGTCCCTCGGGCCGTGAGGTCGGCAACGCCTAGTGCCGTCGGAGCGTCCGAGTCGGGCGGGCGGACGGTGGTGGTGGGGATGGGCGGGCGCCTCGTGTGGGTCGCGGGGGTGGCGGGCACTGCGGCAGCTCGGGTGTCCGGGTGGGAGCGGGGGCTGGTCGCGGGAGTCGGTCCGGGCTCGGGGTGGGTGGGGGCGGCGGGCGGGATGGGCGGTCGAAGTTCCGCATGAGTGGGGGCGGCGGCGGGCGGGTGGGGGGCCGGGCGGGTGGGGGCGGCGGCAGGCAGGGTGGCCGGGCGGGGGCTTGCGGCGGCGGGCGGGTGGACCTCCGGGCGGGTGGGGGCGGCGGCAGGCAGGGTGGTCGGGAGGGGGTGGGGGTGGGGTGGGACGGGGGTGGGGGTGGGGGGTTCGGGGTGGGGCATGGGGGTCCTCGGGTCAGTGGGCGGCGGCGGGGACGGCGTCGGCGAGGCGGTCCAGGACGGCTGTGGCCTGCTCGTCGGTCAGGGTGAGCGGGGGCAGCAGGCGGACCACGGCGCCGTGGCGGCCGCCGAGTTCGACGATCAGGCCGCGGTCCAGGCATTCCTGGCGGATGGCGGCGGCGAGGGCGGGGGCGGCGGCCCCGGTGTCGGGGTCGACGATCTCGATGCCGAGCATCAGGCCCCGGCCCCGGACGTCGCCGATGCAGGGCTGGTCGCCCGCCAGGCCGCGCAGGGCCGTCTGCATCCGCCCGCCCAGCTCCGCCGCGCGCTCGGCGAGGCCGTTGCGGCGGACGTAGGCGAGGGTGGCGGTGCCGGCGGCCATGGCGAGCTGGTTACCGCGGAACGTTCCGGCATGGGCCCCGGGAGCCCAGACGTCCAGCTCCGAGCGGTAGACGATCACGGCGAGGGGCAGGCTGCCGCCGATCGCCTTGGACAGGACCATCACGTCGGGGACGACCCCGGAGTGGTCGACGCCCCAGAAGGCGCCGGTGCGGCCCACTCCGGTCTGTACCTCGTCCGCGATCAGCGGGATGCCCCGGGTCTCGGTGATCTCCCGCATCCGGCGCAGCCAGTCGTCCGGGGCCGGGTGGACCCCGCCCTCGCCCTGGACGGGTTCGACGAGCATGCCCGCCGGCGCGGGCACCCCGCCCTTGGGGTCGTCGAGCAGGCTCTCGGTCCAGGCCGCGGAGAGCCGGGCGCCCTCAGCGCCGCCGACCCCGAAGGGGCAGCGGTGGTCCTGCGGGTAGGGCAGCCGGGTCACGCGGACGTCGGTGGCCCCGCCGGAGGCGGAGAGCGCCCCGGCCGTCATGCCGTGGTAGGCCCCGGCGAAGGCGAGGAGGCCGGAGCGGCCGGTGGCCGCCCGGACCAGCTTCAGCGCGGCCTCGACGGCGTCCGTCCCGGCCGGCCCGCAGAACTGGACGCGGGCGTCCGAGGCCAGCCCGGTCGGCAGGTTGGCGAAGAGCTCGGTGGTGAACGCGTCCTTGACCGGGGTCGCGAGGTCGAGCACGTGCAGCGGGGCGCCCGAGTCGAGGACCCCGCGAATGGCCTCCAGGACGACGGGGTGGTTGTGCCCGAGGGCGAGGGTGCCGGCGCCGGAGAGGCAGTCGAGGTAGCGCCGCCCGTCGGCGCCCTCGATGGTGAGCCCGCGCGCCCGTACCGGGACGATGGGCAGCGAGCGCGCGTACGTCCGGGCGGCGGACTCCCGCAGTGCCTGCCTGCCCAGGATGCCCTCGGCCGCGGCGCCCCCGCGGCCGCCCTGGGGCGCGATCTGTGCCGCGGCTGCGGCCTGCTCGGTCAGGGACACGACTGTCGGACCTCCCGCACGGATTCCTCTTCCGGATTGCGCCTCGAACACGAACGCTGCTGCACCGTCCCCCGTACGTACCAACGACGGCGGCGGCGCCGGATCACGGGTCGGCCGAAGATCCTTGGGGCCCCGGTCCTCCTGAACGTCCCTCAGCAGCCCGCCGCGGCGCGCCCGCACCCGGTGCGAGCAGCCGGCGAAGACGCCGGCCGGGGACCGGAACCGCCGACCCGGGGGCCGCCGTCTTCAACGGCGGCGGCATAGTGGGGTGCTGCGAAAGCGAACCGAAGCACCCTGGACGACACCGTCCCAACACCTCGAAGCACCTGGGGGACTTACGACATGCGACCGAACCGACCGGTCACCGCGGCCCTCTGCGCGGCCGCGCTCGCGCTGACCGCCGCGGCCTGCGGACCCGGCGACGGGGAGGCCGGCGGCGACGCCAAGCCGACCGTGGCAGCGAGCCTCCCGTCCGGCGGCGCCGCGGACGGCCCGATCAAGATCCCGCAAGAGCTCAAGGACAAGCTCAAAGAGCACGGCTTCGACATGGAGAAGTGGAAGGGGGGCGCGTGGAAGAACTGGAAGAAGGAGGACTGGCTCCGCGAGGCGAACGACTACGTCAACCCCATCATCGACGGCCTGTGGGACCCGGACCGGATGCGTGACGCGGAGCAGCCGCAGACCCCGGCCGTCGACCCGGACGCCGGCAAGGACCAGGGCGTCACCGACCCGACGCCGGCCCCGGTGACGGCCAAGGCCGCGGTCTCGCCGTACCACTCCACCGTCCCGGCGTCCGGCAAGGTCTTCTTCGACGGCCCCGAGGGCTCGATGGTCTGCTCGGCGACCGTGGTGAAGGACCCCGCCCACCCCGGCAAGTCCAACATGGTCTGGACGGCGGGCCACTGCGTCCACGCGGGCAAGGCCGGCGGCTGGTACCGCAACATCGCCTTCGTCCCCTCGTACAACAACGCGGGCCGTCCGGCGGCCGAGCTCAAGGGCGCGCCCCGCGAGCAGGTGGCCCCGTACGGCGTGTGGTGGAGCGACTGGGCGCAGACCTCCGACCAGTGGATCGCGACCGGCGGGCCCACGGGCGGCGCGGGCGCTCCGTACGACTTCGCGGTGCTGCACGTGACCCCGGAGAAGGGCGGCAGCGGCAAGTCCCTGGAGGAGACGGTCGGTACGGCGCTCCCGGTGGAGTTCAACGCCCCGGCGGTCCCGAAGATCACGGGGATGACGGCGACGGGCTACCCGGCGGCGGCTCCCTTCGACGGCCAGAAGACCTTCCAGTGCACGGACAAGCCGGGCCGTCTGGCGCTGCACAAGGAGGACCCGGTGATGTACCGGATCGGCTGCACGATGACGGGCGGCTCCTCCGGCGGCGGCTGGATCGCGACGGGCGCCGACGGCAAGCCGGCGCTGGTGTCGAACACCTCGATCGGTCCGGCGAAGGCGGGCTGGCTGGCCGGCCCGAAGCTGGGGCCCGAGGCCAAGGCGATCTACGACGCGGTGAGCACCAAGTTCAAGCGGTGAGCGCGGACGGGGCGTAGTCCCCTCCGCACACGAAACGACCGGGGGTCCTCCGCACTAGGCGGAGGCCCCCGGTCGTCTGCGTCTGCGTCTGCGTCTGCGTCTGCGGCCGGCGTTACTGCTTGGCGGGGACGTACGGCGCCAGTTCGGCCGCCAGTTCCCGGTGGACCCGCGCCTTGAGCAGGGTGCCCTCCGGGGTGTGCTCCTCGGAGATCACCTCGCCCTCGGCGTGCGCCCGGGCGACCAGCCCGCCGCGGGTGTACGGCACCAGGGCCTCCACCTCGACGGCCGGACGCGGCAGCTCGCTGTCGATGAGCGCGAGGAGTTCCTCGATGCCCTGGCCGGTGCGGGCCGAGACGGCGATGGAGTGCCGCTCGATGCGCAGCAGGCGCTGCAGGACGAGCGGGTCCGCGGCGTCGGCCTTGTTGACCACCACGATCTCGGGCACGTTGACCGCGCCGACCTCGCGGATGACCTCGCGGACCGCCGCCAGCTGCTCCTCGGGCGCCGGGTGCGAGCCGTCCACGATGTGCAGGATGAGGTCGGAGTCGCCGACCTCCTCCATCGTGGAGCGGAAGGCCTCGACGAGGTGGTGGGGCAGGTGCCGGACGAAGCCGACGGTGTCGGCCAGGGTGTAGACGCGGCCGGACGGGGTCTCGGCCCGGCGCACGGTCGGGTCGAGGGTGGCGAACAGGGCGTTCTCCACCAGGACGCCCGCGCCGGTGAGCCGGTTGAGCAGGGAGGACTTTCCGGCGTTGGTGTAGCCGGCGATGGCGACCGAGGGCACCTTGTTGCGGCGCCGTTCCTGCCGCTTGATGTCGCGGCCGGTCTTCATCTCGGCGATCTCCCGGCGCATCTTCGCCATCTTCTCGCGGATGCGGCGCCGGTCGGTCTCGATCTTGGTCTCACCGGGGCCTCGGGTGGCCATGCCGCCACCGCCGCCGCCGCCCATCTGCCGGGACAGCGACTGACCCCAGCCGCGCAGACGGGGCAGCATGTACTGCATCTGCGCGAGGGCGACCTGCGCCTTGCCCTCTCGGGACTTGGCGTGCTGGGCGAAGATGTCCAGGATGAGGGCGGTCCGGTCGACGACCTTGACCTTGACGACGTCCTCGAGGGCGATGAGCTGGCCGGGGCTGAGCTCACCGTCGCAGACGACGGTGTCGGCGCCGCTCTCCAGCACGATGTCCCGCAGTTCGCGGGCCTTGCCGGAGCCGATGAAGGTGGCCGGGTCGGGCTTGTCGCGGCGCTGGATGACACCGTCGAGTACGAGGGCGCCCGCCGTCTCGGCGAGGGCCGCGAGCTCCGCGAGGGAGTTCTCGGCGTCGCCCACCGTGCCGGAGGTCCAGACACCGACGAGGACCACGCGCTCCAGGCGGAGCTGGCGGTACTCGACCTCGGTGACGTCTTCGAGCTCGGTGGAGAGACCGGCCACGCGGCGCAGGGCCGCGCGCTCGGAGCGGTCGAACTGGTCGCCGTCCCGGTCTCCGTCGATCTCGTGGCTCCAGGCGACGTCCTCTTCCATCAGGGCATCGGCCCGAAGGCTCTCGGTGAAGCGCTGCGGGTCCCGCACGTCCTGCGCGTCCCGCGGGTCCTGGGAAGGGGATGAAGAGGAGGTCATTGGATCCTTACGTCGATTCGATTGCATGCGCGCCGGCTAGGGCCAAAGGTACCGGCCTGCGTGACCGGCACTGTCACGTCCAACGCAGGACTCCGCCCGGTGATTCCCCGGACCGCCCCGTCGTCGGCCTCGACGATGGTGACATGCCCGTTCCCGGCCCGTCATACCGTTTTCCCGCCCGCTTTCGGGGCCGGGGCGTGGGCGGCGGCGGGCGCCCCCTTCGGAGAGGCCTTCGGGGAGGCCTTCGGGGAGGCGTCCGCCGTCGCCTTCGGGGCCGCCGGGGCGCTCCAGTCCGGGTGGCCGGGCATCGGCGGGGTCTTCTCCCCGTAGAGCCAGGGCTCCAGGAAGGCCGAGAGGTCGCGTCCGGCCTCCTGGGAGGCCAGGCGCACGAAGTCGTCGGTTCCCGCGGTCCCGTCCTTGTGGTCCGCCACCCACCGCCGCTCGACCCGGTCGAAGGCCTCCGTGCCGATCTCCTCGCGCAGCGCGTAGAGGATCAGCGCCGACCCGTCGTAGACCACCGGCCGGAAGAGTCCGATCTTCTGCCCGGGGGCCGCCGCCTTCGGTGCCGCCGGGGGGCCGCCCGCCGCCCGCCACTGGTCGGAGCGCTGGTACGCCTCGCGCATGCGCCGCTCCAGGGAGTACTTGCCGAGCCCGTCCGCGTACAGGGCCTCGTACCAGGTGGCGTGGCCCTCGTTGAGCCAGAGGTCGGACCAGGTGCGCGGGGTGACGCTGTCGCCGAACCACTGGTGGGCGAGCTCGTGGACCATGACCGCCTCCACGTACCACTCGGGGTAGCCCTCGGCCTCCCCCGCGAAGAGGCTGTTCTCGAAGAGCGAGAGGGTCTGCGTCTCCAGCTCGAAGCCGGTGCGGGCGCGTGCGATCAGGACCCCGTAGTTCTCGAAGGGGTAGCGGCCGACCCGCTGCTCCATCCACTCGATGTGCCCGGCGGTCTTGCGCAGCCAGGGCTCCAGCCGCTCCCGGTCGGCGGCGGGCACCACGTCGCGCAGCGGCAGCCCGTGCGGCCCGGTGCGCTGCAGGACGGCGGAGCGGCCGATGGAGACCTGCGCGAGCTCGGTGGCCATCGGGTGCAGGGTCCGGTACGTCCACTGGGCGGCGCCTCCCGCGCGGGCGGCCGGGAGGGCGGCGGGCAGGCCGTTGGCGACGGCGGTGTAGCCCTCGGGGACGGTGACCCGGAAGGTGAAGTAGGCCTTGTCGGCGGGGTGGTCGTTGCAGGGGAAGACGCGGTGGGCGGCGTCGGCCTGGTTGGCCATGGCCAGGCCGTCGTCGGTGGTGACCCAGCCGCCGTCGGCCGAGCCGCGCGGGTCGCTGGTGTGCCGCACGGTGATGCGCAGCGGGGTGTGGGCGGCGACGGGGTGTGCGGGGGTCAGTACGAGGTCCTCCCCCGCGCTCTCGAACCGCGCGGGCTCGCCGTTGACCTCGGCGGAGGCCACCTTGCCGTGGGTGAAGTCCAGGTTGATCCGCTCCAGCGGGGCGAGGGCGCGGGCTTCGATGGCGGTGACCGCGTCGAGGGGGCTGCGGTTGTCCTTGTACGTGAGGGAGAGGTCGTACGAGAGGACGTCGTACCCGGGGTTGCCGAGCTCGGGGAAGAGCCGGTCGCCGATGCCGAGCGCCTTGGGCGGGGGCAGCGCGGCGGCGACGAGGGTGAGCGAGGCCGCGGCGAGCAGGGCGGCGCGCAGGCGGGGGGAGGAGAGCTGCATCCACCACCGCTTACCAGCGCCCGCCGCGGGCCCGCGCGCGGCGCGCGACGGATCCACCCGAACGAGACTCCCCCGGCCGTTCCCGGCCTCCCCCGGCCTCCGGCACCCGCCCCCGGCCCCTCAGGCCCGGCCGACGTCGTAGACGCCGGGTACGTCCCGCATCGCCCGCATCAGGCCCGGCAGCACGGAGGCGTCGGGCAGCTGGAGCGTGTAGCTGTGCCGGACCCGCTGTTCCACGGGCGGCTCCACGGTGGCGGAGACCACCTCGACCCCCTGGCGGGCGATGGCCTCGGTCAGGTCGGCCAGCAGGTGCGGGCGGCCGAACGATTCGGCGAGCAGGGTGACCCGGCAGTCGGCGGTGGCCCGCCAGTGCACGGCGACGGAGGTGCGGCCCAGGGAGCGCATCTGGGCGACGGCCGGGCAGTGGATCCGGTGGACGGTGACGGCCCCGCCCCGTACGACGAACCCGGCGACCGCGTCCGGCGGTACGGGGGTGCAGCAGCCGGCGAGCCGGACGTGCGCGTCGGGGAGGTCGGCGACGGCGTTGCCCCCGCCCCCGCGCAGCCCGGGCACCGAGAGCGGGGCGCGGGGGGCGGCGGTGGCGGGTACGGCCCCGTCGGGGTGGGCCTGGAGCCAGCCGCTGATGGCGATCCGGGCGGCGGGGGTCCGGGCGTGCTCCAGCCAGTCGGCGGCGGGCCCGGAGGAGGCGTCCTGGGCGAGCAGCAGCTGGACGGTGTCGCCGTCGGAGAGCGGGGCGGAGAGGGAGGTGAGGCGGCCGTTGACGCGGGCGCCGATGCAGCCGTGGGCCGCCTCGCCGTGCTGGGCGTAGGCGGCGTCGATACAGCTGGCCCCGGCGGGCAGGGCCAGGGTGCCGCCGTCGGCGCGGTACACGGTGATCTCGCGGTCCTGGGCGAGTTCGGCGCGCAGCCCGGTCCAGAAGGTGTCGGGGTCGGGCGCGGACTGCTGCCAGTCGAGGAGCCGGGAGAGCCAGCCGGGGCGGGTGGGGTCGACGCGCTCCTCCTCGCAGTCGGCGCCCTCGCCGGTGGCGTACGGGTTGCCGAGGGCGACCACGCCGGCTTCGGCGACGCGGTGCATCTGCCGGGTGCGGACGATGACTTCGGCGACGTACCCCTCGGGGACGGCGACGGCGGTGTGCAGCGACTGGTAGAGGTTGAACTTCGGGACGGCGATGAAGTCCTTGAACTCCGAGACGACCGGGGTGAAGCAGGTGTGGAGCTCGCCGAGGACGGCGTAGCAGTCGGCGTTCTCGCCGACGAGGACGAGGATGCGGCCGAAGTCGGGGCCGCGCAGCTCGCCGCGGGTGCGGGAGATGCGGTGGACGGAGACGAAGTGCCGGGGGCGCACGAGCACCTCGGCGGTGATGCCGGCTTCGCGCAGGACGGTGCGGACGGACTCGGCGATGGCGAGGAGGGGGTCGTCCGCGCCGCAGTGGGAGGCGATGAGCTCGCGGGTGCGCTCGTACTCCTCGGGGTGCAGGATCGCGAAGACGAGGTCTTCCAGCTCGGTCTTGAGGGCCTGGACGCCGAGGCGTTCGGCGAGCGGGATCAGGACGTCGCGGGTGACCTTGGCGATGCGGGCCTGTTTCTCGGGGCGCATCACGCCGAGGGTGCGCATGTTGTGCAGCCGGTCGGCGAGTTTGATGGACATGACGCGGACGTCGTTGCCGGTGGCGACGAGCATCTTGCGGAAGGTCTCGGGTTCGGCGGCGGCGCCGTAGTCGATCTTCTCGACCTTGGTGACGCCGTCGACGATGAAGGCGACCTCGTCGCCGAACTCGGCGCGGACCTGATCGAGGGTCACCTCGGTGTCCTCGACGGTGTCGTGGAGCAGGGACGCCGTCAGGGTCGTGGTCTCGGCGCCGAGTTCGGCCAGGATGAGGGTGACGGCGAGCGGGTGCGTGATGTACGGCTCGCCGCTCTTGCGCATCTGGCCGCGGTGCGAGGACTCCGCCAGGAGATACGCACGGCGCAGGATGGACAGGTCCGCGTCCGGGTGGTGGGCGCGGTGCGCTTCTGCTACGTGTCCGATGGCGGCCGGGAGGCGGTCCCGGGACGCGGGCCCGAGCAGGGCGGCTCGGCCCAGGCGGCGCAGATCGAGCCGGCTACGGCCACGTCTGCGCAGCTCAGGGCGCATTTCTGCGTGTGCTTCGGGGTTCGTGGCCTCTGCACTCATGGGCACCTCCGGCGGCTTCGACCGGCGGTGGTGGGCATGGGGTGAGCCCTCAGGGCCGGTGCCTGATGTTACCGACCCCACCACGTGGCGCAGTCCGCCTCTCGCTCAGCGTGAAACGGATCACCCATGAGAGGGAATCTTCAGGCGAAAGCCGTTTCGCCGAGCCAGTCCGCTTCGAACTCGCCGGCGGCCACGATGACGGCCGGACCGGTCATGTCGATGCGACCGTCGGGGTGTTCGGTGATGACGAGGGTACCGCCGGGCAGGTCGACCGTGTACGAGACGGGCTCACCCGTGACGGCGGGGTCGGCGCCGTCGCGCCGGATGGCGGCCACGGCGACGGCGCAGGCGCCGGTTCCGCAGGAGCGGGTCTCGCCGGATCCGCGCTCGTGGACGCGCATGGCGACGTGCCGCGGGCCGCGGTCGACGACGAATTCGACGTTGACCCCGGTGGGGTAGGCGGAGGCGGGGCTGAAGGGCGGGGGGCTGTACAGGTCGCCGGCGTGGTCGAGGCTTTCAACGAACGCGACGGCGTGCGGGTTCCCCATGTTCACGTTCCGCGCGGGCCAGGAGCGCTCGCCGACGGAGACGGTGACCTCTCCTTCGGGGAGCCGGGCGCGGCCCATGGAGACGGTGACGTCGCCCGTCTTGGCGAGGTGGACCTGCTTGACCCCGCCCCGGGTGGCCACCGCGAAGTCGCCGGGCTCGACGTGGCCGGCGTGGTGGAGGTAGCGGGCGAAGACGCGCACGCCGTTGCCGCACATCTCGGCGACGGAGCCGTCGCTGTTGCGGTAGTCCATGAACCACTCGGCCTCGTCGGCCAGGTGGGCGGCCTCGGGGTGGGCGGCCGAGCGCACCACGTGCAGCACGCCGTCCGCCCCGATGCCGGCCCGGCGGTCGCACAGGGCGGCGACGGCGGTGGGCGGCAGCTCGACGGCGTTGTCCGGGTCGGGAACGATCACGAAGTCGTTCTCGGTCCCGTGACCCTTGAGGAAGGGGAGGGCGGTGTGCGTCACGGGCCCATGGTACCGAGCGGGACGGGTTCCCGGCCGGTGGGACCGGCATGCGGTCAGGGTGCCGTCAGCGCGGCGTCGGCGCTGGTCAGCGCAGGCGGGCCACCCGGTAGACGGCCAGGGCGACGACGACCAGCGCGACCAGGGCGTAGAGCCCGGCGATCCGCCAGTCGGGGCGGCGGCCGCTGCCGCGCGACGGGAGCCCCGGCCAGGAGTAGCCGACGCGGCGCGCGGCCATCATGCCCCAGCCGCCGGCGCAGGAGCTGATGAGGAAGCCGAGCATGGCGACGACGGCGCCGCCGTCGCCGAACTCGAAGGCCAGCGGGAAGGCGAACATCAGGGAGCCGGCGGCGGCCAGCATCACGATGGGGGCGATCTGCCAGATGCGCAGCCTGCGCTGGGGGCGCAGCTCGACCTCGACGGCGGGGTCGGCGGCGGCCTCCGCGCCGGGCTCGGGCAGGTCGGGGCCGTCGGGGGTCAGCCGCGCCGGGTCGGCGGGCAGGCCGAGCCCGTCGGGGCCGTCCGGTTCGCCGGGGGTTCCGGGCGCGCCGGGGCCGACGGGCTCACCGGTCGCCGCGGGGGCGGCGGAAAGCCTCGCCTCCGCCTCCCGCTCGCTCCCGTCCCGCCCGGTGTCTCGTCGAGGGCCGGCCTCCATCGCCACGCGCCCTCCCCACTTCGGACTCCGCACGCCACTGTTCAGAAGTTTGATGATGGCACGGTCGCGGGCCCTCGACGGGCACACGGGGCTTCCCGATGCCATCACGTGATCAGGCTGTGACCGCTCGTTCGACCAACGACTGCGCGAGTCCGGGGAGTTCCCCGCGGTCGGCGGCGGCTCCGCTGAGCCAGTGGACGCGGGGGTCGCGGCGGAACCAGGAGTCCTGGCGGCGGGCGAAGCGCTTGGTGGCCCGTACCGTCTCGGCCCTGGCCTCGTCCTCGGTGCACTCGCCGGCGAGGGCGGCCAGCACCTGCTGGTAGCCCAGGGCGCGGGAGGCGGTGATGCCCTCGCGCAGGCCCCGGGCCTCCAGGGCGCGGACCTCGTCGACCAGGCCGGCCTCCCACATGCGGTCGACGCGGGTCGCGATGCGCTCGTCGAGCTCCGGGCGGGCCACGTCGACGCCGATCTGGACGGTGTCGTAGACGGACTCGTGGCCGGGCAGGTTGGCGGTGAAGGGCTTGCCGGTGATCTCGATCACTTCGAGCGCCCGGACGATGCGGCGGGTGTTGCCGGGCAGGATCGCGGCGGCCGCCGCCGGGTCGGCGGCGGCGAGGCGGGCGTGCAGGGCGCCGGGGCCGCGCAGGGTGGCCTCCGCCTCCAGCCGGGCGCGCACCTCGGGGTCGGTGCCGGGGAACTCCATGGCGTCGAGCGCGCCGCGGACGTAGAGGCCGGAGCCGCCGACGAGGACCGGGGTGCGGCCCTCGGCGAGGAGCTTGTCGATCTCGGCGCGGGCGAGGCGCTGGTACTCGGCGACGCTGGCGGTCTCGGTGACGTCCCAGACGTCGAGGAGGTGGTGGGGGACTCCGCCGCGCTCGTCCATCGTCAGCTTGGCGGTGCCGATGTCCATCCCCCGGTAGAGCTGCATGGAGTCGGCGTTGACGACCTCGCCGTCGAAGTGGCGGGCCAGGGCGACGCCCAGGTCGGACTTTCCGGCCGCGGTGGGACCGACGACGGCGATGACCCGCGGGGCGGGGGCTGCATTCCTCACCGACACAGTCTCGCAGCCCCCGGTCAAGACACCGTCATGTACCCGATCGGGTGAGGTGACGGGGTGTGGCCGGGGTCGTTGCCCTGACGAGGTTCCGGCCCGGCGTGCGCCTGGCGCGCATCCGGTGGAGGCCGGTCCGGGCCCGCCGGAACTTCACCCGCACGAGTAACGTTATGGGAGTAGACATGGGCGTTTTTGACCGGATTTTTCGCCGTAAGGAAGAGGCAGTGACCGAGCAGGTCGCCGCCGAGGCCGCCCCGGCGGAGACGACGGCCGAGGAGACCGGGCCGGCCGGCGGGGCCGGGGAGGCCGAGGCCGCCGCCGAGTCCGGGGCTCCCGCGGCGGAGGCCGCCGTGGAGATCCCGAAGCAGCAGTCCGCGGACGTGGTCGCGGACAGCGAGGCCGGCGAGGGCGCCCGAAGGTAGCGACCGCCTCCCCGGGCTCCGTCCGGGGGGACCTCCAGGAAGGTGACCCATGGGCCTGCTCGACAATCTGAAGGCCAAGCTCGCTCCGGCCAAGGACAAGGTCGGCGACCTCGCGCAGAAGCACGAGGGCACGATCGGCCAAGGCCTGGACAAGGTCGCCAAGGCCGTGGACTCCAAGACCCACGGCAAGTACAGCGACCGGATCACGAGCAGTACGGACAAGGCGAAGGACGCCCTGGGCAAGGTCGCGCACAAGGACGCCCCCGGCGGGCCGACGCCGCCGGCGGCTTCCTGACGCGGGGCGCCGGCGGGATCAAGGGGCGTGGGGCCGGGGGTCCCGCGCCCCTTCGCCGTACGCTCTCACGCGGGGGCGGGGCCCGCCGTCAGGACCAGGCGGCCACGAAGTAGCCGACCCCGTACGGGGCCTCCTCGTACAGCAGTCGCCCGCCCAGGCCCGCCCCCTCGGCCGCGCCCGCCAGCACCTGCCAGGGAGCCCGGCCGGCCGCCTGGAGCTCGGCGGCGAGCACGGGGTCCAGCGCGGCCAGCGCACCGGTGTCGGCGGAGCCGAGGGCCCGGCCGGCGGCGGCGTCGAAGGCGGCGGCGCGGTCGTCGAGGTAGCCGGGGGCCTTCAGGGTGCGGCAGGCGCTGCCGTCGCCCATGACCAGCAGCGCGACCCGCTCGTCGGCGGCGGCGAGCTCCCGGCCGGTCTCCAGGCAGCGCGCGGCCTCCAGCGAGGCGGCGACGGCGAGCCCCTCGACGGGGGCGGCGCCCCAGCGCGCGCGGCCCAGCAGCCAGGCGCCCACGGCGAGGGAGGCGGGCAGCAGGCGCGGCCCCTCCTCGCCCTCCCCGAGCCGGACCTCGGCGTCGACCCCGAAGCCGTGGAAGCCGCCCCGGGAGCCCTGCGGGTACGGCCCCTGGTGGTCCTCGTCGGCCGCGCCGACGACGACCAGCACGTCGGGCCGGGAGGCGGCCAGCACGGCGAGCGCGTCGGAGCAGGCGGTACGGGCCCCGTCGAGTTCGGCGGCGGCGCCCGCGGCGACCTCCGGCACGAGGAGCGGCGGGGCGGGGCAGACGGCGGCGGCTACGAGCATGATCCGCAGCCTAGGCGGTGTCGTGCCGATCGGGCCAGAGGACCTGCGGGCGCCCCGGGCGGCCCGCAGGTCCCCGGTGACGGCCGCCGGGGCGGCCGCCGGGGCGTCGCGGGTCAGTCGATCGCGCAGCCCGAGGTCGCCACCGGCAGCGGGGCCGGGACGCCGAGGGTCGGGATGCCGAGCATGACGCCCTGCGGCTGGGCCGGGGCGGCGTTGCGCTTCTCCCAGGCGTCGCCGGCCCGGGTGCGGCGCACGCCGGTGGTCGGGCCCTCGGCGAGCAGGTGGTGCGGGGCCGCGTAGGTGATCTCCACGGTCACCACGTCGCCGGGGCGGACCTCCTCGTCCGGCTTGGTGAAGTGGACCAGGCGGTTGTCGGGGGCACGGCCCGACAGGCGGGCGGTGGCGCCGTCCTTGCGGCCCTCGCCCTCGGCGACCATGACCTCCAGGGTGCGGCCGACCTGCTTCTTGTTCTCCTCCCAGGAGATCTCCTCCTGGAGGGCGACCAGGCGCATGTAGCGGTCCTGGACGACCTCCTTGGGGATCTGCCCCTCCATCTCGGCGGCCGGGGTGCCGGGGCGCTTGGAGTACTGGAAGGTGAAGGCGCTGGCGAAGCGGGCCTCGCGGACCACGTGCATCGTCTGCTGGAAGTCCTCCTCCGTCTCGCCGGGGAAGCCCACGATGATGTCGGTGGAGATCGCGGCGTGCGGGATGGCGGCGCGGACCTTCTCGATGATCCCGAGGAAACGCTCCTGCCGGTAGGACCGGCGCATCGCCCGCAGGACCGGGTCCGAGCCGGACTGGAGCGGCATGTGCAGCTGCGGCATCACGTTCGGGGTCTGCGCCATGGCGGCGATGACGTCGTCGGTGAAGTCCTTCGGGTGCGGGGAGGTGAAGCGGACCCGCTCCAGGCCCTCGACCTGGCCGCAGGCGCGCAGCAGCTTGCTGAAGGCCTCGCGGTCGCCGAGGTCGGAGCCGTAGGCGTTGACGTTCTGGCCGAGCAGGGTGATCTCCGAGACGCCCTCGGCGACCAGGGCCTCCACCTCGGCGAGGATGTCGCCGGGGCGGCGGTCCTCCTCCTTGCCGCGCAGTGCGGGGACGATGCAGAAGGTGCAGGTGTTGTTGCAGCCGACGGAGATGGACACCCAGGCGGCGTACGCGGACTCGCGGCGGGTCGGCAGGGTGGAGGGGAAGGCCTCCAGCGACTCGGCGATCTCGATCTGCGCCTCCTCCTGGACGCGGGCGCGCTCCAGGAGGACGGGCAGCTTGCCGATGTTGTGCGTGCCGAAGACCACGTCGACCCAGGGGGCCTTCTTGACGATGGTGTCGCGGTCCTTCTGGGCGAGGCAGCCGCCGACGGCGATCTGCATCCCGGGGCGCTTCGTCTTCATCGGGGCGAGCCGGCCGAGGTTGCCGTAGAGCTTGTTGTCGGCGTTCTCGCGCACCGCGCAGGTGTTGAAGACGACCACGTCGGCGTCCCCGTCGGAGCCCTCGGGGGCCCGTACGTAGCCGGCGTCCTCCAGCAGACCGGACAGTCGCTCGGAGTCGTGCACGTTCATCTGGCACCCGTAGGTGCGCACCTCGTAAGTTCCCTTGGGGTCCACCACTGCCGGGCTCCGGTCGCTGCTGCTGGTCATGGAACAAGGGTAGGCGGTGCCGGAGAGCCCCCCGTCCCCCCGTGGGGCACGGCCGGGGAGGCGGACGTCCCCGCGATCTAGCATCACCGCTCATGGAACTGGCTCAGCTGAGGTACTTCGTGGCGGTCGTGGAGGAGGGGGGCTTCACCCGGGCCGCGGGGCGCCTGCACGTGTCCCAGCCGGGGGTGAGCGCGCAGGTCGGGCAGCTGGAGCGGGAGCTGGGGCAGCGGCTGCTGGACCGGTCGGGGCGGCGGGTGACGCCGACGGAGGCGGGCGAGGCGGTACTGGTACACGCGCGGGCGGCGCTGGCCGCGGTGGAGGCGGTCCGGCGCACGGCCGACGAGTTCTCCGGGCTGCTGCGGGGCCGGGTCGCGCTCGGGCTGGTCCCCGGGGCGGCCGGGGCGCCGGTGGACTCCTTCGACCTGGTGTCGCTGCTCGGCGACTTCCACGACGCGCACCCGCAGGTGGAGGTGTCGCTCACCGAGGACACCTCGGAGGGGATGCTGGCCGCGCTGCGCGGCGGGCGGCTGGACCTGGCGGTGGTCGGGCTGGCCGGGGAGCCGCCGCCGGGCGTCACCGTGCGGCTCCTGCTCGACGAGCCCCTGGTGGCGGCGGTACGGGCCGACGACCCCCTCGTACGGGAGGCCGTGGACGGGAGCGTCGCGCTGGACGCGCTGCGCGGGCGGGCGCTGATCTGCCTGCCGCGCGGGACGGGGCTGCGCGGGGTGCTGGAGCGGGCCTGCGCGGAGGCCGGGTTCGCGCCCCGGGTGGACTTCGAGGCGGCGGCTCCTGCGGTGCTGGCCCGGCTGGCGGCGCGGGGGCTGGGGGTGGCGGTGGTCCCGGACGGGGCGCACGCGCCGGAGGGTCCGGGGCTGGTGGCGCTGCGGATCACCGGGCCGGAGCTGAGCGGGCGGGTGGCCCTGGCCTGGCGCGCGGACGGCCCGTCGGGCCCGGCGGCCCGCAGCCTGCTGGCCCGGCTGCGGGCCGCCCTGCCGCCGGAGCCCCGGCCCCGCGGGTAGGCCGGCGCGGCCGGGTCGCGCCCGGGGCCGGGAGGGCGGGCCGTGACAGGACGGCGGGGTGGGTGGGAGGATCGCGGGCATGCCCCTCGTACCACCCCGTATCACCCCGCGCCGCCTCCTCGTGGGGCTGGCCGCCGTGCTGGCCGTGCTCGGGGTGCTGCTGTGGTGGCTGCGGCCCTTCGGGGAGCCCGCGCTCACGGGGCGGCTCACCTTCAGCACGGGCGTCCGCACCGGCGTCTACCACCGCTACGGCCAGCTGCTGGAGCAGGCCCTCGCGCAGGACATGCCCGGGGTGAAGGTCCGGCTGGAGACCAGCGAGGGATCACAGCAGAACCTCCAGCGGGTGGCCTCCGGCGAGGCCGACTTCACCATCGCGACGGCGGACGCCGTCGCCAAGTACCGCGCCGACGGCAAGCCGGGCGCGGAGCAGCTGCGCGGGTGCGCGCGGCTCTACGACGACTACGTCCAGCTGGTGGTCCCCGCCGGGTCGCCGGTGCAGTCGGCCCGGGACCTGCGGGGCAAGCGGGTCGCGGTCGGCCAGGACGGCTCGGGCGTGCGACTGGTCTCGGACCGGCTGCTGCGGGCGGCCAAGCTGGACCCGGCCCACGACATCACCCCCGTCGCCATAGGCATCGACACCATGCCCGCGGAGCTGGAGGCGGGGCGGATCGACGCCTTCTTCTGGTCGGGCGGCCTGCCGACCAGCGCGGTGCGCGAGCTGTCGGAGCGCTTCGACATCCGGCTCGTCCAGCTCGGCGACCTGGTGGAGCAGCTCCAGGCCAGCGGGAGCCCGGCGCGGTACTACCGTGCGGCGGTGATGCCGCAGGACGCGTACGCGCGGGCCCGCAACACCTCGTCGGTGGCCACGCTGGCCGTCCCCAACCTCCTGGTCACCAAGGAGGGCACGGACGCCCGGCTGACGGAGCAGTTCACGCAGACGGTGATCCTGAGCCGGGACAGGATCGGCCACGAGGTGCACGCGGCGCAGCTGGTGGACCTGCGGACGGCGATCTACACCGATCCCCTGGACCTGCACGAGGGGGCCCGGCGGTACTACCGCTCGGTCAAGCCGTAGGGAGCCCGCCGGCCGGCGCCAGCATCCTCGCGGCGGCCGCCGCGCCGATGAGCCCGGCGTGGGTGCCGAGCGCGGCCGGGACCACCCGGAGGTCCGCGACGAAGGACAGGGCGGCGTACGAGGCCAGGTGGCGCCGGACCGGCCCGAAGAGGGTGTCCCCGCTGGCGGCGACCCCGCCGCCGATCACCGCGATCTCGGTCTCGACGAGGGTGGCGGTGGCCGCGATGGCGGCGGCCAGGGCGCGCCCGGCGCGGTCGAAGGCGGCCAGCGCGACCGGGTCGCCGGCCTCGGCGGAGGCGGCGACGCCCGCCGCCGTCGGGTCGGGGCCGGTCCAGCCCTGGGCGAGGGCCCAGCGGGCGATGGCGGTGCCGGAGGCCAGGGATTCGACGCAGCCGCGGCCGCCGCAGGCGCAGGGCTCGCCGTCGAACGCGACGCTGATGTGGCCGATGTGGCCGGCGTTGCCGGTGGGGCCGGCGTGGAGCCGGTTGTCGAGGACCAGTCCGCCCCCGACTCCGGTGGAGACCACCATGCACAGGGCGTTCGCGTAGCCCCGGGCGGCGCCGAGCCAGTGCTCCGCCGCCGTCATCGCCACCCCGTCGCCGGCCAGGACCGCCGGGATCCGGGCGCCGCGCGCGGCCAGTTCGGCCTCGATGCGGGCCCGGACGGGGAAGCCGCGCCAGGCCCCGATGTTGACCGGGCTGACCGTGCCCCGCGAGGTGTCGACGGGGCCGGCGCTGCCGATGCCGCAGCGGACGGCCCGCTCCCACGGCGGGGCCGCGGACAGTTCGGCGATCACTTCGGCGACCGCCGCCATCACCGCCTCCGGGTCCGTGCCGCGCGGGGTCGGGCGCCGGGTGGCCGCCGTCATGGTTCCGTCGGGGTGGACCAGCGCCCCGGCGATCTTCGTCCCCCCGATGTCGATCGCCACGGTCGGGCCGGTGTCGCCGGTCGTGCCGTACGCCGCCGCGACGGCGCGCGGGGTGGGGAGGGCTGGGGTGGGGGTGGTCACGGGGCGCTCCTGGAAGGGGTCGGTTCTCAGTATGCGGCCGGCGGCGGGGCCGTACTCCCGCGGGGTTCCAGCCGGGGCAGCTCGCTCTCGCGGACCCGGGGCGGGGCGCCCGCGAGGACGGAGAGCAGCTCCTCGGCGGCGAGCCGGCCGAAGCCGGCCGTGTCCCGGACGAGGGCGGTCAGCGGGGGGTGGGTGACCCGGCAGAGGGCCGAGTCGTCCCAGGCGACGATGGAGAGCCGGCCGGGCACCGGGATGCCGAGTCCGGCGGCGACCGCGCTGCCCGCCACCGCCATCACGTCGTTGTCGTAGACCAGCGCGGTGGGCGGCTCCGGCTCGGCGAGGACCCGGCGGGTGGCGGCGGCGCCCTCGGCGTCGGAGTAGTCCGTGGGTACGGAGCGCACCTGGCCGGGAGGGAGCCCGAGCCGCCGGGCCTCGGCGCGCAGCGCGGCGACCCGGCGGGCGGTGTGGGCGAGGCCGGGCAGGCCGGCGATGTGCACGATGCGGCGGTGGCCGAGTCCGTGGAGGTGGTCCAGGACCTCGGTCATGGCCCGGGCGTCGTCCGCCCGTACCGCCGCGAGGCCGGCGGCGGCGTCCTCCCCGGCCCCGGTGCCGGCCGCCGGCCCGGGCGCCCGCGCGTCCTCCCGCGCGTCGGCCGGTGCCGGGTCCTCGGGGTGCCACGGGTCGGGGGGCGTCCCCGCGCCGCCGCCTATCACGACCGCCGGAAGGCCCAGCCGGGACAGCAGCGGCGGGCGCGGGTCCCGGGTGCGGGGGTCGACGACGAGGACCCCGTCCACGCGGCGCTCGGCCCACCACCGGCGGTACACGGCGCATTCGGCCTCGACGTCCTCCACCACCTGGAAGAGCAGGGCGGTGCCGGCGGCCGAGAGCACCTCCTGGATGCCGGACACGAGCCGCAGGAAGAAGGACTCGGCACCGAGGGTGTGCGCGGGACGGGCCAGGACCAGCCCCACGGCGCCCGAGCGTGCACCCGAAAGGGCCCTGGCGGCGCTGTTGGGCCGCCAGCCGAGCTCCTCCGCGACCCGGCGGATCCGGGCGCGGGTGCCCTCGGAGACGCCCGGCTTGCCGTTCAGCGCGAAGGAGACGGCGCTCTCCGACACCCCGGCCCGGCGGGCGATGTCCTTGATGGTGGGTCTGCGGGCCATGGCCGTGCCTTCCTCATCCCTCGGCGACGCGGCCGACGTGGGCCCCGTGGGCCGGACCGTACGCGATCCGGCCCCGGCGGTCCGCACCGGCGGCGGGCCCCGGCCGCCCCCGGCGCGGCCTGAACCGCTCTCCCCCTTTCCCCGTGGAAGCCTGTACGCGCGCCTGCGCTCAACCGCAGGAGCCCCGGCCTCCGCCGCACCCCCCAGCCCTTGCACGCCGACGGCTGAAGCGCATGAGCACCCCGCCCGCCGGAATCCGGCCGGGGCGCGCGGAGGCCCTGTTGACTTCCCCCGGACCGGCCCGGCAGTTTGTGGGCGTCCGGCGAATCCCCCTGAACTCCGGGACCCCTCATGGACCGCGCCGCCCGCCCCCGCACGCTGCGCTTCGGCGCGAACTACACGCCTTCCCGGGGCTGGTTCCACCACTGGCTGGACTTCGACCTCGACGAGGTGCGGGCCGACCTCGACGCGGTCGCCGCGCTCGGACTGGACCACGTACGGGTCTTCCCGCTGTGGCCGCTCTTCCAGCCGAACCGGACCCTGATCCGGCCGCGCGCCGTCGAGCAGCTCGTCGCGCTCGCCGACGCGGCCGCCGAGCGGGGGCTCGACGTGAACGTGGACGGCCTCCAGGGGCACCTGTCCAGCTTCGACTTCCTGCCCGCCTGGACGGGGACCTGGCACCGGCGCAGCATCTTCACCGATCCGGACGTGGTGGCCGGGCAGGAGGAGTACCTGCGCACCCTGGCCGCCGCCCTCGCCGACCGGCCGAACTTCCTGGGCATGACCGTCGGCAACGAGGTCAACCAGTTCTCCGACGCGCCCCACCCCGACCCCGACCGGATCACCGCCGCGCAGGCGCAGGCCTGGCTGGAGCGGATGCTGGCCGCCTGCGAGGAGGGCGCGCCGGGCCGGTTCCACCTGCACGCCGAGTACGACGCCGTCTGGTACCGGGACGGGCACCCCTTCACGCCCGCGCAGGCGGCCCGGCTGGGCGCGGCCACGGCCGTGCACTCCTGGGTGTTCGACGGCACCGCGCAGCGCCACGGCCGGGCGGGGGCCGCCACCGAGCAGCACGCCGCCTACCTGATCGAACTGGCCAAGGCCTGGGCCGAGGACCCGCACCGCCCCGTGTGGCTCCAGGAGGTCGGGGCGCCGGCGCCGCTGGTCCCGCCCGAGCACGCGGCGGAGTTCGCCGGGGCCACCCTGGCGGCGGCGCTGGACTGCCCCGGCCTGTGGGGGGTGACCTGGTGGTGCTCGCACGACGTGTCCCGGGAGCTGGCGGACTTCCCCGAGCTGGAGTACGGGCTGGGCCTGCTCACCAACGACGGCCGTACCAAGCCCGCCGGGGCCGCCGTCGCCCGGGCCGCCGAGGCCTGGCGGGGCCGGGAGCACCGCCCGGCCGTACGGTCCACCGCCCTCGCCCTGGACAGCGGATCGGCCCGGTCCGCCTGCGCCCCGGGCGGCGCGTTCTTCGAGGCCTGGGCGGTACTGGCGGCGAAGGGGCTGCGTCCGGCGGTGGTCCGGGCGGAGGAGGCCGGCGACCCTGGCCGGCTGGCCGCGCGCGGGATCACCGAGGTGCTGCGCGTGCACGACGTCACGGCCTGATGCGACCCGACCGCCCCTCCCCCCGTCTGCGAGGAGCCCGCATGTCCGGAACCGGCGACGCAGCCGATCCCCGTACCGCCGACCCCTCGGGGCCTGCCCGCCGTACCGTCCTGGCCCTGGGCGCCGGGGCCGCAACCGCCGTCCTGCTGCCCGCCGCCGGCGCCGCGCGGGCCGCGTCCCCGGCCGCGCCGGAGCCCCGCCTGGCCCCGTACGCCTCCTACTGGTTCCCCGACGCGCTGCCCGAGGGCGCGCCCGGCCCGGGGATCGTCTGGCGCTCCCTCAAGGACTGGACCCCGCAGTCGGATCCGGACCTGGTCCACAACACCGCGAGCGTCCCTCTGGCCCCGCGCTTCACCCCGGTCCCGGCGAACCGGGACGCCCGCGCCGGCCAGGCCCGGATCGTCTCGCTCGTCTCCTTCGGGCCCACCTCCCGCAACCCCTCCCAGGGGCAGGCGACCGCCGACTCCTACGCGCCGACGCACTGGGCGTACCTCGACGAGCTGGTCTTCTGGGGCGGTTCGGCCGACGAGGGCCTGGTCCTCGCCCCCAACGCGCCCGTCGTGGACGCGGCCCACCGCAACGGGGTCCGCGTCCTGGGCAACGTCTTCCTGCCCCCCGTCGCCTACGGCGGCGACCTGCGATGGACCCGGGACCTGGTCCGGTCCGACGCCCACGGCCGGTTCCCGCTCGCGGAGAAACTGGCCGAGGTGGCGCGGACCCACGGCTTCGACGGCTGGTTCGTCAACGCCGAGACGGACGGCGGGGACAGCGGACTCGCCACCCGGATGCGGGGGTTCCTGCGCGCGCTGCGGGCGGCCGGTGAGCCGCACGGGCTGCGGATCACCTGGTACGACGCCATGAACAGCACCGGCGCGGTGGGCTGGCGGGGAGCGCTCGACGAGCTCAACCAGGAGTTCTTCGAGGACCGGACGGGCAGGGTCGCGGACTCGGTGTTCGTGGACTTCCGCTGGACGCCCGGGTCGCTGGCCTCCTCGGCGGCCCTGGCCGAGCGGCTGGGCCGCTCCCGCCACGAGCTGTGGGCGGCCGTGGACGTGGAGTCCAGGGGCTGGGATTCCGAGGTCCGCTGGGACGCGATCGTCCCGCGCGGCCGCGACCACGTCGTCAGCCTCGGCTTCTACCGGCCCGAGTGGACCCGCAACCACCTCGCCGACCGCTCCCCCGGCGCCTTCCACCGGGCCGACGACCGGTTCTGGACGGGCGAGTCGCTGGACCCGTCCCGCCCCGCGCCCGATGCCGTCTGGCGGGCGCCCGCCACGGCCGTCGCCGACCGGTCCACCGTCACCGGGCTCCCGTTCGCCTGCTCCTTCAACACCGGGCACGGGCTGTGCTGGTACGAGGGCGGCGCCGTCGCCTCGGAGGAGCCCTGGAGCCACCTCGGGCTCCAGGACCGGCTCCCGGGGCGCCAATGGGTGGTGGACACCGACGGCGAACGCCCCGACGTCCGGCTGGACTTCGCGGACGCCTGGCGCGGCGGCTCCAGCCTGCTGGTGACGGGCGCCCTCACCGCGCCCGCCGCCGTCGGCCTGCACTCCACCCGGCTGCCGCTGAACCGTTCCGCCGTCGCAGAGCTGGTCCACACGGCCGGCCCGGTCGCGGTGGAGGTCGAGCTCGGGGTCGCCGTGCGCGAGCCGGCCGCTCCGGGCGCGCCCGTCCCGTACACCTGGCTGCGGGCCGGTACGGCGGGCGGCCCCGGGGGCTGGCGGACCTCCCGGGTCCCCCTCGGGGCGCTGGCCGGGGAGACGGCGTACGCCCTGGCGGTACGGATCACCGCGCGGGGGAAGGGGCCGGTGTCCTGGCGGCTCGGAGCCCTGTCGGTACGCGACGCCGCCGCCGTCCGGCGCCCGGCCGCGCCCTCCCGCCTCACGGTCGACGCCTCGGCCCGCCGGGGCGCGGAGGCCGAGCTCCGCCTGTCCTGGCTGCGGGCGGCCGGGCCGGTCCGGCACTACGAACTGCACCGCCTCCTGCCGGACGGCACCCGCCGCTTCCTGGCCGGCACCTGCGGGACGGCCCTGTACCTCCCCCGGCTGGCCCGCGCCGGCCGGGAGCGGGCGGCGGCGTTGGAGCTGCGGGCGGTGGACGAGGCGTACGCGGCGTCGGCCCCGGCCCGGGCCGGATTCGCGTGGTGAGGGCTCAGGCGCCGTGCGGGTCGGTGCGCGGCACGGCCACCGTCACGCGCAGCCCGTGCGGCGGGTTCTTGGCGTAGGAGAGGGTGCCGCCGCCGGTGGCGAGCAGGGCGCGGGAGATCGACAGGCCCAGCCCCGAGCCCTTGACGTTCTGGTGGCGGCCGCTGCGCCAGAAGCGGTCGCCGACGCGCAGCAGCTCCTCCTCGGTCAGGCCGGGCCCCCGGTCGGCGACGACGACGAGGGCGCTGCTGCCCTGCGCGGAGACGGAGACCTCGACCTCCTCTCCGGCCGGGGTGAACTTCAGGGCGTTGTCGATGACGGCGTCGAGGGCGCTGGACAGGGCGATGGGGTCGGCCCAGCCGGTGACGGCGGAGCGGCCCGTCTCCCTGAGCCGTACGCCCTTCTCCTCGGCGTACGGGCGCCAGGAGGCGACCCGCTCGGCGGCCAGGGCGCCGATGTCGGTCAGGCTGATCTCGGCGGAGGCGTGCTCGGCCAGCGCCAGGTCGAGGAGGTCGTCGAGGACCTGGGCGAGGCGTTTGCCCTCGGTGCGCACGGAGGCGATCTCCTCGTTGCCCTCGGGGAGTTCGAGGGCGAGGAGCTCGATCCGCAGGAGCAGCGCCGCAAGCGGGTTGCGCAGCTGGTGGGAGGCGTCCGCGACGAACGCCCGCTGCTGCTCCAGTACCTCTTCGACGTTGTCGGCCATCTCGTTGAACGAGCGGGCCAGGCGTCTGAGTTCCGGGGGGCCGCTGGCGGCCGCGACGCGGGAGTTCATGCGTCCGGTGGCGATGCCGTGGGCGGCGGCGTCGAGGGTCCGGACGGGCTTGAGCACCCATCCGGTCAGGCGGAGCGCGGCGCCGAAGGCGGCGAGCATGGCGGCGGCGAGGCCGGCGGCGATGAGCAGCCAGCCGTGCAGGATCCGGGCGCGCATCTGGTCGGTGGGTGATTCGGTGGCGACGACGGCCACCACGTCACCGTCGAGGACGACCGGCGAGACGACGAGGAGTTTGCCGTTGACCTGCCAGGGCCAGACCTGTCCGGGGTCGTGGCTGCGGCGTCCGGCCAGGGCCTCCTCGAAGGACCGGCGGGCCTCGCCGGAGTCCGGGAGCTGCCACCAGCCGGGGGCGCGGACCATGGCGTTGTCGTCGCGGTAGAAGATGCCGACGCGGATGCCGTACAGCTCCTGGTAGCGGGCGAGTTCCAGCTGGAGGGTGTCGCGCCGCTCGTCGGCGCCGGTCGCGCCGGAGCCCTCGGCGTCGATGACGAACTGGGCGAGGGCGGCGAAGCGCGCGCTGTCGTCGATCCGGTCGACCACCACCCGCTGCTGCTGGGCGGCGGCCAGGCTGACGGCGAGCGGGAAGCCGAGGGCGATCAGCACGCCCGCCATCAGGATGACGAGGAGCGGGAGCAGGCGGGCGCGCACGGCGGACCCGCTAGGGCGCGGCCGGGGTGACGAGCCGGTAGCCCACCCCGCGGACGGTCTCGATCAGCGCGGGCATGCCGAGCTTGGCGCGCAGCGAGGCGACGTGGACCTCGAGGGTGCGGCCCGTCCCCTCCCAGCTGGTGCGCCAGACCTCGCTGATGATCTGCTCCCGCCGGAAGACCACGCCGGGCCGCTGCGCGAGCAGGGCCAGCAGGTCGAATTCCTTGCGGGTGAGGGGCACGTCCGCGCCGTTCACGGTGACCCGGCGGGTGGGCAGCTCGACGGCGACCGGGCCGAGCCGGACCAGGCCCGGTCCGGCGGCCTCGCCGGGAGCGGCAGGCTCCTCGGAGGTTCCGGTGCGGCGGGCGACGGCGTGGATGCGGGCCAGCAGCTCGCCGGTGTCGTAGGGCTTGACCACGTAGTCGTCGGCGCCCATGTTCAGGCCGTGGATGCGGGAGCGGACGTCGCCGCGGGCGGTCACCATGATGACGGGCGTGCTGGTGCGCTTGCGGATCTTGCCGCAGACCTCGTAGCCGTCCTGGTCGGGCAGGCCGAGGTCGAGCAGGATCACCCCGTACGGGGAGGCCGCGGGCTTGGCACCGGCGGGCAGCAGCGCCTGGAGGGCCTCCTCGCCGTTGCGGGCATGGGTGACCTGGAAGCCGTGCCGGGCGAGGATCGCGGACAGGGCGGCGGCGACGTGGTCGTCGTCCTCGACGAGCAGCAGTCTCATGGTCGTCCCCCTCTCCTTCTCTCGCTCTCGGGTTTCCGTTCGGATGGCCACCATGCATCCACGCCGATGCAGAGTCCCACGTCAAGGGTGTTCCGGCCCGGCGGGTCTTCCGTTATGCACCCGGTACGCGTACATCGTGCACAGATGGTCGCAGCGCACGGAGCGTATCGGCGCGAGGCCGTATCGTTATCCTCAATTCTCCCTCAGATGTGATGACGCTGTGCGCGCCGCGTCACTACTGTCCTGCCAACCGACGGAGGACGGAGCAAGAAGCCGATGAGCGGAGTATCAGTGGCCGAGGACGCGCAGGACGCGGCGGGCGCCGCGGACGGCCTGGTCGTACTGAGCAACGTCAACAAGCACTTCGGCGCGCTGCACGTGCTTCAGGACATCGATCTGAGCATCGCCCGCGGCGAGGTCGTCGTGGTGATCGGTCCTTCGGGATCGGGCAAGTCGACGCTGTGCCGGACCATCAACCGGCTGGAGACCATCGACTCGGGGACCATCACGGTCGACGGGAAGGAACTGCCCTCCGAGGGCAAGGAGTTGGCCCGGCTGCGTGCCGATGTGGGCATGGTCTTCCAGTCGTTCAACCTGTTCGCGCACAAGACCGTGCTGCAGAACGTGATGCTGGGACAGCTCAAGGTCCGCAAGACGGACCAGGCAGCGGCGATGGAGAAGGCCAAGTCCCTCCTGGACCGCGTCGGCGTCGGCTCCCAGGCCGACAAGTATCCGGCGCAGCTGTCCGGCGGCCAGCAGCAGCGCGTCGCGATCGCCCGGGCGCTGGCGATGGACCCGAAGGTGATGCTCTTCGACGAGCCGACCTCGGCCCTGGACCCGGAGATGATCAACGAGGTGCTGGAGGTCATGCAGCAGCTCGCCCGCGAGGGGATGACGATGGTGGTCGTCACGCACGAGATGGGCTTCGCCCGCTCCGCGGCGAACCGGGTCGTCTTCATGGCCGACGGCAAGATCATCGAACAGGCCGCCCCCGAGCAGTTCTTCAGCAACCCCAAGAGCGACCGCGCCAAGGACTTCCTGTCCAAGATCCTGCACCACTGACGCCCGCGTCTGGTAGTGATCCGGTCGACGGCGCCCGCCGTCGCACACGACGTGTCCAGCTCGTCGTTCAACAACGTCTCACCCGAGGGAAGTTCACCATGAAGGTTCTCAAGGCCGGCGCGGCAGTGGCCACGGCCGCCGTTCTCGCACTGACGGCGACCGCCTGTGGCGGCGGCACGAAGGACGGCGCGGGCGACGCGGGCGCCTCCGGCGGCGCCAAGGCGAACAAGATCGTCATCGGCATCAAGTTCGACCAGCCGGGCCTGGGCCTGAAGACCCCCGACGGCAAGTACGAGGGCTTCGACGTCGACGTCGCCACGTACATCGCCAAGGAGCTCGGCTACCAGCCGGACCAGATCGAGTGGAAGCAGGCCGTCAGCGCCGAGCGCGAGAACCTGATCTCCAACGGCGACGTCAAGTTCATCGCCGCGACCTACTCGATCAACGACAAGCGCAAGGCGAAGGTCGACTTCGCGGGCCCGTACTTCCTGGCCCACCAGGACCTGCTGGTCCGCGCCGACGACAGCAGCATCACCAAGGTCGAGGACCTCAACAAGAAGAAGCTCTGCTCCGTCACGGGCTCCACCTCGGCGCAGAACATCAAGAAGGACCTGGCCAAGGACGCGGACCTCCAGGAGTTCCCGGGCTACTCCGAGTGCCTGACCGGCCTGGAGAACAAGGCCGTCGACGCGCTGACCACGGACGACTCGATCCTCGCCGGCTACGCCGCGCAGGAGAAGAACAAGGGCAAGTTCAAGCTCGTCGGCCTGAAGATGAGCAACGAGAACTACGGCATCGGTCTGAAGAAGGGCGACAAGGAGCTCCAGACCAAGATCAACGCCGCGCTCAGGAAGATGGTCTCGGACGGCAGCTGGGAAGCGGCCGTGAAGAAGAACCTCGGCCCGGCCGACTACAAGAACGAGCCTGCCCCGCAGATCACCGAAGGCAGCTGATTTCCCGGTGAGGTGCGCGCCGCCGCCCGCCCGTCCGCGGGCGGCGGCGCACCGCCTCACCGGCCATCCTGGGGAGAGCGCAGGGCATCGTGTTCGACTTTCTTGATTCCGGGCAGTACGACCTGCTCGGAGCCTTCTGGGTGACGGTTCAGCTCACCCTCTACTCGGCGGTGGGCTCCCTGGTCTGGGGCACCGTCCTGGCCGGGATGCGGGTCAGCCCGGTCCCGCTGATGCGGGCCTTCGGCACCGCGTACGTGAATCTGGTCCGCAACACGCCGCTGACCCTGCTGATCATCGGCAGCTCCTTGGGCCTCAGCCAGACCCTCGGCCTGAACATGGGCGGCGGCACGTTCAAGGAGACCGGCTTCCGGCTCGCCGTCCTCGCGCTGACCGCCTACACCGGCACCTTCGTCTGCGAGGCGCTGCGCTCGGGCATCAACACCGTGCCCGTGGGCCAGGCCGAGGCGGCCCGGGCGCTGGGGCTGGGCTTCTTCCAGGTGCTCACCCTGATCGTGCTCCCCCAGGCCTTCCGGGCGGTCATCGCACCGCTCGCCAACGTACTGATCGCCCTCACCAAGAACACCACGGTGGCGGCGGCCATCGGCGTGGCCGAGGCGGCCCTGCTGATGAAGGAAATGATCGAGAACGAGGCGGACGCGCTCTTCGCCGTCTTCGGGATCTTCGCCCTCGGCTTCTGCCTGCTGACCCTCCCCACCGGTCTGCTGCTGGGCTGGGTGGCCAAGCGAGTGGCGGTGAAGCGATGAGCTCGGTGCTGTACGACGTTCCCGGCCCGAAGGCCAAGGCCCGCAACTGGATCTACACGGCCGTCTTCCTGGCCCTGTTCGCGCTCGCCGCCTGGTGGATCCTGTCCATCATGGCGGACAAGCACCAGCTCGACGCCGACAAGTGGACCCCCTTCGTCACCGACGACCGGATCTGGACCACCTATCTGATCCCCGGCCTGCTGGAGACCCTGAAGGCCGGCGCGATCGCCATGGTGATCGCGCTGCCGCTGGGCGCCCTGCTGGGCATCGGCCGGCTCTCCGACCACGCCTGGGTGCGCATACCGGTCGGCACGGTCGTCGAGTTCTTCCGCGCCATCCCGGTGCTGATGCTGATGATCTTCGGCTCGGCGTTCATCGTGAAGTTCGTCCCCGCCGTTTCCTCGGACTTCCGGCCGCTGTACGCCGTGGTGATCGGCCTGGTCCTGTACAACTCGGCGGTCATCGCCGAGATCGTCCGCGCGGGCGTGATGTCGCTGCCGCGCGGCCAGACCGACGCCGCCAAGGCGATCGGCATGCGCAAGGGCCAGACGATGGTCCACGTCCTGATCCCGCAGGCCGTCACCGTGATGCTGCCCGCCCTGGTCAGCCAGCTGGTGGTGATCCTCAAGGACACCGCGCTCGGCGGTTCGCTGCTGGGCGTCGGCGACCTGCTGGCGGCCAACCGGCAGATCTCGGCCAACTACAGCAACACCATCGCCACGCTCGTGGTGATCGCCCTGCTCTACATCGCGCTGAACTTCGCCCTCACCACCTTCGCCTCCTGGCTGGAGGGCCGGCTGCGGAAGTCGAAGAAGGGCGCCGCCCCCGTGGCCGCCGTCGCCAAGGTCGACGACATGGCCACCGGAGCGGCGGCCTGACCGCGGGGGGCTGACGTCCGGTCAGTCCCGCACGATGCGTAGCCTGTGTGGTGCGGCGGAACTCTCCGCCGCACCACACGGCTTTGTCCGGACCGGGGTCACTTGACGCCGGAACCTCCAGTGGGTTGCATACGTTCTGTGATCACATACCGGACATCGGGAGCCGCATCATGGACCCGGTGATCGTCGTCGGCTCGGGCCCCGTCGGACTCGCCCTGTCCCTCGCCCTGGCCGGCCACGGCGTGCCCTCCGTCCTGCTCGACGAAGGCCCCGGCAAGGACGAACCCCGGCCCGCCCGCAGCGTCGTGCTGCACTCCGACACCGCGGCCATGGTCCACCGCCTGGGCTGCACCACCCTGCGCGACGAGGGCGCGCGGTACGCAGCCTGGCGCACCATGAGGCGCCGTCAGGAGTCCCGGCGGATCACCTTCGAGGACGCCCCCGCCCCCCTGCACCTGCCGCAGCACGCCCTCACCCGCGGACTGCGCGCCGCGGCCGCGGCGCACCCGCTGGTCCAGCTGGTGGCCGACGCCAAGCTGGACTCCCTGGAGCAGGACGGGCACGGGGTCACCGCGCACACCCGGGGCTCCGAGACCACCTGGTGGCGCGGCAGCCACCTGGTCGGCTGCGACGGAGCCCGCTCCACCGTCCGCAAGCTGCTCGGCATCCGCTTCCCCGGCCGGACCGCCGTGGAACGGCACGCCGTGGCCGCGCTGCGCGCCGAACTGCCCTGGCCCGGCGAGACGTTGCTGCACCGCAACCCGCCGTCCGGGCCCGAGGAGATCACCGCCCGGCCGCTGCCCGACGGGGTCTGGCGGCTGGACTGGCTGCTGCCCGCGCGCGGGGAACTCGTCACCCCCGACGCCCTCGTCACCCTCATCCGCGACACCCTGGCGCTCTGGTGCGGGGGCAGCACTCCCCCGTACGACCTCATCGACACCGGCGTGCACACCCTGCACCACCGCCTCGCCCGGCGCTGGCGCGACGGCCGGGCCTTCCTCGCCGGCGACGCCGCGCACCTGCTGGGAGCGCTGGGCACCCAGGGCGTCGAGGAGGGGCTGCGCGACGCCGAGAACCTGGCCTGGAAGCTGGCCCTGGACTGGCACCAGGGCGCCTCCGAGGCCCTGCTCGACAGCTACGAGGGCGAGCGGCGCACCGCCGTCGCCGCACGGCTGCGCGCCGCCGACCAGGCCCTGCCCGCCCTGCGCGGCGGGGGTGGCCTGCGCACCCTCCTGCCCGGGTCGGGGCGGTCCGCCGAGGCCCTGCTGACCGACGGGCACCTGGGCCGGGGCCCGCTGGGCGGCCGGCCGGTCTACGCCCCGCCGGTGGCGGTGCGCGAGGTCCCGACGGACACGGAGCCGGGCGGGCCCGTGGCGAACGTGCCCGTGTCCGCGCCCGACGGGTCCACCGTCCCGCTGCGGGACCTGCTGGGGCGGGGCCGGCTGCTGGTGCTGCTGGTCGCCCCGGGCACCGGGGTGTGGGACCGGCGGCACTGGATGGGCGTCGGGCTGATGCCCCGGCTCGCGGCGGCCGTGACCGCGCTGCCGGTTCCGGCCGACCTGCTGGTGGCGGACGGCTATCCGGGGGCTCCGGCGCACACCGTGCTCCTGGTACGGCCCGACGGACACCTCGCCGCGACCTTCTCGGGGGTCCGCCCGGCCGAGCTGTACGCGGCGGCGGACGCGGTGCGGGCGGGTGCCCCGGCCGGAGCCCCCGCCACACCCGCCCCTGTGATCGATTGACCGCCCTCGGGCACTCGTGGTTCACTCGCCGACATGACCGGCAACGACGTACGCCTGTGGCGGAGGGTCCACATGGACCTGCTCCGCTACGCGGGCTGCGTGTGTCGCCCCTCCTGCTGATTCGCCCCTTCCCCGCGCGCCCCGCCGCCCTTCCGGGCCCGCGCGCCCTTTTCGCGAACCCCAGGACGGTCACCCCCCGATGTCTGCTTCCGCGTCCCCGCACGCCCCTGCCCGCTCCGCCGCCCCCACGGCGGCGGAACTCCTCGCCTTCGCCCTGCGCACCGCCGCCGACCCCGCCGTCGTCGACTCCCTGCCCCTCGACCCGGAGGGCCGGACCTGGATCCGGCTCGACGGCCCGGGCGGCAGCGAGGCCTGGCTGATCGGCTGGCCGCCGGGCACCGGCACCGGCTGGCACGACCACGCCGAGTCCCGGGGGGCGTTCGCCACCGCGCGGGGCCGCCTCACCGAGCACTCCCTGGCCGTCCGGCTGCCCTCGGAGGGGTGGCGGAACCTGGAACTGGCCCCGGACGTGGACCGCACCCGCAGCCTCGGCGCGGTGACCGGGCGGGCGTTCGGCGAGCACCACGTCCACGAGGTGCTCAACGAGTCCGCCACCGAGCACGCGGTCTCGGTGCACGCCTACTACCCGCCGCTCCCGCTGATCCGCCGGTACAGCCGCAGCGGACCGGTCCTCACGCTGGAGCACGTCGAGCGCCCGGCGGACTGGCAGTGAGCGGCCCCGTCGGCATCGACGACCTCCTGGAACGGGTCCGGGCGGCCTACACCCGCGTCGACGCCCGGTCGGCGCACGAGGCGTGGCAGGACGGGGACGCCCTGCTGGTGGACATCCGCTACCAGGCGCTGCGCGAGCGGGACGGGCTGATCCCGGGGGCGGTCGTGGTGGAGCGCAACGAGCTGGAGTGGCGGCTGGACCCGCTGGGCTCCCACCGCCTCCCGCAGGCCGTCTCGCACGAACTGCGGGTGGTGGTGATCTGCAACGAGGGCTACGCGTCCTCGCTGGCGGCGGCGTCGCTCCACGCGCTGGGGCTGCACCGGGCGACGGACCTCACGGGCGGCTTCCAGGCCTGGCGCTCCGCAGGCCTCCCCGTCGTCCCCGCCTGACACCGCGGGGTGTCCGGGAAGGAGCGCCCGCCCCGCGCTTCGGGCGGACGGAGCTCCCTCGCGGACACCCCTCGGGGCCGCTGCGCGGGGCGTGCTCCGCGCAGCGGCCCCCGCGTCACCGGCCGCCCCCGGCTCACTACGACGCCGCCACGTCCACCGGGCGCGACCGCAGGGCCAGCCGGCCCGGGAGGGCGACGGCCGGGAGGCCAGGAGCGCGGCCGCGCCGACCACCCCCGCCCACACCACCGGCAGCACGGTCGGCGCGGCCGACCCCGTCATCGCGACGCTGAAGGCCGTCAGCACCGCCGCCGCCGTCCCCGACCCCAGCACCACCCCCGTCAGCAGCACCGCCACCGCCTCGGCCCGCAGCATCCGCAGCACCTGCCGCCGCTGCGCCCCCGCCGGCCTCAGCAGCGCGAACTCCCGGAACCGCTCGGCCGTGGACATGGCCAGGGTGTTGACCACCGCGATCGCGGTGAAGGCCAGGACCAGGCCCATCGCCAACACGTTGGCCCCCGCCCCGGCCGGCGTCGGCCGCGCCGGGCCGCATCGGCCTGGCCCGCCGACAGCACCGGCACCCCCGCGGCGGCGGCCAGCCGCTCCCGGCCGACGCCCGGCTCCGCCGCCACCAGCACGCTGCTCGCCAGCGGGTCGCCCACATGCGCGGCCACCAGCGCGTGCGGCAGCACCACGTCGCCGAAGCCCAGCCCCCGCGCGTATGTGACCCCGGGCGTCCGGCGGACGCGTTCGACGGCCCCGGGGTCCACCCCCGGCCCCTGGGCGGCGAGCACCCACGGCGCCCGCACGCCCTCGCGGGCCTGCGCCCGGGCCGCGTGGCCGAGGGTGGGGGTGGCGAAGAGCACGGTGCAGGTCATCCCGATCAGCAGGGTGAGGGGGGTGACGGCGCAGGCCATGCGGGTGGCGTTGCCGCGCAGGTTGGCTGGGGCCAGCCGGCCGCCCGGGCCGGTCAGCGCCAGGGGTCCGGCGAGCAGCGCGGCCGCGCCGCGGACCAGCAGCGGACCGAGCAGCGCGACGGCGCCGGCCAGCACCACCACCGCGAGGAAGGTCACCGGCGTCGACGCCGGCTCGGTGTGCAGGGAGCCGAGCACGACGACCAGCACGGCCCCGCCGGCCAGCAGGAGCAGTCCGGCGACGGTGCGGGCCCAGGCGGGGCGGGGCCGCTCGACGGCGGCTTCGGCCAGGGCCTCGGCGGGGCGGATCCGGGCGACCCGTCGGCCGGTGATCCGGACGGCGGCCCAGCCCCCGAGCAGGCCCGCCGCGACGGCCGCGATCATCGGGAGGATTCCGGCGGGCGGTGCGCTCCAGGGTGGCCGGGACGGCCCCGGTGGCGACGAACCGGCCGTACAGCCAGGCGGCCGGCGGCAGCCCCGCGAGGGCGCCGCCGATCCCGGCGGCCAGGCCGACGAGCAGCGCCTCGCGGCCGAGCAGGCCCCGCAGCTGCCGCGGGGTGGCGGCGACGGCCCGCAGCAGGGCGAGTTCGCGGTGGCGCTGCTGGACGGAGAGGGCGAAGGTGCCGGCGACCACGAGGACCGCGACGAGGAGGGAGGTGCCGCCCATCGCACCGCCCGTGGGGACCAGCCCGGTGCGTGCGCCGGCCGCGTCGGGGAACTCGACCGGGCCGCGGTCGTCACCGGTGGAGACCCGCGCGGTCGTGCCTTCGAGGGCCCGTGCGACCCGGGCGACGAGCTGCTCGGCGTTCACCCCGGCGCCGGGCAGGACGCCGATGGCCGGGACGCCGCCGGCGCGGGCGGCGAGCCGCTGGGCCTCGGCGTCGGTGAAGAAGAGCGCGCTCTGGTGGCCGAGGCCGCCGTGGGCGGTGTGCGCCACACCACTGACGGTGTACGTCTTCGGGTCGCCGGTGGCCTGCACGGTGAGCCGGGCTCCGGGCGCGAGTCCCGCCCGGACGGCCAGGTCGCGGTCGATGACGACCTCGTCCGCGCCCCCGGGGGCGCGGCCCTCGGCCAGGGTGAAGGGGGTGAGCTCGGCGGAGGTCCAGGCGTGGCCGTACGAGGGTTTCGGCGGGCCCGCGTCGCCGACCAGCGGGACGGCCTGGAAGGTGAGCTCGGGGACGGCCCGTTCGACGCCGGGGACGGCTTGGACGGTGTCCACGACGGAGGCCGGCAGCCAGGCCCGTTCGGTCCGAAGGGCGTAACGCAGCATCCTGCGGTCAACTCTGTCGGCGGGAGCCGCTCCCGGCACTGGAGTGCCCCGCCCTCCCCGCCGGGGGGGCTGACCCCGCCCCCCGAGGGGGTCAATCCCCGGGGTACCCCAGGTCGTCGGCGTCCCCGCCCTCCGCCTCCAGGGCGCGGCGCACCACCCGCAGGGCCATGCCCTCCGGGTACCCCTTGCGCGCGAGCATCCCGGCCAGCCGCCGGATCCGCTTGTCGCGCTCCAGCCCCCGGGTCGAGCGGAGCTTGCGCTCCACGAGCTCGCGGGCGGTCTGCTCCTCCTGCTCGGAGTCCAGCTGTTCCAGCGCCTCCTGGACGAGGGTGGTGTGCACCCCCTTGGTCCGCAGCTCCTGCGCGAGCGCCCGTCGGGCCAGGCCCCGGCCGCGGTGCCGGGACTCGACCCAGGCCCCGGCGAAGGCGGCGTCGTCGATCAGGCCCACTTCCTCGTACCGGGAGAGGACCGCCTCGGAGACCTCCTCGGGGATGCCCCGCTTCGCCAGTGCGTCCGCGAGCTGCCGCCGGGTGCGCGGCATCCCGGTGAGCAGGCGCAGACAGATCGCCCGCGCCTGCTCCTCGGGACTCTGGGGCGGCAGCTCCTGGCGGCCCTCACGGCCGCCCCCCGCTCTGCCGCCCCTCTCCTGCTCCTCGCGCACGGTCAGCTCTTGGCCACGGCGGCCTTGGCCGCCGGCTTGGCCTTCGACGCCGGGGCGGGCACGGAGGCGTCGGCCGGCGCGGCGGACGCGGCCGCGTCGTCGCCCTCGGCGTCCTTGCGCACGCCGACGCCCAGCTTCTCCTTGATCTTCCGCTCGATCTCGTTGGCGAGGTCGGGGTTGTCCTTCAGGAAGTTGCGGGCGTTCTCCTTGCCCTGGCCGAGCTGGTCGCCCTCGTACGTGTACCAGGCGCCGGCCTTGCGGATGAAGCCGTGCTCCACGCCCATGTCGATCAGGCCGCCCTCGCGGCTGATGCCCTGACCGTAGAGGATGTCGAACTCGGCCTGCTTGAAGGGGGGCGCGACCTTGTTCTTCACGACCTTGCAGCGGGTGCGGTTGCCGACCGCCTCCGTGCCGTCCTTCAGCGTCTCGATGCGGCGGATGTCGATGCGCACGGAGGCGTAGAACTTCAGCGCGCGGCCACCGGTCGTGGTCTCCGGCGAGCCGAACATCACGCCGATCTTCTCGCGGAGCTGGTTGATGAAGATCGCGGTGGTCTTGGACTGGTTGAGCGCGCCCGTGATCTTGCGGAGCGCCTGGCTCATCAGGCGGGCCTGGAGACCGACGTGCGAGTCGCCCATCTCGCCCTCGATCTCCGCCTTCGGCACGAGGGCCGCCACGGAGTCGATGACGATCAGGTCGAGGGCGCCGGAGCGGACCAGCATGTCGACGATCTCGAGGGCCTGCTCGCCCGTGTCCGGCTGGGACAGGATGAGGTTGTCGGTGTCGACGCCGAGGGCGCGGGCGTACTCGGGGTCGAGCGCGTGCTCCGCGTCCACGAAGGCGACGGTGCCGCCGGCCTTCTGCGCGTTGGCCACGGCGTGCAGCGTCAGGGTCGTCTTACCGGAGGACTCCGGGCCGTAGATCTCGACCACGCGGCCGCGGGGCAGCCCGCCGACGCCCAGGGCGATGTCCAGGGCGGTCGACCCGGTGGGGATGACCTCGATGGGGTCGTTCGGCTTGTCGCCGAGGCGCATGACCGCACCCTTGCCGAATTGCCGTTCAATCTGTGCGAGCGCGGCGTCGAGAGCCTTCTCGCGGTCGGTGCCTGCCATGGGTTCCACCCGGTTTGCTTGAGTCGATCGCTTCACGCCATTGACGCTAACGCCTGCCACTGACAATGCGCTTCCACGCCCGGTTCGGCTGTGGATAACTCATCAGAATGGATGTTCGATTTTCCTGTCAAGCCGACCGCGCCGCACCCCGCAACCCCTTCGCACCGAAGGCGGAACGCTCCCCACCGCCCCCGGCCGCGACCTCCGGGAGGACCTGCGGCGGCACGGCCGGCAGGGCGCCGCGGCGTGGCGCGCCTCACATCCGCCGGCCGGGCCCGCGGGCGGCGGGGGACGCACCGCGGCCCCGCCGCGCACCGGGGGGCCGGTGGGCGACGGGGCCGCGGGGTCCGCCGGGGCGGGGGGTTACGGCTTCGGCAGGGTGCAGCCGGGGCGGTTCAGGTCGATCTGGTTGCCGGGGCCGATGCACGGGACGAGGACGTAGGTCTCCTGGGCGTAGTTGATGCCCTGGCGCACCGTGACGTTGCCGGCCTGGTCCACCTCGCACGGGTTGTTGTCCGTGCAGCGCTGGCCGTCCTCGTTGCCGGTGTTGTTGACGGCGACGACCTTGCCGGTCGTCGTGTCGATCACCGGCGAGCCGGAGGTGCCGCCGATGGTGTTGCAGGACGAGGTGTAGCGGACCGAGTCCTTCCAGGTCCACTCCCCCTCCTTGAGGCGGTAGGCGAACCCGTCGACGCTGCAGCTGTAGGTGCGCTTCCAGTAGCCGGAGACCACCTTGATCGACGCCCCCTGGACCGGGTGGGTGTCGTTGAGGGTGAGCGCCGCGATGCCGTATTGGCTCTGGATCTGCGCGTACGTCTTGGTCAGCTGGTAGAGCGAGACGTCCGTGTCCGTCATCGTCCCGTACGCGATCTTGCTCGCGCGCAGGGTCGCGACCTTGGAGCCCGAGGCGTTGAGCAGGGAGAAGCTGCGGCTGGACGCGCGGTTGACGAGGACCTCGCCGGCCGCCGGGAAGCCGGTCTCCAGGCAGTGGCCGTTGGAGAGGACGAGCGCGGGGTCGTCCGGCTGCGAGCCGGGCGCGCGGACGACGGAGCCTGAGCAGTTGCTGAGCGCGACCGTGCCCGCGTAGGTGACCGCGGCGGCCTGCCGGGGCGCGGGGGCCTGGGCCACGGCCGGAGTGGCCGCCGCTCCGGTCAGGAGCAGGGACAACACGGCGCCGGCGAGAGGCTTGTTCATGTGGGGGTTCCCCTCTGGTGACGAATGCGACCGAAGATCCTTCGGTTGACATGTGCACTGCATTCTTCGCCCAGAGGAATCAACACACAATAGGGCGTTGGGAGTTGGACACCAGGGCGGCCGAAAGCCCGCGGCCGTAAGCGGAATTAATCACTCCAACACCCCGCGAGGCGGACGGGGGAACCCATTCCGGGGCGCATGACCCACACCCCCGGGCTGGCGCGAAACAGCCGTTTTACGGCCGGTACTCTGCGGTGCCCCCGACGACGGGGGCCGTGAGATTCCGCTCAGGAGGACCCATGGCCGTCAAGAAGGCCACGATCCAGCAGCAGGTGGCAGAAGCCCTCGCCCAGGCCAACCCCGCCGACCGCCCCCTCGTCACGATCCAGGCCATCGCCGGCCCGAGCGTCTGGCTGATGAGCATGCTCGGCCTCATCGGCCAGGCGTTCCTCAGCTACTACTTCATCACCGTGACCGAGCAGGCCGTGGTGCTCCACCGGGCCAGCCGGATGAGCAACCGCCCGCAGGAGATCGTCTTCGCGATACCGCCCCACCAGGCCGTCGGCACCATCACCGAGGTCAAGCGCAACGCCATCTGGAGCTCGTTCCGCATGCAGCTCCCCGGCCAGGCGACCCCGACCCGCATGAACGTGCACCGCATCTGGCGGGGCGAGATGGACCAGCTGCTCGGCCTGCTGGCGGGCCAGGGCCAGCCGGTCGCCTGACGGCCGCGCACAGACCGGGGCGGAGGGGCGCGTCCCCAACCCCTCCGCCCTCCGCCCTCCACCCTCCACCCTCCGAGTGACAACCCATGGTTGACACCCCTCAGGTGTCAACCTAGGGTTGCACCTATGACGAACCCTTCCGTGGAACCCGTCCGCATCCCCCATCCCGTCCGCCTCGACGACCTGATCGAGGCCATCAAGAAGTCCCACGTCGACACCCTGGAACAGCTCAGCGGCGCCGTCGTCGCGGCCGAGCACCTCGGTGACGTGGCGGACCACCTCATCGGCCACTTCGTCGACCAGGCCCGCCGCTCCGGCGCCTCCTGGACCGACATCGGCCGCAGCATGGGCGTCACCCGGCAGGCCGCCCAGAAGCGCTTCGTCCCCAAGGCCGACAAGGAGGGCGACCCCGGCCTCGACCCCGAAGCCGGCTTCGCCCGCTTCACCCCCCGCGCCCGCAACGTCGTCATCGCCTCGCAGAACGAGGCCCGCGCCGCCGACAACGCCGAGATCCGCACCGAGCACCTGGCGCTGGGCCTGCTGGCCGAGCCCGAGGGCCTCGCCGGACTCGTCCTCGGCGCCCGGGGCATCTCGGCGGACGCCCTGCGCGCCGCCGCGACGGCCACCCTGCCCCCGGCGGCGGCGGAGATGCCCGCCCTCGTCCCCTTCGACGCCAACGCCAAGAAGGTCCTGGAGCTCACCTTCCGCGAGGCCCTGCGCCTGGGCCACGGTTACGTGGGCACCGAGCACATCCTGCTCGCCCTGCTGGAACTGGAGAACGGCGAGGGCACCCTCAGCGGCCTCGGCCTGGACAAGGCCACCGCCGAGGCGGCCGTCACCGAAGCCCTGGCAGCCGTACTCGGCGCGGACGGGCAGCCGTAGGCTCCCCGCCGGCGGCGGCCCCGTCGGCGCCGCCGGCCTCGCCCGCCACCTCGTACCGCTTCACGTAGGCGCCGAGGAAGGCCTGCAGCGTGGCCACGGCCGGGATCGCGATGAGCGCCCCGACCGCGCCCAGCAGGGCGGTCCCCGCGATGACCGAGCCGAAGGCCACCGCCGGGTGGATGTCCACCGTCCTGGCGGTCAGCTTCGGCTGGAGGACGTAGTTCTCGAACTGCTGGTAGACCACGACGAACCCGAGCACGTACACCGCGTACCAGGGATCGACGGTGAAGGCGATCAGCGTCGGCAGCGCGCCCGCCAGGTAGGTGCCGATGGTCGGGATGAACTGGGAGACCAGCCCCACCCACACCGCGAGCGCGGGCGCGTACGGCACCCCGAGCACCGCGAGGACCACGTAGTGCGCGATGCCGGAGACCAGCGCCATCAGCCCGCGCGAGTACAGGTACCCGCCGGTCTTCGCGACGGCGATCTCCCAGGCCCGCAGCACCTCGGACTGCTTCGCGGGCGGCAGTACGGAGCACAGCGCGCGCCGCAGCCTCGGCCCGTCGGCGGCGAAGTAGAAGGAGAACAGGCCGACCGTCAGCAGCCGGAAGAGCCCGCCGAGCACGGTGGCGGACACGTCGAGCACCCCGCTGGCGCTGTTCTGCACGTACTTCTGGAGCCAGTCGGAGTGCACCAGGCTGTCCTGGATCTCCAGCCGGGACAGCTCGGTGTGCAGCGTGCGGTTGATCCAGTCGATCACCATGTCGAGGTAGTGGGGGAAGCCCTCCACCATGTCGACGATCTGCCCGGCGAGCATCGAGCCGAGCAGCGCCAGGAAGCCGGCGGTCGCGACGAGCACGCCCAGGAACACCAGGAAGGTGGCGAGCCCGCGGCGCATGCCCCGGGCCGCCATCCTGGCCACCGCGGGTTCGATCGCCAGCGCCAGGAAGAACGCGATCAGGATGTTGACGAGCAGCCCGATCAGCTGGTGGAAGGCCCAGCTGCCGAGCTGGAAGCAGGCGACGAGCGCCAGTACGAGGATCACCGCGCGGGGCAGCCAGCGCGGCATCCGCGCGTCCGCCCGGGCCGGGGCGCCGTGGGGCGCGGGCACCTCCGACCCGTCCGCGGGCCCTGTCGGGGCGGTACCGGGCGAAGGGATTCCGGGCCCCTCAAGCCCGCCCCGCGCCGGGGCGGGGTGCTCCGCCGGGGCCGGGGGGTCCACTGCCACGGGCCGTCCCGGGAACGGGGGGTCCTGCGGGTCCTCGGGCCGGTCGGTCGTCTCGTCTGTCACTGCCACGCCGACCAGTCTGTCCCACGGGCCGCGCGAACCACGAAGCCGCCCGGCACGCGGCGGGCGGCAGGGCCTCAGCGCAGCGAGGCGGGCACGTCCATCGCCGAGCACACCGCGCGCCACACGTCCTTCGTCTCCCAGCCCGCCTCCAGCGCCTGGTGCACCGTGCGCCCGCCGAGCTCGGACATGACGTGGTCCCGCGCGAAGGAGTCCGCGTAGGCCGCACCGAAGTGCTCCGCCATCCGCTCCCAGAAAATCGTCAACCGCATGACCCCAGTATCCCGCCCCGGAGAGTGCACCCTTCCCGTTGCCGCCCACCGCCGCCCTCCGTGCGCCCTACGGTGGCTCGCATGCCTGGAGACGAAGCGTCCGCGCCGGCCCCCGCGGCCGCCCCGGCCCCGCTGGCCCGCGCCGAGCAGTTCATCTGGCTCACGGCCCGGGTGCTCGAGCAGCACCGGTTCGCGTACCACTTCCTCGGCGGGGACGCCGACCCCGTCGACACCGCCCTCGGCTCCTACCTGGGCCCCGACGGCGGCTACGGCCACGCCCTCGACCCCGATCTGCGCGGCCCGCTGAGCCAGCCCCTGCACACCGCCCACGCCCTGCTGGTCCTCGACGGCCTCGGCCGCTGCGCCGGGCAGCGCATCCAGCGGCTCTGCCGCCACCTGACCCGGATCTCCACCCCGGAGGGCGCGCTCCCGCTGGCCGTCCCGGCCCCGCGCGGGCATCCCGCAGCGCCCTGGCACCCGGTGGGCGACGACCCGCCGGGCGAGCTGGTGACCACGGGCCCCGTCGTCGGGGTGCTGCACCGCAACCGGATCTGGGACGCCTGGCTGTTCCGGGCCACGGAGTTCTGCTGGGAGCGGGTCGAGACCCTGCGCCACGCGCATCCGTACGAGGTCCAGGGCGCGGTGGCCTTCCTCGACGGGGTCCCCGACCGGGCCCGCGCGGCGGCGGCCGCGGACCGGCTCGGCCGGCTGGTGCGCGAGCGGCGCCTGGCGGTGCTCGACCCGGCCCGGCGCGAGGAGTACCCGCTCTCCCCCGGCTACGCACCGGGCGAGCGGCTGTTCCCGCACGACTACGCGCGGCGGCCGGAGTCGCTGGCCCGGGGCTGGTTCACCGACGAGGAGGTGGGCCGCTCGCTGGACTTCCTCGCGGCGGAGCAGCAGCCGGACGGGGGCTGGCCGGTGCGCCGCCGGGCCTGGGCCCCGGGCAGCACCCTGGAGCGGCGCCCGATCGCCACCATCGAGGCCCTGCTGACCCTGAGGGCCTACGGGCGGCCCCTGGCCTAGGCCGCGCCCGTCCTAGCCGGCGAGGGCCCGCACGCCGGCGGTGACCACCACGGCCGCCCCGACCACCACGAGGAACGGGGCGCGCAGCAGCAGCGCCGCGGCGGCGGCCGCCAGCCCGGCGGCGCGGGCGTCGAGGACCAGCTCGTGGCCGGTGCTGAAGGTCTGCTGGGCGGTGAGCGCGGCGAGCAGCGCGACCGGCAGCAGGGCGGAGAGCCTGCGCACCGCCGGGCGCTCCAGGGCCCCGGCGGGCACCAGCAGTCCGGCGAGCTTGACGGCGTAGCATCCGGCGACGGTGAGCCCGATGGCGATCCAGACGTTCACGAGCGGCGTCCCTTCAGCCACAGCACGGCGGGTGCGGCCAGCGCGGCGATCAGTACGGGCACCCCGGCGGGCAGGACGGGCAGGAAGCCCAGCCCGAGGACGAGCGCGAGCCCGGCGGCGGCCCGCTCGGTGGTGCTCTTCAGCATGGGTGCGAGGAGGGCCAGGAACACGGCGGGCCCGGCGGCGTCCAGCCCCCAGGCGGCGGTGTCGCCGATGGCCTCGGCACCGAGCGCGCCGAGCAGGGTGGTGAGGTTCCACAGCAGGTACAGGGTGAGACCGGTGACGGTGAACCCGAGCCGGGCCGACCTGCGGTCGGGCTGGGCGAGGGCCACGGCGGTGGTCTCGTCGATGACCCAGTGCGCGGCCAGCGGGCGGACGGCCTTCGGGAGGGCGAGCAGCTGGGAGAGCCGCAGGCCGTAGAAGGCGTTGCGGGTGCCGAGGAAGAAGGCGCCGGCGGCGGCGGTGAACGGGTTCCCGCCGGCGGCGAGCGCTCCGACCAGGGCGAACTGGGAGGCGCCCGTGAAGACGAGCAGGCTCAGCACGCAGGCCTGGAGGACGCTGACACCGGCCCCGGCGGCCGTCACGCCGAACGCGAACCCGGAGAGCCCGACGGCCACCCCGACGCCGAGGGCGTCCCGCACGACGGCTGCCCTGGTCCGCCCGCCGACGCCGTCGGGGGCCTCTTGTATGACCATCTGTTCTGTTCCCACCCGGCGACGGTAGGCGGGGACGGCCGGCCGGGTCTTGTACGTTCTTGCGCGCCCCCCCGGCCCGGCGGCGGGGCTAGCCCGTGCGCCCCCGCCGGTAGGCGCCCGGGGGGACGCCGACGATGCGGGTGAAGTGCCGGTTCAGGTGCGGCTGGTCGGTGAAGCCGACGGTGACGGCCACCTCGGCCGGCGCGCCGCCCGCGTCGAGCAGCCTGCGGGCGCGGCGGACCCGCGCGTCCGTCAGCCAGGTGTGGGGCGGCATCCCGTACCGCTCCCGGAAGGCCCGCAGCAGGGCGAACGGGCTGGTCCCCAGCTCCGCCGCGAGCTGCTCCAGGGACGGCGGCGCGGCCATCCGCTCCTCCAGGACGGCCCGCGCCCGCTCCGCGTCGGAGCCGCCCGCGCGGGACACCGCGCGGGCGGGCAGCGGCGCGGCGTGCCGGCCGAGCATCCGGGCCACGACGGCGCGCAGCAGGGTGTCGGCGGCCAGCGCGTTCCCCGCCTCGGCGGCCCGGTGAACCTCGGTGATCAGCTTCGCGCCCTGCGCGTCGAGCACCATCTCGGCGGTGAAGCCGGGGGTGCCGCGCAGGGTGCCGAGCTCGGCGGCGACCTCGGTGATCAGCTCCCGGGAGGGGTAGAGCGTGGAGTACGCCCAGCCCCCGGGGTCCCCGGCCCGCGCGGTGTGCGGCACCTCGGGGTTGATCAGCACCACGCTGCCCGGCCCGGCCCGCAGGGTGCCGCCGGGCATGCCGATCTCCTCGACGCCGCCGGTGACGGCCGCGATGACGTAGCCGTCGTGGGCGTGGCGGGGGAAGGTGTGGCGCACGTAGTGGGCGCGCAGCAGGTCCAGCCCGGGCAGGTGCGGGTAGCGCCAGTGCCGGGCCCACTCGCGGCCCGTGTCGTCCTTCCCCATCCCCTCATTCTGCGCCCCCGTGCCGCCGGGCGTTTGCGCAGGTCCGGCCGGTTGTCAGTGACGGGGTGCACGATGGGGGCATGGCAGGCGCTGCGCTCGACTCGTTCTCCCCCGCGACCCGCTCGTGGTTCACGGGGGCCTTCCGTACGCCCACCTCCGCGCAGGAGGGCGCCTGGCGGGCCATCGGGGAGGGGTCCGACGTGCTCGTCGTGGCGCCGACCGGCTCCGGCAAGACCCTCGCCGCCTTCCTCGCCGCCCTCGACCGGCTGGCCTCGGGGCCGGCGCCGGCCGAGCCGAAGAAGCGCTGCCGGGTGCTGTACGTGTCGCCGCTGAAGGCCCTCGCGGTGGACGTGGAGCGCAATCTGCGCAGCCCGCTGACGGGCATCCGGCAGGAGTCGGCCCGGCTGGGCCTGCCCGAGCCGGACGTCCGGGTCGGGATCCGCTCCGGGGACACCCCGGCCGCCGAGCGCAGGGCGCTGGCGCTGCGCCCGCCCGACATCCTGATCACGACTCCGGAGTCGCTGTTCCTGATGCTGACCTCGGCGGCCCGCGAGGCCCTGTCGGGGGTCGAGACGGTGATCCTGGACGAGGTGCACGCGGTCGCCGGGACCAAGCGCGGCGCCCATCTGGCCCTCTCCCTGGAGCGGCTGGACGAGCTGCTGCCGCGCCCGGCCCGCCGGATCGGGCTGTCGGCGACGGTCCGGCCGGTGGAGGAGGTGGCCCGCTACCTCGCCCCGCGCGGCCGGGTGGAGATCGTGCAGCCGCCGTCGGCCAAGGAGTTCGACCTGTCGGTGGTCGTCCCGGTGGAGGACATGGGCGAGCTGGGCGGCTCCCCCGCCACCGAGGGCCGCGAGGGCGGGGACAAGCCGTCGATCTGGCCCCATGTGGAGGAGCGGATCGCGGATCTGGTGCAGGCCCACCGCTCCACCATCGTGTTCGCCAACTCCCGCCGTCTCGCGGAGCGGTTGTGCAACCGGCTCAACGAGATCGCCCACGAGCGCGCCACCGGCGAGCCGCTCGGCGAGGGCGCGCCGCCCCCGGCCGAGATCATGGCGCAGTCGGGCGCCGCGCGGGGCGCCCCGCCGCTGCTGGCGCGCGCGCACCACGGCTCGGTGTCCAAGGAGCAGAGGGCGCTGGTGGAGGAGGACCTCAAGGCGGGCCGGCTGCCCGCCGTGGTCGCGACCTCCAGCCTGGAGCTGGGCATCGACATGGGCGCCGTGGACCTGGTGGTGCAGGTGGAGTCGCCGCCGTCGGTGGCCTCGGGGCTCCAGCGCGTGGGCCGGGCGGGCCATCAGGTGGGGGCGGTCTCCACCGGGGTGGTCTTCCCCAAGTACCGGGGGGACCTGGTCCAGGCCGCCGTGGTCACGGAGCGGATGCGGACGGGGGCGATCGAGTCCCTGCGGATCCCGTCCAACCCGCTCGACGTACTCGCCCAGCAGCTGGTGGCGATGACCGCGATGGACACCTGGCAGCTGGACGACCTGCTGGCGCTGGTCCGGCGGGCGGCGCCCTTCGCGGCGCTGCCGGAGTCGGCGTTCACCTCGGTGCTGGACATGCTGGCGGGCCGCTACCCGTCGGACGCGTTCGCGGAGCTCAGGCCCCGGGTGGTGTGGGACCGGGTCGCGGGGACGGTCACGGGCCGGCCCGGCGCGCAGCGCCTGGCGGTGACCTCGGGCGGCACCATTCCCGACCGCGGGCTGTTCGGCGTCTTCCTGGCGGGCGCCGATCCGAAGAAGGGCGGCGGCCGGGTCGGCGAGCTCGACGAGGAGATGGTCTACGAGTCCCGCGTGGGCGACGTCTTCACCCTGGGCACGACCTCCTGGCGGATCGAGGACATCACCCGCGACCGGGTCCTGGTCACCCCGGCTCCCGGGGTGCCCGGCCGGCTGCCGTTCTGGAAGGGCGACCAGCTGGGCCGCCCCCTCGAACTGGGCCGTGCCGTCGGTGCGTTCCTGCGCGAGCTCGGCGGGCTCGCGCAGGAGGACGCCCGGCTGCGGCTGCTGGCGGCGGGGCTGGACGCCTGGGCCGCGGAGAACGTCCTGGCGTACCTCGCGGAGCAGCGGGAGGCCTGCGGCCACGTGCCGGACGACCGGACCATCGTGGTGGAGCGGTTCCGGGACGAGCTGGGCGACTGGCGGGTCGTCGTGCACTCCCCCTTCGGCGCCCAGGTGCACGCCCCGTGGGCGCTGGCGCTGGGTGCCCGGCTCGCGGAGAAGTACGGGATGGACGCCCAGGTGATGCATGCCGACGACGGCATCGTGCTGCGCCTGCCGGACGCCGACCTGCTCTCCATGGAGCTGGACCTCCTCGACCACGATCCGGCCCGGCCCGCGTCCTTCGGCTTCGACGACGGGCAGGCCCCGCTGGGCGCCGCCGACGTCGCCTTCGACCAGGGGGAGGTGGCCCAGATCGTCACCGACCAGGTCGGCGGTTCGGCCCTGTTCGCCTCCCGGTTCCGCGAGTGCGCGGCGCGCGCCCTGCTGCTGCCGCGCCGCAGCCCCGGCAAGCGCACACCGCTGTGGCAGCAGCGCCAGCGGGCCTCGCAACTGCTCCAGGTGGCGTCCGAGTTCGGCTCCTTCCCGATCGTGCTGGAGGCCGTGCGCGAATGCCTCCAGGACGTCTTCGACGTCCCGGGCCTGACCGAGCTGATGGGGGACGTGGAGGCGCGCCGGGTCCGCCTGGTCGAGGTCACCACGCCCGAGCCCTCGCCGTTCGCCCGCTCCCTGCTCTTCGGGTACGTCGCCCAGTTCCTCTACGAGGGCGACTCGCCGCTGGCCGAGCGGCGGGCGGCGGCGCTGTCGCTGGACTCGCGGCTGCTGGCGGAGCTGCTGGGCCAGGCGGAGCTGCGCGAACTCCTCGACGCCGAGGTGCTGGAGGAGCTGGAGCGGGAGCTCCAGTGGCTGACGGAGGACCGGCGGGCGAAGGACGCCGAGTCGGTGGCCGATCTGCTGCGCCTGCTGGGCCCGTTGACGGACGCCGAGCTGGCGGAGCGGGGCGCGGAGCCGGGCTGGGCGCCCGCCCTGGAGGCCTCCCGCCGGGCGATCCGGGTGCGGATCGGCGGCGCGGAGCACTGGGCGGCGGTCGAGGACGCGGGCCGGCTGCGGGACGCCCTGGGGACGGCGCTGCCCGTGGGGGTCCCGGAGGCGTTCACCGAGCCGGTCAAGGATCCGCTGGGCGATCTGCTGGCCCGCCACGCCCGCACGCACGGCCCGTTCACCACGATCGCCGTCGCCGCCCGGTTCGGGCTGGGTGCGGCCGTGACCGAAGGCGCCCTGCACCGGCTCGCGGCGGCGGGCCGGGTGGTGCAGGGCGAGTTCCATCCGGCGGGCATCGGCCAGGAGTGGTGCGACGCCGCGGTGCTGCGCCGGCTGCGGCGCCGCTCGCTGGCGGCGCTCCGGCAGGAGCTGGAGCCGGTCCCGCCTGCCTCGCTGGCCACCTTTCTGCCGCAGTGGCAGCACCTGGGCGGCGGTCTGCGCGGGATCGACGGCCTGGCGCGCGCCGTGGAGCAGCTCCAGGGAGCGCCGGTGCCGGCGTCGGCGCTGGAGCGGCTGGTCCTGCCCTCCCGCGTCGCGGGGTACGCGCCGTCCCTGCTGGACGAACTGACCACCACCGGCGAGGTGGTGTGGGCGGGGGCGGGGGCCCTGCCGGGCAAGGACGGCTGGGTCTCGCTCTACCTGGCGGACGCGGCTCCGCTGCTGCTCCCCCCGCCGCACCCCCTGGAGCTGAACCCCCTTCACCAGGCGCTGCTGGACGCCCTCTCGGGCGGGTACGGCCTGTTCTTCCGCCAGCTCACGGAAGCGGTCCGGGCCCGCCATCCGGAGGCGGGCGACCTGGAGCTGTCCTCGGCCCTGTGGGACCTGGCATGGTCCGGCCGGCTGACCAACGACACACTGGCCCCCCTGCGCTCCCTGCTGGGCTCGGGCCGTACGGCGGGCGCCACCGCCCACCGGGCCCGCCGTACGGTCCCGCGCGGCCGGTACGGCAGCCTGAGCGCGACCGCTTCCCGGAGCGGGCCGCCCACGGTCTCGGGCCGTTGGTCGCTCCTCCCGGCGCCGGCCCCGGATCCGACCCACCGCGCCCACGCCCTGGCCCGCACCCTGCTCGACCGGCACGGGGTGGTGACGCGCGGGGCTGTGGCGGCGGAGGGCGTCGAAGGCGGCTTCAGCGCGGTGTACCGGGTCCTGTCCGCGTTCGAGGACAGCGGGCAGACCCGCCGGGGGTACGTGGTGGAGGGGCTGGGCGCCGCCCAGTTCGCGATGGACGGCGCGGTGGACCGGCTCCGCGCGGCCGAGAAGAACCCGCCCCCGCTGGAGGCGGTGGTCTTGGCCGCCGCCGATCCGGCGAACGCGTACGGGGCGGCCCTGCCCTGGCCGGAGCCCCCGGCCGGAGCCACCCACAAGCCGGGCCGCAAGGCGGGCTCCCTGGTGGTGCTGGTCGACGGCGAGCTCACGCTGTACCTGGAGCGCGGCGGCAAGACCCTGCTGGCCTGGCCCGAGGCGGGCGATCCGCGCCTGGCGGCGGCCACACAGGCCCTGGCGGCGGCCTCCCGCGCGGGGACCCTCCCGGACCTGACGGTGGAGCGCATCAACGCGGCGGCGGCCCTCACCTCCCCGCTCGGCCGGGCCCTGGAGACGGCCGGCTTCCACGCCACCCCGAGGGGACTGAGGCTGCGCAACTAGGCCGTGTGCCTCAGGGAAACGGCTTGAACCCGCTCCGGTCTCGACTCAGCCACGTATGTCTTGGCCATGTCACGAAACCGCTGCCAGCCGCTCCTGAGCTGGCACAGGCGCTTATCCATGCCTTATCAAAGGTGATCACAGGCACCGCATTGGCGGTGCACAGTCATGGGGGAGAAGAGAAGTGAGCAGCATCAGCATGCGCAAGACCACCCTGGCCGCGGCCGGCCTCGCCGTCGCCGGCACCCTGGTCCTGACGGGCTGCAAGGACGGCAACGAGGAGCTCACCCCGGCGGCGCCGTCCGCCCCGGCCGCCCAGCCGTCCCAGCCCGGCGGCTACGCCACCCCGCCGGCCGGAGCCCCGAGCTCCCCGGCCGCGGAGGGCTACGACGGCGCCTCCGGCGCCCCCGCCGGCGGCGGCGGCGCGGTGGCCACGTCCGGCCAGGCCTTCAAGATCGGCCAGGCGGCGACCGTCCCGTTCACCTCCGGCAGCAAGACCGGCCAGCTCGCCCTCACGGTCACCAGCATCGAGGCGGGGAACCCGGCCGACCTGGCGTCCCTGAACGTCGCCGACAAGGTGAAGGGCAAGACGCCCTTCTACATCCACTACACGGCCAAGAACACCGGCACGACGGACCTGTCCTTCACCTCCGTCGGCCACATGAAGGGCCTGCTCGACGGCGGCGCCGAGTCCGACGTCCTTCTGGTCGTCGGCAAGTTCGACAAGTGCCCGAGCGAGTCGCTGCCGTCCGGCTTCACCAACGGCAAGTCGCAGGCCTCCTGCGCCATCGCCCTCGCGCCGACCGGCGCCAAGGTCACCGGCGCCGAGTACTGGGGCGACCCGTACAACAACCTGAACAAGCCGGCCCAGAAGGGCCTCACCTGGAAGTGATGAGCGGCCCCACGGCCCCTCACCGCTCCTGATCGCGCGACCCCCCTGCGGCGGCCACCCCGCCCGGGGGGTTCCGCGTTTCCCCGCCCCGGCGGCGTGACAATGGCCCCATGCCCGAAGGAGACAGCGTCCACCGCGCCGCGGCCCGGCTGCACGCCGCCCTGGCGGGCAAGACCCTCACCCACGCAGACCTCCGCGTCCCCCGGTTCGCCACCGCCGACCTCGCCGGCCGCACCACCCTGGACGTCACCCCGCGCGGCAAGCACCTCCTCGCGCGCCTCGAAGGCGGCCTCACCCTCCACAGCCACCTCGGCATGGACGGCGCCTGGTACGTCTTCGCCCCCGCCGAGAAGTGGCGCGGCGGCCCCTCCTACGAGATCCGGGCCGTCCTGGCCGCCGCGGACGCGACGGCCGTCGGCTACCGCCTCCCCGTCCTGGAGCTGCTGCGCACCGCCGACGAGGCCCGGGCCGTGGGGCACCTCGGCCCCGACCTCCTGGGGCCCGACTGGGACCCGGACCGGGCCGCCGCCAACCTCCTCGCCGCCCCCGGCCGCCCCCTGGGCGAGGCCCTGCTGGACCAGCGCAACCTGGCGGGGATCGGCAACATCTACAAGTCCGAGCTCTGCTTCCTGGCCGCGGCCACGCCCTGGACCCCGGTCGGCGCGCTCCCCGACCCCGAGGTCACCGCCGTCCGCCTCGCGGGCGCCGCCCAGCGCCTGCTCGCCGCCAACACCGGACACGGCGGCCCCCGCAACACCACCGGCAGCCGCCGCCCCGGCCGGGAGCTGTTCGTCTACGGCCGCGCCCGCCGCCCCTGCCTGCGCTGCGGCACCCCCGTGCGCCAGGCCCCGCAGGACGACCGCCCCACCTACTGGTGCCCGCGCTGCCAGTCCGGTCCCAGCCCGGACGCCCCCACCGATTGACGCCCCGTCAGATCCACTCGTACGGTCCTGGCATGCCCACACCCATCACCGCGTACGACCTCACGGGCCGGACCGCACTCGTCACCGGAGCCGCCGCCGGCATAGGCCGGGCCACCGCGCTCCTGCTCGCCGCCGCGGGCGCGGCCGTGCACTGCGCGGACCGCGACGAGCGGGGCCTCGCCGAGACCGCGGCCCTGATCGCCAAGGCCGGCGGAAGCGCCACCGCCCACCCCCTCGACGTCACCGACCGCGCCGCCCTGCGGGCCGCCGTCGCCGCGGCGGGGCCGCTCGACATCGCCGCCGCCGTCGCCGGGGTCATGCACACCAGCAGCGTCCTGGAGACCACCGACGAGGACCTCGACCGGATCCTGGACGTCAACTTCAAGGGGGTCCTGCGCACCTGCCAGGAGGCCGTCAGATCCATGATCACCGCCGGCCGCCCCGGCTCGGTGGTCACGATGGCCTCCGGCGCCGTGGACGCCGCCCAGCCCGGCCTGCTCTGCTACAGCGCCGCCAAGGCCGCCGTGGTACAGCTGACCAAGACCCTGGCCACCGAGAGCGGGCCGCACGGCATCCGCGTCAACGCCGTCGCCCCGGGGTGGGTCCGCACCCCCATGACCGCCCGCCACACTCCCGAGGCCCAGGAGCAGACGGAGGCCGCCATGGTCCGCATGTCCCCGCTGCGCCGGGTCGGCGAGCCCGAGGACGTCGCCCACGCGGTGCTCTACCTGGCCTCGGACGCCTCGTCCTTCATGACGGGACAGATCCTTCGGCCGAACGGCGGGGTGGCGATGCCCTGGTAGCGCCCTGCGCGCCCGCGTCGGCGGCGCCGGGGGTCCGGCCCCCGGCCCTGCGCGCGGGGCCCGGTACGCAGTGCACGGGCAGCAGCCCCAGTCCCCAGCCGCCGATGGCTATCGCCCCCTCCACGGGGCCCGAGTCGGCCGGCGCCACCGCCAGCCTCACCACGGCCCACCACCACAGCGCGCCCGCCGCGAGCACGAGGGGCAGGACCAGCACGACGGACAGAGCCACAGGTATGCGCAGTAACAGCCGCACGGCCACCTCCCAGAGGGCCGGTTCCCGGTCGCGCCCATCCTCCCGCACACCCCCGGCCCCCGCACCCAGAACGACGGGCACCCGGCCGGCGGCGGGAGCCGTGGACGGCAAGGAGCCCCGGCCGGTGCTCCACGCACCACCCGGGGCTCCGCCACACCCACGTGTCCAGCTCGCGCACTCAAGCGGCTACGACGTTCACCGCTTCCACGGGTGCCTTGATGGTCACCCGTTCGGGTCCGCCCGTGACCGAGGCCACGGAGACCGAATTGAGCATCGGGCGCACCGGTGCCGGCACCGGTTCGCTTGCGGCTGCCGACTGCGCGAGCTCGGCCAGCGACAGCTCGTCACTGACTTCGCGCATCAGCTCGGACATCCGTACGTCCAACGCGTCGCAGATCGCGGAGAGCAGCTCGGAGGATGCCTCCTTCTGCCCCCGCTCCACCTCGGAGAGATAGCCGAGCGAAACTCGGGCGGACGAGGAGACTTCGCGCAGAGTACGGCCCTGGCGCTGGCGCTGCCGACGCAGCACGTCACCCAGCAGGCGACGGAGCAGAATCATCGGTGGCTCCCTCCTCTGACCGTGTAGCCGTAACCTTCACGCCCCACCGTACCGCCTCGCGCCGCGGCCGTGCGGGGAGCGATGTCGTGTTCACTCAGGGCTGCAAACATCAAATCCCCCCGTTCTGTTCCGTATCCTGCCCCCGCGGATTCTCGCGGAGTTCGCTCGAGAGCAGTTCGAGCACTGTGCGTGCACTCTCCCTACGGATTTCCGTACGGGAGCCGTTCAACCGCAGCCGGGCCGTTTTCCTGCCCCCCGGACCCGCCACGGCGACGAAGACGGTGCCGACCGGCTGCCCGTCCTGGGGGTCCGGACCGGCCACCCCGGTCGTCGCGATCCCCCACGACGCGCCCATCACGCGCCGCACCCCGTCGGCCATCTCCGCGGCGACCTGGGCGTTCACCGCGCCTTCGGCCGCGAGCAGGGCCGCGTCCACCCCGAGGACGCGGTGCTTGAGTTCAGTGGCGTACGCCGTCACCGACCCGCGGAAGGAGCGCGATGCCCCCGGCACCGCCGTCAGCTCCGCGGCGACCATCCCCCCGGTCAGCGACTCCGCCACGGCCAGGCTCTGGTCACGCTCCGCGAGCAACCGCAGCACGTCTTCGGCCACGCGCACGGCGCCGTACCCCGCCCCCGCGGATTCCGGCGCCTCCCCCGCCCCCTTCGTCACTTCGCGGCCCGCTCCGCGGCCAGTCCCGCCCGGCGCAGCACCAGGGCCTGCCGGACGTAGTCCAGACCGGTGACCACGGTCAGCACGACGGCCACCGCCATCACCCAGAAGCGCAGGGTCGCCAGCGGGCCGGTCAGCGCGAGCACGTACATGCCCACCGCCGTCCCCTGGGCCAGCGTCTTGAGCTTGCCCCCGCGGCTGGCGGGGATCACCCCGTAGCGGATCACCCAGAACCGCATCAGCGTGATGCCGAGCTCCCGTCCGAGGATGACCCCGGTCACCCACCAGGGCAGGTCCCCGAGCCAGGAGAGACACACGAGCGCCGACCCCATGATCGCCTTGTCGGCGATGGGGTCGGCGATCTTCCCGAAGTCCGTGACCAGGTTGTACGTCCTGGCCAGGTGCCCGTCGAAGATGTCCGTGATCATGGCGACGGCGAAGGCAGCCCAGGCCAGGGCCCGCCAGACGGGGTCGTAGCCCCCGTCGGCGAGCAGCAGCAGGACGAATCCCGGCACGAGGACGAGCCGGACCATCGTCAGGATGTTGGCGATGTTCCAGAGGCTGGCCTGGTTGACGGCCGCAGTCCCGAGCTTCGCGCCGGGCGCGGGCCGGCGGCCGGTCCCGCCCGCCGCCGATGCCGGGACTCCGCTCATCCGGCCGCCTCCTGGATTTCCGAGAACTCCGTGCCCAGGGGTTCGGCCACCAGGTCCACGCCCAGCGTGCCGACCACCTTGGCCGTGACGATGCGCCCCGGCACCAGGCCGGTGCCGTCGGTGAAGACGACCTGGCCGTCGGTCTCGGGGGCCTGGTGGGCGGCGCGCCCGTAGGCGCCCTCGCCCTCCTCCGCCTCGTCGAACGGGACGACCGTCTCGACGAGTACCTCAAGGGTCTCGCCGATCCGCTCCTCCGCACGCTGGGAGGTGAGCTCCTCGGCGAGCCGCTGCATGTGCGCGAGGCGCTCGGCGACGGTCTCCTCGTCCAGCTTGTTCTCGTAGGTGGCGGCCTCCGTGCCGTCCTCGTCCGAGTACCCGAAGACGCCGATGGCGTCCAGGCGGGCGTGGGTGAGGAACCGCTCCAGCTCGGCGAAGTCCTCCTCGGTCTCGCCGGGGAAGCCGACGATGAAGTTGGAGCGGACGCCGGCCTGCGGGGCCTTGGAGCGGATGGTGTCCAGCAGCTCCAGGAAGCGGTCGGTGTCGCCGAAGCGGCGCATGGCGCGCAGCACGTCGGGGGCCGAGTGCTGGAAGGACAGGTCGAAGTACGGCGCGACCTTGGGGGTCGAGGTGAGCACGTCGATCAGGCCGGGCCGCATCTCGGCGGGCTGGAGGTAGCTGACGCGGACGCGCTCGATGCCGTCGACGGCGGCGAGCTCGGGCAGCAGGGTCTCCAGCAGGCGGATGTCGCCGAGGTCCTTGCCGTACGAGGTGTTGTTCTCGGAGACCAGCATGATCTCCTTGACGCCCTGCTCGGCGAGCCAGCGGGTCTCGCCCAGCACGTCGGAGGGGCGGCGGGAGATGAAGGAGCCGCGGAAGGACGGGATCGCGCAGAAGGAGCAGCGGCGGTCGCAGCCGGAGGCCAGCTTCACCGAGGCGACCGGGCTCTTGTCCAGGCGGCGGCGCAGCGGGGCGCGCGGACCGGAGGCGGGGGCGACGCCCTCGGGGAGGTCGGCGGGGGCCTCCGCGGGCGCCTCGGCGCCGTCCTGGGCGTGTCCGGGCAGGGCCACGGAGGCCTTCTGGCGCTCGGCCGGGCTGATCGGCAGCAGCTGGCGCCGGTCGCGCGGGGCGTGGGCCTCGACGCTGCCGCCGCTGAGGATGGTCTGGAGGCGGCTGGAGATGTCGGCGTAGTCGTCGAAGCCGAGGACCCCGTCGGCCTCGGGGAGGGCCTCGGCGAGCTCCTTGCCGTAGCGCTCGGCCATGCAGCCGACGGCGACGACGGCCTGGGTGCGGCCGTGGTCCTTGAGGTCGTTGGCTTCCAGCAGGGCGTCTACGGAGTCCTTCTTGGCGGCTTCGACGAAGCCACAGGTGTTGACGACGGCGACGTCCGCGTCGGCGGCGTCCTCGACGAGCTCCCAGCCATCCGCCGCCAAGCGGCCTGCGAGCTCCTCCGAGTCCACCTCGTTACGGGCGCAGCCAAGAGTGACAAGGGCGACGGTACGGCGTTCGGGCATGGACTCAAGACTACTTCGTCCCGGCGCCGGCCCCCGCCCCACGTCCCCCCACAGCAAGATCCCCGGGGGCCGGCGGCAGGTGCCGCACGGGTCCCGGGGATCTGGAATTTTTTATTCCGGGCTGCTCGCCGCCGATCGGGGCCGGTCAGCCCGCCTGGGCCTGGCCCTGGCGGGGGTCGTCCTTGGTGTAGGTGAGACGTTCCACCTGGCCCGACTCGAACCGGTCCTTGATCTCCTTGCCGTTCACGAACAGCTTGACGGCACCGGCGTCACCCAGGACGAGGTCCACGGACTCCTTGTCGGTGAACGTCTTCGACTCGCCGTGCGCGAGGGTGCCGTCGAAGAGCAGCCGGCCGCTGTGGTCCTTCGCCGAGATCCAGCTCTCGCCGACGTCGGCCGTCAGGACCACGGTGACGAGGTCCTTGGGCGCGGCCGCGATGGCGCTGTCCGAGGGCTCCGGCTTGGGGGCCTGGGGTGCCTGCGGGGTCTTGGCCGGGGGCTGCTGCCCGCCCGCCGACTGCTTGGGCGCCGGCTGCGGGGAGGCGGAACCTTCCGCCACGGGGTGCTTGGCCTTCTCGTCGCCGCCGCTGAAGGCGGTGAAGCCGACGAAGCCGATCACGGCGACGATCGCGGCGACCATGGCGGCGGTCCAGTTGGGCCGCTGCCGTTCGGGGCGGATGCGCTCGGCGTCGAACATCGGCGCGGCGGGGGTGGGTGCCGGCCGGCCGCCGTGCGCCGCGTCGTACATCTCGACCAGGGGTACCGGGTCGAGGTGAACGGCGCGGGCGAGCGTACGGATGTGGCCGCGGGCGTAGACGTCGCCGCCGCACCGCGTGAAGTCGTCCTCCTCGATCGCGTGCACGATCGGGATGCGCACGCGCGTGGTGGACGAGACCTCGTCGACGGTGAGCCCGGCGGCGATCCGGGCCTTCTTGAGGGCCGTCCCGATGGACGGTCCTTCGACGGAGCGTTCGACGAGACGGTCCTCGGACCGGTCGTCGGCCGAAGGCCGCTCTTCTTCGGGGGAGTTGGAGTTGCCGATGGACACAAGGGCGCCTTTCGAGCGTGTAGCCACCTGCTGGATGTCCAGTCTAGGGGGGTGACGAAAGGGTCGGGCAACCGGAGGGTCCGCTTCCTACGCCATCCGTATGGCGAGGGCGCCGCCCGCCGCTGCCTCCCTCAACTTGACGCGCGCCCAGGGGAAACGGTTGCCCGCCGAACCCCCTGCGGTCGGGTGAGGCGGGCGGATCCCCGTTCTAGGGAGCCTCTCCCCGGATGACGGCGAGCACGGCGTCCAGTTCGTCCGGTTTGATGAGGACGTCGCGGGCCTTGGAGCCCTCGCTGGGGCCCACGACCCCCCGGGACTCCATGAGGTCCATCAGCCGCCCCGCCTTGGCGAAGCCCACGCGCAGCTTGCGCTGGAGCATCGAGGTGGAGCCGAACTGGGTGGAGACCACCAGCTCGGCCGCCTGGCACAGCAGGTCCAGGTCGTCGCCGATCTCCTCGTCGATCTCCTTCTTCTGCTTCTGCCCGACCGTGACGTCGTCCCGGAAGACGGGGGCCATCTGGTCCTTGCAGTGCTGGACGATGCCCGCGATCTCGTCCTCGGTGACGAAGGCGCCCTGGAGGCGGACCGGCTTGTTCGCACCCATCGGCAGGAACAGTCCGTCACCCTTGCCGATGAGCTTCTCGGCGCCGGGCTGGTCCAGGATGACCCGGCTGTCGGCGAGCGAGGAGGTCGCGAAGGCCAGTCGCGAGGGCACGTTCGCCTTGATCAGACCGGTCACCACGTCCACCGAGGGCCGCTGGGTGGCGAGCACCAGGTGGATGCCGGCCGCGCGGGCCAGCTGGGTGATCCGCACGATGGAGTCCTCGACGTCGCGCGGGGCCACCATCATCAGGTCCGCGAGCTCGTCGACGATCACCAGCAGGTACGGGTACGGGCTCAGCTCCCGCTCGCTGCCGGGCGGCAGCTTGATCTTGCCGTCGCGGATCGCCCGGTTGAAGTCGTCGATGTGCCGGTACCCGAAGGCGGCCAGGTCGTCGTAGCGCAGGTCCATCTCGCGCACCACCCACTGGAGGGCCTCGGCGGCCCGCTTGGGGTTGGTGATGATCGGCGTGATCAGGTGCGGGATGCCCTCGTAGGCGGTCAGCTCGACCCGCTTGGGGTCGACCAGGACCATCCGCACGTCCTCCGGGGTGGCCCGGACCATGATCGAGGTGATCAGGCAGTTGATGCAGGAGGACTTGCCGGAGCCGGTGGCGCCGGCGACCAGCACGTGCGGCATCTTCGCGAGGTTGGCCATGACGTAGCCGCCCTCGACGTCCTTGCCCAGCGCGACCAGCATCGGGTGGTCGTCCTCGGCGGCGTCGGCCAGCCGCAGGACGTCGCCCAGGTTGACCATCTCCCGGTCGGTGTTCGGGATCTCGATGCCGACCGCCGACTTGCCCGGGATCGGGCTGATGATGCGCACGTCCGGGGAGGCCACGGCGTAGGCGATGTTCTTCGCCAGCGCCGTGATCCGCTCGACCTTCACCGCGGCGCCGAGCGTGACCTCGTACCGGGTGACCGTCGGGCCCCGGGTGAAACCGGTGACCTGGGCGTCCACCTTGAACTCGGTGAACACGTTCGTCAGCGCCGCGACCACCGAGTCGTTGGCGGCGCTGCGGGTCTTGCCGGGACCGCCCTTCTCCAGCAGGTCCAGCGAGGGCAGCGCGTACGTGATGTCCCCGCGCAGCTGGAGCTGCTCGGCGCGGGGCGGTAGGGGCTGGTTCTCGGGCGGGGCCTTGGTCAGGTCCGGCACCGACAGGGTGCCCGAGGCCGCCGCGGTGGGCTCGTGCGGCACGTCGGCGGGCTCCGGCTCCGCCGGGGCGGCTGGGGCGGCCGGCCGCTCCTCGCGGGCGGGCGGCACGGGGGCGGTGATCTCCACGCCGTCCCGCCGGGGGGTGATCCCCTGGGTGAGGTCGGCGACCACCGGGGACGGCGGCAGCCCCCCGAAGACCACCCCGTCCAGCGCGGCGGCGGCCGCCGCGGCCACGTCGACGGCGTCCATCTCCCGCTCCCCCGGCCGCGCGGCGGCGCGGCGGGGGCGGCGCCGCTTGGCCAGGGCCGCCTCCTCCGCGGCGTCCGCGGGGTCGCCCGGCTCCGCCGCGCCCTCCGTGCGGGCCCGCCACTGCTCGGCGTCGTGCCGGTCGGCGCCCGCGGCCTGGCCGTACCCCTCGTCGTACTCGTTCGGGGCGATGATCCCCAGCCGGATCCCAAGCCGGCGCAGCCGCTGCGGGATCGCGTTGACCGGGGTGGCGGTCACGACCAGCAGGCCGAAGACGGTGAGCAGCACCAGCATGGGCACGGCCAGCGGCGCGCCCATCGTGAAGATCAGCGGCTTGGAGGCGGCCCAGCCGATGAGCCCGCCCGCGTTCTGCATGGCGGTGGTGCCCTCGTCGCGGCCGGGGGCCCCGCAGGCGATGTGCACCAGCCCGAGGACGCCGATGACCAGGGCGGACAGGCCGATGCCGATGCGCCCGTTGGCGTCGCTCTGCTCGGGGTGGCGGATGAAGCGCACCGCCATGACCCCGAGCAGGATCGGAACGAGCAGGTCCAGGCGCCCGAAGGCCCCGGTGACCAGCATCGTGACCAGGTCCCCGACGGGCCCGCTCAGGTTGGACCAGGTCCCGGCGGCGACGATCAGGGCCAGGGCGAGCAGGAGCAGCGCGACGCCGTCCTTGCGGTGGGCGGGGTCGAGGTTCTTCGCCCCCCGGCCGATGCCCCGGAAGGCCTTGCCGACGAGGTGCGCCAGCCCCAGCCAGCAGCCGCGCACGACCCACAGCACGCCGCCGGTCGGGGACGGCGCCGCCTTGGCGGCCGTCTTCTTCGCCGGGGCGCGCTTGGCCGCCGCGGCCTTCTTCGCGGGGGGCTTGCGCGCGGGGGCCGTCTTCTTCGCCGGCGCCGCCGTACGGCCGGGGCGGCCCTTCGCGGTGCCCGCGGTGCTCTGGGAACCCTTGCCGGACGTACGTGAGGCCATGGGGCCGAGGTTACCGGTGCGCGCGCCGGTGGACACGCGTGCCCACCCCTTCACCCGTTCGTGTCGCCCCGTCCGTACGCTCTTTGACGCACCGGCAGACCTGACGGTCCCCCATCAGTCCCTCGGGCCGCCCCGCTTCGCCTCCCGTCCGGGGCAACCGGGGGAGGCGGCGTCCGCGCCGGGACCCGGGTCCCGGCGCGGCCCCTCAGCCCTGGGCGGGCAGGACCGGCGCGGTCCCGCCGGCTCCCGGCTCCAGCGCGTCCAGCGCCCGCCGCAGCCCCGTCAGCTTGCGCTCCAGGTGCGCGGCCGTCGCCACCACGGCGGCGTCGGCGGAGTCCTCGCCGAGCTGCTTGGTCAGCGCCTCGGCCTGCTCCTCGACCGCCGCGAGCCGCGCGGAGAGCTCGGCCAGCAGCCCGGCCGCCTCCTTGCTGCCGTCGCCGTTGGAACCGCCGCCCTCCAGCTGGAGGCGCAGCAGGGCCGCCTGCTCCCGCAGTTGGCAGTTCTTGGTGTAGAGCTCGACGAAGACCGAGACCTTGGCGCGCAGCACCCAGGGGTCGAACGGCTTCGAGATGTAGTCCACCGCGCCCGCCGCGTACCCGCGGAAGGTGTGGTGGGGACCGTGGTTGATCGCGGTGAGGAAGATGATCGGGATGTCCCGGGTCCGTTCGCGCCGCTTGATGTGCGCGGCGGTTTCGAACCCGTCCATTCCCGGCATCTGCACATCCAGCAGGATGACCGCGAAATCGTCCGTCAGCAGCGCCTTGAGCGCTTCCTCCCCCGACGACGCCCGGACCAGTGTCTGATCGAGCGCGGAGAGGATGGCCTCCAGCGCCAGCAGATTCTCCGGCCTGTCGTCGACCAGGAGGATCTTGGCCTTCTGCACCATGCCCTGTCCTCCTCGCCCCGGCATGGGGCCTCCCCGGCTCCGGGCGCCGGCCTGTGTGCCGGGGCCCGCCCCAGAGGACGGCGTCTTCGCGCCGTCCGTCCTTGTGCCGGTCATCGTAGCCCCAGTCCCGAGATCGCCACACCCTGTCACCAAGATGTCACTGTGCACGAACCGGAAACGCGGCGGGAGGGCGGAAGGTTCCCCTCGCGCCCTCCCTCCGCGCCCGGCCGACGGTCAGTCCCCGCGCATGTGCTGTTCCATGACCGACAGCAGGTAGTCGGGCTCGACCGGCTTGGTGACGTAGTCGGAGGCCCCGGAGTCGATGGCCTTCTCCCGGTCCCCCTTCATCGCCTTCGCCGTCAGCGCGATGATCGGCAGCCCCTCGAACTGCGGCATCCGCCGGATCGCCGACGTCGTCGCGTACCCGTCCATCTCCGGCATCATGATGTCCATCAGGACGACCGCCACGTCGTCGTGCTGCTCCAGCACCTCGATGCCCTCCCTGCCGTTCTCGGCGTAGAGCACCGCCAGCCCGTGCTGCTCCAGCACGCTGGTCAGGGCGAACACGTTGCGCACGTCGTCGTCCACGATGAGCACCCGCTCGCCGTGGAATCCGTACGTGCGCGGCGGCGCCGGCAGCGGCTCCTGCTCCTCCCACGCCACCGCGTCCGGCTGCCCCGGCACCTCGGTGCGCGGCAGCGGACCGGCCGCGGGCTTGCGCCGCCGCCGGAACAGCGCCGAGGAACCGTGTCCGGCGGGCTCCGCCACCGGCAGGGCCTGCCGCACCGGGACCGCGTTCTTCGGGGCCGCGGGCAGCGCCGCCACCGGGACGGGCTGCGGCGCCGGCGGCGCCTCCCCGGCCGCCCTGCGGTACTCCCCGCGCGCCCCGCCGGGCGTGGGCGGCGCGTACCCCTGCGGGGGCAGCTCGCTCGGGTGCAGCGGCAGGTACAGGGTGAACGTCGACCCGCGCCCGGGCTCGCTCGCCGCGTGGATCTCCCCGCCGAGCAGCCGGGCGATCTCCCGGCTGATGGACAGCCCCAGGCCCGTGCCGCCGTACTTGCGGCTCGTCGTGCCGTCCGCCTGCTTGAACGCCTCGAAGATCACCAGCATCTTGCTCGCCGCGATCCCGATGCCGGTGTCGGTCACCGAGAAGGCGATCAGGTCGGCGTCCGCGTCGCGCAGCGACCCGGCCTCCAGCAGCTGCTCGCGGATCGCCGTCGGCACGTCGGCCCCGGCGGGCCGGATCACCAGCTCCACCGCGCCGTTGTCGGTGAACTTCACCGCGTTCGACAGCAGGTTGCGCAGCACCTGGAGCAGGCGCTGCTCGTCGGTGTGCAGGGTCGCGGGAAGCTCCGGCGAGACCCGTACCGAGAAGTCGAGGCCCTTCTCCGCCGTCAGCGGCCGGAAGGTGGCCTCCACGTAGTCCACGAGCTGGACCAGCGCGATCCGCGTCGGGGAGACGTCCATCTTCCCGGCCTCGACCTTCGACAGGTCGAGGATGTCGTTGATCAGCTGGAGCAGGTCCGAGCCCGCCCCGTGGATGGTCTCCGCGAACTCCACCTGCTTCGGCGAGAGGTTCTCGTCCGCGTTGTCCGCCAGCAGCTTCGCCAGGATCAGCAGCGAGTTGAGCGGGGTGCGCAGCTCGTGCGACATGTTCGCGAGGAACTCGCTCTTGTAGCGCATCGAGACCGCGAGCTGCTCGGCGCGCTCCTCCAGGACCTGCCGGGCCTCCTCGATCTCGGTGTTCTTCACCTCGATGTCCCGGTTCTGCTGGGCCAGCAGCTCCGCCTTCTCCTCCAGCTCCGCGTTCGCGGCCTGGAGCGCCTTCTGACGGTTCTCCAGCTCGTCGGAGCGCTCGCGCAGCTGCTCGGTCATCTCCTGGGACTGCTTGAGCAGCATCTCCGTCTTCGAGTTGACGGAGATGGTGTTGACGCTCGTGCCGATCATCTCGGCGATCTGGCTGAGGAAGTCCTTCTGGATCTGCGTGAAGGGCTGGAAGCCGGCCAGCTCGATGACGCCGAGCACCTTGCCCTCGAACAGCACCGGCAGCACGATCACGTGCGCCGGCGGCGCCTCGCCCAGCCCCGAGGAGATCTTCAGGTAGCCCGGCGGGGTGTTCTCCACCAGGATCGTCCGCTTCTCCTCGGCGACCGTCCCGATCAGCCCCTCCCCCGGCCGGAAGGAGATCGGCATCTGGCCGCCCGCGTACCCGTAGCTCCCGCGCATCCGCAGCTCGTACGAGCCGCCCGCGCCGCCGTCCGTACCGATCTCGGGGCTGCCGCCCATCGGCACCGCGAGGAAGAACGCGCCGTGCTGCGCCGCGACCACCGGCGTCAGCTCGCTCATGATCAGCCCGGCCACGTCGTCCAGGTCCCGGCGGCCCTGCATGAGGGCCGAGATCCGGGCGAGGTTGCCCTTGAGCCAGTCCTGCTCCTTGTTGGCCAGGGTGGTGTCGCGCAGGTTGACGATCATCGTGTTGATGTTGTCCTGGAGGGCCTGGATCTCGCCCGCCGCGTCCACGTCGACCTTCAGGCTCAGGTCCCCGCGGGTCACCGCGGTGGCCACCGCCGCGATGGCGCGCACCTGGCGGGTCAGGTTGCCGGCCATCTCGTTCACGGACTCGGTGAGGTCCCGCCAGGTGCCGTCGACGTCGCGCACCCGGGCCTGCCCGCCGAGGATGCCCTCGGTGCCCACCTCACGGGCCACCCGCGTCACCTGGTCGGCGAACGAGGACAGCTGGTCGACCATCGTGTTGATGGTCGTCTTCAGCTCCAGGATCTCCCCGCGCGCATCGATGTCGATCTTCTTGGTCATGTCGCCCTTGGCGATGGCCGTCGTGACCATGGCGATCTGCCGCACCTGGCCGGTGAGGTTGGACGCCATGAAGTTCACCGAGTCGGTGAGGTCCTTCCACGTGCCCGAGACCCCGGGGACGTGCGCCTGACCGCCGAGGCGGCCCTCCGTGCCCACCTCACGGGCCACCCGCGTGACCTCGTCCGCGAAGGAGGACAGGGTCTTCACCATCGTGTTGACCGTGTCGGCGAGCTGCGCGACCTCGCCCCGCGCCTCGACGGTGACCTTCTTCGTCAGGTCGCCGTTGGCCACGGCCGCGGACACCTGGGCGATCCCGCGCACCTGCGCCGTCAGGTTCCCGGCCATCGTGTTGACGTTGTCCGACAGGTCCTTCCAGATGCCGGTCACCCCGCGCACCCGGGCCTGTCCGCCCAGGATGCCCTCGGTACCCACCTCACGGGCCACCCGCGTCACCTGCTCGGCGAACGAGGACAGCTGGTCCACCATGGTGTTCACCGTGGTGACCAGTTCGAGGATCTCGCCCTTGGCGTCGACGGTGATCTTCTTGGACAGGTCGCCCATGGCCACCGCCGTGGTCACCTCGGCGATGTTGCGGACCTGCGAGGTCAGGTTGTTCGCCATGAAGTTGACGGACTGGGTGAGGTCCTTCCAGGTGCCCGAGACCCCCTTCACCTCCGCCTGTCCGCCCAGGATGCCCTCGGTACCCACCTCGCGGGCCACCCGGGTCACCTGCTCCGCGAAGTTCGAGAGCTGGTCGACCATCGTGTTGATGGTGTTCTTCAGCTCCAGGATCTCCCCGCGCGCGTCCACGTCGATCTTCTGCGACAGGTCACCGCGCGCCACCGCCGTCGCGACCTGGGCGATGTTGCGCACCTGCGAGGTCAGGTTCCCGGCCATGCCGTTCACCGAGTCCGTCAGGTCGCGCCACACGCCGGCCACCCCGGGCACCTGCGCCTGGCCGCCGAGCCGGCCCTCCGTGCCCACGTCCCGGGCCACCCGCGTCACCTGCTCCGCGAAGGCCGAGAGCTGGTCGACCATCGTGTTGATGGTGTTCTTCAGCTCCAGGATCTCGCCCCGCGCGTCCACGTCGATCTTCTGCGACAGGTCACCGCGCGCCACCGCCGTCGTCACCTGGGCGATCTGGCGCACCTGCGAGGTCAGGTTCCCGGCCATGAAGTTGACCGAGTCGGTCAGCTCCTTCCAGGTCCCGGAGACCCCCTCGACCCTGGCCTGGCCGCCGAGACGCCCTTCCGTCCCCACGTCCCGCGCCATCCGCGTGACCTGGTCGGCGAAGGAGGACAGCTGGTCCACCATCGTGTTCACGGTGTTCTTCAGCTGGAGCATCTCGCCGGAGACGTCCACGGTGACCTTCTGGGAGAGGTCGCCGTTGGCCACCGCCGTCGTCACCTGCGCGATGTTGCGCACCTGGCCGGTGAGGTTGCGGAAGGCGGTGTTCACCGAGTCGGTGAGGTCCTTCCAGGTCCCCGCCGCACCCGGCACCTGCGCCTGACCGCCCAGCTCGCCCTCGACGCCGACCTCACGGGCCACCCGCGTCACTTCCGCACCGAAGGACTGGAGCTGGTCCACCATCGTGTTGACGGTGTTCTTCAACTCCAGCATCTCGCCGGCCACGTCGACCGTGACCTTCTGCGACAGGTCGCCGTTGGCCACCGCGGTCGTCACCTGGGCGATGTCCCGCACCTGCGTGGTCAGGTTGCGGAAGACCGTGTTCACCGAGTCGGTGAGGTCCTTCCAGGTCCCCGCCGCACCCGGCACCTGCGCCTGACCGCCCAGCAGGCCCTTCGCACCGACCTCGCTGGCCACGCGCGTGACCTCGTCCGCGAAGGTCCGCAGGGTCTCCGTCATCTGGTTGATCGTTTCGGCCAGCTGCGCCACCTCGCCCCGCGCGCTGACCCGTACCTTCTGCGACAGGTCGCCGTTCGCCACGGCCGTCGTGACCTGCGCGATCCCGCGCACCTGGGCCGTGAGGTTGCCCGCCATCGTGTTGACGGAATCGGTCAGGTCCTTCCAGACGCCCGCGACCCCGGGCACCTTGGCCTGACCGCCCAGCTCGCCCTCGGTGCCCACCTCGCGGGCGACGCGCGTCACCTCCGAGGAGAAGGAGGACAGCTGGTCCACCATCGTGTTCACGGTGTTCTTCAGCTGGAGCATCTCGCCGGCCACGTGCACCGTGACCTTGCGCGACAGATCGCCCTTGGCCACGGCCGTGGTCACGAGGGCGATGTCACGCACCTGGGCGGTGAGCCGGTAGGCCATCGTGTTGACGGAATCGGTCAGGTCCTTCCAGGAACCCGACATCCCGCGCACCTGGGCCTGACCGCCCAGCTTGCCCTCGGTACCGACCTCCAGCGCCACCCGCGTCACCTCGTCGGTGAACGCGGACAGCTGGTCGACCAGGTTGTTGACCGTCCGCCCGACCTTCAGGAACTCCCCGCGCAGCGGGTGCCCGGCCCCGTCCTGGGTCTGCGTCCGCAGGTCCATCCGCTGGTCCAGGTCGCCCTCGGCCACCGCCGACAGCACCCGGCCCACCTCGGACACCGGCCGGGCCAGGTCGTCCACCAGCTGGTTCGAGGCGTCGATCGCGGCCGCCCAGGAACCCTCGCAGGCCCCCGTCTCCAGCCGCTCGCCCAGCTTGCCCTCGCGGCCCACCATCCTCCGGACCCGCGACAGCTCCCCGGTCAGGTGCAGGTTGCGGTCGGCGACCTCGTTGTAGACGGCGGCGATCTCCGCCATCACACCGTCGCCGGACACCGTCAGCCGCTTGCGGAAGTTCCCGTCCCGCATCGACACCAGGGCCGTGAGCAGCCGGTTCAGTGCGGCGGTGTCGACCTCCGTCGTCCCGCTCCGCCGGGACCTACCGCCCTTGGGCCGCGTTCCCGTACGCCGCACCGCTGCGCCAGACTCCACCGTGTCCCTCCCGAAAGGGTCGACCTGTGTTCCACCGGATGTCCGGCTGTCCAAGAGCCGGCTCTCCAAGCCTGCCCAGTGTTTCACCCCGGCCGAACGCGGCCATAACACTCCGGCACCTTCGCACACCGTCCGCACCCTGCGGGTGGAATCCCGAACGACGGCCTCACGGCCGCCGCGAAGGTAAGTAACCTGGCATCCGATGTCCCACCGCGTCGAAGGAGACTCGTGATCACGGCACGGGCGGCTGCCAGTTTCACCCCGCAAGGGCGGTCGGTCGCCGCCGCCCGCGCCTTCGTCCGCGACACGCTCCAGGGCTGGGGCTTCGCGGACATCGTCGACGACGCGGTGGTGCTGACCAGCGAACTCGTCACCAACGCCGTCGTCCACGCCGGAACCCAGGCCGAGGTCCTGTGCCTGCGCGCCGAGGACGGCGTACGCGTCGAGATCGCCGACCGGTACCCCGAGCGCGAACTCCCCCTGCGCCACCCCGACGAGCGGCCGTACGCCGACCCGGACCGCGAGAGCGGCCGCGGCCTCATGCTCTGCGCCGCCCTCGCCACCCGATGGGGCGTCGAGTACACCAGCACGCGCAAGCACGTGTGGTTCCGCCTCGACCTCCCGGACCGGCCGGTCGGTACCCGCTCGGCGGGCCCCGTCGTCCCGGACCGGTTCCTGCCCCTGGCCGACAGCCGGGTCCGCGTCGCCGTCCTCCAGATCGACGCCGCCGACGCGATCTCCGCCTGGAACGAGGACGCCGAGCACGTCTTCGGCTACGCCGCCGAGAAGGTCGTCGGCCGCCCCCTCGCCGAACTCGCCGCCTGGCCCCAGACCCCCGGCACCGGCACCGGCATCGCCGAGGCCCTGCGCCTGTCCCGCTGGGAGGGCAGCTACGGCATCCGCGGCGCCGACGGCCGCGTCATCCCCGTCTACGCCTCGCACCTGCGCGTCCGCGACGCCCACGGGGAGCCGTCCATCGTCTGCCTCCTCGTCCACGACGACGAGCGCGCCCTGCTCCAGACCCCCGTACGGGCCGCGCCCTCCGACGGCCAGCTGTCCGAGCCCCGACCCGCGGACCCCTTCGAGGTGTTCATCGGCTCCCCCGCCCCCGACGACCTCGACGGCCTGCTCCAGCGCACCGTCGAGCGGGCCCGGGACATGCTCGACGCCGACGCCGCGTTCCTCCTGCTCGCCACCGACGACGAGACCGAGCTGGAGGTCCGCGCCACCACGGGGCTGCCCTCCACCCGGCAGCGCTTCGCCCGCGTCCCCGTCGAGGCCGGCACCAGCCGCTACGGATCCGCCCGCCTGCCCGCCGTCCACGACGACCTCTCCGCCGTCCCCGGGGCCGTACCGCTCCTGGAGTCCACGGGCATGCGCTCCGTGGTCACCGTCCCCCTGAAGGTGGAGGGACGCCTCACCGGCTCCCTGGGCGTGGCCGCCGAGAACCCGGGCCGCTACACCAACGAGGAGGCCCTGCGCCTCCAGTTCGCCGCGGACCGCATCGCCCTCGCCGTCGAGTCCGCGCGCCTCGGCGAGCTGGAGCGGCTGCGCCGGGGCTCCCTGTCCTTCCTCGTCGAGGCCTCCGACCTGCTGGCCGGCACCCTCGACCGGGACCAGACCCTGGCCCTGATGGCCCAGATGACGGTCCCGACGCTGGCCACCTGGTGCGCCGTCTACACGATCGCCGACCAGGCCTCCGACCCCTATCTCGCCTACGTCCTGCACGAGGACGAGGAGCGGATCGACGGTCTGAAGGACCTGCTGTCGCGGGTGGAGCCGCCCGAGCCGGTCCGTGAGGCCGGCGCCCGCCCCTGGCCTGCGACGGCCGCGGCGGTCGGCGGCGAGACGGTCGTCCTGCCCCTCCTGGCCCGCAACCGGGTGATCGGCATGCTGACCCTGGGCAAGCCCAGCGAGGAGCACTTCCGCCAGGAGATCCTGGAACTGGCCGACGACCTGTCGCGCCGGGCGGCCCTGGCCCTCGACAACGCCCGCCTCTACTCGGAGCGCACGGCGATCAGCCGCTCCCTCCAGCGCAGCCTCCTGCCGCCCGGCTCCCCCGCGATCCCCGGCATGGAGGTCGAGGTCATCTACCGTGCCGCCGGCGAGGGCAACGAGGTGGGAGGCGACTTCTACGACGTCTTCCCGATCCGCGACGGCGCGTACGGCTTCGCCATCGGCGACGTCTGCGGTACGGGCCCGGAGGCGGCGGCCGTCACCGGCCTGGCCCGCCACGCCCTGCGCCTGCTGGCCCGCGAGGGACTGGGCGGCCCGGCGGTCCTGGAGCGGCTGAACGCGGCCATCCTCGACGAGGGCGCCCGCAGCCGCTTCCTGACGCTCCTGTACGGCGAGCTGCATCCGCAGCCGGACGGCGGCGCCGTGATGAAGGTGGTCTGCGCCGGGCATCCGCTCCCGCTGCGCCTGCGCCCGGACGGAGAGGTCACCGCGGCGGCCGAACCGCAGCCGCTGCTCGGTGTGATCGACGACCTGGACCTCTACGAGCAGACCCTGTCGCTGGATCCGGGTGACGTCCTCCTCTGCGTCACGGACGGCGTGACGGAGCGCCGGGAGGGCGCCCGCATGCTCGGCGACGACGGCCTGGCCGAGGTCCTCACCACCTGTACGGGCCTCACCGCCGGCGCGGTGGCCGCCCGTGTCCTGCGCGCGGTCGAACGCTTCGCGGCGGAACCCGCCTCGGACGACATGGCCATCCTGGCCTTCCGCGTCCCCCACCCCCGCGAGGGCTCCTGACGGATCCCGCCCGGGTCCGGGCCGCCTCGACAGGCGGTCCGGACCCGGGTGGTCCGCGACCGGCACGGACCGGCCCCGGAAACGCAAAAAGGCCCCCGCCTGATGGCGGGGGCCTTTTTGTTTGGAGCCCTTTAACGGAATCGAACCGTTGACCTTCTCCTTACCATGGAGACGCTCTACCGACTGAGCTAAAAGGGCGGGTTGTTCGGCGGCGTCCTACTCTCCCACAGGGTCCCCCCTGCAGTACCATCGGCGCTGAAAGGCTTAGCTTCCGGGTTCGGAATGTAACCGGGCGT
>NZ_JBIWFZ010000018.1:31097-172481 GCF_044763325.1 Streptomyces sp. NPDC096136 | reverse complement strand
GGCCAGCCCCTGCGCGGTCGAACGGCGCCTGGCCCAGTTCTCCAGCGTCAGCCGCTCGGCCTCCGACAACACGACAGGTTCCAACCGGGTATCGCCCATGCTCACAGGACAGCGCGAGCGCGTGACCTGCCGCAGGCAAACACCGCAATCTGAAACAGGCGACGCCTCACGTGGCGACCCACGGACTCAAAACCAGATCACTAGGTCGTGCGGACCACGCGGGATCCGACGAATTGACAGGGGCGAGTCCGGGCAGTGCACCTTACTCTGGGGCGATGAGCGCCCTTGAACCCCGGATAACCGAGTCCGCCGCCGCCCCGACCCCGCCGTCGGGCGGGATCCTGGGGCCGGCGTACCGGGCGCTGAGCGTCGGGATCATCTCCGTGATCTTCCTGATGGCCTTCGAGGCCACCGCCGTCGGGACCGCCATGCCCGTCGCCGCGCGCGAGCTGGACGGGATCGGGCTCTACGCCTTCGGCTTCTCCGCCTACTTCACCACCAGCCTCTTCGGCATGGTCCTGTCCGGCCAGTGGGCCGACCGGCAGGGGCCGCTGCGGCCGCTGACCGTCGGGATCGGGGCCTTCGCCGCCGGGCTGGTGTGTTCCGGGACCGCCGCCGTCATGGGGGTGTTCGTGCTCGGGCGGGCGCTCCAGGGGCTCGGGGGAGGGCTGGTGATCGTCGCGCTCTACGTCGTCGTCAGCCGGGCCTACGAGGAGCGGCTGCGGCCCGCGATCATGGCGGCCTTCGCCGCGGCCTGGGTGGTGCCGTCCATCGTCGGGCCGCTGGCCGCCGGGACCGTCACCGAGTACCTCGGCTGGCGGTGGGTGTTCCTCGGGATCCCCGTGCTGGTCGTGGTCCCGCTGATGGTGGCGCTGCCCGCGATCCGCCGGACCGCGTCCGGGCCGGTCGACTCCGGCGGGGCGGCGCCCGCGGCGTTCGACCGGCGGCGGATCCGGCTGGCCCTCGGGATCTCGGTGGGCGCCGGGCTGCTCCAGTACGCCGCGCAGGACCTGCGGTGGCCGTCGCTGCTGCCCGGGGTCGCCGGTGCGGCCCTGCTGGTGCCGGCGGTGCTGGGGCTGCTGCCGCGCGGGACGTACCGGGCGCGGCGCGGGCTGCCGTCCGTGGTGCTGCTGCGCGGGGTGGCGGCGGGGGCCTTCATCGGGGCGGAGAGCTTCGTGCCGCTGATGCTGGTCACCCAGCGCGGCCTCAGCCCGACCCTGGCCGGGTTCTCGCTGGCGCTGGGCGGGGTGACCTGGGCGCTCGGCTCGTGGGTGCAGTCCCAGGGGCGGACGGCGCCGTACCGGGAGCGGCTGATGGTGGCCGGGATGGTGATGGTGGCGTGCGCGATCGCCGCGGCCCCGGCGGTGCTGGCCGAGTCGGTGCCGGTGTGGACGCTGGCCCTGGCGTGGGCCGTGGGCTCCCTCGGCATGGGCCTGGTGATCGGCTCGACGAGCGTGCTGCTGCTCCAGCTGTCGGCGCCGGAGGAGGCCGGGGCGAACTCCGCCGCGCTCCAGATCTCCGACGCCCTGGCCAACGTGGTGCTGCTGGCGGCCGGCGGGGCGGCGTTCGCCGCGCTGGGCGGGGGAGCGGTGGGGGCCGCGCACGCGGTCGACGCGGCGGGCGGGGCCTCGCACCCGGCGGCCTTCCTGGTCGTGTTCCTGCCGATGGCCTGCGTGGCCCTGGCGGGGGCCTGGGTGGCCACCCGGCTGCACGAGCGGCCGGCGGCCGAAACCGGCTGACGCCGTCACCGGCCCGTCGTTACGCTGCGTACGTGAACGATCTTGTCATCCGGCTCTCCGACGCGGCGTACGCGGAGCTCGCCGACCTCGCCGACGCCACCGGCCGCACGCCCGAGGAGCACGCCCTGGAGGCCGTACGGGAGCACCTGCGCCGGGAGCGCGGGCGCGTCGGCGACGCCGCGGCCCGCCTGGCCCGGCTGCACGAGCCCCTCCTGAAGCGGCTCGGCGCATGACCGGGGCCGCCGCCGTGCGCCACCTCACCCTCGCCGAGGTCCTCGACCTGGCCCGGCACGCCTGCCTGGCCCAGGGGCAGCCGGTCGAGCTGCGCGCCCCCGGCCTGCTGGAGTCCGCCGTGCACCGGCCGAGGGCCCGCATGTACGGGACGCCCGCCTACGCGGACCCGTACGAGCAGGCCGCGGCGCTGCTCCACGGCATCGCGGTGAACCATCCCCTGGTCGACGGGAACAAGCGCACCGCCTGGCTCGCCGCCGCCACCTTCCTCGCCGTGAACGGGGCCGATCCGGCGGCCGTGGACCAGGACGCGGCCTACGCGCTGGTGGTCGACGTGGCCTCCGGCGCCGAGGCCCGGGTGCCGGTGATCGCCGACAGGCTGCGGGAGTTGGTCGCGGTGTGACGCTCGCCGCACTGCCCGAGGTCACGGGCCTGTCCCTCCGCGGGGGGTGGTGAGGCGCGGGTAAGGTGGCCCGGTTGTCCTGAGTACGACCGCCGCCGAGAGCCCGAACCGGAGACCGTGACTACTACCGCCTCCCACCACCTCTCACCCGCCTTCCCCGGCCGCGCGCCGTGGGGTACCGCCAGCAAGCTGCGTGCCTGGCAGCAGGGGGCCCTGGAGAAGTACGTCCAGACCCAGCCCCGGGATTTCCTCGCCGTCGCCACCCCCGGCGCCGGCAAGACCACCTTCGCGCTGACCCTGGCCTCCTGGCTGCTGCACCACCACGTGGTGCAGCAGGTGACCGTGGTCGCGCCGACCGAGCACCTGAAGAAGCAGTGGGCGGAAGCCGCCGCCCGCATAGGCATCCGGCTCGATCCCGAGTACTCGGCCGGGCCGCTCAGCAAGGACTACCACGGCGTCGCCGTCACCTACGCCGGTGTCGGCGTGCGGCCCATGCTGCACCGCAACCGCTGCGAGCAGCGCAAGACCCTGGTGATCCTCGACGAGATCCACCACGCGGGCGACTCCAAGTCCTGGGGCGAGGCCTGCCTGGAGGCCTTCGACCCGGCGACCCGCCGCCTGGCCCTGACCGGTACGCCCTTCCGGTCCGACACCAACCCGATCCCGTTCGTGACCTACGAGGAGGGCAACGACGGCATCCGCCGCTCCTCCGCCGACTACACGTACGGCTACGGCAACGCGCTGGGCGACGGCGTCGTCCGGCCCGTGATCTTCCTGTCCTACAGCGGCAACATGCGCTGGCGCACCAAGGCCGGCGACGAGATCGAGGCCCGCCTCGGCGAGCCGATGACCAAGGACGCCATCTCGCAGGCCTGGCGCACGGCGCTGGACCCGCGCGGCGACTGGATGCCGAACGTGCTGCGCGCCGCCGACCAGCGGCTGACGGAGGTCAGGAAGGGCATCCCGGACGCCGGCGGGCTCGTCATCGCCGCCGACCAGGACGCCGCGCGCGCGTACGCCAAGCTGATCCGCGAGATCACCGGGACCAAGCCGACCGTCGTGCTCTCCGACGACACCGGCGCGTCGAAGAACATCGACACCTTCAGCGCGAACGACGACCGCTGGATGGTCGCGGTCCGCATGGTGTCCGAGGGCGTCGACGTCCCCCGCCTCGCGGTGGGCGTGTACGCGACGACGATCTCGACCCCGCTGTTCTTCGCCCAGGCCGTCGGCCGCTTCGTGCGGTCGCGCAGGCGCGGCGAGACGGCCTCCGTGTTCCTCCCGACGATCCCCTACCTCCTCGGCTTCGCCAACGAGATGGAGGTCGAGCGCGACCACGTCCTGGACCGGCCGAAGAAGGCGGGCGAGGACGACGACCCGTACGCCGAGTCCGAGAAGGAGATGGAGGAGGCGAACCGGCAGGAGGACGAGGACACCGGCGAGGACGAGCAGATGTCCTTCGAGGCCCTCGAATCCGACGCCGTCTTCGACCGGGTGCTGTACGACGGTGCAGAGTTCGGCATGCAGGCGCACCCGGGCAGCGAGGAGGAGCAGGACTACCTCGGCATCCCGGGCCTGCTGGAGCCGGACCAGGTGCAGCTGCTGCTCCAGAAGCGGCAGTCGCGGCAGATCGCGCACAGCCGCCGCAAGCCGGACGCGGAGTCGGACCTGCTGGAGCTGCCGGCCGAGCGGCGGCCGGTGGTCTCCCACAAGGAGCTGCTGGAGCTGCGCAAGTCGCTGAACACGATGGTGGGCGCGTACGTCCACCAGAGCGGCAAGCCGCACGGGGTGATCCACACCGAGCTGCGCCGCGTCTGCGGCGGGCCGCCGAGCGCGGAGGCGACGGCGGGGCAGCTGAAGGAGCGGATCAAGAAGGTGCAGGAGTGGGCCACGCGGATGCGGTGAGCCTTCCGGCAGGGATGCGGAGCGGGGTCCGTGCGCGGTGCGCACGGACCCCGTTGCCGTAGGGCGTGGAGCCGGGTCAGCCGGTGACGCGGCGGCGACGGCCGGTGCCGGCGACCAGGGCCGCACCCATGGCCAGGGCCACACCGCCGGCGCCGAGCGCCCAGCTGGTGGCGGCGTCCGCACCGGTCTCGGCGAGCTGGCCGCCGGCGGTGGTGCCGGTGCCGGTGCCGCTGCCGGTGGTGTGGTCGACGATCGGCGTGGTGGTGCCGCCGCCGTTCGGCTTGGTGTCGTTGCCGCCACCGGTGTGGCCGCCACCGTTGTCGTGACCGCCGGTGCTGCCACCGGTGTTGCCACCCGTGTTGCCGCCGGTGTTGCCGCCGCCCTGGTCGGCGGCGGAGACGATCTTCGACTCGGCCCAGGCGGTCTTCGAGAAGGTCTCGTCCACGTTGCTGCCGCCGGAGACGGCGATGGCGATGTTGCCCTTGGGCGCGCCCGCGTTGAACTTGACGCGCACCTGGAGGCTCAGGCTCTTGGCCGGGATCTCCACGTCGTTGGTGAGCAGGGCGACGGGGGCGCCCCCGTCCATCATCTCGACGTCGTGCCAGCCGCCCTGGTAGTAGAGCTGAACGTGGACGTCCGTGGCCTTGAGCTCGAGCTCCTGGTCGGCAACGGCAAGGACGAGCACGTAGCTCTCCTGCGCCTTGCCCTTCGAGTTGTCGACCTTGACGGTGATGTTCGTCCAGTCGCCGCCGGCCTTGAAGGAGGCCGGAACACCGCTCAGGCCGAGGACCGGGCCCGTGGCCGCCGCGTCCTCGTCCTCGTCGTCCACCGACGGGGCGGGCTTGGCCGGAGCCGGGGCGGGCTTCTCGGCGGCGGGCTTGGCGGGCTTGGCGTCCTCGGCCAGGGCAGGGGTCTCGACGGCCGGCTTCGCCGTGTCCGCGGCCGGGGCGGCCGGGGTCTCGGCGGCGGCGGAGTCGCCCTTGGGGGCCGAGTCCGGGGTGGTGACGGCGGTGTTCTTCGCCTCGTCCGCCATCGCGGGCGTGGCCATGAGGACCGTCGGACCCACCACGGCGGCGGCGGCCACGACGGCCATGCGCTTCAGCTTCACTCGGTGCTTCTCCCCTGGTATGCGTGCGGGGCGCGTGTCGCCCCGACCCCCCTCAACATCTTTTTGAACACGATCAGAGTAGTGGGCATGTAAACCGATTTTCGGTCGGGTGACATTACGAATCGATACAGTCACGCGGCGAAAAGGGCCGAAACCGGCAGGAGGCGACCGGATTCTGGACGAGGCCTTCCGCTGAGCGGACCCGCTCGCTACTGTCCCCGCATCAGAACGCCCCGTGGCAGCGCCGCCGCGGGAGCGCAGCCGGTGCCATGGCCGCTACCGGCGGCCTCTCCGTGCGTCGCCGAGGGACCGGCAGCGCTGTACCCCATGAGAGTCACCGCCGTCCACCGACGACACAGAGGGAGAGGCGTCGTGACCGCGGAAACCTCCCAGACTCTCGACCGAGGGCTCAGAGTCCTCAAGCTGCTCGCCGACACCGACCACGGGCTGACCGTGACCGAGCTCTCCAACCGGCTCGGCGTCAACCGCACCGTGGTCTACCGCCTGCTGGCCACGCTGGAGCAGCACGCCCTGGTCCGCCGCGACCTCGGCGGCCGGGCCCGCGTCGGGCTCGGCGTGCTGCGGCTGGGCCGGCAGGTCCACCCGCTCGTGCGCGAGGCAGCCCTGCCCGCCCTGCGCTCGCTCGCCGAGGACATAGGGGCCACGGCGCACCTGACCCTGGTGGACGGTACGGAGGCGCTCGCCGTCGCCGTCGTCGAGCCCACCTGGACGGACTACCACGTCGCCTACCGGGCCGGCTTCCGCCACCCGCTGGACCGCGGCGCGGCCGGCCGGGCCATCCTGGCGGCCCGTCAGGGCTCGCTCATCGAGCCCGGCTACACGCTCACCCACGGCGAACTCGAAGCGGGCGCCAGCGGCGCCGCGGCGCCGCTGGTCGGCATCACCGGCCTGGAGGGCAGCGTCGGCGTCGTGATGCTCGCCGACGCCGTGCCGGAGCGGGTCGGGCCCCGCGTGGTCGACGCGGCCCGCGAGGTCGCCGACGCACTGCGCTGAGCCGGCGCCGGGACGTCCGCGCTGAGCCGGCGGCGGGACGCCCGCGCCGGGTCCGCCGGGACGCCCGCGCCGGGTCCGCCGGGACGCCGCGCCGGGTCCGCCGGGACGCCGCGCCGGTGTCCCGCTCCGGTGTCCGACGCCGGCGCCCGGCCTCCCGTGCCGGCGTCCCGCCGGTGGACGCGGCTGCGTGCGCGCGGGCCGGGCGGTGCGGGTCGGTAGATTGGCCGGGTGCTCTCTCGCCTCACACGTCTGCCGCGTCCCACCGCCCTGGCCGTCTGCGCCGCGCCCGTCGTCGCGCTGTTCGCCGTCGTGGCCCTCGCACCGCTGCCCTTCGTCGTGGCCGTCCCGGGTCCCACGGCCGACGTGCTGGGCTCCGACCAGGGCAAGCCGGTGATCACCGTCGCCGGCGCCCCGGTCCGGGACACCAAGGGCCAGCTGCGGATGACCACCATCCGGGCCACCGGTCCCTCCTCGACGATGCGCCTGCACGAGCTCGTCGACCACTGGTTCAGGACCGACGAGGCGGTCATGCCCAGGGAGGCCGTCTATCCCTCGGGCGGGAGCGACAAGCAGATCGAGCAGCACAACCTGGAGGAGATGACCCAGTCGCAGTCGGCCGCCGCGGCCGCGGCGCTCGGCTACCTCCACAAGGACCCCAAGTCGGTCAAGGTCGACCTCAACCTCGCCGACGTCGGCGGCCCGAGCGCCGGCCTGCTCTTCACCCTCGGCATCATCGACAAGATCGACGGCGATGGCAGCGGCGGCGACCTCACCGGCGGCCGCACGGTCGCCGGTACGGGGACCATCAGCGCCGACGGGACGGTCGGCGCGGTCGGCGGCGTCGGCCTGAAGACCCAGGCCGCGCGGCGCGACGGGGCGAGCGTCTTCCTCGTCCCGAAGGCCGAGTGCTCGGACGCGAAGTCCGAGCTGCCCGAAGGGCTTCAGCTGGTTCCCGTCACTTCGCTGACGGATGCGGTGAACGCGCTGCGGGCGCTGAACCGGGGTGGGGACGTCCCGTCCTGCTGACGGGGGGCGACGGCCTGGCGTCCATCTCCCGCCAGGCCGGGAAGAGGACCGGGCCCAGCGTGGTCAGCAGGTAGACGCCGCCGAAGGCGAGCAGGGCCCGGGTGATGCCGAGGCCGTCCACCAGGAGGCCCGCCGCCAGGCCGCCCATCGGCATGGCCAGCTCGCACCCCGCCGTGGTCACGCCGGAGACCCGGCTGCGCAGCTCCTCGGGCACCCTCTCGAAGACCACCGTCGTCAGGACGGGGTTCAGCACGCCCGCGCCCAGTCCCGCCAGGGCCATGGTCACCGCGAGGGGGAGCGGGGTGTCGGTGACGGCGGCGACCGCGTAGCGGGTGGCGCCGGAGAGCAGGAAGGCGCCCGCGAACACCGCCCGGCGCGGGAAGCGTTCGCCCCACACCCCGTAGAGGAGGGCGCCGAGCAGGGCGAAGCCGCCGAACAGGGAGATCATCAGGCCGAGGGCGGTGGCCCCGCCGAGGGCCTCACGGCCGTGGACGGGGAGGAGGACGGAGGACCAGCCCTGGTCGAGGCCGTTGGTCGTCATCGCCATGAGGGTGATGCCCAGCAGCAGCCGTGAGCGGGTCAGGAACCGCCAGCCCTCGGCGAGTTCGGCACGGTAGGCGGCGAACGAGGTCTTCTCCGCGGAGCGTTGGGGATCGGCCGCCGGAACCCCGCGCAGGAAGGCGGAGACCAGCAGGGCCGAGACCGCGAAGGTGGCCGCGTCCACCAGCAGCACGGACTCCGCGCCGAGGGCGGCGATCAGCAGGCCGGCGACCGCGGCGCCGATCATCCGGGCCCCGCGCGAGACGGCGTCGTAGAGGCTCGCGGCCCGGGCGACGGTGGTGCCCGCGTGCTCGGCGAGGCTGGGCAGCAGTACGGAGCGGGCGGTCAGGCCGGGGGTGTGCACGAGGCCGCCGAGGGCCATGAGCGCGCACAGCATCCAGAACTCCAGCAGCCCCGCGTAGTGCAGCAGCGGGATCGCCCCGACCGAGGCGGCGCAGACCAGGTCGGAGGCGGCCGAGACGCGGCGGCGGCCGATCCGGTCGATGACCGGGCCGCCGACCAGGGCCGCGACGACGATGGGCAGGGTGGCGCAGAAGGCGACGATCCCGGCCCGCCCGGCGCTGCCCGTGGTCTGGAGCACGAACCACGGGACGCCGATCATGGTGAGGGAACTGCCCGCGATGGAGACGGTGTTGGCGGCCAGGACGGCCGCGAAGGGCCGCCGGCTCATACGGCGTGCCGCTGGACGCGGGCGGGGGCGGGCCGGGACTGGAGCAGCCGGTTCCCGGCGGCGACCAGGGCCTCGCCGAGCCGGTTGCGCAGGGCGGCGGACGCGGTGGGGAGGGCCGCCGGGGCGGCTTCGCGGGCGAGGCGCAGGGCGGCCCCCGCGGCGGCGAGTTCGGCGGTGCGGGCGGCGTGGATCCGGGTGTGCGTGAAGGCGTGCATGACAGGACTCCTTCGGAGCGGGCGGGGAAGGGGGTGGGGGCGGTGCGGGAACGGTGGGGGAGCGGTGGGGCTACGCGCGGCCGCGGCGCGGGAAGGCGTGCGTGTGGAGGCGGACCGTCTCGGTGTCCTCGGCCTGCGGCAGGTCGCGGTAGCTGTTCACCAGGTCGTGCATCTTGTGGATCAGTTCGGTGGCCTGGGCGGGGGTCAGGCGGAGCGTGAAGTCGCTCATGTCCGAAGAGGAGCGCCATTCCCTCGGCCAGGTGTGGGAGTCGCCGAGCCAGGTGGTGAGCTCCTGGGTGTGGATGGTGGCGATCTCGTGGAGGAAGGCGTCGGCGGCGCCGCGCGTCTGCGGGTCGCTCTCGTCGTACATCAGCGTCTCGTCGAAGGCCGTGCCCTGGTGGACCGCCTGCCACCAGCGCTCGCGGCCCTTGCCGTGCCCGGGTGCGTCCTCGACGAAGCCGTGGGCGGCGAGCTGGCGCAGGTGGTAGCTGGTGGCGCCGCTGGACTCGCCGAGCCGCTCGGCCAGTTGGGAGGCGGTGGCCGGTCCCTCGTGGCGCAGGGCGGCCAGCATGCGCATGCGCAGCGGGTGGGCGAGGCCGCGCAGGGAGCGGGCGTCGAGCGTGCGGACCGTGGGCTGCACGGGCTGCACGGGCTGGGCCGGCTGCCGCGGGGTTTCGTCGTTGTCGGGCATGGCTCAACCGTAGGCTTGCAAAGAGTTCTATGCAAGCCTTTCTTTGCAAGCTTTTCTTTGGATGTCGTCAGCGGTCCCCGGCCGCCTGCTCCACCAGCGGGATGATCCGCAGGGGCACCGGGTTCTCCATGACGATCGCCGTCGACGCCCGGACGATCCCCTCGAAGCCGACCACCCGGTCGATGACCCGCTGGAGGTCGGCGTTGGAGCGGGCCACCAGCCGGCACAGCATGTCCCCGTGCCCGGTGGTCGTGTGCAGCTCCAGCACCTCCGGCACCCCCGCCAGGTGGGCCCGTACGTCCGCGCCCTGCCCCTGCTTGATCTCCAGCGTGGCGAAGGCCGTCACCGGATAGCCCAGGGCCGCCGGGTCCACCTGCGGCCCGAAGCCGCGGATCACCCCGTTCGACTGGAGCCGGTCCAGCCGCGCCTGCACGGTGCCCCGCGCCACCCCGAGCCGGCGCGAGGCCTCCAGGACCCCGATCCGCGGTTCGCGCGCCAGCAGCACGATCAACCGTCCGTCGAGTTCGTCGATGGCCATGGAAACCTTCCCTCGATCGGCTGGTCATACTGCACAGATCTCTCAGTCATCCTCGGGCCGCGCTGGGCAATCTGTACAGCGGAAATGGAAACTATTGCGCAGCTTGTGGAACGGCGGGACGCTGCGCACATGACTGAGACCCTGGACACCACCCCGCAGACCGCGCGTGAGGCAGACCCCTTCCCGGTGAAGGGCATGGACGCGGTCGTCTTCGCCGTCGGCAACGCCAAGCAGGCCGCGCACTACTACTCGACCGCCTTCGGCATGAAGCTCGTCGCCTACTCCGGACCGGAGAACGGCAGCCGGGAGACCGCCAGCTACGTCCTGACCAACGGCTCCGCACGCTTCGTCCTGACCTCGGTCATCAAGGCGACGACCGACCACGGCCGCTTCATCGCCGAGCACGTCGCCGAGCACGGTGACGGCGTCATCGACCTCGCCATCGAGGTCCCCGACGTGCGCGCCGCCTACGCGTACGCCGTCGAGCAGGGCGCCCGCGGGCTCGACGAGCCGTACGAGGTCAAGGACGAGCACGGCACCGTCGTGCTGGCCGCGATCGCCACGTACGGCCAGACCCGCCACACGCTCGTCGAGCGCGTCGACTACACCGGCCCCTACCTGCCCGGCTACGTGGCGCGCGAGCCGCTGGTCGCGGCGCCGGCCAAGCGCACCTTCCAGGCGATCGACCACTGCGTCGGCAACGTCGAGCTCGGCCGCATGAACGAGTGGGTCGGGTTCTACAACAAGGTCATGGGCTTCACGAACATGAAGGAGTTCGTGGGCGACGACATCGCGACCGAGTACTCGGCGCTGATGTCCAAGGTCGTCGCGGACGGCACCAAGAAGGTCAAGTTCCCGATCAACGAGCCGGCGATCGCGAAGAAGAAGTCGCAGATCGACGAGTACCTCGAGTTCTACAACGGCCCCGGCGTGCAGCACATCGCGCTGGCCTCGAACGACATCGTCGCCACCGTGCGCGCCATGCGCGCGGCGGGCGTCGAGTTCCTGTCCGTGCCGGACACGTACTACGACACGCTCGGCGAGTGGGTCGGAGACACGCGCGTCCCGATCGACGAGCTGCGCGAGCTGAAGATCCTCGCGGACCGGGACGAGGACGGGTACCTGCTGCAGATCTTCACCAAGCCGGTGCAGGACCGTCCGACCGTGTTCTTCGAGATCATCGAGCGCCACGGGTCGATGGGCTTCGGCAAGGGCAACTTCAAGGCCCTGTTCGAGGCCATCGAGCGGGAGCAGGAGAAGCGGGGCAACCTGTAGGTCGCGGGTCCCCGGGCCGGGCGGAGCCCCCGGGAACGGTGGAAGGGCGGGTCGGGGACCTCGCCTCGCCCCACCTCACCTCCCCGAGGGGCTCGGCTTCGGCTTCGCCGGGGCCGGCTTCGCGGGCTGCGCCGCAGGCCTCGGCTTCGGCCGGGGCTTCGGCAGCTCCGGGGCCACCCACGGCGTGCGCGGCTGCATGTTCTCCGGGCCGCCCGGCGCCGGCTGGCCGATCGAGGCCAGGGCCTCCTTCGCCAGCGGGCCGCGGACCGGCGAGAAGAGCGGGTTCGTCCGCTCGACCTCCTGGAGGTGCCGCCGCGCCGCCGCCTCGTCCCCCAGGCCCTGCTCCACCACCGCCCGGTGGTACGCGAACTCCGCGCTCCGCAGCCCCGGCTCCGTGGCCTTCTTCGCGTACTCCAGCGCCGCCGTGTCCTCCCCGCTGCGGTGCAGCGCCCACCCCAGCGCGTCGGCCACCTGCACGCTCTTGTGCCGCTCCCACTCCGCCGACAGCCGGCGCACCGCCACCGCCGGGTCGCCGTGGTCCGCCTCGAACAGGCCCAGCACCACCTCCTGGTCGACCCCGTCCGCCGTGCTCCGCGCCGCCAGCGCCGACACCGCCTCGTACTGCGCCCGCGCCTCCTGCGGCCGCCCCAGCGAATCCAGCAGCTCGCCCAGCTCCAGCGCCAGCCGCGGCAGCGGCGTACGCCCCAGCGCCAGCCGGTAGTCGCGCACCGCCTCCCCGCCCCGCCCCAGCGCCGCCAGTGCCCGCGCCCGACCCCCCAGCGCCTCCGCCTGCGCCGGGTCCGTGCGCTGCGCGGCCTCGTACTGGCGCAGCGCCTCCGCCGGGTCGCCCCGCTCCCAGGCCAGCTCCCCGAGCCGGAACAGCACGTACGCCTTCTCCGCCGGGGACTTCGCCGCACCCCCCGCCGCCTCCAGCGACACCACCGCGTCCTCGCGCCAGCCCCGGTCCCGGTAGACCTGCGCGGCCCTCAGGTGCCCGGCCAGCCCCGGCCGCAGCTCCAGCAGCCGGTCCATCGCCTTCTGCGCGCCCTTGTAGTCGCCCAGGCCCGTGTACGCGTCCACGAGGACCGGGTACGCCGTCCAGCGCTGCGGCGACTGCGCCCGGACCAGCTCGCCCCACTTGCGGGCCGTCGCGAAGTCCCCCCGGGCGCCCGCCAGAGCGCCCATGCCCGTCATCGCGTCGAGGTTGCCCTTCTCCGCGGGCCGCACCTCCAGCGACCGCTTCAGGGCCCGCTCCGCCTTCGGGAACCAGCCGGAATCGGCCGTCCGCCGCGCCTGCTCCAGGTACGCCGAACCGAGCACCGCCCACGAAGCGTCGTCGTCCGGATGCCCGGCGAGCCACTTCTCCCGGTCCGCCACCAGCGCCGTCAGGTCCACCGCCGCCACCGGGGCGCCCATGCCCACCGCCGACGCGGCCCGCTCGCTCGGCCCCGGAGGACGCGCGTCGTCGCCCGTGCGGGCGGGGCGGATCAGCAGGGTCGCGGCGATCAGGACCACCGTCACCGCGGCCGCCACCACCGTCTTGCGGCCGGTGAACGTCACGGGCGGCGCGGGCTGCGGGGAATGCTCGTCGAAACCGTCCATGCGCTCACTGTGCGTCAATATGAAGAGGCCGCCCGGGTGTCCGAAGCCCACCGCAGCCGTGTTCACACCGATGGCCCCGGCTGCCACTCTGGCCCCATGGACGACGACCTCGCCCCTCCGCACCCCGGTCTCCTCGCGCGGCTGCGCGAGGGCCTCCCGCCCGAAGCGGTCCTCACCGACCCCCAGGTGACCGCCTCGTACGCCACCGACATGGCCGGCTTCTGCCCCGCCGGCACCCCGGCCGCCGTCGTCCTGCCGCGGACCGTGGAGCAGGTGCGGCACGTGATGCGCACCGCGACCGCCCTACGGGTCCCCGTGGTCCCCCAGGGCGCCCGTACGGGCCTCTCCGGGGCCGCCAACGCCTCCGACGGCTGCATCGTCCTGTCCCTCGTGAGGATGGACCGGATCCTGGAGGTCTCCGCCGTCGACCGGATCGCCGTCGTCGAGCCGGGCGTGGTCAACGCGGTCCTCTCCCGGGCCGTCGCCGAACAGGGCCTGTACTACCCGCCCGACCCCTCCAGCTGGGAGCAGTGCACGATCGGCGGCAACATCGGCACCGCCTCGGGCGGGCTGTGCTGCGTCAAGTACGGGGTCACCGCCGAGTACGTGCTCGGCCTGGACGTGGTCCTGGCCGACGGGCGGCTGCTGCGCACCGGGCGGCGCACCGCCAAGGGGGTCGCCGGATATGACCTGACCCGGCTCTTCGTGGGCTCCGAGGGCAGCCTGGGCGTGGTCGTGGGCGCCGTCCTGGCGCTGCGGCCGGCGCCGCCGCGGCAGCTGGCGCTGGCGGCCGAGTTCCCGTCCGTCGCGGCCGCCTGCGACGCCGTCTGCGCCGTCATGGAGGCAGGCCTGGTCCCCTCGCTGCTGGAGCTGATGGACCGCACGACCGTCCGCGCCGTCAACGCCCTCGGCAGGATGGGCCTGCCCGACAGCACGGAGGCGCTGCTGCTGGCCGCCTTCGACACCCCGGACGCGCCCGCCGACCTCGCCGCCGTCGGCGAACTGTGCACGGCCGCCGGGGCGAGTGCCGTCGTACCCGCCGAGGACGAGGCGGAGTCGGAACTCCTGCTCCAGGCCCGGCGGATGTCCCTGACCGCCCTGGAGGCCCTGCGGCCCGCGACGATGATCGACGACGTCTGCGTGCCCCGGTCGAGGCTCGCCGAGATGCTGGACGGCACGGCCGCCATCGCGCGGACGTACGACCTCCTCATCGGCGTCTGCGCGCACGCGGGCGACGGCAACACCCACCCGGTCGTCTGCTTCGACCCCGCGGACGAGGACGAGGCGCGGCGGGCCCGGGAGTCCTTCGACGAGATCATGGCCCTCGGGCTGGCCCTGGGCGGGACCATCACCGGCGAGCACGGCGTCGGGGTGCTGAAGAAGGAATGGCTGGCCCGCGAACTCGGGCCGGTCGGCCTGGAGATGCAGCGCGCCGTCAAGCGGGCCTTCGACCCGCTCGGGCTGATGAACCCCGGCAAGCTCTTCTGACGGGCCGCCCGTACGGGTCGGGGCCTGCGTGTCCGTGGGGGTGCGCATCACAGGTCGCCGTCCGCGGTCTCGTCCGAGGGCCACGGGTCGCGCAGCCACAGCTCGTCGACCGGGGTCGGGGTGAGCAGTTCGGCCAGCGCCTCGTCCAGGCGCAGCCGCTCCGCCTCGCTCCCGGGCGGCACCACGCGCAGGGTGCGCTCCAGCCAGGCCGACACCGCGCCGGCCGGGGCCTCCAGGAGGGCGTCGCCGTCGGGGGAGCTGAGCGCCATGCACAGCACGGACTCCCCGTCGACCTTCGTGGGCCAGATCCGGACGTCCCCGTGGCCGCAGGGGCGGAACACCCCCTCGACGAGCAGCTCGCGGGCGAAGGTCCAGTTGACCGGGGTGCTGGTGCCGATGTGGAAGGTGATGTGCACGGCGTAGGGGTCGTCGGTGAGGTAGAGCAGCTTCGCGGGGACGCGGATGCCGCGTTCGGGGGACAGGACGAGCTTGAGCTCCAGCTCGCGCTCGATGACGGGGTGGTGGTGCACGGGGGCCTCACTTCGGTGCGTCGGTTGCGGGCGCGGGGCGCGGACGGCCCCACGTCCGGAGGGAGCGCCCGTGTGCCCGGGTATGACGCGACTTCCGGCACCGGTTCGAAGATTGGCCGAAATCTTTAGGTTGGCTGAAAACGATCGGTTGGGGCGGAGGCGGGGTCGCGACCGGGCCGGGGTCGGGGTGAGGTTCGCTCAAAGGCTTGGAATCTGCCGTTACCGGACCTGGCGGGAGGGGGTTCTTGGCTATGGTCCTCCCCTTGGGTCCTCCCCTGCACAAGCCTTGAGCCACGATCGGAGTTGGGGACATTGACGGCCTCCCCTGGTGACGGCGAGCACGCGGCCCGCGAGGGCTACTACCCCGATCCGTCCATCCCCGGGTACGTCCGGTACTGGAACGGCGCCGCCTGGGTCCCGGGTACCAGCCGTCCCGCCCCCGCCCCCGCCCCGGTGGAGGAGACGGGGCCGGTGTTCCTCGACGAGACCTCCGCGACCGAGGCCCTGCCGGACCCCGGCCCCGGCCCCGGTCACCGGCCACCGGCACGGGACCACGCGCCGGCGCCGGCCTGGCAGGCGGATCCCGCGCACCAGGCAGGGTTCGGCGGGCCCCGCGACGTCCGGGTCTCCTGGGGCGGCCCGGACGTCGGGGAGCCCGAGGACGCCCGGCCCGCCGGGATCTCCCTGGCCCGCCCGGCCGCCGCGCCCGCCGGACGGCGGCTGCCCGCGCAGGCCGCCGCCGAGAGCGTGGGCATCCTCCCCGCCCGCCCGTCCGCCTGGCCGGAAGCCCCGGGCACGGGCGTCTCGGGCCTCACGTCCAGCTGGCCCGAGGCCACGGCCCGGGCCGCCGCCCCGCCCCGCTCCCCGGAACGTCCCGCGCCCCCGGCGGACGCCGCCGCTCCGGCCGGCTCGTCCGGCCCGGGCGGGGCCGGCGGGGCCGGCCGGGCCGGGAGTCCGGCCCGGGCGTGGCCGGCCGCTCCGGCGGCTCCCGCTCCCGATCCGGCGGAGGACGCCGACCGGGAGTGGCCCGGGGCCCAGGCTCCGGCCGGACGGTCCGCCCGGGCGTGGTCCGCCGCACCGGCCGCCGGTCCGGCGCAGGCCCCGGCTCCGGCGGGGGAGTCCGCACGGGCGGACTCCCACCCGGGCACGCACCCCGGCCCCGGTGCCGCCCCCGCGCCGGGCCGGTCCGACGCCCCGGCTCCGGCCTCGGGGCGGTGGCCCGAGCCCTCGGGGGCCCCGGCCGGCCCCGCCCGGGTTCCGGCCCCGGCCTCCGGCCGGGCGGCGGCCTCCGGCTCGGGCGCGCGGGCCGGAGGCCAGGACCCGGCGCGGCCCGCCCCCGGTGCCCGTGCCGGTGCGGGCACGGCCCCTGCGGGGTCCGCCGCGCACGCTCCCGCCACCGCGCACGCCCCCTCGTCCGCCCCCGCCGCGGCGCCCGAGCGGGAGGACGCCCGGGCCCTCTTCGAGCGCATGGCGGAGCGCGCCGTACGGCCCGCCGGGCTGGTGCGGCGGGGGCTGGCCCGGGGCCTGGACTCGCTCGTCCTCGCCGGGGTGGCCGTCGCCGCCGCGCTGCCCCTCGTACCGGGGGTGACGGCCCATCTCCAGGCCAAGGTCGACGCCGCCCGGGCCGGCGGGCGCACCACCACCGTGTGGCTGCTCGACGCCACCACCGCCGGCCGGCTGGGCCTCGTCCTGGCCGCCGTCCTGCTGTTCGGGGTGTTCTACGAGGCCCTGCCCACCGCCCGCTGGGGCCGCACCCCCGGCAAGAAGCTGTGCGGGGTGCGGGTGCTGACCACCGCCGGCCTGCGCCCGCCCGGCTTCGGCGCGGCCCTGCTCCGCTGGCTCCTCTACGCGCTCCTCGGCCTGCCGGGCAGCCTCTGGTGCCTGGTCGACCGCCCGCGCCGGCAGGCCTGGCACGACAAGGCCGCCGGGACGTACGTGGCCCGCTGACCCCCGGGCGCGGACCCGTCGCCCGGACGGACACCGCCGCGTTGCGGGGGTGGCGGGACCGGGTTCGACTCGGGCCATGAGCACCGACCAGCCGCCGCCGGGCGAGCCGCCCGAGGACGACCCGTTCCTCAAGAAGCCCCAGGAACCGACGCCCCCGTCCAGCGGTTCGCCGTACGGCTCCCCACCCCCGCCGAGCGGTTCGCCGTACGGCTCCCCACCCCCGCCGAGCGGTTCGCCCTACGGCTCCCCGCCCCCGCCCGGCGGTCCGGCGGGCGGCGGCGCCCCGCCCCCGCCCGCAGGCCCGCCCGGGGGCGGCTACCCGCCCCCGCCGCCCCCGTACGGCGGCTACGGCGTGCCGGACCCGCTCGCCGGCATGCCCCCGCTGGCGGACATGGGCAAGCGGCTCGTCGCCCGCATCATCGACGTGCTGGTCGTGCTCATCCCGCTCTGGCTGATCCTCTTCGCCGTCGGCGTCGCGCTCCCCACCGACACCGACCAGAGCGGGGAGCTGACCGACAGCGCCTCCCGATGGCTCGGCGGCGCCTTCCTGCTGTGGTGGCTGCTCTACATCGCCGCCTTCATCGGCTACGACTGGTTCTTCACGCACAAGGGCGGCCAGACCCTCGGCAAGAAGGCGATGCGCCTGCGGGTGGCCATGCTCGACAACGGCAGCGTGCCCCCCTCCGGCGCCGCCGCCGGCCGGGCGGCCACCCTGTGGGTGCCGTTCTTCCTGTGCTGCGGCCTGTGGTGGGTCATCGTGGGCATCTCGATCCTGGTCGACAAGCCCTACCAGCAGGGCCTGCACGACAAGGCCGCCAAGACCGTGGTGGTCTCGGTGCCCTGAGCCGGGCTCAGGACACGACCGTGCGCGTCCGCGCAGGCGGCTCAACGGTGGACGGAGTGCTCCACGGGGGCCGTCCGGGGCTCCGGCACCCGGGCGGCGGCGGGCTCCCCGTCCGGGGCCGCGGCCACGGGAGCGGTCTGCCGGCCGCGGCGCGCGGCGGCGTGCCGGCCGCGGCGGCGCGGGAGGGGCACGGTGAGGGCGACCAGCAGCCCGAGGGCGAGCGCGGCGGCGGAGATCACCGCGACCCCGATCCCCGTACTCGTCTGCGAGAGCAGCAGCATGGCGATCGTCGACACGATGACGGTGGCGGAGCCGTAGGCGAGCTGTGCGGCAGTCGGACGCGGCATGACGTGTTCCGTCCTCGGAGGCGGCAGGTGCGGGGGTGCGTCGGCTCGGAGTCGGCCCGACGGTCGCGCGCGCCGGATGACCCATAGGACGGGATGCCCGAGGAGGGGCACGGGTAAGCGTGACCTTACCCACGGTGTCAGGGGCACAGGGGGGCGCACGGGGTCACAAACCGGGTCGCAACCGGCAGCCGGGCGGCGGCGGGAGGTCCCTTCGCCCCGGAAGGCCCCGATGACGTCAAACGTCCGAATAGCGGAACTCGCTGACCGCATAGTGCAGTTGTAAGGAAGAAGTCAAGGTCTGTCTTTTCTTTAGACTCTCCGGTCAAATGTCGTCACTTGAGACGCGCGCCGCGCGGAACCCCCCGCTCCTATGGAGACGTTCCGACCCTTCGTCGCGGCCGCGGGAGGGGAACGACATCAAGTGACCGGCAATTCCGCAAGGCGTCGCGCGATGCGCGCCGCCGTCGTCGGCGTGACCATGGCGGCCACGGCCGCCTCGGGCGCCTTCTTCGCCACGGCCCAGGCCACGAACACCAGTTGGGGCGACGTACCCGCCTCGGGCAAGCAGGACCCGACCGCTCCTGCGCAGGAGAAGGTCAAGCACGACCTGGAGACCCCGTTCAGCAAGCAGCAGGCGCAGGCGCGCGAGGCTGCCCTTGACCAGGTGCTGTCGGGCAAGAAGCAGGTCGAGCAGCGCGGTGCCTCGAAGGTCGTCAAGCTCGACGACAAGAAGTACGTCGAGCTCGGCCGCGAGAAGACCGACAAGATCTTCACCATCCTCGTCGACTTCGGCGACCAGGTCGACAACACGACCATGTTCGACCCGGACGGCCCGGACGGCCCGAAGCCGCCGCAGCCCAAGTACGGGGGCACGCCCGGCCCGCTGCACAACCAGATCGCGCAGCCCGACCGCGCGAGCAACAACAGCACCGCCTGGCGCAAGGACTTCAGCCGCGACTACTTCCAGGACCTGTACTTCGGTACCGGCCAGGGCAAGAACTCGCTGAAGACCTACTACGAGAAGACCTCCTCGGGCCGCTACTCGGTCGACGGCCAGGTCGCCGACTGGGTCAAGATCCCGTGGAACGAGGCCCGTTACGGCTCGAACTACTGCGGCCAGACCAACTGCTCCAACGTGTGGGACGCCGTCCGCGACGGTGTGAACGCGTGGGTGGAGGCCCAGAAGAAGGCCGGCAAGTCCGACGCCGACATCAAGGCCACGCTGGCGCAGTACGACCAGTGGGACCGCAACGACTACGACGGCGACGGCAACTTCAACGAGCCCGACGGCTACATCGACCACTTCCAGATCGTCCACGCGGGCGAGGACGAGTCGGCCGGCGGCGGCGTGCAGGGCACGAACGCGCTGTGGGCGCACCGCTGGTACGCGTACGGCACCGACAAGGGCAAGACCGGCCCCGCCAACAACAAGGCCGGCGGCACCCAGATCGGCGACACCGGCATGTGGGTCGGCGACTACACGATGCAGCCGGAGAACGGCGGCCTCGGCGTCTTCGCACACGAGTACGGCCACGACCTCGGTCTGCCGGACCTCTACGACACCTCCGGCGGCGGCGAGAACTCGGTCGGCTTCTGGTCCCTGATGTCGGCGGGCTCCTGGCTCGGCGAGGGCAAGGACTCCATAGGCGACCTCCCGGGCGACATGACCGCCTGGGACAAGCTCCAGCTGGGCTGGCTGAACTTCGACAAGGCAACGGCCGCGACGAAGTCCACGCACAAGCTGGGTGTCTCGGAGTACAACACCAAGGACAAGCAGGCGCTGGTCGTCGAGCTGCCGAAGAAGCAGGTCAAGACCGACATCGTCGCTCCCGCCGAGGGTTCCTCGCAGTGGTGGAGCCAGATGGGTGACGACCTCGAGAACACCCTGACCCGCTCCGTCGACCTGACGGGCAAGAAGTCCGCGGCCCTGTCCCTCAAGGGCTGGTGGGACATCGAGCAGGACTACGACTTCCTCTACACCGAGGTGTCCACGGACGGCGGCGCCACCTGGCACGCGCTGGCCGGCACCGCCGACGGCGCGGCCATCCCGGCCGACGCCTCCGGCAGCGCCTCGCTGACCGGCGCCTCCGGCGCCTGGAAGTCCCTGAACTTCCCGCTCGACGCCTACGCGGGCCAGAAGATCAGCCTCCGCTTCCGCTACCAGACGGACGGCGGCGCGGGCGGCAAGGGCTTCACGGCCGACGCCGTCACCCTGACCGCCGACGGTGCGGCGCTGTTCACCGACGGTGCCGAGAACGGCGACAACGGCTGGACCGGCAAGGGGTTCGAGCGGGTCGGCGCGAGCTTCACCAAGGAGTACCCGCAGTACTACATCGCGGAGAACCGCCGCTACGTCTCGTACGACTCCACCCTCAAGGTGGGCCCGTACAACTTCGGCTGGGCCAACTCGAAGCCGAACTGGGTCGAGCACTACCCGTACCAGGACGGTCTGCTGATCTGGCTGTGGGACAAGTCGCAGAAGGACAACAACACGAGCCAGCACCCCGGCTCGGGTCTGATCCTGCCGATCGACGCCAACGCCAAGCCGATGAAGTGGGCCGACGGCACCCTGCTGCGCAACAAGATCCAGCCGTACGACGCCCCGTTCAGCGCCTACTCGACGGACGCGTTCACCCTGCACAAGAACGGCGAGTCGCTCTTCGTCAAGCCGAAGCCGGCCAACCTGGTCTTCGACGACCACAAGGGCAAGTACTACTACGACGAGAACCCGACCGGTTCGGTGAAGGTCGCTGACACCAACACCAAGATCAAGATCGCGAAGGAGACCTACGACGGTCTCCAGATGACGATCGAGGTCGGCCCCTCCGGCAAGTAGTCCGGCAAAGCCGCAGGTCAAAGCATGATCGGCCGTCGCCCCCTAGCGGGCGGCGGCCGATCGCGTTTAGATGCACGGACGACTGTTCTTATTGACGGGGGAGCTGGGGATCATGCCAGGTGGAGGTTTCGTCAGATTGCCGGGCGGCAGCGTCGTGGTCGCGCTGACGCTGCCGAGGCCGTCCGGCGAGGGCGGGAACGTCCGCGTGCTGGTGCACGCCGCGAACCGGGCCCGCGCCCTGACCAGGCTGCGGAACCTCGGCATGCGGGCGGTGTACCTGCGCGGCAACGCCCAGCCGCCGACCCCGGACGAGATCACGGCCGTCCTCCACCACCCGGACGGCCTGCTGTGGCGGGGCGCCCCGGACGCCGCGGCGGAGCTGTGGCACCCGATCCGGGCCCTGCTGGGGAACTAGGCCCTGTCACGGCGGCCCGCCGCGGCGCCCCTACGGCCCCGCCGGAGCCCTGTGGCGCCCCTACGGCCCCGCCGGAGCCCTGTGGCGCCCCGGCGGCCGGAAGCACGCCCCGGGCGCGCCCAGGGGCGGCCGGGGGCCTTCGCGGCCCGGCCGGCGGGCGCCCGCCCGGCGCCCGCGCGGGGCGCGCCGGGCGTCAGTCGTGGGCGCGGGCCGGGCGTCAGTCGTGGGCGCGGGCCGGCGCGGTGCCGACGAGGGTCACTCCGGCCGCCCGGAGCTCCTCCAGGGCCTTCTCGGTGGTGTGCGGGGCCACGGCGGCCGTCAGGTCGAGCAGGACGCGGGTGGTGAACCCCTCGCGGGCCGCGTCGAGGGCGGTGGCGCGGACGCAGTGGTCGGTGGCGATGCCGACCACGTCGACCTCGTCCACCTGCCGCTCGCGCAGCCACCGGGCGAGTCCCTCGCCGTTCTCGTCGGAGCCCTCGAACCCGCTGTACGCGGCCTCGTACGCCCCCTTGTCGAAGACGGCGGCGACGGCCCCCGAGGCGACGGCGGGCGCGAAGTTCGGGTGGAACCCGACGCCCTCGGTCCCGGCGACGCAGTGCACGGGCCAGGAGTTCTCGTAGTCCGGCTCCGCCGGGGGGCGGGCGAAGTGCGGTCCGGGGTCGATGTGGTGGTCGCGCGTCGCCACGACGTGCCGGTAGCCGGCGGTGGCGTTCCCGATCAGCTCGGTGATCGCGGCGGCGACGTCGGCCCCGCCGGTGACCGCGAGGCTGCCGCCTTCGCAGAAGTCGTTCTGTACGTCGACGACGATCAGTGCGCGGTGCATGTCGCGTGCCCTTCGGCTCGGTGTGGATGGTCGTACGGTGCGGCGCGTCGGGCCCTGCGGGGGCTCTTCCCCCACCCCGCCCCTTCCCGAAACGGGGGCCGCGCACCCGTCGCCCCGGCCGGCCGCGGCGGGGCGGGACGGGTGCGCGGCCCCCGGGTCACGCGTACTCCGTCGGGATCACCGGCTCGCCCCGGGACAGCTGCGTCGCCGAGAGGGGAAGGCCGGCCCGGGCCCGCCGGTGCCGGGCGCGGACCGCGTCCAGGGGCTCGCGCGCCACCACCTCGCCGCCCTTGACCAGCTGGACCAGCAGCTGCCGGTCGGCCAGGGACGACGGGACCGGCCCGGTCCCGACCACCTCCGCCTCCGCCACCCCGTCGGCGTCCACCCGCCGCGCCGCCCACTTGCGGCCGCCGATCGACGTCTTGCCGCCCGAGGACTTCTTCGCGACCGGCACCAGCGGGGCCTTCGGGTCCGCCGACTCCGCCCGCGCGACCAGCTTGTAGACCATCGAGCAGGTCGGGTGCCCGCTGCCCGTGACCAGCTGCGTGCCCACGCCGTACGCGTCCACCGGGGCCGCCGCCAGCGAGGCGATGGCGTACTCGTCCAGGTCGGAGGTGACCACGATCCGCGTGTCCGTCGCCCCCAGCTCGTCGAGCTGCTGGCGCACGCGGTGCGCGACCAGCAGCAGGTCGCCGGAGTCGATCCGGACCGCGCCCAGCCCCGTCCCGGCGACCTCCACCGCCGTGCGGACGGCCTCGGCGACGTCGTACGTGTCCACCAGCAGGGTGGTGCCGGAGCCCAGCGAGGCCACCTGCGCGGTGAACGCGTCCCGCTCGCTGTCGTGCAGCAGGGTGAAGGCGTGCGCGCTGGTGCCGACCGTCGGGATCCCGTAGCGGAACCCGGCCGCGAGGTCGGAGGTCGAGGTGAAGCCGCCCACGTACGCGGCCCGCGAGGCCGCGACCGCCGCCAGCTCGTGCGTGCGGCGCGCGCCCATCTCGATCAGCGGCCGGTCGCCCGCCGCCGAGGCCATCCGGGAGGCGGCGGCCGCGATCGCCGAGTCGTGGTTGAGGATCGACAGGACGACCGTCTCCAGCAGCACGCACTCGGCGAAGCTGCCCTCGACGCGCAGCACCGGGGACCCGGGGAAGTAGACCTCCCCCTCCGGGTAGCCCCAGATGTCACCCGAGAAGCGGTACGAGGCCAGCCAATCCAGGGTCCGCATGTCGACGACGGCCCGCTCGCGCAGGAACTCCAGCACCGCTCCGTCGAAGCGGAAGTTCTCCACGGCGTCCAGGACGCGCCCGGTCCCCGCCAGGACGCCGTAGCGGCGCCCCTCGGGCAGCCGCCGGGTGAAGACCTCGAAGACGGAGCGTCGGTCGGCCGTGCCGTTGGCCAGGGCGGCCTGCAGCATCGTGAGCTCGTAGTGGTCGGTGAAGAGCGCTGTCGACGGCACGTCCACCGGCAGGCCCAGGTCCGCAGGGTTCATGACACGGATGCTAGCGCACATTTCGTCAAAGTGACGAGATGTGGGGCCGGGGGTGGCGCGGGGGCCCGTTTGTGCGACGGGCCCGTCACAGTGGCAGCATGGGACAAGTGAGTGTTGCTCCCATTGAGATCGAACGGACCGAGTCGGCAGAGGAGACCTTCGCGGTCCCGGAACCGGACGTCCCCTGGGTGACCCTGGTCCACAACGACCCGGTCAACCTCATGAGCTACGTGACGTACGTGTTCCAGGCGTACTTCGGCTACCCCAAGGACAAGGCGACCAGGCTGATGCTCGACGTCCACAACAAGGGACGGGCGGTCGTCTCCAGCGGCACCCGCGAGGAGATGGAGCGCGACGTGCAGGCGATGCACGGCTACGGGCTCTGGGCGACCCTCTCGCAGGACCGCACCTGATGGGCGGCGTGTTCGAGCCGCTGAAGGGCGGCGGGGCCGCCGTCGCGCTGGACGAGATCGAGATCTCCATCCTGCGCTCCCTCGCGGTGCAGCTGCTGGAGCTGATCGGCCCCGGCGAGCCGGAGCCCGCCGAGGACGCCGACCCGCTGGCCGTGCTGTTCGCCGCCGAGGGGCCCACCGAGCCCCCGTCCGACCCGGCGCTGGCCCGGCTGTTCCCCGACGCCTACGGGGGCCCCGGCGCGGGCCCCGGTGAGGACCCGGAGGAGGTGCGCGCCCGTTCGGCGGAGTTCCGCCGCTTCACCGAGAACGACCTGCGCACCCGCAAGCGGGAGGACGCGCTGGCCGTCGTGCGCAGCCTCGACGCGCTCACCCCGGGCGGCGACGGGGCGGCGGTGCTGGAGCTGGGCGGGGAGCTGCCGCTGCGCTGGCTCGGCGCCCTCAACGACCTGCGGCTGACCATCGCGGCCCGGCTGGAGATCGCCGACGACGAGCAGAGCGGGGAGCTGTACCGGCTGCCGGACGAGGACCCGCGCAAGCCGATGGTGATGGCGTACCTCTGGCTGGGCGGCCTCCAGGAAACCCTCGTCGAGACCCTCTGAGGACCCCGGGGACCCCCGGTTGCGCACACCGTTCGCTCAGCGGACGCTCAAATCCGGATAACGATCAGATCACCGCCATGCGGTGATCTGATCTATTTCAGGTCGTATGTCCGGATTTAAACCCTCCCTGCGTCGCATTTCGCCCCTTCCTCCTCCCCTAAGCGCGTGATAAATCTTCACGACCGCCGCCGGGACGCCACCCATGTCCCCCGGCCCGCTTGAACCGGCTGACCGCCGGGTGCAACTCCATCCGTATCCGGGGGGATCGAGGACCCGATCCGCAGCCGTCTCAGGCGCGGGTCGGCGTGGAGAAAGGCGCACCAAACATGACCTCTGTGCAGGTCGAGCAGCACGACAGGACGCCCGGCGAGGGCGCGCAGGGCGAGGGCGACGGCGAGGGTTACCACCGCGCGCTCGGCGCCCGCCAGATCCAGATGATCGCGATCGGCGGGGCCATCGGCACCGGCCTGTTCCTGGGCGCGGGCAAGGCGATCTCGAAGGCCGGGCCCAGCCTGATCCTGGCCTACGCGATCGTCGGCCTGGTCATCTTCTTCATCATGCGGGCCCTGGGCGAGCTGCTCATGTACCGCCCCGTCTCGGGCTCCTTCTCCGACTACGCCCGCGAGTTCCTCGGCCCGTTCTGGGGCTACGCGACCGGCTGGACGTACTGGCTGTTCTGGGTCGTCACCGGCATCACCGAGGTGACCGCCGCCGCGAAGTACATGTCGTACTGGACGCACGACAGCTTCCCGCAGTGGGCCTACGCGCTGATCTTCACGGTCATCCTCTACGCCGCCAACCTGATCTCCGTGAAGCTCTTCGGCGAGCTGGAGTTCTGGTTCTCCATGGTCAAGGTCACCGCCATCGTCGGCATGATCCTGATCTGCGCAGGCATCCTCACCGTGGGCTTCTCCGACGCCGCCGCCGGCGCCTCCGTCTCCAACCTCTGGAACGACCGCGGCTTCTTCCCGAACGGCATCGGCGAGACGCTGATGACCCTGCAGATCGTCGTGTTCGCCTTCCTCGCGGTCGAGCTGGTCGGCGTCACCGCCGGCGAGTCCAAGGACCCGGCGAAGACCCTGCCCAAGGCCATCAACACCGTGCCGTGGCGCATCGCCGTCTTCTACGTCGGCGCGCTCATCATGATCATGTCGGTCATCCCGTGGTCCAACTTCAAGGCCGGCGAGAGCCCCTTCGTCCTCGCCTTCGAGAAGATGGGCCTGGGCGTCGGCGCGGCGATCGTCAACTTCGTCGTCCTGACCGCGGCCCTGTCCTCCTGCAACTCGGGCATGTACTCCACCGGCCGCATGCTGCGCGACCTCGCGCTCAACGGCCAGGGCCCGAAGTTCTTCACCAAGCTCACCAAGAGCGGCACCCCGCTCGTCGGCACCACCTTCTCCGCCGCCCTCATGCTCGTCGGCGTCTGGATCAACTACGTCGCCCCCGGCAAGGCCTTCGACTACGTCGTCTCCTTCGCCACCATCTCCGGCATGTGGGCCTGGATCGTCATCCTCGTCTGCCAGATCCGCTACCGCGCCAAGGCCGACCGCGGCGAGCTGCCCCAGTCGACCTTCCGCACCCCCGGCGCGCCGTACACCAGCTACTTCTCGCTGGCCTTCATCGGCATGGTCATCGTGATGATGGGCCTCGACAAGGACTCCCGCGTCTCGCTGTACTGCGCCCCGCTGTGGGGTCTGATCCTCGGCGTGTCCTACCTCGTCCTCAAGGCCCGCAACCCCAGCGGGACCGCGTTCGAGAAGGCCTCGACCTCCGCGTAGCCGAGCCGCGCACAGCGGGTCCGCGCCGCGGGTCCCGGCCGCCTGTCACGGCCGGGAACCGCGCCCCCGCGGACCTCGTGTCCAGGCCGTGTTGTCCAAGATATGGGCCCTCCCGTACCACACCTCGGTACGGGAGGGCCCGTCTGCATATCCTGTGGCCCATGCTGACCCTCACCCAGGACCTGTACGACCGGATCGTCGAGCACGCCCGCAAGGACCACCCCGACGAGGCGTGCGGCGTCGTGGCCGGCCCGGCGGGCGCCGGCCGCCCGGAGCGGTTCATCCCGATGCTCAACGCGGCCCGCTCGCCCACGTTCTACGAGTTCGACTCGAAGGACCTGCTGAAGCTCTACCGCGAACTCGACGACCGGGACGAAGAGCCCGTGATCGTCTACCACTCGCACACCGCGACCGAGGCCTACCCCTCGCGCACCGACGTCACCTACGCCAACGAGCCCGGCGCCCACTACGTCCTGGTCTCCACGGCCGACACCGACGGCCTCGGCGAGTTCCAGTTCCGCTCGTACCGCATCGTCGACGGTGTGATCACGGAGGAAGAAGTGCAGGTCGTCGAGGCCTACTGACCACCATGTGAGCCGATGGCGTCCACGATGCGGGATCACACTCCAAACGGGGGACCGGGAATCGTTAACATGACCGCATGGTTTCCCACGACGTGAGCATCGAGACGCCCGGCAGGCTGCTGCTCGTGGCGCGGCTGCACGTCGACCTGTGCCGCCTCGCCAGCGCCATCTGTCCTGCCGCCTGAGCACCACGGCCCCGCGCGCGGGCCGCACGAGAGCGCGCCCTCACGCTTCCTCACCCTCCTCCTTCACGACACTGGAGCCCGCTGCCATGGCCATCGAGGTCCGCATCCCCACCATCCTCCGCACCTACACCGACGGCGAGAAGGCCGTGAACGGCGAGGGCGCCACCCTCTCCGAGCTGTTCGCGGACCTGGAGACCCGTCACAAGGGCATCGAGGCGCGCCTGCTGGAGGACGGCAAGCTGCGCCGCTTCGTGAACGTCTACCTCAACGACGAGGACGTCCGCTTCATCGACGGCATCGCCACCGCCCTCAAGGACGGCGACAGCGTCACCATCCTCCCGGCCGTGGCCGGCGGCTCGAAGTAATGCGCTACGACTCCCCGCTCGCGGCGGTCGGCAACACCCCGCTGGTCCGCCTGCCGCGGCTGTCCCCCTCGGAGGACGTCCGGATCTGGGCCAAGCTGGAGGACCGCAACCCGACCGGCTCGATCAAGGACCGCCCGGCGCTCCACATGATCGAGCAGGCGGAGAAGGACGGCCGGCTCTTCCCCGGCTGCACCATCCTGGAGCCCACCTCCGGCAACACCGGCATCTCGCTCGCGATGGCCGCGAAGCTCAAGGGCTACCGGATCGTGTGCGTCATGCCGGAGAACACCTCGCAGGAGCGCCGCGACCTTCTCGCGATGTGGGGAGCCGAGATCATCTCGTCGCCGGCCGCGGGAGGCTCCAACACCGCGGTGCGGGTGGCGAAGGAACTGGCGGCGGAGCACCCCGACTGGGTGATGCTCTACCAGTACGGCAACCCGGACAACGCGGGCGCCCACTACGCCACCACCGGCCCCGAGATCCTGGCGGACCTCCCCTCGATCACCCACTTCGTGGCCGGCCTGGGCACGACGGGCACCCTGATGGGCGTCGGCCGCTACCTGCGCGAGCAGGTGCCCGGGGTCAAGATCGTGGCCGCGGAGCCGCGGTACGACGACCTCGTCTACGGCCTGCGCAACCTCGACGAGGGCTTCGTCCCCGAGCTGTACGACGCCTCGGTCCTGACGACCCGCTACTCGGTGGGCTCGGCGGACGCGGTGACCCGCACCCGTGAACTCCTCCAGCAGGAGGGCATCTTCGCGGGCGTCTCCACCGGCGCCGCCCTGCACGCGGCCATCGGCGTCGGCCGCAAGGCGGTCGCCGCCGGCGAGAGCGCCGACATCGTGTTCGTCGTCGCCGACGGCGGCTGGAAGTACCTGTCGACGGGCGTCTACACGGCGGCGACGACGGAGGAGGCCATCGAGGTCCTCCAGGGCCAGCTCTGGGCGTAGGCCCCCGGGGGGCTCCGCCCCGCAGCCCCGGCGGGGCTGCTCCCAGCCCCGCCGGCGTTCGAGGCGACGGGCGCGGAGCCGCCCGTACGGGGTCGGGGGCGGAGCCCCCGGAAACGGTGAAAGGGCGGGCAGGGGGCCGGCTCCGCGCAGCGGCAGCCCGCACCCGTGCCACCCCGACCGGGGCGGCAGCCCGCACCCGTGCCCCCCGACCGGCGGCAGCCCGCACCCGTGGCACCCGCGGACCGGCGGCGCCGCCCGGCCCGGTGTCACGGCGCCAGGTGCTCCGCCAGGATCGCGGCGTGGCTGTCCGCCGGGTCGCGGACCGCGGTGAGCAGCGTCAGCGGGCCGGCCGCCGCGAGCGAGCGGAGCCGGTCCAGCCCCGCCCCCGCCCCCGCCCCCGCGAGCTCCTCCTCGTACCGCACCCGGAACTCCGCCGGCGACCCGCCCCCGTGGAACCACTTCCGCAGCTCCGTCGACGGCGCGAGCTCTTTCGGCCACTCGTCCACCGCGGCCGCCTCCTTCGACAGCCCGCGCGGCCACAGCCGGTCCACGAGCACCCGCACGCCGTCCGCCTCCGGTTCGGGGGGATCGTAGACGCGCCGCAGCCTGATGTTCCGCCCGGTCATCCGGTACCGCCTCCCAGCCCCTTGGCCTCGTCCCACAGCGCCGGGTCCAGCGTGCCCAGCCGCTGCCGGAACTCCCACACCGACACCTCCTGCGGCCGGTCCGCCTCCAGGAAGCCGCCGCGGCCCCCGACCCCCGCCATGCCCGGCGGCAGCGGGACGACCCCGGGCCGCCGGTCGTCGTACTTGCCCACGATCCACGCCACCCGCGCCGACTCCCGGTGCGGCCGCGCCGACAGCACCAGGCACGGCCGCCCGTCCGCCAGGCACCACAGCTCACCGGGCCGCACCCGCGGCGGCGGCCCGAGCCCGTGCGGCGGCGCCGGGGGCGCGGCCGCCCGCCTCCTGACGTGCCGGGGGACCAGCACCGCCACCACCACGGCGACCGCCGCCACCACGGCGAACCACCAGGACGTGTCCATGAACCGACCGTAGCCGCGACGGCCACCCCCGGCGCGGCAGCGACGCGGCAACGCACGTACCCGCCGTCGCTCCCCTGGGTGACAGCACAGGTGATTCCCCCCACAACGGCCTGCCGCGGAGGAGCGACCGGAGGTTTCGCGCCTTACGCTCGACGCACGCACGGCCCGCACTCCGTCCACGGACCGTCCACGGAGGTTCACGCTCCATGAAGCTCACCGTCGTCGGCTGTTCGGGGTCCTTCCCGTCAGCGGATTCGGCTTGTTCGAGCTATCTCGTCGAGGCCGACGGCTTCCGGCTGCTCCTCGACATGGGCAACGGCTCCCTCGGCGCGCTCCAGCAGCACTGCGGCCTGTACGACCTCGACGCGGTCTTCCTGAGCCATCTGCACGCCGACCACTGCATCGACATGTGCGCCTACTTCGTCGCCCGCTACTACCGCCACGAGGGCGGCCGCTGCGCCCCCCTGCCGGTGTACGGGCCGGAGGGCACCGAGCAGCGGCTGACCACGGCCTACGACGACGTCCCGGACGAGCGCTCCATGAGCGAGGTCTTCGACTTCCGCACGCTGAAGTCCGCCGCCTTCGAGATCGGCCCGTTCACGGTCCGCACCGAGCGGGTCAGCCACCCGGTCGAGTCGTACGGGATCCGCGTCGAGCACGGCGGGCGGGTGCTGGCGTACTCCGGGGACACCGGGGTCTGCCCCGAGCTGGGGACGCTGGCCGAGGGCGCGGACCTGTTCCTGTGCGAGGCCTCCTTCACGTACGGCAAGGAGGCCATCCCGGACCTCCACCTCAACGGCCGCGAGGCCGGCGAGTACGCGCGCGACGGCCGGGTCGGGCGGCTCGTGCTGACGCACATCCCGCCGTGGACCGACGCCGGGCAGAACCTGGCGGACGCCCGCGCGGTCTACGACGGCCGCGTCGACCTCGCGCAGGCCGGCGCCGTCTACGAGGTCTGATACGAACGACGGAGCCCCCGCCCTCCCTTCCGGGAGAGCGGGGGCTCCGTCGCGTAGTGCCGCCTACGAAACCTACTTGGCCTCGGCCTTCGCCAGCTCCGCGAGCTCCTCGTCGGACTCGCGGCCCGGCGTCGGCAGGTTCCACTTGGTGATCGCGAAGCGGAAGATCACGTAGTAGAGCGCCGCGAAGCAGAGGCCGACCAGCGCCAGCCCGGCCGGGTTCGTGGCCTTGCCGAGGTTCAGCAGGTAGTCGATGGCGCCGGCGGAGAAGCCGAAGCCGTCCTTCATGCCCAGCGCCCAGGTGAGGGCCATGGAGACACCGGTCAGGACCGCGTGGACGGCGTAGAGCACCGGCGCGATGAACATGAAGGTGAACTCGATGGGCTCGGTCACGCCGGTGACGAACGAGGTCAGCGCGAGGGAGAGCATCATGCCGCCGACGACCTTGCGGCGCTCGGGGCGGGCGCAGTGGACGATCGCGAGGCACGCGGCCGGCAGGGCGAACATCATGATCGGGAAGAAGCCGGTCATGAACTGTCCGGCGCTCGGGTCGCCGGCGAGGAAGCGGGCGATGTCGCCGCTCTTGCCGTTGTACTCGCCCGCCTGGAACCACGGGAAGGAGTTGAGCAGGTGGTGCATGCCGACCGCGATCAGACCGCGGTTGGCGACGCCGAAGATGCCCGCGCCGACGGCGCCGGAACCGACGAGCCACTCACCGAAGCTGTGCAGACCCGTGCCGAGGACCGGCCAGATGAGGCCGAAGACGATGCCGATCAGCAGGCCGGCGAAGGCCGAGAGGATCGGGACCAGGCGGCGGCCGCCGAAGAAGCCCGCCCACTCGGGGAGCTTGGTCCGGTAGAACTTCTGGTAGATCAGGGCGACCACGAGGCCCATGACGACGCCGCCGAGGACCTTGGCGTCCACCGGCGCCTCGACCATGGCGATCTTCCCGTCGACCACCTTGGCGATCTTCGGGAGGTTGGAGTCGGTGAACGTGGCGAGCACGTTCTTGAAGACCAGGTAGCCGGTGACGGCGGCCAGGGCCGTCGAGCCGTCCGACTTCTTCGCGTAGCCGATCGCGATGCCCACGGCGAACAGCAGCGCCATGTTGTCCAGGATCGCGCCGCCGCCCGCGGACATGTAGCCGGCGATCTTGTTGATGAACTCCGGCATCGAGGCCGAGCCCAGCATGTCCTTGTCGCCGAGGCGGACCAGCAGTGCGGCGGCCGGCAGCACCGCGACGGGGAGCATGAGGCTCCGGCCGATGCGCTGCATGACGGCCATCACGCCAGCGCCCTTCTTCTTCTCCGCAGCGGTCGCTGTGGACATGGGCTTCCTCCAGTGGGCAAGGCGCTGCCAGGGACAGGGGAGAATGGGGTGGCGGCGTCTCGGAAGAGACCACTGGCTGCTCCGCAGCGGCATGGTCTACACCATTAGGTGGTGTAGACCAGTTGTAGCACGGTCGGGGTTAGATAAGGAACCTTCGATTTTGTGTGGCCTAGGCCACAGGACGAAGGGCCTCCGGATCGCTGGATCCGAAGGCCCGGGCCTTGCGTCACAAGGGGCTCGCCCCCAGGGCTACGCCTTGGTGTTCTCCCTCCGCATCGCCTCGATCTCCTCGTCCGACTCCCGCCCCGGCGTCGGGATCCCGAACTTCGTGATCGCGAAGCGGAACACGACGTAGTACACCGCCGCGAAGCACAGCCCGATCGGAATGATCAGCAGCGGTTTCGTCGCCAGGCTGAAGTTGATGACGTAGTCGATCAGACCCGCGGAGAAGGCGAAGCCGTCGTGGACCCCCAGCGCCCACGACACCGCCATCGACACGCCCGTCAGCACCGCGTGCACCGCGTACAGCACCGGCGCCACGAAGAGGAACGAGTACTCGATCGGCTCCGTGATCCCCGTGACGAACGAGGTCAGCCCGACCGACAGCATCAGACCCGCCACCTCCTTGCGCCGCTGCGGCTTCGCACAGTGGGTGATCGCCAGCGCCGCCGCGGGCAGCGCGAACATCATGATCGGGAAGAAGCCGGTCGTGAACTGCCCCGCGTCCGGGTCGCCCGCCAGGAACATGTTGATGTCACCGTGCACCGTCGTCCCGTCCGGCTTGGTGTAGCTGCCGAACTGGAACCACACCGGCACGTTCAGGAACTGGTGCAGCCCGACCACCAGCAACGCCCGGTTCGCCACCCCGAAGACGCCCGACCCCCAGGGCCCCAGCCGCGTCAGCCAGTCGGAGAAGCTCTCCAGCGCACCGCCCACCGGCGGCCAGATCCACAGGCACAGCGCCGCGAACGCGATCGCCACGAACGACATGACGATCGGCACCAGCCGACGGCCGTTGAAGAAGCCCAGCCAGTCGACCAGCCTCACCCGGTGGAAACGCTGCCAGAACCAGGCGGTCAGCAGGCCCATGACGATGCCGCCGAACACCCCCGGGTTCTGGTACGTGAACTCCACGAACGTGTTGTTCGGCCCCAGGCAGCCGCCGCGGATGTCGACGGTCCCGGCCGGACAGACATTGGGGAACGCGTGCAGCACGCCCCGGTAGACGAGGAAGCCCGCCACCGCGGCCAGCGCCGTCGAACCGTCCGCCTTCTTCGCCATCCCGATCGAGACGCCGACGCAGAAGAGCAGCGGCAGGCCGATGTCCGCGTTCAGCAGCGCGCCGCCCGCGGCCGCCATCACCTTCGCCACGACCGTCCACCCCAGGCCCTCCTCGCCCAGGACCCGGACCTGCCCCAGCCCGATCAGCAGCCCGGCCGCCGGCAGCACCGCGATCGGCAGCTGGAGACTGCGCCCCATCTTCTGCAGCCCCGGGTACAGGCCGCTCCACCACTTCGGCTGCGGTGCCGCCTCGGCACTGCTCGCGCTCATCCGCGTCCTCCCTGTGCCGGGCCCGTTTGGGCAGCCGCAGCACGTGCGGCACACTGGTGTAGACCAGTTGTGGGCAGGGTGCTGTTGATCGTCATCATTCGGCAGGCATCCCGCTCCCGCTCGCGTAGATGGGCCAACCGTGAGCTACCGTGACGAAGCGGACGCAGCTGGTTACGGCCGCCGAGACTCGTTCTTCGCCACACTCAGGGAGAAACACATGGCCACCAAGGCTGAGAAGATCGTCGCCGGGCTCGGCGGAATCGAGAACATCGAAGAGGTCGAGGGCTGCATCACCCGCCTGCGCACCGAGGTCGTCAACCCCGACCTCGTCGACGAAGCCGCCCTCAAGGCCGCCGGCGCCCACGGCGTCGTCAGGATGGGCACCGCCGTCCAGGTCGTCATCGGCACCGACGCCGACCCCATCGCCGGCGAGATCGAAGACATGATGTGAACCGCCCCCGCACCACCGCATGACGAGGACCCCGCACCGGCCCGACCGGACGGGGTCCACCCGTACCCCGCCGCACCCGCACCCGCACCACCCCCGCCCCCGCCCGTACTCCCGCCCGTCACCCGGCCCGTCCCCGCAACGACTAGGCTCACAGCCATGTCTCGCATCGACGGCCGCACGCCCGAACAGCTCCGCCCGGTCACCATCGAACGCGGATGGAGCAAGCACGCCGAGGGCTCCGTCCTCATCTCCTTCGGAGACACCAAGGTCTTCTGCACCGCCTCCTTCACCGAAGGCGTCCCGCGCTGGCGCAAGGGCAGCGGCGAAGGCTGGGTCACCTCCGAGTACTCGATGCTGCCCCGCTCCACCAACACCCGCGGCGACCGCGAATCCGTCCGCGGCAAGATCGGCGGCCGCACCCACGAGATCTCCCGCCTCATCGGCCGCTCGCTGCGTGCCGTCATCGACTACAAGGCCCTCGGCGAGAACACCATCGTCCTCGACTGCGACGTCCTCCAGGCCGACGGCGGCACCCGCACCGCCGCCATCACCGGCGCCTACGTCGCCCTCGCCGACGCCATCGCCTGGGGCCAGCAGAAGAAGCTGATCAAGGCCGGCCGCAAGCCCCTCACCGGCACCGTCGCCGCCGTCAGCGTCGGCATCGTCGACGGCGTCCCCCTCCTCGACCTCTGCTACGAGGAGGACGTCCGCGCCGAGACCGACATGAACGTCGTCTGCACCGGCGACGGCCGCTTCGTCGAGGTCCAGGGCACCGCCGAGGGCGAGCCCTTCGACCGCAAGGAGCTCAACGCCCTCCTCGACCTCGCCGCCGGCGGCTGCGCCGACCTCGAAGCCCTCCAGCTCGCCGCCCTGGACCTCCAGGCCCCGTAGCAACCGCACGGCGCGAGCACGCGTCTACGCCGGTACGGGCGCACGGAGTCATCACCGTGCGCCCGTACCCGTACCCACACCCCCGGGGGGACCCGTATGAACCGCACCCAGCCGAAACTCCGCGTCGCGGCCGTGGCCCTGGCCGCCGCCCTCACCGTCCCGGCCCTCACCTCCTGCGACGCCATCTCCACCGCCATGGACTGCGCCAACACGGCGGTCGCGATAGCCAACAGCGTCGACAACCTCCAGCAGGCCGTCTCGAACGCCGGCAACAGCGTCCAGGACACCCAGAACGCGCTCAACCAGATCGACACGGACCTCAAGAAGATCAAGGACCAGACCGGCAACGCCGACCTCGGCAAGGCCGTCGACTCGATGGCCACGGCCGTCAAGAACGTCCGCACCTCCGTGGAACAGGGCAACACCGCCCCCGACATCAAGCCGGTCGCCGACGCCGCCGCGGAGATCTCCAAGGTCTGCACCCCCGGCTGACGGCCCGGGCCGACCGGGATAATGGCGGCATGACCCGCCTGATCCTCGCCACCCGCAACGCGGGCAAAGTCACCGAACTCCGCGCCATCCTGTCCGACGCCGGCCTGCCGCACGAGCTGGTCGGCGCGGACGCGTACCCGGAGGTCCCGGACGTCAAGGAAACCGGCGTCACCTTCGCCGAGAACGCCCTCCTCAAGGCCCACGCCCTGGCCCGGGCCACCGGCCACCCCGCCATCGCCGACGACTCCGGCCTGTGCGTCGACGTCCTGAACGGCGCCCCCGGCATCTTCTCGGCCCGCTGGGCCGGCGCCCACGGCGACGACCGGGCCAACCTGGACCTCCTGCTGAACCAGCTCGGCGACATCGCCGACGAACACCGCGGCGCCCACTTCTTCTGCGCCGCCGCCCTCGCCCTCCCGGACGGCACCGAACGCGTCGTCGAGGGCCGCCTCCTGGGCACCCTGCGCCACACCCCGGCGGGCGACGGCGGCTTCGGCTACGACCCGATCCTCCAGCCCGAGGGCGAGACCCGCACCTGCGCGGAACTCACCCCGGCGGAGAAGAACGCCATCTCCCACCGCGGCCAGGCCTTCCGCGCCCTGATCCCGGTCCTGCACGAACTCCTGGGCTGACTCCGACCGGACAGCCCGAAGGCCCCGCGCGCGGATCCACGGATCCTGCGCACGGGGCCTTCGCGGTGGGCCCGGTGGGACTCGAACCCACGACACACCGGACCTAAACCGGCGCCCTCTGGCCAGCTGGGGTACGGGCCCAACGCGGCTACTTTACTGTGCCCCTCCTCGGGTTGTGCGGTGAGATCGTTTCGCGAACGTTCCTGTCTGGCTATGGCAGGACGGGCAGAGGTAGCGCAGGTTCTCGCGGCGGTTGTCCAGCCTGTCTCCGTTGATGTGGTCGATCTCCAGAACGAGCCGCTTGCCCTGCCAGGTGTCGTCGGTTCCGCATTCCTCGCAGACATGCGGTATGCCGAGGTCATCCAGCGCACGGCGCAGCACGGCGGTCTTCTCGCGGGCCGATCCGGCATCCAGACGCCGCAGGATGGCCTCGGCTGACCTGCGCGTCGGGGACGGGCGTCCCACGGTGTGGCCTTGCCCGGTGAAGTGCGCCGTCGACAGGCCGTACTCCTCGAAGCTCCGCCGGGCGCGTGCCCGTCCCCCACCGCCCGACTCGGGTTGCCCCAGCGATCGCATCACGCCAGCCATGCTCCGAGACTCGGCGACGGCACGGGTGATCTCATCACGTCCGAAGAGGCGTTCGCCCCGACCTGGTTGGCGGAGGAAGTGCGAGGTGTCGATCCCGAATGCATCGAGCTTTTTTCGGAGGTGCTTGAACACGCTGCCGTAGGGGACGACGCCCATGCGGTCGAGCATCTCGTTGAGGGTGGCCGAGCGGGCTGCGGCCTCGGCCAGACGCTCCTTCGTGTAGGACTGCGGTATCCGGGCAGGAAGAGCCTCCTCGCGGAAGTGCGAAGTGTCGATCCCGTAGTGGGCCAGCCGCTTGCGCAGGTAGTTGCGGGGGCTGCTGGTGAGCGGGGCGCCAAGGCGCCGCATGAGATCAACGAGGCTGGTGGCGTCCCGCGCCGTCTCCGTGAGCAGATCGCGTGTGTATCGCGGGCGCTTCATGAGGCCCTCCGGCGCTTCCGCCCGCGGTACGTGTCGGTCACTGCGTGACAGTTGGGGCAGAGGAGCCGCAGGTTCTCCGGCCGGTTGTCCCACCAGTCGCCGTTGACGTGATCGACTTCGTGGCGCAGCGGGCTGCCGTTCCACTCCACCCCGACACCGCAGTCCGCGCACTCCTCCGGCACGCCGGAGTTGAGGAGGGCCCGGCGCAGCCGCTCTCCCGGGACCCGCCCGTCCTCGGGCGCCCTCAGGGCGAGCACGGGTCCCAGGGTTCCCTTCGGGCGTGGCCGCCGTGACACCTGGAAGTGTGACGTGTCGATCCCCAGCGCCGCTATGCGTCGGCTGATGTGGGTCTGGTTCCCTCCCGCTTGGCTGATGCCGAGCCGGGCGACCACCTCCTTGACGGAGGCCGACACGGCGACCAGCTCGCGCAGCCGCTCCTCCGTGTGTCGCACCCACCGGGTGGGGAAATGCGAGAAGTCGACACCCGCTTCCGTCATCTTCGCGCGGATGTAGCGCCTGGAGCCCGGTGTCGGCGTGCCTCCGCACCATCGGACCGCGTCGTCGAAGTTCTTCGTTGAGCGGGCCGCCTCTTCCAGGAGTTCCCGCGTGTACCGCACCGCCATCGTTCCCCTCCATGCCGTGCCGTCCCGGCCGCGTGTTCGTGGCCTCGTACGGGCTAACGAACCGGTCTGCGGAGCGTTACGTCCGATAAGCGGAACGGCCCGCACCGGGAGGGTGCGGGCCGTTGTTCGGGGCCGGACGGGGGTCAGATGCCCAGGTCCTTGATGATCTTCGCTACGTGGCCGGTCGCCTTGACGTTGTAGAAGGCGTGCTCGACCTTGCCCTCCTCGTCCACGACCACCGTGGAGCGGATGACCCCGGTCACCGTCTTGCCGTACAGCTTCTTCTCGCCGAAGGCCCCGTACGCCGTCAGGACCTCCTTCTCCGGGTCGCCGACCAGGGTCACCTTCAGGTGCTCCTTCTCGCGGAACTTCGCGAGCTTCTCCGGCTTGTCGGGGGAGACTCCGATGACGTCGTAGCCGGCCGCGGCCAGGACGTCCAGGTTGTCCGTGAAGTCGCAGGCCTGCTTCGTGCAGCCCGGGGTCAGGGCCGCCGGGTAGAAGTACACGATCACCTTGCGGCCCTTGTGGTCGGCGAGCGAGACCTCGTTGCCGTCCGCGTCGGGCAGGGTGAAGGCGGGGGCGGTGACGCCCGGCTGGAGTCGCTCGCTCATGTCAGTGCTCTCCTCGGGAGGGGATCCGTACGGCATGAGCCTAAGCTGACTGAGCTGACAGACTGTCCATGACGGATCAAGCCCACACACGACGACACGACGACGGAGGCAGCGCGGTGCCGGAAGCCAGGACCCCCGCACAGATCGAGGCGGACATCGTCCGCCGCCGGGAGCAGCTCGCCGAGACGCTCGACGAGATCGGCGTGCGCATGCACCCGCAGACGATCATCGGGGACGCGAAGGCCAGGGTCGCCTCGACCGTCGACCACACCCTCGGGCGTGCCGTCGCGCGCGTCAACCGGCTCATCACCGACGTGACGGACGGCCTGCGCGACGAGAACGGCGCCCCGCGCGTCGAGCGGATCGTCCCCGTGGCGCTGCTCGCGGCCGGGGCGGTCGGGCTGGTCGTGGTCTCCGTGCGCCGCAAGCGGTGATGCGCACCCTCCGGCATGCGCCGCGCGCGGGGGCAGGTAGGTTCGGAGCGTGAGCGAGAACACCACCCACGACAAGCTGCCCATCCGCATGCTCCACGACCGCGTGCTCGTGAAGTCCGACACCCCCGAGGGCGAACGGCGCTCGGGCGGCGGGATCCTGATCCCGGCGACGGCCGCGGTGGGCAAGAGGCTCGCCTGGGCCGAGGTGGTCGCGGTCGGGCAGAACGTACGGAGCGTGGAGCCCGGTGACCGTGTGCTGTACGACCCCGAGGACCGTGCCGAGGTCGAGGTGCGCGGGGCGACGTACGTGCTGATGCGCGAGCGGGACCTGCACGCCGTGGCGGCGGAGCGGCTGGAGGGGTCGGAGGACTCCACGGGGCTGTACCTGTAGCAGGGGAGCGGGATGAGGGCTGGTGACCCTGGTCACCAGCCCTTTTTGCATTCCCTTTGCTACGGTGGTGGGGAACCACCCCGACGAGACGCGCCGTACCGGGTAGCTGGACGCAAAGACGACGCACCCCCGTTCCGTTCTCGTCCCGGAGGTGCCTGTCATGGCCTGGGTTCTGCTTCTCGTCGCCGGTCTGCTCGAGGTCGGCTGGTCGATCGGTATGAAGTTCACCGAGGGTTTCACGCGGCTGTGGCCGTCGGTGTTCACCGGTGCCGGGATCGTCGCGAGCATGGTGCTGCTGTCCTACGCTGCCAAGACCCTGCCCATCGGTACGGCGTACGGGGTCTGGGTGGGCATCGGTGCGGCGGGTGCGGCGGTGCTCGGCATGGCGGTGCTGGGGGAGCCCGTGACCGCCGCCCGGATCTTCTTCATCTGTCTGCTGCTGGTCGCGGTGGTGGGGCTGAAGGCCACCTCCGGTCACTGACGACCGGTCCTCCGCCGGTCCTCCGTCCTGCGTCCGTCTTCCGTCCGTCCGCCGGTCATTCGAGGAAGGCGGACGGGGGGCGGCGCGGGGTGAGGCCGCCGCCGGTGGTCTGGCCGCCGCCGTTGGTGTCGCCGCCGGTGGTCCGGCCGCCGTCGGTCTGGCCTCCGGTGGTCTGGCCGCCGTTCGTCTGGCCCCCGGTGGTCTGGCCGCCGTTGGTGTCGCCGCCCGTGGTCTGGCCGCCGTTGTTCTGGCCGCCGTTGTTCTGGCCGCCCTGGGTGCGGCCGCCGTTGTCCTGGCCGCCCTGGTTCTGCCCGCCGTTGTCCTGGCCGCCGTTGGGCGGGGTCGGCGGGTTGGGCCGGCCGCTCTGGTCCGGCGCCCATGGCGGGCGGCTGCCCTGCGGCGGCTGCGGGGTGCCGGTCTGCGGGGGCGGCGGGGGCTGGGCCGCGCCGGGCTGGAGCTCCAGGTCGAAGTCCTCCGGATCGCTGCCCTCCAGGGCCTTCTTCGTGTACGCCGCCCAGATCCGCGCCGGGTAGCCGCCGCCTCCGACGCGGGGCTCGCCCAGGGCCCCGTACAGGGACTGGAGGGTGCCGGTGTCCGGGTCCTGGCCCATCATCGAGACCACGGTCACCAGGTCCGGGGTGTACGCGGCGAACCAGGCGGCGCGGTCCTGCTCGGCGGTGCCGGTCTTGCCGGCGGCCGGGCGTCCGGCGGCGAGGGCCTCGGTGCCGGTGCCGTTGTCCACGACGCTGTTCAGCATGGACGTGGTGGTGTCGGCCGCCTCCCGGCTGATGGCCTGCTGCGGGGTGCGGTCGGGCAGGTGGACGTTCTCCCCCTCCTTCGTGATCTTCTCCACCAGGGTGTAGGGGGTGCGGCGGCCGTGGTCGGCGAGGGTGGCGTAGGCCTGGGCCATGTCGAGCACGCTGGCCTGCATGGTGCCGAGCGCCATGGCCGGGCCCGCGTCGAAGTTCGGGGTGTCCTCGGGGATGCCGAGGTCGATGGCGGTCTGCTTGACCTTGGCCGTGCCGACGTCGACGACCATCTGGGCGAAGACCGTGTTCACGGAGAGGTCGGTGGCGGTGTTGACGGTGATCGGGCCGTACGACTGCTGGCCCTCGTTCTCCGGGGCGTACGGGATCCGGGTGCCGACCACGGGGCGCTTGTTGTCGCCGTTGTAGACCGTGTTCGGGGTGATCCGGCGGCCGTCGCGGGTGCGGGAGTCGTTCTCGACGGCGGAGGCGAAGACGAAGGGCTTGAAGGTGGAGGCCACCTGGTAGTCGTGGCGGGTCGCGTTGTTGACGTACTGCTTGGTGTAGTCGGTGCCGCCGTACAGGGCGACGACCTTGCCGGTGGCCGGGTCGATGGAGGCCCCGCCGGCCCGCACCACCCGGTCCGCCGGCCGCGCCGCCGGGTCGAGCTTGTCGGCCATCTGCTTGCGGACGGCGTCGACGAAGGCGTTCTCGCGGCGCTTGTCGATGGTGGTGGTGATCCGGTAGCCGCCCTCGGCGAGGGTCTTGTCGTCGAGGATCTTGTGGTCGGTGATGTAGTCCCGGACGGCCTCCACGAGGTAGCCGCGCTGGCCGGAGAGGCCGGCGGCGGCGCGGACCTTGCCGGGCTCGGGGAAGGTGGCGGCGGCGCGCTCCTGCGGGGTCATCCACTTCTTCTTGACCATGCCGTCGAGCACGTAGTTCCAGCGGGCGAGGGCGCGGTCGCGGCTCTGCGGGTGCGAGACGACGTCGAAGGCGCTGGGGGAGTTGAGGAGGGTGGCGAGGTAGGCGCCCTCGGCGGTGGTGAGCTTGTTGACGTCCTTGCCGTAGTAGGCCTGGGCGGCGGCCTGGATGCCGTAGGCGTTGCGGCCGAAGTAGCTGGTGTTGAGGTAGCCCTCCAGGATGTAGTCCTTCGACTTCTCGCGACCGAGTTTGATCGCGATGAAGAACTCCTTGACCTTGCGCTTGATCGTCTGCTCCTGGCCCAGGTAGTAGTTCTTGACGTACTGCTGGGTGATGGTGGAGCCGGACTGCGTGCCCTTGCCGGTCGCGGTGTTCCAGGCGGCGCGGACCATCGCCTTGGGGTCCACCGCCCGTTCGGAGTAGAAGTCGCGGTCCTCGGCGGCCAGCACGGCTTCCTGGACGCTGCGGGGGATCTGGGACAGCGGGACGTTGACGCGGTTGACCTCTCCGTCGCGGGCGAGCGGGGACCCGTCGGCGTACAGGTACACGTTGGACTGGGCGGTGGCGGCCGCGTTGGCCGGGGGGATGTCGACCAGCAGGTAGCCGGCGACGAGCATGCCGCCGACCAGGAGGACGAGCAGCAGGATCCCGCCGACGACCATCCGCCAGGTGGGGACGAGGCGGCGCCATCCGGTGCGCCGGCGTCCGTTCCTCCCGCCCTTGGGCGCGCCGCCGCCCTTGCCGCGGGGAGCGGGGCCGCCCCCGGGCCGGGGGGTGTCCGGATCGCGAGGGGTCCAGCCCTGGGGCGGTGACTGGTCGCTCATCTCCGGGACTCCTCGTGACCGTGTGAATTACCCACATTTGTACCTCATGGCGGCTGCCCGGCGGCCGCTTGGCTCCGCTCCGGACGGGCAGGAAAAGCGGTCGCGCGGCCCGCCCCCGCGCACTAGGCTCGCGCGCTTTGGCCGACGTAGGAACGACGTGGGAAACGGAGGGATACGGTGCGGCTCTATCTGGCCGTCGCGGCGGGCGGGTTCCGGCGCTACGCGGCCTACGGGACGGCGACGGCCGCCGGGGTGTTCACCAACACCGTCTTCGGCTTCATCGTCGCGTACACGTACATCGCCCTGTGGGACGAGCGCCCGCACCTGGGCGGCTACGACCGGGCCCAGGCCCTGACCTTCGTCTGGGTCAGCCAGTCCCTGCTGGCGGCCGCCTCGCTCATCGGCGGCGGCTTCCAGGAGGAGCTCCAGGAGCGCATCCGTACGGGTGACATCGCCGTCGACCTGTACCGCCCGGCCGACCTCCAGGCCTGGTGGCTCGCCGCCGACCTCGGCCGGGCGGGCTTCCAGCTGCTGGGGCGCGGGCTGCTGCCCCTGGTGGCGGGGGCGCTGGCCTTCACGCTCGCGCTGCCGTCCGATCCGCTGCGCTGGCTGCTGTTCCTGCTGTCGGTCGGGCTCGGGCTGGTCGTCGGGTTCGGGGTGCGGTACCTGCTGGGGCTGGCGGCGTTCTGGCTGCTGGACGGGGCGGGGGTCAACCTCATGGCCACCGTCGTGACCATCTTCTGCTCCGGGATGCTGCTGCCGCTGACCGTCTTCCCCGGGGGCTTCGGCGAGGTGCTGCGGCTGCTGCCGTGGGCGGCGATGCTCCAGGTCCCGCTGGACGTGCTGCTCGGCACCCACGCCGGGGCCGGGGGAGCCGTGCGGGCGCTGGGCTTCCAGGCCGTGTGGGCCCTGGTGCTGCTGGGGGCGGGTCGGTTGGTGCAGTCGGCGGCCACGCGGAAGGTGGTGGTCCAGGGTGGCTGAGGCGACGGCGGTCCCGGCGGAGCCGGCGGGTGGTGCGGGGGCGGTCGGGACAGGGCCGGTCGGGACAGGGCCGGTCGGGACAGGGCCGGTCGGGCCGGGGGCGGTGGTGGCCGGGGCGGGGTACGGCGCCCCGGGGTACGGCGGCCGGCTCCGCGACGGGCTGCGCGGCTACGGGCTGATCGTCGGGATGTGGATCCGCTCGACGATGACGTACCGGATGTCGTTCCTGCTGGCCACCGTCGGGAACGCGGCGATCACCGTCCTCGACTTCGTCGCGATCGCCGTCATGTTCTCCCACGTGGAGGCGCTCGGCGGTTTCACCCTGCCCGAGATCGCCCTCCTCTACGGGGCCTGCTCGGCCTCCCTGGGCCTGGCCGACCTGCTCCTCGGCAACACCGACCGCGTCGGCGCCCGGATCCGCGACGGCTCCCTCGACACCATGCTGGTGCGCCCCGTCCCGCTGCTCGCGCAGGTCGCCGCGGACCGGTTCGCGCTGCGCCGGCTGGGGCGGATCGTGCAGGGGCTGGCGGTGCTGGGCTGGGCGATCTCGGTGCTGGACGTGCACTGGACGCCGGGGAAGGTGCTGCTGGTGCCGGTCATGGTGGTGGCCGGGGCGGGGATCTTCGGCGCGGTGCTGGTGGCCGGCGCCGCCTTCCAGTTCGTGGCCGGGGACGCGGCGGAGGTCCAGAACTCCTTCACCTACGGGGGCTGCACCATGCTCCAGTACCCGCCGACGGTGTTCGCGAAGGACCTGCTGCGCGGGGTGACCTTCGTCGTCCCGCTGGCCTTCGTCAACTGGCTGCCCGCGCTGTACGTGCTCGGGCGGCCCGATCCGCTGGGGCTGCCGGGGTGGGTCGCGTACCTGAGCCCGCTGGTGGCCTTCGCGGTGTTCCTGCCCGCGTCGCTGGCCTGGCGCGCGGGGGTCCGTTCGTACCGAAGCACGGGGAGCTAGTCGTGTCCGATGCCCTCATCTCTCTCGACGCGGTCGAGAAGGTCTTCGACGTGCGGCGCCGTTCGGGGCTGATGCGCCGGGAGAAGCGCCGGGTCACGGCGGTGGACGGGATCAGCTTCGAGATCGCGCGGGGCGAGGTCGTCGGCTACATCGGGCCCAACGGCGCCGGGAAGTCCACCACGATCAAGATGCTGACCGGCATCCTCACCCCGAGCGGCGGCCGGCTGCGCGTCGCCGGCATCGACCCCGCGCGGGAGCGGATGCGGCTCGCGCACCGGATCGGGGTGGTCTTCGGGCAGCGCACCACCCTGTGGTGGGACCTCCCGCTGAAGGACTCGTACGGGCTGATGCGCCGGATGTACCGGATCCCGGAGGCCCGCTTCCGGGAGAACCTGGACCGCTGCGTGGACCGGCTCGACCTCGCCGCGCTGCTGGACGTACCGGTGCGGCAGCTCTCGCTGGGCCAGCGGATGCGCGGGGACATCGCGGCGGCGCTGCTGCACGACCCGGAGGTGCTGTACCTGGACGAGCCGACGATCGGGCTGGACGTGGTCAGCAAGGCGCGGGTGCGGGGTTTCCTGCGGCAGCTGAACGAGGAGCTCGGGACGACGGTGCTGCTGACGACGCACGACCTCCAGGACATCGAGCAGCTGTGCGAGCGCGTGATGGTGATCGACCACGGCCGGCTGATGTACGACGGGGCGCTGGGCGGGCTGCACGCGATGGGGGAGGGCGGCGAACGGACGCTGGTGGTCGACCTGGAGCGGGAGCTGCCGCCGCTGGAGGTCGCGGGGGCGCGGGTGGTGCGGGTGGAGGGGCCGCGGCAGTGGCTGGCCTTCCCGGCCCGGTCCTCGGCGGCGCCGCTGGTGGCGGCGGTCGCGGCGGAGTACCCGCTGCTGGACCTGTCGGTGCGCGAGCCGGACATCGAGGACGTGATCGCGCGGATGTACGCGGGGCGGGGGTAGGCGGGGGTACGCGGGGCGGGGCGGGAAGGTAGGGGGGAAATCAGGGGCGGTCCCGGGGTACGAACCGGGGTCCGGGCCGTTCAACCGGGCGGTTTCCCTGCATAGTCTGACCCGCATGAGTGACGAGCGCCCGGAGCAGGCGACGCCGGAGAAGACCTCCCTGGAGAAGACCTCCCTGGAGAAGGCCCCTCAGGGGGCGGCGGTTTCGTCCATGAGGGCGTCGGACGCCGACCGCGAGCGGGTGGTCGAGCGTCTGCGGGACGCCGTCGCGGAGGGCCGGCTCGACATGGAGGAGTTCGAGGAGCGGCTGGAGGCGGCGTACGCGTCCCGTACCTATGCGGAACTCGAACCCCTGACCAGGGACCTGCCGGCGTCCGCCGAGGCCTTCTCGCCTCCCTCCGCCCCTTCGTCCGCGTCCTCCTGGCAGTCCCGGGTCAGCGGTTCGGGGGGTGCCTCCTCCTCGGCGGTCGCGATCATGTCGGGGTTCCAGCGCAAGGGGCGCTGGACGGTGCCCGCGCAGTTCAACGCCGTGGCCTTCTGGGGCGGCGGGGAGCTCGACCTGCGCGAGGCCGACTTCGCGGCGCCCGAGGTCGTGATCACCTGCGTGGCCATCATGGGCGGCATCGAGATCACGGTCCCGCCGGGCGTCGAGGTCGACGTCCGGGGCATCGGCATCATGGGGGGCTTCGACCAGGGCCGGTCCCCGGAGAACCGTCCGGAACCGGGTGCTCCGCGGGTTGTCGTGAACGGCCTCGCCTTCTGGGGCGGGGTGGCGGTGAAGGTCAAGCAGCCCAAGCCGCCGAAGGAGCTCAAGCGGTCGAAGGGCGGCAAGGACCTGGGCGGCGGAGAGGTCCGCAAGGAGCTCTAGCCGGGACCGGGGATCCCGTCAGCGGCGCGCCGGGAACTCCTCGGCCCTCCCGGGAGTCGGATGCTATGCAGACAAAACCGGCCATCGGGGGAAGGCAGGAGCAGCACGTGAAAGATCCGGGAACGCCAGCGCCACCACTGTCACCACCAGCGCCTCCGCCGTCGCCGTCCGCCGTCCGCGGCGCGTTCGTCTTCAACGAGGCGGACGAGGAGCGGCGGCGCGGCGTCCGCCGCATGAAGACCACCGCGACCGGCCTGCTGATCGTCGTCGCCGCGGTCTACGCCCTGGCCAAATGCGCCCAGCAGGCGTGGGGCGCGGGTGCCTGGGCCGGATACGTCGCCGCCGCGGCGGAGGCCGGCATGGTCGGCGCGCTCGCGGACTGGTTCGCCGTGACGGCCCTCTTCCGCCGGCCCCTGGGACTGCCCATCCCGCACACGGCGATCATCCCCACGAAGAAGGACCAGCTGGGGGTCTCGCTCGGCGAGTTCGTGGGCGAGAACTTCCTCTCCGCGGACGTGGTGCGCGCCCGGCTGCACGCCCTCGGCATCGGCGGCCGGCTCGGCGCCTGGCTGGCCGAGCCCGAGCACGCCGACCGGGTCACGGCGGAACTGGCCACCGCCCTGCGCGGGGCCCTGACCGTACTGCGCGACTCCGACGTCCAGGCGGTGGTGGGCGAGGCGATCACCCGGCGGGCGGAGGCGGCGGAGATCGCGCCGGGCCTGGGCAAGACCCTCCAGCGCGTCGTCGCCGACGGCGGCCACCGCCGCGCGGTCGACCTGGTCTGCGCCAGGGCCCACGATTGGCTGGTCACCCACGGGGACTCCGTCATGGACGCGGTCCAGGGCGGGGCCCCCGGCTGGACCCCGCGCTTCGTCGACCGCAAGGTCGGCGACCGCGTGTACAAGGAGCTGCTCCGGTTCGTCACGGAGATGCGCGACATGCCGGGCCACCCGGCGCGCGCTGCCGTGGACCGCTTCCTCGTCGACTTCGCCGCGGACCTCCAGTCGGACACGGAGACGCGGGCGCGGGTGGAGCGGCTGAAGTCCGAGATCCTGGCGCGGGGCGAGGTCCAGGACGTGATCGCGTCGGCGTGGACCGCGGTCCGCTCGATGGTCATCTCGGCGGCGGAGGACGAACGCAGCGAGCTGCGGCTGCGCGTCCGCTCCTCCCTGATGTCCCTGGGCGCCCGCCTGGCGACGGACGGGCGGCTCCAGTCGAAGCTGGAGGGCTGGATCGAGGGCGCGGTGGTCTACGTGGTCACGACGTACCGCGCGGAGATCACCTCGCTGATCACGGACACGGTGGCCGCCTGGGACGCGGAGCACACCTCCCGCAAGATCGAGGCCCACATCGGCCGCGACCTCCAGTTCATCCGCATCAACGGCACGGTGGTGGGCGCACTGGCGGGCCTGCTGATCTACACGGTGTCGCGGCTGCTGGGCGGGTAGGGGGAGAGGGAGGCAGGGGGTAGGGGGAGGCAGGAGGTAAGGGGAGGCAGGGGGTAGGGGGGGAGGGGGTAGGGGGTAGGGGGCGCCGTCCGGGGTGGTGAGGGTCGGCGTCCGACCCGGGCGGCCTCAGAGCCGGTCTGGGGGGTTCCCGGCAGTCCTTGTCCTTCCGACCTCGGCCGCTCTGCGGAGCGGGCGGGGGCGCCGGGCGGCTACCGGCTGCCCGGATCCGGGCGCGTGGAGGTCTCGTCCTGGGTTGATGGCCGCACCCGGGGACGCAGGAGCCGCCAGGTGGCAGCGGATCGCTCCGCGCTGCTCGGGTCTCGGTGTCCGGCGGCTGTTCCGTGCCGGGGGCCCGTTCGGGCGGCTGTGGTGTCGGTTCCTCCGGGACCGGGCGCCTGTCCGGCGTGCCGCCCGGTCGGCGGCGCGCCGGACAGGCGGTACATGTCCGTCACCCCGCCTGGAGGCGGGCCCGGAGCCCCGGAGGGGCCGGTCAGGCCCGGTCGGCGACCGCCCAGGCCGTGGCGGCGACGACGCCCGCCGCGCCGACGACGGCCGGCCAGGCGCCGACCTTCTTCGCCAGCGGGTGCGCCCCCGCGAAGCCCGCCAGGTACAGCGCCCCCAGGCCGGCCGCCGCCGGCACCCCGCCGCGGCGGTGCCACTCGCGCCCGGCCACGACGCCGGCGGCGCCGAGCACGACCCCGCCCAGGGGCCGCTTCTTCGTCCAGCGGGCGACGGCGTAGCCGCCGATCAGCCCGGCCGCCGCCACCGCGGAACTCGGTACCCGCGCCATGTCGAACTCCCTCGTCGTGTCATCGGTACGTCATACAAACCGGTCATCTCGTGCGATGAACCGCTGTCGAGGCTAACGCGGACGCCTGGAGCCCCGACGGACACCCGTCGCCCCGAGCGCGAGCACGGCCCCGCCCACCACGGCGTGCGGCACCGCCTCCCTCAGGGCGCGCGGCAGCAGCGCCACGACCCCGAGCACGAGAAGAAAGGCGAGCGCGCACCGCCCCGCCACCCGCAACACTCTGTCCACGGCTGCTCAACGCCCCGCGCCGCCCCGCGACACGCACCCGCGGCGGCCGAATTGTCGGCACACGCCGGGTTCCTCCCCTCCGGGCGTTCGGGAACCCCAATCGCATAGTTTCGGTCTTCCACCCCAAAACGCCCTCCCCCACGCCCATACACCCCGGAGCCGCACGTGATCTCCTACGGCCGTTCCGTCCTCGACCTGGCCGACGAACTCGTGGACGCCTATGCCGACGTCTTCTCCGCCCCGCCCTGGAACGAAGACGCAGAAACCATTCGCCAGTTCGCGGACCGCCTCCAGAGCGACGTCCGGCGCGCCGGATTCCGTACGGCCTTCGCCCAGTCCCCCACCGGCATCGACGGCTTTGCCACCGCCTGGCTGACCCAGGCCCCCTTCCCCCGGGGCCGCGGCTACCCCCAGGTCGCCGCCCAGCTCGGCCCGGACCGGGTGCGCGAGCTGCTGATCGGGGCGCTGGAGATAGACGAACTGGCCGTACGGGCCTACGCGCGCGGCACCGGCACCGGGCGGGCCCTCCTCACCGAGATCACCGCCGATGCCCCGCACCACCGCGCCTGGCTACTGACGTCCCGCCTCGCCACGGAGACCGTCGCCACCTACCACCGCCTCGGCTGGCACGAGGTCCCCGCGCTCCCCGGCACGGAAACCAACGTGGTCGTCTTCCTGGCCCCGAACCACCCCGGCCGCCCCTGACCCCCCCAGCCGCCCCAACCTGCCTCTGCCCCCCTCGGCTCCGACCTGTCTGTGGCCCCGGTCCGTCCGGGCCGTCTGTGCCCCCCCGTGGGCTCCGACCTGTCTGTGGCCCCGGTCCGTCCGGGCCGCCCCTGCCCCCAGCCCGCCCCAACCTGCCGCTGGCCCCGCGACCTGCCCCGGCCACCCCGCCCCTCCGCCACCCGAAAGGGACGACTGGACCTCTCGGGACCGGGCATACCGGGGCCATGATCACCCACAAGGCCCCCGAGCCCTTCGCCCGCCGGCAGCTGAACCTCGCCACCCGCCACCAGCTCACCACCGCCGCCGGCGTCCCCCACGCCACCCTCACCTCGCGCACCCGTCCCGGAGGTCCCTGGCAACGCCTGCTGCCCCGCGTCTACCTCCTCCAGACGGGCCCTCCCGACCACCGCCAACGCGCCCTGGCCGCCGTCCTGTACGCCGCCGAACCCGCCGCGGACCCCCTCTCCGGTGACACGGCCGCCCTCACCGGCGGAGCCGCCCTCGCCCTCCTCGGCATCCGCGACGCCCCGCGTGCCCCGGCCGACGTCCTGATCCGCAGTCCGCGCCGGCTCACCGCCCTCGCGCAGGTCCGCCCCGTGACGACCTCCCGCTGGCCGGGCACCCTGACCGTCTCGGGCGTGCCCAGCGCCCGCCCGGTCCGCGCCGCCGCCGACTTCGCCGCCCGCTGCCCGAGCCCCGACCGGGTCCGCTCCGTCCTGGCCCAGGTCGTCCAGTCCGGCTGGTGCCACCCGCGCGACCTCCACGCCGAACTCCGCAGCGCCCGCCTCCTGTCCCGCCCCGCGATCCGCGCCGCCGCCGGGGAACTCCTGGCCGGGGTCCGCTCGATCGCCGAGGCCCGGGCCCGCGACGTCCTCACCGGCACGGACCTCCCGACCCCGCTGTGGAACGCCCGCCTCTACACCCCGGACGGCACCTTCCTGGCCAGCCCGGACGCCTACTGGCCCGACGAGGGCGTGGCCCTGGAGGTCGACTCGGCGGAGTACCACTACACCCGCGACGCCTGGCACGCCACCCTCCGCCGCCGCCTGCGCCTGGAATCCCACGGCGTCCTGGTGGTCAGCGCCACCCCGTCGATCATCCGCGACACCCCCACGGAAGTCCTGAACGCCCTCCGCACCCTCCTCACCCTCACCACCCCCCACCGAACCCCACCCACCCTCAAGGCCCGCGGCCACCAGCAACTGCCTTTGTTCGGCGCTTAGAAGGACAGGTTCCGGCTGCGGATACACTCCGATTCCCATGAGCGACCAGTCACCAGAAGGCATTGCTTGGACCCCTCCGCCTGGGTCCTGGGCTTCATCTGCGGCGAACCGTCGGAGCATGCGGGGCAACCGGAGCCGGGACACGTCTCCGGAGCGGGCGCTGCGCTCCCTGCTCCATGCGCGGGGGCTCCGATACCGGGTGGCGGCCAAGCCGCTCCCGGGGATGAGGAGGACGGCTGACCTTGTGTTCCGCCCCGCGAAAGTAGCGGTGTTCGTCGACGGATGTTTCTGGCACGGATGCCCGGACCACTTCGTTCCTCCGAAGACGAACCCCAGCTACTGGCGGGACAAGATCGGGGGAAACGTCAGGAGGGACCGGGAGACTGACGCGAGGCTTGCTGCCGAGGGGTGGCTCGTCATGCGCTTCTGGGAGCATGAGGGCGCAGCAGCCTGCGCGGAGGCAGTCGTGGAGGCAGTGAGCGCGCGCCGTAACCAAAATCGGTAGCTGTCCGCGGCCTGCGGGGCCGCGGACAGGGACTTGACTCTTGGCTCTGCGTTCTACGCCGATTCCTAGGCGGAAGCTGTGCCGGTGTCGGCGAACAGGGATCCGGGCGCCTTCATGCGGGCCGCGTCTACCGCGCTGTCTTCCGTGAAGCTGTATCCCTTGATCAGCTCTTCGCGGCGTTCCGGGCGCAGCACGGCGGCGATGGCGCGGCCGATGGCCTCGGCTACCGGCGGGGGGAACGCGTTGCCCACTTGGCGGTACTGGGCCGTCTTGCCGCCAGAGAACTTCCAGTTGCGGAATCCCTGGATCTGCGCGGCCTGTTCGACGGTGAGCATCGGGCCCTTCTCGCGGAAGAGGTCGCGCTCGGGATCGCACGCTTCCATTGTGTTGGCCACGCCATTGCCGTCGACGCCAAGCAGGGCCCATGCATTCTTGGCCCGAGTGGGACCCAGGTCTGCACCGCCGTGCTTGCGGGAGCCGCCGACCAGCGTCGGGGCGACTGTCACCCCGCGGTCCTCGGCCTCCTTGGCCTTCGTACGCCACCGGCCGAAGGCCTCTTCGCCGGTCAGGTCGAGGCCTGGAACCGGCTTCACGCCCCAGTAGGCCTTATAGCGCGGGAGCATCGTCTTCTCCAGCGTCTCGCGCAGAGTTTCACCGGCCAGGTCATCCTTTACCGGCCAGGCAAATTCATGCTCCGACACCACATCCTTGTGAATCGCGACAAGAATAGCCCGGGGGCGCAGCTGGGGAACCCCGAAGTGCTTGGCGTCCACGCGGCGCCAGACTCGCCGCATGACACGATCCTGCTCCTGCGGTGAATCGGTGCTCTTCACTTCGGGAACGTCGTAGCCAAGCTCGCGCAGCCTGTCGAGGATCTTGCGCCGGTAATCAATAAATACTTCGGGGGGTTCGAGGATTCCGCGGACGTTCTCGATCATTATGGCCCGCGGCTTGAGCTTCTCCACGATATCCAGCATGTCCGGAAAGAGGTCACGCTCATCGTCCGGCCCGAGCTGCTTTCCGGCGAGGGAGAACGGAGGGCAGGGCACTCCGCCCGCCAGGAGGTCGATCTCCTGGCCGTTGCTGACGATGTTCTTGTAGTCGTCGGACTCCAGGAATTTCCGCACGTCGCCCGGGGCGAGGCTGTCGATCTTCTTCTTCGTCCAGCCCGGCCACGAGGTGATGTTCGCCTTGAGGGTCTCCACTGCGTGGGCGTCCCACTCGACGAGCGCCTCGTGGTCGAAGCCCGCCTCGTGGAGCCCGGACGCCTGCCCGCCTGCGCCGGCACAGATCTCGACAGAGACGAGCGGCGTGTCGAACTTTGGGCGGGTCCGCCGGGCGGTCATCGGATCTCCTCATGTGTGGCGCGAGCAGCAAGTCTGGCAGGGTACGCCAGACGCCATCCTCACATGAAGTCGCAGCCTGTGCCGGCAACAGATCCGGGATGGGGTCTGCCGCCGGCACTGCGGGGGGCTCCTAGTGCTTCCTGAGGTGCCCGAGGAGGGCCGCGACGTCCTCCGGCCCCAGCCCCGCTGCGACCGACGGCTCCTCCTCCAAGTCCGCAAGCTGCTGAACCGAGGGGTCGTCCAAGATCTTCCCCATGAACTCCAGCTTCTGGTCGAGTCTGACTTCGACGACCTCGTCGATGGTGTTCCGCGCGGCCAGCACCGTGACACGCGTCTCGGTATCGGGGGCGAGCCCCAGGCGGTGGATCCGGTCGAGGCTCTGGAGATAGCGGCCGGCGACGAAGTCGCGCTCCACGTAGACAGCGTCATGGCAGACCTGGTGGAGGCTGATTCCCTCGCCCAGGGTTGCCGGGTTGGAGATCAGTACGGCGCAGTCGGCACTCTCCCGGAACCTGCGGATCTGCTCGTCGCGGTCAGGTGTTCCGCCATGGACCACCGCTGGCGAGAATTCGGAAAGGAGGCGTTCCAAAGTGGTAAGGCTTCGCACAAAGGTTGTCCAGACGAGCGTCTTGCGGCCTGAGGCGGCGTTCTTCGCCACGATAGCCGCCGTCTCCGCGTATTTCGGCGACAGCTCGTAGTCCGGCAGCTTCTGCATCAGGGAGTAGAGGGAGTGCCCGCGAGGGATATCCAAAGGATCCAGCTGGTAGGTCAGGGGCTCGTAGCGGTGGCCTCCTTCCAGGAGGAGCGCGGGGCTGGTCGCGGCCATCAGCAGCCGCAGCGCAGTCTTCCCGAGGGCCGTGAGATCGTCCCTTCCAGGCAGGGCCCCTTCCCTGCCGACCAGGGCATCGTAGATTTCCGAATGGAGCGGCGGCATGTCGACGTAGCGGACCCGGGGCTCCATCGGAGGCAGGCCGAGCTCCTGCTTCGTGGTCCTGGTGAACAGCGGCTTCAGAGCCTTGCTCGCATCGGCAAGCGAGCCCCCGCTGACAGCACGCTCCACGGCCCGCTGGCCGTGCCCCGGCCAGACGAACCCCAGCAGGTTCTCCAGGTCCTTTCGCCCGTTGGGCGCCGGCGTACCAGTCAGGATGAGTCGGCGCTTGGCGAGCGGGCCGAGTGCCATACAGGCGGCGCCGTAGGTACCGCGCGCCCCCAGCTTCATCCGGTGGGCCTCGTCCAGAATGAGCATGGCGGGCTCCTTCTCCAGCCATGCGGACAGAGTGGGGAGCGCCCGGTCCAGTCGCTCGTAGTTGACGATCAGCACTTCCGCGTACTGGTCCATGGCCTTGTCGAGCACGTGGGGCCGCAGCGCGTGCCTGAAGCAGACGGCGGTCTCGTACTGCCAGGACTCGTAAGCGGACTTCGGACACACAACAAGCAGGCGTGTAACGAGGCCTGCGGCCTTCTGCGCCGCGTAGACGCCGAGCGCGCTCCGGGTCTTCCCCGCGCCGGGAACGCTGAAGTTCGCTCCGTGCTGCAGGCTGAGGGTTTTGGCGATGTCTCTCAGCTGGAACGCCCCGAGCGGGGCCGTCCACTCGTCGCCGAGCAGCGCTGGAACCTCGTCTGCGCTGATTTCGTCGGCGAGCGCGGCTTCTGGGCTGCGAAGCCGCTGCTCCACCTTTGCGGCGTCCTGGATGGTGCTGACGACGAGGTTCCTCAGATCGTCAGCCCACCGCACGCCGGCCTGGTCGGGCCAAGAGGAGAGCTGGTCGACCCGGGTGAGGACATCGTCGAGGTCGGCGACGGCAGTGCCGGGCCCCAGATGGCCGCCAGCGCGGAAGCGCCCCGCGAGCTGGACGAGGTCGTCCGCGAAGCCGACGGCCGCGCGGAAGACGACCTTGGTGCGCGTCTCATCGAACTCAAGACGCAGAGTGACTGCCTGCCCGGAGCTGTCGGTCATTCGCCCGCCCCGGCGGCGGAGGCGTGGAGAAGCCATGCCACGCCGTCGCCCGCGGTGTCGATTCGCTCCGCCTGGTCGGCGAGCTTGGCGAGGCTCTTGCGCAGCTGGAGGAGGGCGTCATCGAAGGCGGGGACGTCGAGCGTCCGGGACGCCCGAGCCTCTACGAGGTCCACCACGCACTGGTCGATGTCGGCGCAGGCGTCGGCCAGCCGTGCGGGAGCCAGCTGTTTGCGCTTGCGGACCCGGGCATCACGGCCAGCGTCGTCAATGGCCTTGTCGAATGCGGCCCTAGCGGCGTTGAAAGTCTCTCGGGCAGCCTGCCGCTCGCTGTCGGGGCAGTCGCCCGGCGCGTCGATGACAGCCTTGGCCCGGAGGACCTGGTCGTTGAGGGCGCGAGCGGCGGACACCTTGGAGGTGTCGCCGGCGACGGAGATCCCAAGGCCGGGCACGACGATGGAGTCCGGCGCCTTCTCCCCGCCGAGCCCCATGCCTTCAGGCAGGTTCCGGTCCAGGTAGTCGGACTTGGCGAAGTTCTCGTCGATGTGGCGGACGTCTGTTTTGGAGAAGCCCATGAGGATTGCAGCCAGACGCCATTCCCGGATGACCTCGGCCTCGTCCCGCTCCACCTCGGAGAGGTTCTTGTACAGGCGCTCGAGCTCCTTCAGCTTCTCCTGATCCCCCTCGAAGGCCAACAGGGAGAGCACAGCGGCCCCGGTGCGGCTGCGCTCGATGAGCTCCCGGATCGTCGTGAGGATCCAGCGCTCCTGGTGGTACGTCTTGGTCTGAACGCGGAACTCCTTCGCGATGTGCTCGGGTGTGCGGCCCAACTGGGCCTGCTCCTCCATGGCCAGCAGCCGGTTGAGGTACGAGTAGTCGCGGCGGTGGTCCTTGCGGAGCTGCAGAGACAGCTCGACGGCGTTGATGTCCGCCCACGAGAACGATGCCGGCAGCACACCTACCCGCATCGACTGGGCACCGAGCTCGCGCAGGGCGGCGGCCCTTGTGTTGCCGTTGACCAGTACCCCGTGATGGGTGACCAGACCCGGGTCGTTCTGGCCGAACTGTGCGAGGCTCTCCTTGAGCTTCTCGAAGGCGGCATCCCGCATCGCCGGATTGGCGGGGTCCGCCTGCAGGAGGTACGCCAGGTACTCCTGGCCGGAAGTCTCCCAGGGAGCCTCTTCCAGCTGCCCGTCACGGGCCGGGTCGTGGCTGCGCTGGGCCCGGATCCGATGCGTGCCGGGGTTGAAGTACAGGCTGCTCAGCGGCAGGTCGATGACCTCGACATGCGCGGTCTGGGAGTTCCAGTCGACGGTGACCGTCTCGCGGGTTCCCCCTGCCTCCTTTACCTCTTCCACCTTTGCCTTGATGAGCGCGCTGAACTCCTCGGCGCGCGGCGGTGCTGCAAATTCCCGGAACACGGGCCACTCCCTATTTATGTGTGTGCTGCTACGACTGGGTGCCGTCGGACACTGCATCGCGGATCGCCTGCCGGGATGCGGCGGGCAGGGTGCGGTATACCCCCCACAGGGCTTCCAGCGAGCCGCGGACGCGGCGGTCCGAGGCGATCCAGCCGGCCAGGGCGTTCTTTTCCAGAGGGGACAGCGCGGCCACCGCATCCAGCGTCCCGGCCAAGTCCGCTACCTCCCCCGAGCTGGAGCTGATGCACCGGCTGCACGCGGTCTCCAGCTGGTAGTCGACCGTGCCGTCGGGCAGCAGGACCTCGCGCCGGGCTACGCCGAGCTGCTTCGAGCTGCCCGGTCCGTCGATGTACTTCTCGGCTACGCCGATGCCGCAGGTCCGGCAGAGGAAGTCGTCCTCGCGCAGCACCTTGGCGCGCTGGGCCGCGCTGAGGCTGTGCTTGTGCTTAGGCAGTGACGCCTGGCCCGGCAGCCAGATGTCTGCGCCCTTGGCGACGAACTTCTGCTCCTGCTGCTTCAGGGCGGGATTGTCGCGGCTTGTGTCGATCTGCCATCCGTGGTCGCGCAGTTCGCGGAGCCGACGGTCGATCTGGGTGTTCTCCGGGAAGGCCTGACGGAGCATCGCCTTGGTGAAGATGCCGCCGACTCCGACCACCTCCACGAGCCAGAGGGCCGCGCGGGCCTTGGCGCCGAGCTCGGTGTCCGTCCATGAGGGAACTGCCATGCCGATACTCCGTTCGGTTGCCAGCCCGCTGATTGGAAGGTCGGGATAGACATCAGCGGGAAGGAGGTGAAAGGAATGCAAACCTGATCTTTGGCTCTGCGTCGCTTTTCTGCGTTCTGCAGCGCTCCTAGCGGAATCGCGGCGTGATCGCGGATCCCATTAATGACTGGCGCCGCTGCCGGAGTCCAGAGGTTTCGAGAGTTGCTCGATAACTTGGCAACAATCTGGCGGCAGTCGTCATAGCTATGCCGCTGAATCCCTTGACGGGGAGGCTAGGGTGGGGAGTTGCCTGAGATCGGCCACGGCCCAGTGCGGCCGTCGGTGCTCGGCAGAGGGCGGACAGGGGAGGGCGTGTATGAGTGGCTGGAAAAAGCCTGCTGGTAGGTCTCTACCGGCGGGGCGGCAGCACTTTCTCGGGATTCTCAAGAACCTGGAGGAGGTGATTGCTGCAGACTCCCAGGCGCACCTGGTGCGCCTGCTGCAAGAGCGGGGCTGCCCCGTCGACCGCAGCTCGCTCTCCAGATATCTCGGCGGGCAGCGCAATCCGGGGCAGCGGTTCGTCGCTGGACTGTACGAGCTTGCCGTGCATCGTGCAGGGGAGCCGGAAGCGGTGGGCCTGACATGGCCTGAAGTGGCTGAAGCGCATGAGCGTACCGAGCTTCGCAAGGCGCCCAAGTGCTCTAACTGTGTTGTCTTGGAAGGAAGAAACGCGGAGTTGGGGGCCGCCTTGGCGGCGGCGGAAGCCGGCCCTCGCAGTGTCGCTTCTGCGGTGCGGGGTGCGCCGACGCCGCCGCCGGTCCCCCTGAGGAGGGGGGACCGGCGGCGAGACGGATCCGATGCGCGAGCCGCCGAGCGCTTTGCCGCGAGCGCTATGGCGCTGGATGCGGACGGCAGAGTGAACGAGGTCGTGGCCGCGATGGCGGACGCGGTTGACTTCCTGACGCCGGTGGAGGCCGCAGCGGCGTACGTGGCGCTGGGTGCTGGGGGAGACGGCCAACTCGCTGGTTCTCTTGGTCAGATGTATGCGCGGGAGCGCCAAGGCCGCACCGTCATCCGGATGGCCCTAGAGCTGCAGGACAAGGGGATGGCCCAGGACGCGACCGCGATCCTGAGATGGGCCGCAGCCGTCGATGGTGTGGAGCGGGCTGCCAACAGTGAAGCCGGCCGGCGGCCCTGAGCCGGCGCGCTCACGGCAGGCGAATGGGCGGACCGCAGTTCCCAGCCGGTCCGCCCATTCGCCGGGTGTGCGGGCGACGAGCCTGTCGTTGCTAAGCCGCCCCTGCGCCGTGGCACTCCGCGTACGGCTTGCCCGAGGTGCACCAGCAGGGGGACGTGGGGGTGGGGGGCCAGGGGGTGGCTTTGCCTCGGGCGGCCAGGGTGGTGGCGTATTCCGCCAGGAGGGACGGGGAGGCCGGGGAGGACTTCTCCGAGGCGGCGAAGGCCTCGTACGAGGGGACGCTGCCCGTGACGATGCCCAGGTTCGTGGTGCCCGAGGCGGCCAGGGCGCGGAGGGAGGACTCGACCTTCGCCAGGTGGGCCTCGTGGGAGGGGTACTCCGAGGTGAGGGTGGGGTAGCCGGTCAGGAGCTCGGCCAGTTCGCGGGCGGGCCAGTGGAGGATGGCCACGGGGAAGGGGCGCGAGAGGGCGGCGCGGCGGTCGCCGAGTTCGGCGCGCAGGCGGGCGATCTCGGCGCGGAGCTCCGCCGGGTCGTTGGAGCCCAGGGCCCAGATGCGCTTGGGGTCGTGGAGCTCGTCCAGCGGGATCGGGCCGATGTGGCGGGTGTCCGCGACCATGTCCCAGTCGTCGTGGGGGAGGGCGAGGAGCCGGCGGACGCGGTGGCGGCCCGTCAGGAGGGCGGTCGTGGCCTGGGTGAGGGGGGTGTCCTCCGAGGTGAGGAGGGTGGCCGCCTCGGTGAAGCACTCGTGTGAGGCTTCCAGCTCGTCGTGGGATTCGAGGGCCTCCGCGATGACCTCCCAGGGTGCGGGGTCCGTGGGCGCGGCGGCGCGGATGCCGGAGATGAGGGCGCGGGCCTCGGCCTCGTGGCCGTACTCCCACAGGTTCGCGGCCTGGCGGGCCTTGATCAGGTGGGGGTTGGCGGGGGAGGCGGAGAGGAGGCGGTCGTAGAGCGCGCTCGCGCGGTCCCGGGCGTCGCCCAGTTCGAGGTGGGCCGCTGCCTGGAGGAGCAGGGGCTCCTGGTCCTCGGGGTAGCGGGTCGCCGTGCGGATGAGGCGCTCGGCTTCGGCGATGTGCTCTGCAGGCGTGTCGGGGCGCATGGTTCACACCGTACTGCCGCTGGTCAGTTGAGGGGGGAAGTCTTAGGGTGCCGGCCGTGCGGGATCGCGTGCGGGTGGTGGTGCAGGGGGGCGGTCGGCGGGCGCGCCGGATCGGGCTCGCGCGGCTGCTGTGGGTGGGGGCCGAGGTGATCACCACGGTGGGGGTGGTGGTGGCGCTGTTGGTGGTGCACCAGGTGTGGTGGACCAATCGGCAGGCCGTGGCCGGCGCCGAGGAGCAGGTCCGGGCGCTGGAGAGGCGCTGGGCGGGTGGGGGCGGGGATGGGGATGGGGTTGGGGGCGCGGGCGGGGGTGGGGGGCCGGATGTGCCTGGGGTGGAGGAGGCTCCGGGAGTGGTCGTGGGGGGATCGGAGGGTGGCTCGGGCGGAGGGGCCGGGGGCGGTGCCGGCGTGGGGGCGTCGCCTCCCGCGGGGGCCGGTGCGCGGCCCGCGCCGGCGGGTTCCGGTCCGGCGCGGGACGAGGCGTACGGCGTGTTGCGGATCCCGAAGCTGGGGCTGTCGGTGCCCGTGGCGGAGGGGGTGGACCGGCGGGCCGTGCTGGACAAGGGGTACGTCGGGCACTATCCGGGGACGGCGCAGCCCGGAGCGGAGGGGAACTTCGCGGTGGCCGGGCACCGGAACACGCACGGGGAGCCGTTCCGGTACCTGAACCGGCTGCGGGAGGGCGACGAGGTGCTCGTCGATCTGCGGGGGCGGCGGTACACGTACGTGGTGGGGAAGGTGCTGGCGGAGACGAGCCCGGGGGACGTGGGGGTCATCGCGCCGGTGCCGCGGAGCGGGGTGGGGCCCGGGTACGGGTACGGGGAGCCCGGGTCCTACATCACGCTGACGACCTGCACGCCCGAGTACACCTCGAAGTACCGGATGGTGGTCTGGGGGGTTCTCAAGGGCGTTGTCGGTGCCGGCCGTTAGGGTTGACTAGGATCGAGTGTGCGTTCTGGTGAAGTGAGTTGAGGGGGTGGTTCGTGTGGGGCGGATGGTTCGTGCACGGTCCTTCCTGTCTTCCTTCTCCTTCTCGTCCCTGCTCGTCGCCCTGCTGTTGCTCGGCGGGGTCCTCGGGCTGCTGTCCGGGGAGGCCGGGCTGGCGGCCGGGATGGTCGTGCTGGCCGCGGCGGTCGCCGTGGGCGCGGCCGTGCTGGCGGGCTGCCTCGTGCGGCCCGTGCCGCCGCACCGAATACGCACCGCGATGCGTGATCGCGAGCAGCGCACGGCGTTCCTGCCGCAGCGCGATCCCGACGCCTCGGGCCGGTCGCGGCCCAGGGCTCCCGGCCGTCCGTTCCCGACGGCCGCGTAGGGGCGCGCAGTGTCCGCTGCCTTCCGCTCTTCCTCTGACTGAACGCTGTTGCCGCCCCTCGCGGGTCGTCACGCCGAAATGCACCGTTTTCGACGTTTGACGAGACCCCTCGGAGGGCCCGCGTGTCCGTTTTCACTCATCTCGTTGCCCAGCTGGGCCGGCTCCTGGAGCCGGTGCTGGCCGAGTCCGCGACCGCTGCCGCGATCGTGCTGTTCACCCTGCTGGTACGGCTCGCCCTGTACCCGCTGGGCCGTGCCGCGTTCCGTGCGGCGACCCCGGGGGCGGGGTGTCTGCCGATGCTGTTGCAGCTGCCGGTGTTCTACCTGATGTACCGCTCGTTCTCCTCGGGGGACGAGCTGCTGGGCCACCGGCTGTTCGCCGCGCCCCTCGGGGCCCGGTGGTCCGCGGCGCTGGAGGAGGGCGGCCCGTTCGGGGCGCAGGGGCTGGTGTTCCTCGGGCTGTTCGCCGCGATCGCGGCGGTGGCCGCGTGGAGTGCGGTGCGGGGGCGGCGGGCCGCGGCGGCCGCGCCGGCCGTGGCGCCCGTCCTGCCCGCGGTGAAGGGCGCGGCGGGGGCGGCGGCCGCGCCGACGGCCGAGCAGCTGGCGGCGATGCGCAAGCTGGGCGGCGTACTGCCCCTGCTGTCGTTCGGGACGCTGATCACGGCTGCCGTCGTACCGCTGGCCGCCGGGCTGTACCTGCTGACCACGACGGCCTGGTCGGTGGCCGAGCGGGCCTGGCTCCAGCGGCGGGCGGCCGCCGGAGCGGCGAGCGGAGCCGCGGCGGGTGCGGCGAGCTGAACGGGGGCGGGTGCGGCGAGCTGAGCGGGGGAGTGGGGCTGGGGGGTGGGGCGGGCAGGGGCGCGGAGCAGCGCGTTCCAGTCCGTGAACAGGGTCTTGCGGATTGGTCGGACATCTTGGAGGATCAGCCAATCCTCCGATGGCCGCAACCCATCGGCCGGCCCTGGGCGCGCCCCGGGCCGACCACCCACGACCACGGGAGAATGCTCATGAAGCTGCTGCGTGTCGGACCCGTCGGGTCGGAGCGCCCCGCGCTGCTCGACCAGGACGGGACCCTCCGGGACCTGTCCGGCCTGATCACGGATGTGGACGGGGCCCTGCTGGCCGACGACTCCGTGCTGTCCCGCGTACGGGAGGCCGCGGCGGACGGCGGGCTTCCGGTGCTCGACGCGGAGGGGCTGCGCATCGGCTCCCCGGTCGGCCGGATCGGCAAGGTCGTGGGCATCGGCCTGAACTACTTCGGGCACGCGGCCGAGATCGGTGCGGAGCCGCCCGCCGAGCCGATCCTGTTCCTGAAGGCCGCGGACACCGTGGGCGGCCCGGACGACACCGTGCTGATCCCGCGCGGCAGCGTGAAGACCGACTGGGAGGCCGAGCTCGGCGTCGTCATCGGCAGCACCGCCCGCTACCTGGGCTCCGCCGAGGAGGGCCTCGCGCACGTCGGCGGCTACGTGCTGGTCAACGACGTGTCGGAGCGCGAGTTCCAGATCGAGCGCGGCGGCACCTGGGACAAGGGCAAGAACTGCGAGACGTTCACCCCGCTCGGCCCCTGGCTGGTCACCGCCGACGAGGTCCCGGACCCGCAGGTCCTGGACGTGAAGCTGTGGGTCAACGGCGAGCTCAGGCAGGACGGCAACACCTCGGACCAGATCTTCCCGGTGGGCGAGGTCGTGCGGTACCTGAGCCGGTTCATGACGCTGTACCCGGGCGACGTGATCGTCACGGGGACCCCGGCGGGCGTGGCCATGGGCCAGCCGGAGCCGAAGCCGTACCTGAGGGCGGGTGACGTCGTGGAGCTGGAGATCGAGGGGCTCGGGCGTCAGCGGCAGGAGTTCAAGGGCGCGTAGGGCCTTCGGCGAAGGGGAGGGGCGGGCCGCCCGGGCGGCCCGCCCCTTCGGGTGCGTGCGGGTACGCGTCGCGCGGGCGGGTCAGCCTTCGGCCGACGCGCGGCGGCGGCGGTTGGCCACGACCAGGCCGGCGCCCGCGGCCAGGGTGCCGGCGGCGGCGCCCGCCATCCAGGTGGTCCCGCTGCCGGCGCCGGTGCTGGCCAGCGGGCCGGAGGAGGAGCCGCCCGCCGGGGCGGTGTTGCCGTTGCCCTTGCCGGTGCCCGTGGCGACGGCCTGCTGGACGCCGTCCTTGGTGCCGGCACCGGCACCGGCACCGGTTCCGTTGCCCGTGCCCGTGCCCGTGCCGTGGCCCTCGTCCTTGGCGCGGGCCACGTGCTGGCCGGTCTTGAGGAACGCGGTGCGGTCCTCGGGCGTGCCCTTGAGGGCGGCGAGGGCGGCCTTCTTCAGCTCCGGACCGGCCTTCGCGACCATGGACGCGATCAGCACCTTGTTGTCGTCGTCGCGCAGCTCGAACTGCGTGGTCGTCATGAAGGTGCGCAGCTGCGCCGGGGTCGGGTTGCCTTCGAGGAACTTGATGATCCCCTCCTTCAGGCCCGGCCCCGCGTCCTTGAGCATCCCGAACAGCGCCACCCGGTCGTCCTCGGCACGGACCTTGTGCTGGCCGGTCGCGACGAACTCACGGATCTGCTCGCGCGTGCCGTGGTCCATCAGCTCGTTGACGGCCCGCGTGATGCCCCGGCCGGCGCCGTTCAGCATGCGCATCATCTCGACGCGGTCGTCCTCCAGGCGGGCCACGTGCTGCCCCTCCTTCAGGAACTGGGTGAACGCCTCCTGGGTGTCCTTCCGGAGCGCCTCCTTCGCGGCGGCCTTCACGGCGCGGCCGCCGAAGTGGTGGATCCGCGAGATGAGGACCGCGTCGTCGTCGAACTGCTGCTCCGCCAGCTCGACCGTCAGGAAGTGCCGCATCTGCTCGGGCGTGCCCTTGAGCGCCTTCGCGGCCGCCTCGCGGACGCCGGGGCCGCGCGCCGGGTCGGCCAGGATCTTCTCGATCTCGGCCCGGTCCTTCGCCGCCTGGGGGTCCTCGGCGGGCTTGTCCGCCGCCGGCTTCCCCTCGACGCCGCGGTCGGGCGCGGTCGGGGACGACGGCGTGGCGGCCGCGCCGTCCGCCGTGTCGGCCGCGAAGGCGGGCGAGGAGAGCAGGACGGCCGGGGCGATCGCGGCGGTGGCCACGATCGATGCGATCCGGGGCAGCTTCACAGGTGGGGTTTCCATTCTTCACATGTGTGATGAGCGGCAGCCTGTGCAGGATAGATCGTTTAAGCGTTCGAAAACCGTCGATTTTGCGACAGGCTGGATCACACGGCGACGACCGACCCGTCGCGGGACGAAGTGCGCGCCGCCTCCAGCACCGCCAGGCACTGGGCCGCCTCGTACGCCGTGACCGGGGCCGGGCCGCCCGTGCGCAGCGCCTCCTCGACCGCCGCGTAGTAGGCGGGGTAGTCGCCCGGGACCGTGGGCACCGGCACCCCGCCGCCGGTCAGCGGGGATTCGCCGGAGCCGAGCCGTCCCCACAGGTGCTCCGGCTCCTCGCCCCAGGCCGCCCCGCCCGCACCGCCCGGCCGCAGCCCCTCGCGCAGGGCGGCCTCCTGCGGGTCCAGCCCGTACTTGACGTAGCCGGCCCGCGAGCCGAGGACGCGGAAGCGCGGACCGAGCTGCGCGGCGGTGGCGCTGACGTAGAGGTGCGAACGGACGCCGTTCGCGTGCGTGATCGCGATGAACGTGTCGTCGTCGGCCTCGGCGCCCGGACGGCGCACGTCGGTCTCCGCGTAGACCCGTACGGCCGGGCCGAACAGCACCAGCGCCTGGTCGACGACGTGGCTGCCGAGGTCGTAGAGCAGGCCGCCGATCTCCTCCGGCGCGCCGGACTCGCGCCAGCCGCCCTTGAGCTGGGGGCGCCAGCGCTCGTAGCGGGACTCGAAGCGCTGGATCTCGCCGAGTTCGCCGTCGGCGAGGAGGCGGCGCACGGTGAGGAAGTCGTTGTCCCAGCGGCGGTTCTGGAAGACGGACAGGAAGGTCCCGGTCCGCTCGGCGAGCGCGGCGAGTTCGCGGGCCTCGGCGGCGGTGGCGGCGAGCGGCTTGTCCACGACGACCGGGATGCCGGCGGTGAGGGCCGCGGTGGCGAGCGGGACGTGGGTCTTGTTCGGGGAGGCGATGACGACGAGGCCGAGGGCGTCCTCGCCGTCGCCCGCGCGCTCCCACAGCTCGTCGGCGGAGCCGGTGACGTGGACACCGGGGTGGGCCTCGCGGGCCTGGGCCTGCCGGCCGGGGTCGGAGGTGACGACGGTGTCGAGGACGAGGCCCTCGGTCGCGGACACGAGCGGGGCGTGGAAGACGGAGCCGGCGAGCCCGTAGCCGATGAGCGCGACGCGCAGCGGGGTGCGGGGGGCGGCGGCGGAGGAGGCCGAGGGGGAGGTCGAGGGGGAGGCGTTCATGGGATCCACTTTGGCAACAGTGTTGTGTAAGTGCAAGGAGGGTGGACAATGGGTGGGTGAACAGGGGAAACGCGGAGGGCGGCCGGGGCGGCGGGAGCGGCGGCGGCCGGGGCGGGGTGAACCTGCCGGCGCTGCGCGGGCACAACGAGGCCCTGCTGCTGGACCTGCTCCGCGCCGCGGGTCCGCCGGGGCTGGGGCGCCCCGAGCTCGCCGCCCGTACGGGGCTCACCCCGCAGGCCGTCAGCAAGATCACCGCCCGGCTCGCGGCCGAGGGCCTGGTCGCCGAGGCGGGCCGTGACGCGTCGACCGGAGGCAAGCCCCGGACCCGGCTGCGGCTGGTCCCCGGCGCCCGGCACGCCGTGGGGGTGCACCTGGACCGCGACGGGCTCAGGGCCGTACGGGTCGACCTGGCGGGCGGCGTCGTCGCCGAGTGGAGCGGCCCGCTGGACTTCGGGGCGGGCCCGGAGGCGGCGGTGGACGCCGTCGTACGGGCGGTGGTGCGCGTCGCGGGCGGCGGCGCGGGGGCTCCGCCGCTGCTCGGGGTGGGTGTGGCGGCGCCGGGACCGCTGGACTGGCGCAGCGGGGTGCTGGGGCGGGTGACGGGGTTCCCGGAGTGGGAGGGGTTCCCGTTGCGGGAGGTGCTCGCGGGGCGGTTGGGGGCCGCGGTGGTGGTGGACAAGGACACCAACGCCGGGGTCGCGGCGGTGGGGCCGGACGCGCCGGGTGTGCCGGGCGGGGCCGGTGCCGCCGCCGGGCCGGGCTCCGGATCTTCCGTGTACCTGCACGTCGGGACCGGGCTCGGGGCGGGGCTGCGGCTGGACGGCGCGGTCTACCGGGGTGCGCGGTCGGGCGCGGGGGAGTTCGGGCACCAGGTGCTGCGGCTGGACGGCCCGCCCTGCCGGTGCGGGGGCCGGGGCTGCCTGGAGGTGCTCTGCCTCGACGCCGTGGCCCGGGGCGATCTGGCGGAGGCGGCGCGGGTGCTGGGCGAGGGGGCGGCGAACCTGGTGGCGCTGCTGGACGTGGACCGGGTGCTGCTGGGGGGCCGGGTGGTGGCGGCGGAGCCGGAGGTGTTCGTGGAGGGGGTGCGGGAGGTGCTGGCCGCCCGCGCTTTGACGGCCGGCCCGCCGCCGGTGGTGGCGCCGGCGCCGGCCGGGGTCGCGGAGGGCGCGGCGGAGCTGGCGCTGGCGCCGCTGTTCGGGCGCGGCTGAACCCGCCGGGGGCCGGGGCGGGCAGGTCCGGGCGGGCGGGGTGGGCCGGTGGCAGGGAACGCCGGTCGGGTCCGGGGCGCGGGCCGGCGTCTGCGGTGTCGGGAGGGGGTGCGGCACGGTGGGTGCTGCGGGTCCAGGGCCGGGGCACGGGTCGGCGGGTGCGTGCCCCTCGGGCCCGGGGTGGGCCGGTGGTCGGGAAGGGCGGTCGGGTCGGCCGCGGGCCGGCGTCTGCGGTGCCGGGAGGGGGTGCGGCACGGGGGGCGCTGGGGGTCCAGGGTCGGGGCACGGTCCGGCGGGTGCGTGCCCCTCGGGCCCGTCTGGCCGCGTCTGGCCATGTCTGAGCCCGTCTGGCCCGTCGCCCGGTGGGTCGCCCCGTCCGGGCTTGGCCGACGGGGTGGGTTTCGGCTCGGGCCGGGGGCCATCCGGGGGTAAAGCGGGAGGACTCGGGCGTGGGCGTGGGGAGGGGGAGCGGGGGCGTGGGAAGGTGCGGGCGGAGGCGGGGTGATTGTCGCCTCGTCCGATCATCACTTCCGTCCGGCGAGCAGCGAGGTCTTCCATGCGACTGCGCAACGCCCTTGCCCTCACGGCCCTGCTCCTCTTCCTCGCCGCACCCTCCGCCGGCGCGGACAACGGCACCGGCGGCGCCCCCCACCCCGCGCCCGCCCCGGCCATGCCCGCGCCCGCGACGCCCTCCCGCGCCCGCGCCACCTGCGGGGACGGCAAGAGCGGCGCCTTCCCCATCGGGGCCCGGATCCGCGGCGGACCGGTGGTCTACCGGGCCGGCGGCGGACCGCAGGGCTGGCTGCTGGACCTGACGAACACCACCGGCGGCCCCTGCACCGCCATCCACCCCGTCATCGTCTTCACCGACCCCGCCAGGGCCCTGCGCCCCGCGCACCTCCGCATGGCGTTCGAGGCCCCCGGCGGCCCCTACCCCGTGACCCTGGAGCGCAGCGACCGCGACGAGATCATCGCGGTGTTCGACGGGAAGGACGCCTTCCCCGGCTTCTCCGTGCCGGCCGGCGCCTCCGTCACCGTCAAGGTGCAGCTGGCCTTCGCCCCTGACGCCCCCCTCGGCGAGGTGGTCGCCGACGCCGCCCTGGTGCAGCGCAAGGGGGACGACGGGGAATGGGTGGGCGAGGCCGGCGGGTACCGGTTCTCCGTGGAGGGCCCCGAGGACCCCGACGACGCCGTCACGGCGGGCTCGCTCGCGCACACCGGCCGGCGGGACCGCGCCTACGGGGCCGGAGCCCTCGCCGCCCTGGCCGTCGGCGGCGGCCTGCTGCTCGGCGCCCGCCGCCTGCGCCGGAACCCGCGCTGAGCCCCACCGCGGCCGCCCCCCCGCACCCCCGTCCCCGCCCGCACCTCCCGTACACCTCCCGCACGTACAGTCCGACCGTGGAAGAACAGAACCGCCCCGCCGCCCCCCACCGCCCCGGCTCGCCCGTCCGCTCCGGGATCCCCGAGCACGGCCGCATCCCCAAGTACTACGCCGTCAAGGCCCGCATCGCCGATCTCCTCGACGAGCTCGGCGAAGGCGGGGCGCTGCCCACCGAGCGGGACCTCGCCGAGCGGTACGAGGTGTCCCGCGAGACCGTGCGGCAGGCCCTGCGGGAGCTGCTGCTGGAAGGCCGCCTGCGCCGCTCCGGCCGCGGCACCGTCGTCGCGGGACCCAAGCTGGAGCAGCCCCTCTCCCTCGCCAGCTACACCGAGGGCGTGCGCCGCCAGGGCCGCCGGCCCGGCCGTAACCTGATCGGCCTGGAGCGGTTCCCCTGCCCGCCCGAACTCGCCCGCGGCATCGGCGCCGAGCCGGGCGAGCCCGTCTGGCACCTGGAGCGCGTGCTGCTCGCCGACGACGAGCGCGTCGGGCTGGAGAGCACGTACGTCCGGGTCGCCCGGGCCCCCCGCCTCGACATCGATTTCCAGCCGGACTCCTCCTTCTACGGATACCTCCGCGACAGCCTCGGGATCTCCTTCGGGGACGCCGACGAAAAGCTGGAGACGGTCCTCGCCACCCCTCGCGAGGCCCTGCTGATCGGCACCCCGCCCGCGCTCCCGATGCTGCTCATCCACCGCTTCTCGCGCGACCAGGACGGCCTGCCGCTGGAGCGGGTGCGTTCGCTCTACCGTGGCGACCGGTTCAGCTTCACGACCCGCCTGCGGCCCGAATAGTCCCCGAAGAAAAGGAATCCAGCCGACAAACCAGACCAATCGACATCACGGAACGGTAACGGGTCTAGTCCAAGCGTCGAGGGCTGTTCACCGGCCCGTCGCCCGCCCGATCCTCCGGGGTCACGGACCGCCCCGACGGTGGACGGCGTGAGAGTCATAGTCGTCGGAGGCGGCGTGGTCGGCACCATGCACGCCTGGCAAGCAGTCCAACGCGGCCACGAGGTCGTCCAGATCGAGCGCGAGGCCGAGGCGCGCGGCGCCTCACTGCGCAATTTCGGCCAGATCTGGGTCAGCGGCCGGGCCGGGGGCGAGGAGCTCGACACCGCCCTGCGCGCCCGCGAGCTCTGGGAGCGGATCGGCGCGGAGGTGCCCGGCCTGGGTTTCCGCGCCATCGGCTCCCTCACCCCCGTACGCAACGCCCGCGAGCACGCGGTCGCCGAGGCGGCCGTCGCCCGCCCCGACGCCGCCGCCCGCGGCTACAAGCTGGTCACCGCCGCCGAGGCGCGGGAGATCAACCCGGCCCTGCGCGGCGCCTTCGAGGCCGCCCTGTGGTGCGAGCGCGACGCCGCCGTCGAACCGCGCACCGCCCAGCTCCACCTCCGCGAGGCCCTCCGCGCCTCCGGCCGCTACACCTTCCTGCCCGGGCGCGAGGTCCGCGACCTGGCCGGCCCCGGCGCCGTCCGCGACGACCACGGCGACGTCCACCGCGGCGACGCCGTCGTCCTCGCCACCGGAGCCTGGCTCTCCGGAATGGTCCGCGAGCTCGTCCCCGACCTGCCCGTGCGCCGCGTCCGGCTCCAGATGATGCAGACCGCCCCCCTCGGCGAGCCGCTCACCACCTCCGTCGCGGACGCCGACAGCTTCCGCTACTACCCCGCCTACCAGAGCGACGCGCTCGACCGCCTCAACGCCGAGCAGGCCCAGACGCCCGTCGCCGCCGCGCACAAGATGCAGCTGCTGATGGTCCAGCGCCAGGACGGCGGCCTGACCATCGGCGACACCCACGAGTACGAGCACCCCTTCGCGTTCGACACCGTCGAGGACCCCTACGACCACCTCACCGCGGTCGTCGAGTCCTTCCTGGGCCGCCCGCTGCCGAAGATCGGGCACCGCTGGGCGGGCGTGTACGCGCAGTGCACCGACACCAGCCGCGTCGTCCACCGCCAGCAGGTCGGCGAAGGCGTCTGGCTCGTCACCGGACCGGGCGGCCGGGGCATGACCTGCTCGCCCGCCATCGCCGAAACCACCGCGAACGAACTGGGCTGGTGAGCCGCATGACCGAAACCCGCACCCCCGGGAAGCTGATCGTCCTCGACATGGCCGGCACCACCGTCGCCGACGGCGGACTCGTCGAGCGCGCCTTCGAGCGCGCCGCCGAACGCCTCGGCGTGGAGCCCGGCACCCCCGACCACGCCGACAAGCTCCAGTACGTCCGGGACACCATGGGCGAGTCGAAGATCTCCGTCTTCCGCCACCTCTTCGGCACCGAGGAGCGCGCCCGGCTCGCCAACTCCGCCTTCGAGCAGGCCTACGCGCAGCTCGTCGACGGCGGCCTCGTCACCGAGATCCCCGGAGCCCGCGCGACCATCGAGCGGCTCCGCGCCGACGGCCACACCGTCGCCCTGACCACCGGCTTCGCCCGCGTCACCCAGGACGCCATCCTCGCCGCCCTCGGCTGGCGGGACCTGGCCGACCTCACCCTCTGCCCCGCCGACGCGGGCGGCCGCGGCCGCCCCCACCCCGACATGGTGCTGGCCGCGTTCCTGCGTACCGGCGCCGTGGCGGACGTGCGCGAGACCGTCGTCGCCGGCGACACCGCCTACGACATGCTCAGCGGCAGCCGCGCCGGCGCCGGCATCGTCGCCGGGGTCCTCACCGGAGCCCACGACCGCCCCGCGCTCACCGCGCACGGCGCCACGCACGTCCTCGGCTCCGTCGCCGAACTCCCGGCGCTGCTCGCGGAGTCGGATCCCTCGTGAGCGGCATCCGCTTCGACTCCGTCTCGGTCGCCTACCACGGCACCACCGTCCTGGACTCCCTCGACCTCACCGTCGAACCCGGCGAGGTCATGGCCCTGCTCGGCCCCTCCGGCTCCGGGAAGACCACCGCCCTGCGCGCCGTCGCCGGCTTCGTCCGGCCCGCCGCCGGCCGGGTGCTGATCGGCGGCCGGGACGTCACCGCCCTCCCGCCGCACAAGCGCGGCATCGGCATGGTCGTCCAGCAGTACGCGCTCTTCCCGCACCTGAGGGTCGAGGACAACGTCGCCTTCGGCCTGCGCGCCCAGAAGGCCCCCAAGGCCGAGATCCCGGCCCGGGTCACCGAGGCCCTGGAGATGACGGGGATGGCCGCCTACGCCAAACGCCACCCCCGCGAGCTCTCCGGCGGACAGCAGCAGCGGGTGGCCATCGCCCGGGCCCTCGCCATCCGCCCCGGGGTCCTCCTGCTCGACGAGCCCCTCTCGGCCCTCGACGCCCAGCTGCGCTCCGGGATGCTGGCCGAGCTCGCCCGGCTGCACCGCGAACTCCCGGACGTCTCCATCCTGTACGTCACCCACGACCAGGTCGAGGCCCTCACCCTGGCCGACCGGATCGCCGTCATGGACCGGGCCCGCCTCCAGGACTGCGGCACCCCGCAGCAGCTGTACCGGGCCCCGCGCACGGAGTTCACCGCGTCCTTCGTCGGCAACGCCAACCTGCTCCCGGTGACGGTCGCCGAGGGCGGCGCCCTGTTCGAGGGCCGCTCCCTGACCCTCGACCGGGGCCCGGCGGCCCCCGGCTCCACCGCCACCCTGTGCGTACGGCCGCACCTGCTGGCCCTCGGCGAGGGGCCCAACGCCCTGCGCGGCACCATCGCCGAGGTGCAGTGGCGCGGCTCCACGCACCGGCTGTACGTCGACGTCGGCGGGCACCGCGTCAAGGCCGACCTCCCCGAGCTGCGGGAGACCCCGGCCCTGGGCGACGAGGTCACCCTCCACTTCGAGCCCCGCGACGCGGTGCTCCTGGCGGCGGGGGTCGCCCGTGCCTGAGGCCGCCCGGCGCCCGGCAGCCCCCGCCCCGGGCCGCCCCGCCACCGCCACGGCGGCCCCCGCCGCCCCCGACCCGGCCCGCCCGTCCCCGCCGATCCCGGCCCCGGCGGCGGCCCCCGCCCCCGTCACCGCACCGCCCCCCGCGCCCGACCCCGCCCCCGTACCCGCACCGCCCGCCGCCCCCGACCCCGGAACCGCCCCGCGGGGGAGCCGGCGTGCGCCGCGGGCCCTCTGGGCCCTGCCTCCCGTCGCCCTGCTCGGGCTGGTGTTCCTCTACCCGCTCGCCCTGGTCGTCCAGCAGTCCCTCACCCCCGACGACGGCGGCGGCGCCCTCGACGCCTACTCCGCCGTCTTCGCCTCCCACGCCTTCCGCGAAGCCCTCGGCACCACCGTCTGGCTGGCCCTCGCCGCCACCGCCGGCTGCCTCCTCCTCGGCTTCACCCTGGCGCTGGTCATCGCCTTCGTCCCCTTCCCCGGAGCCAAGGCCGTCGCCAAGTTCATCGACGTCTTCCTCTCCTTCCCCTCCTTCCTCATCACCCTCGCCCTCCTCTTCATCTACGGAACCGTCGGCCTGGCCAACGGCCTCTGGACCGAGACCCTCGGCGGCGCCGAAGGCCCGTTCCACTTCCTCACCACCCCCTGGGGCGTCCTCCTCGCGGAGATCACGTACTTCACCCCCTTCGTGATGCGCCCGCTGCTCGCCGCCTTCTCCCAGCTGGAGACCGCCCAGCTGGAGGTGGCCGCCGGCCTCGGCGCCCGCCCCGCCCGGATCGTCCGGCAGGTGATCCTCCCCGAGGCCCTCCCCGCCCTCGCGGCGGGCGGCAGCCTCGTCCTGGTCATGTGCCTCAACGAGTTCGGGATCGTCCTCTTCACCGGCGCCAAGGGCGTCACGACCCTGCCGATGCTCGTCTACGGCAAGGCGATCCTCGAATCCGACTACCCGGCCGCCTGCGTGGTCGCCGTCGTCAACATCGCCATATCCATCGGCCTGTTCGGCCTCTACCGGGTGGTGGGCAAGCGTGCTGGTGCATAGCAGGGGCGGCCGCTGGGCCGCCTGGACCCTGTTCGGGATCCTCTTCGTCCCCCTCTTCGCCCTTCCCCTCCTCGTGGTCGTGGCCGCCTCCTTCGCCACCCACTGGTCCGGCGCCTTCCCCTCCGGCCCGACCACCGCGAACTACGCCTCCGCCGTCCAGGGGGAGTCGCTCCAGGCCCTGACCACCTCCCTGGTCACCGCCCTGGCCGCCAGCCTCCTCGCGCTCACCGCCGGCACCTGGGCCGCCCTGGCCGCCGCCGCGCTCGGCCGGCGCGGCAAGCGAGTCCTCCACGCGCTGTTCATGCTGCCGGTCGCCGTGCCGTCCGTGGTCGTCGGCCTCGCCGTCCTCGTCGCGTTCAGCAAGCCCCCGCTGCTGCTCAACGGCACCAGCACGATCGTGGTCCTGGCGCACACGATTCTTGTCACGGCGTTCGCCTTCCAGTCGGTCTCGGCCGCCATGGTGCGTCTCGACCCCGCGTACGAGCAGGCGGCCGCCTCCCTGGGCGCCCGTCCCGCGTACGTGCTGTGGCGGGTCAAGCTCCCCCTCCTGCTGCCGTCCCTCACCGCGGCCGCCGGACTCTGCTTCGCCCTCTCCATGGGCGAGCTGAGCGCCACGATGATGCTCTACCCGCCGGACTGGACGCCCCTCCCGGTCCGGATCTTCACCGCCACCGACCGCGGTTCGCTCTTCGGCGGATCCGCCGTCGCCGTCGTACTGATGGCCACCACCCTGCTGGTCCTCCTGGCCGTCTCCCGCGTCCGCACCAGGGCCTCCTACCGCTGACACCCCCCCCGCACACCCCCGCCCCGCCCCTTCCCCCATAAGGAACCCCCGTGTCCAGAGCCCTCCTGCTCCGCACCGCCACCGCCCTCACCACCGGCCTCGCGCTCGCCACCACCCTCACCGCCTGCGGCGGCGGCTCCTCCTCCGCCTCCGCCGGTTCCGACTCCGCGGGCGGCGGCGGGAAGACCGTCACCGTCTACAGCGCCGACGGCCTCAAGAGCGACAAGGGCGACGGCTGGTACGACAAGGTCTTCGCCGACTTCACCAAGAAGACCGGCATCGAGGTCAAGTACGTCGAGGGCGGCTCCGGCGAGATGGTCCAGCGCGCCGTCCGCGAGAAGACCAACACCCAGGCCGACGTGCTGGTCACCCTGCCGCCCTTCATCCAGCAGGCCGACGGCAAGGGCCTGCTCCAGGCCTACGCCCCCCAGGGCTCCGACAAGGTCAACGGCGCCGACAAGTCCGCCGACTCCAAGTGGACCTCCGTCGTCAACAACTACTTCGGCTTCGTCTACAACAAGAAGGAGCTGACCTCCGCCCCCAGGACCTGGGAGGAGCTCCTCGACGCCAAGTACAAGGGCAAGCTCCAGTACTCCACCCCCGGCGTCGCCGGCGACGGAACGGCCGTCCTCGTCAAGTCGATGCACGACTTCGGCGGCAAGGACCAGGCGATGGAGTACCTCAAGAAGCTCCAGGCCAACAATGTCGGCCCGTCGTCCTCCACCAGCAAGCTCGCGCCGAAGACCGACAAGGGCGAGCTGCTCGTCGCCAACGGCGACGTCCAGATGAACTTCGCCCAGTCCAAGTCCATGCCGAACCTCGGCATCTGGTTCCCCGCCAAGGACGGCGGCAAGCCCACCACCTTCGCCCTCCCGTACGCGGCCGGCCTGGTCGCCAAGGCCCCGCACACCGAGAACGGCAAGAAGCTCCTCGACTACCTGCTCGGCGAGGACGCCCAGAAGCTGGTCAGCGAGGTCGGCGGCGGCTTCCCCGCCCGCACGGACGTCAAGCCCACCGACGCCAACGCCATCGAACTCACCAAGCTGATGGGCGGCGTCGAGGTCTTCGAGCCGGACTGGGCCGACATCGACAAGAACCTCACGGGCTACGTCGACGCGTGGAAGTCCGCGACCGGCAGCTGAGCCTTAACCTCCCGGCCACCCCCGCCGGGAACCATATCGAACAGATAACGGGTCTGGACCGAGGCTGTACCTCGGTCCGGACCCGCCGCATGCGCGCCCGTCCACGCGCTGCGGCGCCCGCACGCGCACACACGCCACACACACCCAGCTGCTCCTGGAGGAGTACGTGTCCCCTGTCCTGCGCGGACGCACCCTCGCCGTGACCGCCACCGCCACGGCCCTGCTCGCCACCACCCTCGGCCTCACCGCCACGGCCACCGCCGCCACCGGCGACCCCAGGGCCGCGGCGGAAGCGGCGGCCAGGGCCGCCGCGGCCGCCCCTCCGGCCGCCGCCGGCTCCACCGACAAGGTCCTCGTCATCGGCCTCGACGGCGTGGTCCTCGACCGGGTCAAGGCCGCCAACGCCCCCAATTTGAAGGGCCTGATGGCCGAGGGCCTCACCGCCCGCAGCACCCTCTACGCGAGCCCCATGGCCGCCACCTCCTCCGGCCCCGGCTGGTCCACCATCGCCACCGGCGTCTGGCCCGACCAGCACGGCGTGAAGGACAACTCCTTCACCGGCAAGAACTACGCCGCCCACCCGGACTTCCTCACCCGCGCCGAGAACGCCGAGCCGGCCCTCAACACCTACGCGGCCGCCGACTGGGAGCCCATCACCTCCACCGACGCCGGCGGCCCGATCTTCTCCGCCAAGGTCGACAAGCGCCTCTCCCTCAAGGGCGACCGCGACGGCTACGGCAGCGAGGACCCGAAGATCGCCACGGCCGCCTCCGCCGAGCTGCGCGACGGCAACCCCGACGCCTCCTTCGTCTACTTCGGCCAGGTCGACGGCGCCGGCCACTCCTACGGCGCCGCCAGCCAGCAGTACCTCGACGCCATCGCCCGCGTCGACACCCTCGTCGGCCAGGTCCTCACCGCCGTCAAGGCCCGCCCCTCCTACGCACAGGAGAACTGGAAGATCCTGGTCACCACCGACCACGGCCACACCGACGCCGGCGGCCACGGCGGCTCCACCCTCCAGGAGCGCGGCACGTTCGTCATCGCCAAGGGCGCCGGGATCCCCGCCGGTTCGGTACGCGACGACGTCAAGCTCGTCGACGTCGCCGCCACCGCCCTCGCCCAGGTCGGCGTCCCCACCACCGGACTGGACGGCGTCCCCCTCGACGCCCCCGGCGACGACCCCTTCGACACCCTGCGCCCCGCCCTCCAGGCCCGCGTGGACGAGACCGGCATCCCGGCCGGGACGAAGGGCTTCACGCACGCCCCGCCCGCCGGCTGGTCCGTGGACAACTCGAAGATGGGCACGGGCGGCGTCACCGAGTGGGCCGGATGGGCCTTCGCCACCGACGAGTTCTGGACCCAGGCCCAGCGCGACCAGTGGCGCGAGCTGAACGTCCGCTCCCGTGACGTGTTCGCCGTCGCCGACTCCGACGAGTGGGACGACAAGAGCCACACCGGCACCTTCGACTCCACCCTGATCACCCCCAAGTGGCCCGTCACCGGCGGCTCCACGCGCACCCTGTCCTTCCAGACGCACTACCGCCACGAGGCCGGCCAGACCGCCCAGGTGCTCGTCTCCTACGACGGCGCGCCCCCGGTCGTGGTGAAGACGTACACGGCCGACGCCGTCGCGAAGGCCGAGTCCCTCCCGCTCCAGATCCCGGCGGGCGCCACCGACGTCCGGATCCGCTTCCGCTACAGCGGCACCAACAACTGGTTCTGGACCGTCGACGACGTCCGCCTGGGCTAGGCCGTCCGGGCCGTGGACGTCCCCGGCGTCCACGGCCCGCGCCCGATAGGGTGGTGGTACAGACCACAGACCCACAGGTCAGAGGCCACCAGAGCGGAGAGAAGTCCGTGGCAGAGCGCAAGCCGATCGAATCCTGGCTCACCGACATGGACGGCGTCCTCATCCACGAGGGCACGCCGATCCCCGGCGCCGATGCCTTCATCAAGCGGCTGCGCGAGTCCGGCAAGCCCTTCCTGGTCCTCACCAACAACTCGATCTACACCCCGCGCGACCTGCAGGCCCGGCTCAGCCGCATGGGCCTGGACGTGCCCGTGGACAACATCTGGACCTCGGCCCTCGCCACCGCGAAGTTCCTCGACGACCAGCGCCCGGGCGGCACGGCCTACGTCATCGGCGAGGCGGGCCTGACCACCGCCCTGCACGACATCGGCTACATCCTCACCGACCACCAGCCCGACTACGTGGTCCTGGGCGAGACGCGCACCTACAGCTTCGAGGCCATGACCAAGGCCGTCCGCCTGATCAACGCCGGCGCCCGCTTCATCTGCACCAACCCCGACGAGACCGGCCCCTCCACCGAGGGCCCGCTCCCGGCCACCGGCGCGGTCGCCGCGCTCATCACCAAGGCGACCGGCAAGCAGCCGTACTTCGCCGGCAAGCCCAACCCGCTGATGATGCGCACGGGCCTCAACGCCATCGGCGCCCACTCCGAGACCAGCGCGATGATCGGCGACCGGATGGACACCGACGTGCTGGCCGGCCTGGAGGCGGGCATGCAGACCTTCCTCGTGCTGACCGGGCTGACCACGATCGAGGACACCGAGAAGTTCCCCTACCGCCCCACCAGGACGGTCGACTCCATCGCGGACCTCGTCGGCCTCGTGTAGCCCCCCGTGGGCCGGGCGGGGGACCCGAGGGCGGCGGGCGTTGGGGCGTATGGATGACACGTACGGGCCAAAAGGGCGCCGCTCCGGATGCGGGGCGGCGCGCCGCGCGTGAATCTCCTTGTCGAGGAGGTTCACCATGCGCTGTTCTCTGACCGCTCTCCGTGCCGCGGCGGTGGCCGTGACCCTGGCGGCCTGCACCGCCGTGACCGCCCCCGCCGCCCTGGCGAACGAAGGGGACCGCGGAGGTGTCTCCGTCGAGCCCAACCCGGTCGAACCGGGCGGGCGCGTCAAGGTCCGGGTCCGGGCCTGCGAGGGCGACTGGGCGGTGGCCCGGTCCCCCGTCTTCGACTCCGAGGTCCGGCTGCGCAAGGGCCACGAGGACCCGCGCACCCTCTTCGGCGAGGCCGAGATCCGCTCGCACGCCGACCCCGGCTGGCACGAGGTCCGCGTCAAGTGCGAGGGCCGTGACGAGGGCCTGCGCGGCTCCCTGGAGGTCCGCCACCGCGACCACCGCCCCGAGCCCCACCACTCGCCCGTCTGGCCGGTCCACGCCGGCGGCGGCGCGATGGCCGCCCAGGTCGCGGAGACCACCCGGCTGGCCGCCGCCGCGAAGAAGAGCCACCACGGCGACGGCCCCGGCCTGCCGCAGACCGTCATCGGCGCGGTCCTGGCCGCCGCGGCCACGCTGGCGGTCGCCGGACGCGCCCTGACCCTGCGCCGCCGCCGCAACGGCGGATGAGCGGGCCCCGGCCCGCCGCCGGCGGCCGGCTGGTGACCTTCACCGCCTGGTCGGTGCTGGTGCTCGGCCTCTGGCTGTGGGGCAAGGAGATCACCGGCGTGCCGGCCGGTCCGCCCTCCGCGGGGGCCGGCGGCCGGGCGGCCGGCCCGGGTCTGCCCGCCGCGCGGCCGCCGCTGACCGCGGCGATGCCCGCACGGGTCGACGTACCGTCCCTGGGGGTGCAGGCGCCGGTGATCGCGCGGGGCCTGGACCGCCACGGGGCGGTCGAGCCACCGCCGTACGAGCTCCCCGGCACGGTGGGCTGGTGGGGCGCGGGCCCGGCGCCCGGCGCGGCGGGGGCGGCGCTGATGGTGGGGCACGTGGACACGAAGTCCAAGCCGGCGGTGTTCTTCGGGCTGAGCTCGGTCAAGCCGGGGGAGAAGGTCCGCGTGGCGCGGGCGGACGGGACGGTCGCCGAGTTCACCGTCGAGGACGTGCGGGTCTACGAGCGCGCGGGCTTCGACCCCCACAAGGCGTACGGGCCCCGGATCGAGGGCCGCGCGGAGCTGCGGCTGGTGACCTGCGGCGGGACCTACGACAAGGCGGCCGGGCAGTACTCGGCGAACGTGGTGGTCTCGGCGTACCTGACGGGCGCGGGGACCGGGCGGGGCGCGGCGGCTTAGCCGTCGGCCGGACGACGAAGAAGCCCCCCGCAGCTTTCGCTGCGGGGGGCTTCCCCTGTCTGTGCGCCGCCAGGGACTCGAACCCCGGACCCGCTGATTAAGAGTCAGCTGCTCTAACCAACTGAGCTAGCGGCGCTTGCTGACAGGGAAAACTCTACCCCACTTCCAGTGGTGCTCGTGACCAGCCGCGCCCGCGTTGTCCGATTAACCCATGTTTGAGGGGTTTGTCGTGCACGATATGTCTGGGCCGGGCCGCTTCTGACGCTCCGTCGGATACGGGCCGGGCCCTGACCGACGCCGAGCAGGAGCGATCGGGCCGCTCAGGACCGATCAGGGGAGTGGACGGAACCGCATGACGACGCAGCCTCCGGTGCACGGACCGACGCCGACGCCGATGCCGATGCCTGTCTTCGAGGAGTACGAGCCCGTCGGCGACTGCGTGTGCCCCGGGTGCGCGCAGCGGCGCCGGACCCTCGCCCGCGGGCGGGCCATAGCGCTGCGCGACGCCGGGCTCCCGGCCGTGCGGGGGGCCCGCAGGGCACTGGTGCTGGCCACGGCGGCCGGGGTGGTCCTGGGCGGCGGCGGTCCGGCGGCCGCGCTGGCGGACCACCCGGCCCCGGCGCGACCGCGCCCGTCGGAGCCGGCACCCCTCCCGGGCCGGGCGACCGCCCCCGAGCCCACGGGCGACGCCCCGCCCGGGGCCTCCCCCGGGCACGGCGAGGCACCGCACGCGGCCGGCGCCGGCCGCGCGGGCCGCCGCGGCCCCGGCACCGGCACGCCGCCCGCGGCAGGCCCCGGGCGCGAGGCAGGTCCTGGGCGCGCACCCGGTTCCGGGCGTGGCGCCGGCGCTCCGCACGCGGTCGGCGCCCCGCGCCCTCCGCACGCGGCCGGCGCCCCGCGCACTTCCCCGCACGCGCCCCCGTACGCTCCTGCGCAAGCTCCCGGGAACGCCCCTTCGCAGGCCCCTTCCCACGGCCCTGCGCCGACGTCCGGACCCGGGCCCTCGGGCCGGGACACCCCGGGGAGCCCGCAGGGCGGACGGGCCCCGCTGCACGGCCGCCCGCCCTCCACCGGAGGCCGCCCCCCGACCCACGGACCGGGCCGGCCGGGTGCGCCCTCCCTGGCGCGGCGCATCGACCGGGCCACGATCATCAACCGGGCGAAGCTGTGGCTGGAGGCGCAGGTCCCCTACAGCATGTCCGAGTACTGGACGGACGGATACCGGCAGGACTGCTCGGGATACGTCTCCATGGCCTGGAACCTCGGCACGAACGAGTGGACCGGCAGCCTCGACACCTTCGCCACGAAGATCACCAAGGACGAGCTCCTGCCCGGGGACATGCTGCTCTTCCACAACCCGGCCGACCCCAACAAGGGCTCGCACGTGGTCCTCTTCGGCGGCTGGGTCGACGAGACGCACACGCACTACACCGCCTACGAGCAGACCCCGCCGGTCACGCGGCGGCTGGCCACGCCGTACGGGTACTGGGAGAACGGCGCCAAGTACGTCCCGTACCGCTTCAACGGGGTGGCCGGCGGGATCCTCCCGGGCGACGCGGTGCCGCCCGCGCAGCAGCCCACGGTCACCTTCCCCGGGGCGGCGAAGTTCGGGCCCGGCGCCGACAACAAGTACGTCGCCGAGCTGGCCCGGATGCTGATCGACCGCGGCGCCCTGCGGTTCTACCCGCACGGGCCGAGCACGAAGTGGAGCGAGGCCGACCGGCAGGCCACGCAGGCGTTCCAGCTGGCGCAGGGCTGGACGGGCGCCGATGCGGACGGCATCCCCGGGGAGCACACCTGGCGGCTGCTGGTCCAGCGGCAGGGCAACGACATCGTGCCCACGAGCCGCACGACGCCCCCGCCGGCCCCGCTTCCCGGCCCCGCAGGGGCTCCCGCCTACCCGGGGCGGGGGGTCTTCCGGCCGGGCGGCTCCCATCCGGCGATCGCGGCGATGGGCCGCCGGCTGGTGCAGAAGGGCTTCGGCAAGTACTACACGTCCGGCCCGGGCCAGGCCTGGACGGAGGCCGACCGCCGCAACGTCGAGGCCTTCCAGCGCGCGCAGGGCTGGCGCGGCGCCATGGCCGACGGCTACCCGGGCCCGGAAACCTGGCGCCGGCTGTTCGCATGACGGAGGCAACGATGCAACCCACCCGCACCACGTCCACGACGGGCACGTTCCACCCCTGCGCGCCCTCCGCCACCCGACCGACCGAACCCGCCGCGACGGCCTCGGGCCCGCCCCCGTCCGCGCAGGCGCCGACGCACCCCGCCCCCGCGCAGCCCCGGCACGAAGCCCCGCCACCCGAGCTCCGCCCCGACGCCCCGACCAGCGAACGGCTGCCGGCGTCGCCTCGGTCCGGGCAGGCGGGGGCGTACCCCGGCGCTCCGGAGTCCGGGTACGGCGGTTCGACCCCTGAGGCCGCGCCAGGTGCCCCGAGCAGCGGGCCTCCGTCGGTGTCGCCTCGGTCCGGGCAGGCGGGGGCGTACCCCGGCACCCCGGAGGTCCGGCTCGATGCCCCGAGCGTGCCGCCCGCGTCCCCGGCCGGGCAGGCCGCGGCGTACCCGGGAGCCCCGTGGGCCCGGTACGGCAGCCTGCCGCCCGCGTCCGGGCCCGATGCCCCGGCCCCCCAGCGGCCCACCCCGCCGGGGACGGCCCCGGCCGGGCAGGACGCCGCCACCCCGGAGTCCCGGGAGGGCGGTCCGACCTCCGAGGCCCGGGCCGGTGCCCCGAGCAGCCCTCAGCGGCCCACCCCGCCGGGACCGCCCCTGGCCGGGCAGGCCACGGCGTACCCCGCCGCCCGGGAGTCCCGGGAGGGCGGTTCGACGTCCGATGCCCTGGCCCCACAGCGGCCCACCCAGCCGGGGACGATCCCGGGGGCCACGGCGTACCCCGCCGCCCGGGAGTCCCGGTACGGCGGTCCGGAGCCCGAGGCCCGGGCCGGTGGCCCCGCCGCGCAGCGGTCGACGCCGCCCACAGCGAGGGAGGTGACGGCCGCGGCCCGTGACACGGAGCCCGGCGCCCTGTCGCCGGTCTCCCGGTTCGACGGCTCCGGCCCCGAGCCGCACCCGGCTCCCGTCCGCACCGAAAGCACCGCGCCACGGGGCCGGACCGGCGGTGCCGCCTCGGCCTGGGCCCCGGATCCGACGCGCGTGGTCCGGGCCGCGGCTCCCGCGTCCGCGTGCCCGACGGGCCCGGGTGCGGAGCCCCGCCCGGCCGGAGCCACCCGCTTCACCTCCGGCCCCGCCGCCCCGGCCCTGACGGCCCGCCCGGAGCCGCAGGCCCCCGCCTCGCCCGGGCACCCGGGCGAGGCGCCGCCCGCACACACCGCCACCCCGGCCGAACCGGTACGGGCGGCTCAGCCCGCCGGTCCGCGCGCGGCGGCCCCCGTGCCGCAGCCGAACCTGCCCGGACACGCCACCGCGGCGCGTGCGGAGACGGCGCTGCCGTCGGCCGGCCCCACCGCGGTGGCTTCGTCCGGGACTCCGGAGCCGTCGATCCAGGCCGGCCACCCCGCGGACACCGATCCCGCCCGACAGCCCGCGGCCGGCCCGCCCCGGCCAGTCCCGGAGGCGACCGCTTCGGCCCGGGCGACCTCGCCCTCGCCGGAGGCGACCGTCCCGGGCCGGGTGACGGGTTCCGTGTCGGAGGCCGCGGCCCGGGACCGGTTGGCCGCTTGCGTGTCGGGGGCGACTGCCCTAGGCCGGGCGACCTTGGCCTCGCCGGAGGTGACTGTCTCGGGCCGGGCGACGGGTTCCGTGCCGGAGGCCGCGGCCAGGGACCGGATGGTCGCTCCTGTGTCGGGGGCGACCGTTTCGGCCCGGGCGCCGCTTCCGACGCCGGAGGCGACTGCCCGCCCGGGGCGGACGCCTGATCCCGTGTCGGGGGCCACCGCCCCGGGCCGGATGGCCGCTCCCGTGCCGGGGGCCACCGCCCCGGGCCAGGCGGACCTTCCCTCGCCGGAGGTGACCGACTCGGCTCGGGCAGCCGTTCCCGGGCCGGACGTTCACGTCGCCGACGTGCTCCGCCTCCCGGCCCCGGCCGGGGCCGCCGCCGGGGAGGCGGGCGCCGATGCCCCGGCCCCGTGCCCCCGGGCCGCCCTCGCGGAGCCGCCCTACCCCGGCGCCCCCGCCTCCCGGGCGGAGCCGGAGTCCGTGGACGGCCCGGGGCGCACCGCGCCGCAGGCCCCGGCCACGTCCACCCCCCGCACCGGACCGCAGGGCGACCCCGCCCTCGCGGAGCCGTCGCAGCCGGCCACCCGCAGGGAGCCCCACCGCTTCGCCCCCGGCGGGCAGCCGCCGCACCCGGACGCCGCCCGCGCGGAGCCGACGCCCCCGGCCGCCCCCGCCCCCCGTACCGCGCCCCCCGCCCACGCCGGGCCGTACGAACGCGACCACACCGCCCGGCCGCCGGAGCCGGGGCGTGCCGGTGGTTCGCGGGGGGAGGTGCCCGCCGCGCGGGAGGCGGCCCCCGTGGGGATTCCGCACCCGCAGGGGTCCGGCGTTCCCGGGCCCGGCGTGGCCGAGATCGTCGCCCAGGCCGTCGCCCGGGGGATCGACGGCAGGGACGGGGTGCGCGGGGACGGCGACGCCGGCCCGCTCGCGCGCCGCGGGCCCGTACGGGGGGCCGCCGTGACGGAGGTTCCGGTGCACCTGCCGTTCCGCCCCCGGCCCGGGGCCCCCGCCCCCGCCCCCGCCCGCCACCCCGCGGAGCGCACGGCGCAGCCCGGGCGGCGGGTGCCCCGGGCGGACGAGCGGCTCCGGGAGCACCGGGGTCCGGTCCTGCCCGGGTGGATCGCCGTGGTCGTCGGCGCGCTCGCCCTCGCCGGCTGCGCGGCCGTGCTGTGGCGGGCCGGGGTGGTCCCCGCCCCCCTGGTGGCCGCCTTCGGGGTGCGGCCCCGCCCCTACCACGGGCTCCGCGCCACCCACTGGCCCCCGCTCGCCTTCCTCGGCGTCGTCACCCTGCTCTCCCTCGGCGGCCTCGGCCGGGCCAGGGCCGGCCACGCCTGGGTGCTCACCCTCTTCGGCAGCTACCGCGGCACCGTCCGCCGTACCGGCCTGACCTGGATCAGCCCGCTCCTGCTGCGCCGCCGCGTGGACGTCCGGCTGCGGCACTGGCGCAGCGAGCCCATGCCCGCCGTGGACTCGGGCGGCCTCGCCCTCCAGGTGGTCGTCCAGGTCGTCTGGCAGGTCCGGGACACCGCCCGCGCCACCCTCGCCGTCGAGGACCACATCGAGTACCTCGCCGAGCAGGTCGAGTCGGCCACGGCCCGGGTCCTGTCCCGGCTCCCGGCCGACGCCTTCCACGACGACGCCCCGACCCTGCGCGACGCCGAGGCCGTCGGCGAGGCGCTGACCCGGGCCCTCGCCGCCGACACCGAGGCCGTCGGCATCGAGGTGTTCTCCGCCCAGCCCACCCGTATCGAGTACGCCCCGGAGGTCGCCGAGGCGATGCGCCGCCGACGGGTCGCGGCGATCGACGCCAAGCACCGGGACACCGTCCTCACCGCCGTCGTCGACGCCGTGGACGACACCGTCCAGCGGCTCACCTCGCGCGGGATCGTCGAGCTCGACGACTACGAGCGCAAGGCCCTGGTGAAGGACCTGACCGTCGCCTTCTACACGGGCAGGTCCGACCAGTAGCCGCCGAAACGGGTGGCCGGTGACGACCGGACCACCCGTTTTCGCATTGGTATAGACATGGCCAACTCCCGTCAATACTGTGGGACTTGGTCTAGACCTAGTACCCCACGCCGGCACCCCTCCCCGCCGAGGGGCCCCGCACCCCTCCCCGGCGCGTCCCCGCGCGCGCACGCCCCGCCAGGCCTCCCCCCCCACACCCAAGGAGCATCATGCGCCCCTTCCGCATACCCGGACGCGCCGCCGGCGCCACCGCGCTCGGCGCCGCCCTCCTCGCCGGCGCGACCCTGTTCGCCGCCCCCACCGCCAGCGGCCACGGCTACACCGACACCCCCATCAGCCGCCAGAAGCTATGCGCCAACAAGACCGTCCCCGACTGCGGCCCGATCCAGTGGGAGCCGCAGAGCGTCGAGGGCTACAAGGGCTTCCCGGCGGCCGGCCCCGCCGACGGCCAGATCTGCTCCGGCGGACACAGTGAGTTCGCCCAGCTCGACGACCCCCGCGGCGGCACCTGGCCCGCGACCCGGGTGAACTCCGGCCAGCCCTTCGACTTCCGCTGGCAGTTCACCGCGAACCACTCCACCACCGACTTCAAGTACTACGTCACCAAGAACGGCTGGGACCCCGCCAAGCCGCTCACCCGGGCCTCCCTCGACCCCCAGCCCTTCCTCGTCGTCCCCTACAACGGCGGGCGCCCGGACATGACCACCATCCACCGCGGCTCCATGCCCGCCGGCAAGTCCGGCCGGCACATGATCCTCGCCGTCTGGACCGTCAACGACACCCCCATGGCGTTCTACGCCTGCTCCGACGTTCAGTTCTGACGAAACGTCAGCTACCCTCCGGCGGCATGCCGACGACGACCACGACCGAAACCGGTCCCGCTCCGGAGCCCGGGGCGGGAACCGTCGCGGAGCTCATCGCGCGCCAGTGGGGCGACCACCGGCCCGGGCTGAAGCACGGCGCGGAGGGCGGCCCCGGCGCCGCCCGGACGCCGGCCGCCGTCCTCAGCCGCCACCGGACCGCCCAGCAGTCCGCCGCCCGCGCCGCGCTCCTCGTCGACCTCCTGCCGCCGGGGGCCGAGCCGCACGTGGGGGTGCTGCTCGACAACACCCCCGAGTTCCCCTTCTGGCTCGGTGCGGCGGCCCTCGCCGGGGCCGCCGTCGCCGGGATCAACCCCACCCGGCGCGGCCCCGAGCTGGCCCGCGACATCCTGCACACCGACTGCCGCCTCCTGGTCACCGAGCCCTCCCACCTCCCCCTCCTGCGCGGCCTCGACCTGCCCGGCGTACGGATCCTGGTGACCGGCACCGAGGAGTACGGGGCCCTGCTCGCCCCCTACGCCGCGGCCCGGCCCGGCGAGGCCCGCGTACGCCCCGGCGGACCCGGCCCGGACACCCGGCTGCTCCTCTACTTCACCTCCGGCTCCACCGGCGCCCCCAAGGCCGCCATCTGCAGCCAGGGCCGCCTCGCCGCAGCCGGCCACTCCCTCGCCCGCCACTTCCGCGTCACCCCCGACGACGTCCACTACATCTGCATGCCGCTCTTCCACGGCAACGCCGTCATGGCCTGCTGGCTGCCCGCCCTCGCCGCCGACGCCCCCGTCGCCCTGCGCCGCCGCTTCTCCGCCTCCGCGTTCCTGGACGACGTACGGAGCTACGGCGCCACCTACTTCACCTACGTCGGCCGGGCCGTCCAGTACCTCCTCGCCACCGACCCCCGCCCCGACGACCGCGAGCACCCCCTGCGCCTCGGCTTCGGCACCGAGGCCGGGGCCGTGGACGCGGCCCGCTTCGAGGAGCGGTTCGGCGCCCGCCTGGTCGAGGGGTACGGGGCCACCGAGGGCGGCGCCTCCGTCCAGCGCACCCCCGACACCCCGCAGGGCGCCCTCGGCCGGGCCGGAGCGGGTGACGACCTGGCCGTCGTCGACCCGCAGACGGGCCGCGAATGCCCTCCGGCCGTCCTCGACGCGCGGGGCCGCCTGTGCAACGGCGAGGAGGCCATAGGGGAGCTGGTCAACCGGGGCCGCAGCCGCTTCGAGGGCTACTGGCGCAACCCCGGGGCCGAAGCCGCCCGTACCCGCCGGGGCTCCTCCGGGACGGGGCCCGGGGAGGGCTGGTACTGGACCGGCGACCTGTTCTTCCGCGACCCGGACGGCTTCCTCTACTTCGCGGGCCGCACGGACGACCGGCTGCGCGTCGACAGCGAGAACCTGGCCGCCGCGATGATCGAGAACATCCTGGCCCGCTGGGAGGCGGCGGCCGCCGTCGCGGTGTACGCCGTCCCGGACGAGGCGGCGGGGGACCAGGTGATGGCCGCCGTGGCCCTGCGCGAGGGCGCGTCCTTCGCCCCGGAGGACTTCGCCGCCTTCCTCGCCGCGCAGCCGGACCTGGGGACGAAGATGGCCCCGCGCTACGTCCGGATCCTCGACGCCCTGCCCGTCACGGCGACGAACAAGGTCCACCGGGCCGCCCTGCGCCGGACCGGCTTCCTCCCGCGCCCGGCGCCGGGCGGCGCCCCGGCCCCCGGGCCCGTCTGGCACCGCGTCGGCGGGGCCTACCGCCCGCTCGACGGGCCGGCCCTGGACGCGCTGCTGTCGGCGTACGAGGCCCACGGCCGCCGGGATCTGCTGGAGGGCTGAGCGGAACCGGAGCGGGCGCGGAGCCCTCTTCACCGGGGAGGGGGGTTCCCATGACGACCACACCACCCGCCGCGCCGTCGCCCGCGAAGGCCTGGGCGGCAGCGGCGGCCCTGCTCCTGAGCCTCGCCCTGGCGGCGTGCGGCGCGCACGTGGCGGGCCGGGCGGCCCCGCCCTCCCCCCTCCCGGCCTCCTCCACCTGCGGCCCGGGCGCCGCGGACCTCCCGACGGAGGAGCGGACCGGCAGCACTCCCGAACCCCCGACCGAGGACGAGACCGCCCCCGCCCCCCAACCCCCGACGGACGAGGACCCGGGCACCCCCCAACCCCCGACGGACGAGGACCGGGGCACCCCCCAACCCCCCACGGACGAGGACCACGGCGCCCCCGGCCCGCCCACCGACGGCGGCGCCGGTGCCGCGCGCCCCTGCCCGGTCGTGGACGGCTGGTACGACATGACCCGCGAGTTCGAGGCCTACTACGCCCGCCACCGCACCGCCGCGGACCGCCTCATGCCGCCCGGCAGCGTCAGGGAGGTGCGGGTCCGCAGGACCGGGGGGACCTCGCAGGCGCGGGTCGCCTTCACCACCGGCTCCGTCGGAAAGGGCCTCGGCGAGGACGCCCGCCGGGTCGCCGGGGTCTTCGCGGACTGGCGCCACGACGTCTACGGGGACACCGGCACGGTCCGGGTTCGCGGCGCCGACGGCGACGGGGCCGCGGACCTCTCCTGGTGACCGGGCGGACCTGGTTTGGAGCACCCCTCGGGACCAGGTAGTATTTTCTCTGTCAGCAAGCGCCGCTAGCTCAGTTGGTTAGAGCAGCTGACTCTTAATCAGCGGGTCCGGGGTTCGAGTCCCTGGCGGCGCACCTGATCTTCAGGCGGTTACCGGTTCACCGGTAACCGCCTGAAGTGCTTTCCGGGCCCTGCCGACGGGGTCCGGCCCCCTGTGATCCGCCCCTCGCTCAGAGCGTGAGCGACAGCAGCAGCGGGGCGGCCTTGCGGTTCAGCGCGTCGGCGGCGGCGCGCAGCCGGTGCGCGTGTTCGACGGGCATGGACAGGGCCAGGCAGCCCACGGCCGCCCCGGCCGTGATCGGGACCGCCGCGCAGACGGTGCCCACGGCGTACTCCTGGAGGTCCAGCACGGGCACGGTGGCCGGCTGGCTGTCCAGCTTCGAGAACAGGATCCGCTCGTTCACGATCGTCTTCGACGTCAGCCGGGCGATCTTGTGCCGGGACAGGTGGTCGCGCCGCCCGTTCTGGTCGAGCTGGGTGAGCAGGCACTTGCCGACCGCGCTGGCGTGCGCCGCGGACCGGAAGTCGACCCACTCGTGCACCTTGGGCGTGCGCGGGCTGTCCGCGAACTGGGTGATCCGGACCTCGCCGTCCACGTAGCGGCTGATGTAGACGGCCGCGCCGACCGAGTCGCGCAGCCGGTCGAGGGTGTCCTGGAGCTTCTCCTGGAGGGCCTGCTGCCGGTCGTTGCCGGACCCGAGCAGGACGAGGGAGTCCCCTATGGCGTAGGCGCCGTCGGAGACCTGGAGCACGTACCCCTCCCGGCGCAGCATGAGCAGCATCGGGGTGAGATGGACCGCGGGCAGGCCGGTCTCACGCGCGATCTGCACGTCGGTCACACCGCCGGTGTGCCGCGAGATCGTTTCGAGTACGCGCAGGGCGTACTGCACCGAGTGGAACGGCGCGGTCGGCTCGGGCTTCAGCGCCACGGTTTCCCCCTACCAGGTTGTTACCGCTTGCTCTACCACGATAGCCATCAAGAGGCCCACGTGGAGCGTCTGTTGAGGAGATTGATGGCTTAATCAGACCCGTCTGGCTGGGCCTATCCGTCTGGCATATGCCACCGGCATGCACCTGCCCTGGTCTGCCGGGAATGCCCGGCGGCCGGTCGCCGTTCCCCTTCTCCGTACGGGCGCCCCCTGGGGCGTGCGAGGCGGACGGAACGGGAGTGACGACGATGAGCGACGCGGAGGCCACGGGCGCCGGGAGCGCGGGATCCGGGGGCGCGGAACCCGATACGACCGGAAGCGGAGCCACACCTGCGGGCGCGGCGCGCGCCGGCGCGAGCGGAGCCGCCGTGTCGGCCGCCGGTGCGCCGGGGGCCGCCGGGGCCGACCCCGTCCGCGGGACCGCCCGGGGCACGGCGCCGGTCCCGCTGTCCGTCCTCGACCTGGTCACCGTCGGCGCCGGCAGCACCGCCGGCGCCTCCCTGCGCACCAGCGTGGGGATATCCCGGCTCGCGGAGTCCCGCGGCTACCACCGGCACTGGGTCGCCGAGCACCACTCCATGCCCGGGGTCGCCAGCTCCTCCCCGGCGGTGATCCTGGCCCACCTCGCCGCCCACACCTCCCGCATCCGCCTGGGCTCGGGCGGGGTCATGCTGCCCAACCACGCCCCGCTGGCCGTGGCGGAGCAGTTCGGCACGCTGGAGGCCCTCGCCCCCGGCCGGGTCGACCTCGGGCTCGGCCGGGCGCCGGGCTCCGACCCCCGGACGGCCGCCGCGCTGCGCGGGCCCGGACGGCTGGACGAGGCGGCGGACGAGTTCCCCCGGCGGCTCGCGGAGCTGACCCGCTTCCTCGACGACGACTTCCCCGACGGGCACCCGTACGCCCGCGTGCACGCCGTGCCCGGCCCGGTGCAGGGCCCCGCCGCCCGGCCCCCGATCTGGCTCCTCGGCTCCTCCGGCTTCAGCGCCCGCCTCGCGGGGGAGCTGGGCCTGCCGTTCGCGTACGCCCACCACTTCTCCGCCGCGGGCACCCTGCCCGCCCTCGACCTCTACCGCCAGAGCTTCCGCCCCTCGGCCGTGCTGGACGCCCCGTACGCCCTCATCGGGGTCTCGGCGCTCGCCGCCGACACCGCGGCGCAGGCCCGGGCGCAGGTGCTCACCGGAGCGCTGTCGATGCTCCGGCTGCGCAGCGGCCGGCCCGGGCTGGTGCCGACGCCCGAGGAGGCGGCCGCGTACGCCTTCTCGCCGCTGGAGCGGGAGTTCGTGGACGGCTGGCTCGCGAACGTCGTCCACGGCACCCCCGACGAGGTCCGGTCCGGACTCGACGCGCTGGTGGCGCGGACGGGCGCGGACGAGCTGATGCTGACCGCCAACGCGCACGGCGGGGACGCCCGGCTGCGGTCGTACGGCCTCGTCGCAGACGCGTACGGCATGCCCGCGGCCGGCTAGTCCCGGCCTCGATTCCGACAGGACCCGGGAGAACGGGGTTTGGCTGGTTTGTTGCCGAAACCTTGCCGGGGCATGGCCTAAGGGATCCTTAAACCGCTCGTCACCCGGGGTGGCGGGCGGTTTTCGTTGCGCCTCCAGGGCTCTGACGAGGGAGTTTGCCGACTCAGTGGTCTAGTCCTTCTTTGGTCCAAACCATTGACTGGGGTGCGCCGTGATCGCTATCACTTCTCTCACCCGAAGCTGATGCCCTCCCCTCCCACCCCCCGGAGGCAGTTCATGCACATCCGTAAACCCCTCGTCGCGGCCGCCGCCACGGCCGCGCTGGCAGCAGGGGCGCTGGCCGCCTTCGCGGGAATCGGCACCGCCCAGGCCGCCGGCGCCGCCGCCTCCGCGGGCACCGCCGCCGGCGGCGTGCGGATCGCCTACTACGACCAGTGGAGCGTGTACGGCAACGCGTTCTACCCCAAGCACCTGGACACCCGGGGCATCGCGGGCAAGCTCGACGTCATCAACTACTCCTTCGGCAACATCCACCCCACCGACCTCACCTGCTTCGAGGCGAACAAGGCGGCGGGCGACGACAACAACCCCAACGCCGGTGACGGGGCGGGCGACTCGTACGCCGACTACCAGAAGTCCTTCAGCGCGGCCGACAGCGTCAGCGGGGTCGCCGACAAGTGGGACCAGCCGATCGTGGGCGTCTTCAACCAGTTCAAGCAGCTGAAGGCGAAGTACCCCAACCTGAAGATCAACATATCGATCGGCGGCTGGACGTACTCGAAGTACTTCAGCGACGCGGCGAAGACCGACGCCTCGCGCAAGAAGTTCGTGTCCTCCTGCATCGACCAGTACATCAAGGGCAACCTGCCCAAGGCGGACGGCTACGGCGGCCCCGGCACGGCCGCCGGGATCTTCGACGGCATCGACATCGACTGGGAGTACCCGGGCTCCGCCGGAGGCCACCTCGGCAACCGCTACGCCCCCGAGGACAAGCAGAACTTCACGCTGCTGCTCAAGGAGTTCCGCGACCAGCTCGACGCCTACGGCCAGGCCGACGGCGGCAAGAAGTACCTGCTGACCGCGGCCCTCCCGGCCGGCCAGGACAAGATCAAGTACATCGAGACGGACAAGATCGGTTCGTACCTCGACTACGCGAACATCATGACGTACGACATGCACGGCGCCTGGGACGGCGACGGGCCGACGTACCACCAGTCCCCGCTGCTGAACTCGGCCGCCGACCCGACCGACCCGATCGCCCCGGGCACCCAGAAGTACGGCATCAAGAACGCCATCGACTCCTGGCTCGACGGCAACCCTGCCTACGGCATCGCGGGCGGCTTCCCCGCCGGCAAGCTGACCCTGGGCTACGAGTTCTACTACCGCGGCTGGAAGGGCGTGCCCGCCGGCACCACCAACGGCCTCGCCCAGACCGCCACCGGCCCCTCCGGCGCCCGCCCCACGTCCCAGCAGGCCGGCATCGCCAACTACAAGGAGCTCGGCGGCATCGTCGACAACCCGGCGACCACCTTCTGGGACGACCAGGCCAAGGCCTCGTACTTCTACAAGGACGGCGAGTTCTTCACCGGCCTGGACCAGAAGTCCATCCAGGCCCGGGTCGACTACGGCAGGAGCCGCGGCCTGGCCGGCGCGATGATGTACTCCCTGCTCGGCCTGGACGACAAGACCACCCTGCTGAACCAGATCAACGACGCCCTCGGCGGCGCCACGACGCCCCCCACCACCCCGCCGACGACGCCGCCCACCACGCCCCCGACCACGCCCCCGACCACTCCGCCCACCACGCCGCCGACGACGCCCCCGAGCACCGGCTGCGGCAGCACCCCGGCGTACGTCGCGGGCCAGGTCTACACCGCCGGCAACGAGGTCGCCCACAACGGCCGGAAGTGGAGGGCCCAGTGGTGGACCCAGAACGAGGTGCCCGGCACCACCGGTGAATGGGGCGTCTGGAAGGACCTCGGCGCCTGCTGATCTCCCCCCACCCGGCGCCGAGCGCCGACCGCCCCCGTGCCTCCCGCGAGGCCGGGGGCGGCCGTGCGCCCGGAGCCCCGCCCCCGCCGCCCCCGGACGCCACCGCCCGCGACCCGGGAGCCCGCGGACCCGGGAGCCCCGCGGACCCGGGAGCCCCGCGGACCTCAGCGCCGGCGCACGCCCGGGCGGGCGCTGATCATCTCCGCGATCCGTTCGGGGGCCACCGCGCGCGAGTACAGCCAGCCCTGACCGGTGTCGCACCCGACCCGCCGCAGCCGGGCCGCCTGCCCGGCGGTCTCCACGCACTCGGCGGTCACCGTCAGCCCGAGCCGGTGCGCGAGCTGGACCAGGGCCTCCACGATGGTCTCGTCGGCCGGGTTCGGATGCGCGCCGTCGTCGTAGCGGAAGCCGCGCACGAAGGAGCCGTCCAGCTTCAGCACCGACACCGGCAGCCGCGACAGGTAGGCCAGGTTGGAGTACCCGGTGCCGAAGTCGTCGATGGCGATCCGCACCCCCATGTCGCTGAGCGCCTGGAGGGCCTGGAGGGGCCGACCCGCCGAACCCATCACCGCCGACTCCGTCAGCTCCAGCTGGAGCAGCTGCGGGGCCAGCCCGGTCTCGGCGAGGATCTCCGCGACGTCGCCCACCAGGTCCGAGTCCCACACCTGGCGCACCGCCACGTTCACCGACACGAACACCGGCGCGTCGCTGGGCTGCTCGATCTGCCAGCGCCGCGCCTGCCGGCAGGCCGTGCGCAGCACCCACTGGCCCAACTGCACGATCGAGCCGTCCTCTTCGGCGATGCCGATGAACCGATTCGGCGTCAGCGTGCCGAACTGCGGGTGGTTCCAGCGCACCAGCGCCTCGACCCCGCGCACCACGCTGCTCTCCAGGTCCACCAGCGGCTGGTACTCCAGCGCGAACTCCCCCCGCTCCACCGCCGGGCGCAGCGAGCTCGACAGGGCCTGGCGGGTCATCCGGTGCGCGTTGCGCTCCGGGTCGAAGAGGGTCCAGCGGGCCTTGCCGTCCGCCTTCGCCCAGTACAGGGTCGTGTCCGCCGCCTGCATCAGGCCCGTCGCCGAGGTCCCGGCCGCGTCCCGCTCGACCACGCCGATCGACGCGGACACCGACAGCCGCTGCCCGGCCAGGTCGAAGGGCTCCTGCACGGCGGCCAGCACGCTGCGCGCCAGGTCCACGAGCTGCTCGGTGCCGGTGGAGTCCTCGACCAGCAGCGCGAACTCGTCGCCGCCGAGCCGGGCGACGAGGTGGCCGCCCGAGCGCCCGTACCCGGACTGGTCGGCGCAGTGGGTCAGCCGGGCCGCCACGGCGGTCAGCAGCCGGTCGCCGACCCGGTGGCCCAGGGTGTCGTTGACGGCCTTGAACCCGTCGAGGTCCAGGTAGCACAGGCCGATCCGGCCGGTTCCGCCGCTGCCGTACGCGGAGCCCTCCAGGGCCGCCGAGAGCCGCTCGAAGAACAGCGCCCGGTTGGGCAGCCGGGTCACGGGGTCGTGCATCTGGAGGTGGCGCAGGCGGGCCTGGAGGTCGCGCCGGTCGCTGATGTCGGCGACCGACAGCAGGACGTCCGGGGTGCCGGGCACCGGGCCCAGGGTGACCTCGGTCCATAGCGAGTGCCCGTCGGGGTGCTTGAGGCGGCGGGTGCAGCGCAGCCGGGCCTGCCGGCCGCGCAGCACTTCCTGGTAGGCCTGCCAGGTCCGGGCCTCCGCCGCGAGGTCCACCAGGTCGGCGGCGCACTGCCCGGCCAGTTCGTGGGGCTCGCCGCCCAGCAGGGAGGCGAGGGCCCGGTTGGCGGCGATGACGTCGCCGTCGCGGTCGACGACGGCCATGGCGAGGTGGGCCGCGTCGAAGGCGGCGCGGTAGTCGCGGGGTTCGCCCGCTCCGGCGGCGCCGCCGATCACCGCGGCGGCCCTGGCGTCGGTCCCGTCGGGGTCGGCGCTCCCGGGGGTGGGCCTCGGCCTCGGCGGCGGCGCCGACATGCCCGGCACGGCCGGCACCGCTTGGTGACGCTCCGTAAGGGCCGGTCGGATGCTGTCGGCCGCCGAACCGGTTCCCTCTGAGCTTCCGTTCACCGTTGGCTCCCGCAGTGTTCGTGAGTGTCGGTGCAGGAAAGTGTGCCGATCATAGAGGCTGACGGAGGCCCTATCCAGCGGCGTCGCCGTGTGGGGCACGGGTCGTCGCCGTGCTGACGCCCCGTCGGCCCCTCGCTGACGCCGTGTCGGCCGCCGCGGCGTGACGGATTCCGCACGGCTGTGAGCGCACTGTGCCATGGTCTGATCCTGGGTGATCGATAGTGACGTTCTGTAGGCAAGGGCGCTCGGCCCCGGGGTCACCGAATTGTCGTAGCGCTCACTCGTGTGGGGCAGGGGAATCGTGCATAAGTAAGACAATCGCCTCAAGGTGGATGGAACAAGACGAATCCACTACCGGAGGTCGATGTGCCGCGACAGCTGACACCCGGGGGAGTGGACCGCTCCCGCATGCGAAGTACGGCGGCCATCCTCACCTCGATGACGGCGCTCGCCGCCATGTCGCTCGTCACGGGACCCGCCGTGGCCGCCGGACCCGCCACCGGCGGACCCTGCGCGCTGACCCGCACGGCCGCGCACCACTCCCTCGGACTGGACACCTGGAACCGGGCCTACCCCAAGCCGGAGCGCACGCTCCACGCGGTGATGGTCTTCCTCTCCTTCCCCGACCACCGGACGGCCGTCACCCCCGAGGAGCTGGCCGCCGATTACTTCCCGGCCACCAGCGACTTCTTCGAACGGGCCTCCTACGGCCGCTTCCGGCTGGTCCCGCACCCGCAGCGGCAGTGGATCAGGATGCCCAGGCCGTCGACCGCCTACGGGATACGGCGCGACTGGGCCCCGGACGCCCGGGCCGCCTACCTGCGGGACGCGGTCGCCGCCGCCGACCCGCTGGTGGACTTCAGCGCGTACGACATCGTGTACTTCGTCGCCGACCCCAACGCCCCCGGGGTGGACTCCGACGCCACCAAGGTCGTCAACTTCGACCGCCCCCTGCGGGCCGACGGCACCGACCTGCGGCGGATCGTCACCGTCTTCGAGCGGCACCCGCCGGACCGCAACGTGCTGGCGCACGAGACCGGGCACGTCTTCGACCTGCCCGACCTCTACCACCGCCCGACGGACGGCAAGGGCGACTGGGACACGTACGTCGGCGACTGGGACGTCATGGGCAGCCAGTTCGGCATGGCCCCGGACCTGTTCGGCTGGCAGAAGTGGAAGCTGGGCTGGCTGGACGCCTCCCAGGTCGACTGCGTGCGCTCCGGGACCTCCCTGCACACCCTCCAGCCGCTCTCGCAGCCCCTGAAGCCCGGTGCCACCGGCGGCACCCGGCTCGCCGTGATCCGCACGGGCCCCGGCAGCGCGATCGCGGTCGAGGCGCGGAGCTCCGCCGGCAACGATGGGGACACCTGCACGGAGGGGGTCCTGGTCTACCGGGTCCGCAACGAGGCGGCTTCGGGCGGCGGCCCGATCGAGGTGCTGGACGGCCATCCGCGCAGCGAGGCCTGCTGGGACCGCTCGGTGTACCCGCCGCTCGCCGACGCCCCGCTGGAGGTCGGGGAGACGTTCACCGTGCCGGGGGAGCGGATCACCATCGAGGTCGCGGACCGGACGCTGTCGGGCGCCTACACGGTGAAGATCACGACGTGACGGCGCACCCGGCGTGACAGCACGAAGAAGGCCCCCACTCTGATGAGTGGGGGCCTTCTCCCGTCTGTGCGCCGCCAGGGACTCGAACCCCGGACCCGCTGATTAAGAGTCAGCTGCTCTAACCAACTGAGCTAGCGGCGCTTGCTGACGAGGTAGACACTAGCATCCGAATCCGCCGAACCAGAAATCGATACCGGGGCCGGACCCCTCGCGGCGTGCAGGAACGCCCACAGGAGGCAGTCCGGACCGGGCAGCCAGGGGAGTCGGGCGTCCGGCGCGACCAGCCACCGGGAGGGGCCGGGACCGGGCCGCAGCGGGGGCACGGTGACGGCGTCGCCGTGGCCGTGGCAGAGGGGCGCCGGGGCCGGGGCGGCGGGGCCCCACTCCTCCCAGGCGAGCAGGGCGGGGAGCCGCTGGGCGGTGCCGGGGGTGGCGAAGAGCAGCATCCGTCCCCGGTGCACGGCGGCGGGCCCGGAGCCGGGCCCCCGCTCCCAGAGCAGGTCGAGCATGCGCCGGCCGAGGACGAGCGGAACGTTGACGACGTCGAAGGCGGTCCCGCAGGGCAGCACGGCGTGCGCGTCGGGCCGCCCCTCCCAGACGGCCAGGGTGCTCCCCGGATGCGCGGAGGCGGAGGCCAGCCAGGCGGCTCCCTGCGGGGTGACCTGGGTGGCGGGCGCGGTGCGCGCGTCGATGCCGTCGAGGGCGGGGCAGTGGGCGGCCGTCGTCAGGATCGTCATATGCCAATGTCTACCGCCCGTAGTGTGTCGGTTCCCACGAGTTACCGGAAACCGGGACGGGGGCGGGTCGGCTGCGCTATCGTGCGCGCCGCACGCGCCGGGGGCGGCCGGTGGGGCGGGGCCCGGCCCGCCCCCACCGGGTCAGGCCTCCGGGGGCGTGCCGCGCTGGAGGTCCTCGCCGAACTCGATCATGCGGCGCGCGTAGTCCTCGGTCCACTCCGCCGCCTCGGCGATCGCGGACGGCGGGAGGCGGTCGAAGCGGCGGGGGTCGGCCAGCTGGGCCGCCGCCAGGGCCTGGAACTCCTCGGCCCGGTTCTGTGCGGCCCGGAACGCCAGCGTCAGTTCGGTGGCGCGCGCCAGCAGCTCCCGCGGGTCCTCGATCGACTCCAGGTCGAAGAAGTGCTCCGGGTCCGCGACGGCCTCCGAGGGCTCGAAGAGCAGCGGTGCGGGCCGCTGCCTCCGCCCGGTCCGCTCGGGCTCTGCCATGCGTGTCCTCCTGCGCTTGCGAATTCCTCCGGGCCACCCTCCATTGTCCAGCGTCACGCAAGGGCGCCGGGCGTCACGCCGATGCGGGCTCCTTCACCAGGGCCGCGATGTCGTCGAGGACGCCCGTCACCTCGGCCTCCAGTCCCTCCGGGGCCTGGAGGCCCTCGGCGCCGACCAGGCCGAGGATGCCGGGCACCGCCACCGAGCGGGCGGCCGGCACCAGGCCGACCTGGGTGAGCACCGGCAGCAGCATCTCGGCGGCCGGGGCGCCGCCGCTGCCGCCCGCGCTGTAGCTGACCAGGCCGACCGGCTTGCCCTGCCACTCGGCGTAGAGGAAGTCGACGGCGTTCTTGAACGGGGCGGTGAAGCCGCCGTTGTACATCGGCAGGACGAACACGAACGCGTCGGCGGAGTCGACGACCGCGCTCCAGTCGCGGGTGTGCTGGTGGGCGTAGTTGCCGCTGGAGGGGAACTCCGGCTCGTCCAGGAAGGGCAGCGCGATCTCCGCGAGGTCCACCGGGGTGACCTCGAAGGCGCCGTGTTCGCGGGCGAGGTCGGCCACCCACCGGGCGAGGGGGCGGCCGGCGGAGGTGGGGCGGTTGGCGGCGGAGACGACGAGCAGGCGGGTCATGGTGCGAACTCCCTCGGAGCGCTGGTGTGATGTGCGGGACAGCCTCGTGATTGACGTGCCGCGCGGGGAAGCCGGCGGTGCGTGATGTGTCAACTAGATGGGTGACGTGTCATCAAACTCGCTAGGCTGCCCCCATGACCGAAGTGTCCGAGCCCGCCCGCCCCCGCTGGCTCACCGAGTCCGAGCAGGACGCCTGGTACGCCTGGCGCCGGATGTTCCCCCTCGTCAACGCGGAGATCGCGCGCGACCTCCAGCAGGACAGCGGGCTGTCCGAGGCCGACTACGACGTGCTGTCCGTCCTCGGCTCGACCGACGGCCACCGCATGCGCGTCACCGCGCTCGCCGCACTGATGAGCTGGTCCCGCAGCCGGCTGTCCCACCAGCTCACCCGCATGGAACAGCGCGGCCTGGTACGGCGCGAGGAGGTCGCCGCCGACCGCCGCGGGGCGGAGGTGGTGCTCACCGCCGACGGCGTGGCCGCGATCACCGGGGCCGCCCCGCACCACGTGGAATCCGTACGCCGCCACCTGGTCGACGTCCTGACCCCGGATCAGCTCCGCGCCCTCGCCGAGATCGGCGACACCCTCCGCCACACCTTGGGCGCCACCCGCAAGCAGCCCGCCGCCGCGACGGGCCCTACGGCCGCCAGATGACCCGGTGTTCGGCGAGGTGGGAGAGGACCGAGTGGTTGGCCTCCCAGCCGTCGGGGAACTTGATGGTCGCGCCCAGCTGGACCGGCTCCGTGGACGGGTGGTCGTCCAGGAGTTCCGCTATGCCCGCCCGGGCCACCACCACGCAGGCGTGCCGGTGCCGCGAGGCCAGGACGCACAGGCGGCCCGTCTCCAGGTGGAAGGCCGTCGCGTCGGGGCGGCCCGACAGGGGGTGGAGGACCACCGTGAGGTCGTACTCGCGGCCCTGGAGGCGGTTCGCGGTGTCCACCGTGACGCCGGTGACGCCCAGGGAGGCCAGGGCCGAGCGGACGGCCGCCGCCTGGTCGCGGTGCGCCGTGCCCACCGCGATGCGCGCCGGGGTCAGCGGGGCGGGGACCGGGGAGCGCTCGTCGGAGGTCACCGCGCCGCGGTCCAGGGCGCGGCGGACCACCAGGGCCACCGCCCCGACCGCCTCCGGGTCCGTGCGCGGGGTGTGCCGGGCGGGGAGTTCGAGCAGGCCCCAGCCCGCCTCGGCCGCCTCGTCCAGCACCCGGTCCGGACCGGAACCGTCCGACGCGACCCCGTACGCCAGCCGCCGCTCGCCCGGACCCGTCCCGCTGCGGAACTGCGAGTACGGGTAGAAGGCGCGCGAGACCAGCGGCGCGGCCGTCGCCGGGAGCCGCCAGGACACCGGCAGCCGGTGCTGCGGCAGCCGGGGGTTGTGCGCCAGCAGGGTGGAGACCGCAGAGGCGGAGGGGTCGTAGGACAGCCCGGCCCACTGCTCCGCGCCGACCACGCTGAACGGGTCCAGCTGCCCCGGGTCGCCCACGAACAGGGCCCGCTCGAACAGCCCCGCCACGGCCAGCAGCGCGTCGGAGCGCATCTGGTACGCCTCGTCGACGATCGCGTGCTCCCAGGGCTCCGCCTTCACGTACGCCCACTTGGCGGCCGTCGAGAGGGTGACGGGCAGTTCGGCCAGGTCGGCCGGCTTCGCCGAAAGGGTGACGGAGGGCAGGTCGCGCAGCGCCGGGTCGTAGGCGTCGGCGTCGCTGCTGTGCAGCCGGCCCACCTTCAGCTCCGGGTCCTTGTCGGCGAGCCGCAGCACCAGGTCGTCGACCTGCGCGTTGGTCTGCGCGACCACCATCAGCCGGCGCCCGGCGGCGGCCAGTTCCCGGGCCGCGCGCACCACCAGCGTCGACTTCCCGGCCCCGGGCGGGGAGTCGACGACCACGCCCCGCTCGCTGCCGTGCAGGGTGTCGCGGAGGATGGCGGCGGTCGCCCGGTCGGCGGCCGCGCCCGGGTCGAAAGCGGTGCTCACAGGATGTCCTCGTCGGTCACGGCGTCCAGGGCGGGGGCGGCGGAGGATCCCGGCGGGCCGCCGTGCGTCCACGGGGTGTTCTCCGGGTCGGGCAGCTTCGGGCCGCCGCGCGCGTCGTGCTCGAACAGGGTCCAGCACACCCGGTCGCCCTTCTCGGGCACCGAGCCCGCCACCGGCTCCCGCCCGGCGCCCATCTTGTCGAGGACGCGCAGCACCAGCCGGCCGTCCTCCTCGCGGCCCACGAACTCGAAGGCCTGCTGGCGGCCGTCCAGCGAGCGGAAGACCTTCCCGCCGCCCTCGTCCGCCAGCTGCGGCCGGTCCTCGGTGGCCACCGTCAGCAGGGGGCGCGGGCGGGGGCGCCTGCCCTCCGTCCACTCCATGGCCACCTCGGTGACCTCGCCGGCGAAGGCCTCCCCCGCGAACCGCCGGCCCGCCATCACCAGCGGGTCGTCCAGGGCCTCCTGCGCGTCCAGCCGCACCTGCTCGGTCTCCCGCGTGGCCAGCTTCTGGGCCGCCGTCACCGCGTCGTCGCGGCGCGGCTGCGGCGGCTCGCCCGCCCGGACCCGGTCGCGGTGGCCGGTGAAGGACCAGCGGTCGCGGGTCCAGCGCTCCTCGGTCCGCTCGCCCGGCGGCAGGGCGCGCACCAGGTCGATCGCCTCCCAGGTCTGCCGCCAGGCGGGTTCCATCTGGTCCACGACCAGCCGCCGGACCTCCTCCCCGGCCCGCCGCACGGCCTCCTCGTCGCGGGGCCCGTCCGCCGAGCGGGCGGCGTCGAACCGCGCGATCGCCGGCGCCAGCAGCCCGTTGTCGAAGGCGGGGTCGGTGGCCGGGCCGGCCGGCGGGAACAGCAGCCGGCCGTCCCGGTCCCGCCCCAGCTCCACCCTGAGCGCCCACTCGGCGCCCGAGACGCCCTCCGGCGGGGCGATCCAGGCCAGCAGGGAGCCCAGGTGCTGGTCCTCCAGGTTGCTCTGGCCCGTCGCCCAGTGCCGGGAGAGCAGGTCGGTGGCGGACAGCAGCAGCGAGGACCCGGGCACGCGGGAGCGCTCGGCGAGGTGTGTGAACCAGCGGCCCAGCAGCGGGACCCGGGTGGGCGCCGGGTAGGGGTTCTCCGGGTCCTCCTCGGCGGTCCGGCGGAACCGCATCGACCGGCCCAGCAGCCGTACGTACTCGATGCCGGCCCGGCTCGGAACGACGATCTGCGGCGCGTCCACGCACAGTTCGGCCTCGACCTTGGTCCTCTTCCCGGTCTCCGGGTCGGTCTCGGTCCGCTCGGCGGGCTCGACCGCGTCCGCGTAGGACTCGATGTACGGCACCAGCTGCCGGGCCAGCTCGCCGAGGAACTCCCAGCGCAGGTCCCGGTCACGGGGCTGCGGTATGACGAGGATCCGCGGATCGTGCCGGTCGGTGCCCAGCATCGCGCCGAGCGGGGCCCCGGCCTCACCGGCGGTGGTCAGCGGCACGAAGACCAGCGGCTGCGCGCCCAGGTGGCGGTGGCGTACGGTCGCCAGCGGCCGGGCGCGGCCCGCGCGGACCGCCTCCAGCCGGGCGAGGGTGGTCAGCAGGGGCATGCGGGGGTCTCCGGGGCCTGGTACGGGGGTCGGACGGCGGCCCCTTCCAGGGCCTCGGCGCGCAGCCGGGCCGCCTGGCGCAGGGCGTCGGCGGTGGGATCGCCCTCGGGGCCCGCGCCCGCGGCGGCGGCCAGGGCCGCCTCGACGCTGCCCAGCCCGCCCAGCTCGCCGCGGACGGACCGGCCGAGCGCGGCCGGGTCCCCGGCGGCGCGGGAGCGCTCGCGGCAGTGGAAGGCCAGTTCGCAGGCGGCCAGGCACTCGGGGGCGTAGGCGGCGGAGACGGCGGAGACGGCCCGGGTCAGCTCCTCGGCCGGCCGGGCGGGGTCGAAGCAGAGCCCCTCGGGCAGGCCGGCTGCCAGGTCCTCGATCCGGGTCAGCCGCTCCAGCTGGCGGCGGGTGACCGAGCGCTCGCGGCGGACGTCGACGGGTTCGGCGGTGGGCAGGTTGGAGAAGTCCTTCGGGCAGACCAGCAGCACCCGGTGGTCGACCTCGGCGCCGGCCAGCTTCGCTGCGGTCTGCTCCAGGGCCAGGACGTACACGGCGGCCTGCCGGGCGGCGGCCCCGACCTTCGCGGCGTCGGCGGCCCCGTCGATCATCGGGAACGACTTGATCTCCACGACGGTCCAGCGGCCGTCGGGGTGCACCACGACGGCGTCGGGCTCCAGGTAGGCGGGGGTGCCCGCCACCTCCAGGGCCAGCATCGGATGGTCCAGCAGGGTCCAGGTACGCGCGGCGGTGGCCTCCCGCAGGGCCAGCGCGGTCCGGGCGGCCCGGCCCTCCGGCCCGGCGGCGGTGAGGTCGGGCACCCGGGCGTCCGGCCCGGGGGGCTCGGCGCCGGCGCCCAGCCGGGCGTGGACCAGGCGCAGCAGCTCGGCGCCGCCGTCGCCCTTGACCCTGGCCTCGAAGGAGTTCCCGCGGATGATCGCGAACTGCGACTGGCCGAAAGCGGCCGGCGTGCCGAGGGCCGCGGCCAGGGCGTTCTTGTCCACCCCGGCGCCGTCGAGGATCGCCCGTCTGCCACAGCCCGGGTTCGCGGCGAGCGCGGCGAGTGCCCGGGCGTCGAGCGGACGGGGCGGTACGGCGGGGCCGCGCAGGTCGGCGAGCCGCTGCCGCAGTGTCGTCGTCTGGGGCGGGCCGCTGGGCGGGTAGGAGCTCACGGGCGGAAGTGTCCCATCCGTCACTGACAATCGTGGACTTACGGCGGAAACGGACCGGTTCCCGCCGTCCGGGCCCGCTCCCGCCCGCGCCCCGTCGGACGGAGCCGCCCCGCGTTCACGTCGGCGATGATGGACGGACGACGGATTCGCGCAGCACAGGGCGAAACCCCACGGACCGGGAGAAACACAGATGGCCCCCCGCATCCTGCTGGCCCGCCACGGCCAGACGGCATGGTCCCTGCTCGGCAAGCACACCGGGCGCACGGACGTGCCCCTGCTGGAGGAGGGCAGGCAGGGGGCGAAGCGGCTGGGCGAGCGGCTCGCCGGCGAGCCCTGGGTCTCCCTGCGCGGCCTGGAGGTGCGCACCAGCCCCCTGGTCCGGGCGAGCGAGAGCTGCGACCTGGCGGGCTTCGGGGCGCAGGCGGAGCCCTGGGACACCCTCATGGAGTGGGACTACGGCGACTACGAGGGGATGACGCCGGCCGAGATCCAGGCGGTCCGGCCGGGCTGGCTGATCTGGCGCGACGGGGTCCCCGGCGGCGAGTCCGTCGCGGACGTGGCGGCCCGCGCGGACGAGGTGGTCGCCTGGGCCCGCTCGGCGGAGCGGGACGTCCTGGTCTTCGCGCACGGGCACGTCCTGCGCACCCTCGCCGCCCGCTGGCTGGGCTTCGAGGCCTCCTTCGGCGCCCGCATCCGCCTGGACCCGACCTCGCTGTCGGTCCTGGGCTGGGCGTACGGGGCGCCGGCGCTGGAGCGCTGGAACGACACGGGGCACCTGGAGGGGTAGGGCCCCGTACCCCTCCGGCCGTCCCCCGCCACGGCCCTACGCCTGGGCGTGGCGGGTGAGGAACGCGCCGACGCGGGGGGAGCGCTGGTGCGGCACCAGGGTGCGGGCGGTGCCGGCCAGCATGGAGCGGATCCGGGTCGACTGGACCTCCGTCAGCAGGTCCAGCACCCGTCCGCCGGCCCAGGCGGCCTCGTCGGGCGCCCCGGCGCGGGCCAGGTCGTCGGCGAGCTCGGCAGTGTAGAGGGCTACGTTCCGCGCGAAGTGCGGGTCCTGGAGGTCGGCCGCGCGGCGGGCGTGCCGGGCCGCGCGGGCGTATTCCCCGAGCGCCGCCCAGCAGCGGGACTCCAGGGACTCCAGTTCGGCCTCGCCGAAGAAGGACATCCACTCCGGGTCGGCGGCGCTCGCCCCCCGCGCGAACTCGGTGTGCGCCCGGGTCAGCGCCTCCTCGCAGGCCCGGCGGTCCCCGAGCCCCGACCAGCCGCCCGCCTCCCGCAGCGCAAGCAGCGCCAGCAGGCGGGGCGAGCCCAGCGAGCGGGCCGCGCGCCGGCCGGCCTGGGCCGCCCGCACCGACTCGCGGGGGCGCCCGCAGTCCCGGGCCAGGAAGGCCATGTTGCTGAAGGCGTGCGCCTCCAGGCCCGCGTCCCCGGCCACCCGGGCGGTGGCCAGGGCCTCGGCGTAGTGCGAGCGGGCGTCCTCGAAGCGGCCCGAGTCGTGGGCCAGCCAGCCCACGGAGACGGCCAGCTCCCCGGCCCCCGCGTGCAGCCGGTCCTCGGTGGACTGGCGGGTGGCTCCCGCGTCGAGCAGGGCGTAGGCGGTCCGCAGGGGTTGCGCGGCCCGCCGGTAGAGGGCGTCGGCGCCGTGCCGGTCGTCCAGCAGCCGGATCTGGCGTACGGCGTCCTCGACGGCGGCGGCCTCGGCCTCGCCGGCGCGGGAGGGGATCCGGCGGCTGTCGCCGAGCAGGGTGAGGCTGAGCGTCGCGGCCGCCACGGTCGCGGAGCCGCCCGCCATGAAGGCGCGGCGCAGCACGTCGCTCTCCTTGGAACGGTGGATGAGGTGGGTGAAGACGGGCGGGGCGGGCAGGGCGCGCTGCGCGGCCCGTCCGCGGACCGCCTCGCGGGGGGAGAAGCCCAGGTCGGCCAGGGTGCGGCCGGGGAACATGTGGAGGAAGACCCGCTCGTAGGCGTAGTTGGGGCAGCGGATCTCGCCCGACTCGACGCGGCCGATGTAGCGGGCGTCGCAGGAAACCGTTTCGCCGATCTCCCGTGCGGCCCGTCGCACCATGGCCGCGAACTCGGCCGGGGAGTGTGCTCCGCGCAGCCGCCGGAAGCAGGAGTTGGGTGAGTGGGGTGACGCCGCCATGGACGCTGCCTCTCTGGACACGCTCGCCCCGGAGTCGTGTGCTCCGGCGCGCACGAACGTACCGCCGGTGAGGGGGGTCCCACGCGGTGTTTGGCTACAAAACGGATATCTCACCCGCGATCCGCCATGAAGTGCCATCCTTTGCAGCGTCTTGCCGCCGCACCTGTTGACGCTTCGCCGCGTTGAACCCATGCGGATACGGATCGAGGAGGGGTTCCCCTTGGTGGAGGCCGGCATGGACAGCATTGGTACGAGCACCGCGCCCGACGCCGGCGCGCATGCGTTCACCGCCCCGGCCGCGGCCGGGCTCCCCTCCCCGGTTCCGGCCCCGGACCTGGTGACCGTCTCCGTCCGCCAGGGGCTGGAGGCGGTGGACATCATCCGCCGCGGTGCCGGCCGGACCGCCCCCGCGGTCGGCCCCGTGCTGCACGACGGTTCCGGCGACACGCTCGGGTTCCTCGTCCCGCCGGGCACCGCCGACGCCTGGGACCTCCCCGGCAGCGCCTGCACGCAGACCAACGGGCGCGGCATGCGCTTCGGGGACCTCGCCGCGCCCACCGCGGGCGGCACGGGCTGGCTGCTGCCGCCCGAGTCGGTGGGCCCGGTCACCGATCCTGACGTGCTGCGGGCGGCGCTGGGCGAGGCGGCCCGGCTCATCGAGGCGGCCGACAACTGTCGGTGAGGCTCTGGCCAGCGATAATGGTGGGGTGGCAGGCAGAGGCACGGGCAGGGACAAGGGCAGGAACCGCGACGGGGGCCGGCGGGGCGCCGCCGAGCCGGTCACCGGCGAGGTGGGCGGCGGCCTGGCGGAGCTGTCCCCGGACCGCGAGCGCGCCCGCGCCTGGACCCTGCTGATCAACGGGGCCCCGCAGTCCCACGTCGACCTGGACGACCCCGGGTACCTGGACTTCGCCTACCAGCGCCGCATCGGCCACCTGATCGACCTCGCCGCGCCCGCCCGGCAGCCCCTGAACGTGGTGCACCTGGGCGGCGGGGCCTTCACCCTGGCCCGCTACACGGCCGCCGCGCGCCCCCGCTCCGCGCAGCAGGTGGTGGAGATCGACGGGGCCCTGGTGGCCTTCGTACGGGAGCACCTGCCGCTGGACCCGCAGGCGCGGGTGCGGGTCCGGGCGGTGGACGCGCGGGCGGGCCTGGCGAAGGTGCCCGACGGCTGGGCGGACCTGGTCATCGCGGACGTGTTCAGCGGGGCGCGCACCCCGGCGCACCTGACCAGCGCCGAGTTCCTGGACGACGTGCGCCGGGTACTGTCGCCCACCGGCTGGTACGTGGCCAACCTCGCGGACGGGCCGCCGCTGGCGCACCTGCGGGGCCAGGTCGCCACCGCGGCCTCCCGGTTCGAGCGGCTGGCGCTGGCCGCGGATCCCGTCGTCTGGCGGGGGAAACGTTTCGGCAATGCGGTGCTCGTGGCCTCCGACCGGGAGCTGCCGGTCGCGGAGTTCACCCGCCGCGTGGCGAGCGACCCGCACCCGGGACGGGTGGAGCACGGCCGGGCCCTGGCGGACTTCACGGGCGGCGCCGTCCCGGTCCGCGACGCCTCGGCGGTGGCCTCGCCGCAGCCCCCGGCCTCGGTGTTCCGGTAGGCGCGGGGCGGGAGCCCGGGCGGGGCTACGGGTCGACGGTCTCCACCGTCGGCGGGTGGTCGTGCCAGGTGCAGAACACCGACACCTCGCGGTCGTCCCGGGTGAAGGTGACCCGGATCCAGAAGTCCTGCTTCCACACCTGCACCCGCCACCCCGCCTCCGGCGTCGCCGAGACCAGGGCGGCCGAGGAGGCCCCGAGGTCGAAGACCACCCGGCCGCCCGAGACCGAGTACCCCTTCACGCTGCCGGAGCCGGACCCCTGCCCGCCGCCGTCCGGGTACGGGCGCTGCTGCCCGGCCGGCGGCGGGGACTTCGGCCTCGCGGACGCGGAGGGGGCGGCGGCCGGCACGGAGGGCGACGGCGAGCCGGACGCGGACGGCGACGGCGACGCGGAGCCCGTCGGGCCGGCCGGGGGCGGCTCCGCGCCCCGCGTCGCGGAGGCCGGCGGCCGGGTGGTCAGCGGGACCGCGAGCGGAGGATCGTAGGCCGTCCCGGACATGACGGTGTGCACACCCCACCACGACAGGGTCACGGCGGCCGCGGTCGCCACCACCCAGGCCATGGCATGTACAAGTCCTCGTCGCATCAGGGCACATACTGCACCACACGTCACAGAGCAGTCCCGGCACCTCCCGGGGTCGCCCGGATGGACTACCGTGCGCCCATGGCTAGTGTGCTCGTGGTCGAGGACGACCAGTTCGTACGTTCCGCCCTGATCCGGCACCTGACCGAGGCCGCCCACACCGTACGGAGCGTGGGCACGGCCCTGGAGGCCCTGCGCGAGGTCGCCCACCACCGGTTCGACGTGGTCATCCTCGACCTCGGACTGCCCGACCTCGACGGCTCCGAGGCGCTGAAGATGCTGCGCGGCATCACCGACGTGCCGGTCATCATCGCCACCGCCCGCGACGACGAGGCGGAGATCGTCCGGCTGCTCAACGACGGCGCCGACGACTACCTCACCAAGCCGTTCTCCGTCGAGCACCTCTCCGCCCGGATGGCCGCCGTCCTGCGCCGCTCCCAGGCCGCGGCGGCCGAACCGCCCCCGCGCGTCCTGCGCGTCGGCGGGCTCGCCATCGACCCGCTGCGCCGCCAGGCCGCGCTGGACGGGGCCGTACTCGACCTCACCCGGCGGGAGTTCGACCTGCTGGCCTTCCTCGCCGGCCGGCCGGGGGTGGTCGTGGCCCGGCGCGAGCTGCTCGCCGAGGTCTGGCAGCAGTCGTACGGGGACGACCAGACCATCGACGTGCACCTCTCCTGGCTCCGCCGCAAACTCGGCGAGACCGCCGCCCGTCCCCGGTACCTGCACACGCTGCGGGGGGTCGGTGTGAAGCTGGAGCCGCCGCTGTGAGGTGGGCGCTGGTCAAGGTCTGTCTTGCCGTCACCACCATGGTGGTCGTGGCCTTCGCGGTGCCTCTGGGGCTGGTGGTGCAGGAGATGGCCAGCGACCGGGCGTTCTCCAACGCCGAGCGGCAGGCCGCCACCATGGGGCCCACCCTGTCCATCACCACCGACCCGGTGCAGCTGCGCAAGGCCGTCGAGTCCACCGAGATGGGCGCCGCCCGGCGGATGGCCGTCCACGTCCCCGCGATCGCCGGCGCCGCCCCCGTGGACATCGGCGACGGCTGGGCGGGCGCGCACGCGGTGGCCGAGACCCGCTCCATGGGACGGGCCACCACCGCGAAGGCCGCCGCAGGGGGCTCCGCCCTGCTCCAGCCCATCGCCCTCGGCTCCGGGGACATCGCCGTCATCGAGATCTACGTTCCGGAGAGCGAGGTCAGCAACGGGGTCGCCACCGCCTGGCTGATCCTCGCCGGCGTCGGCCTCGCCCTGGTCGTCGGCTCCGTGGCGGTCGCCGACCGGCTCGGGGCCCGGCTGGTGCGACCGGCCGAACGGCTCGCGGACGCCGCGCACCAGCTGGGCGAGGGCCGGCTCGGGGCCCGGGTGCCCGAGGACGGCCCGAAGGAACTCCGCTCGGCGGCCATCGCGTTCAACTCGATGGCCGACCAGGTGGTCGAACTCCTCGCCAACGAGCGGGAGCTCGCCGCCGACCTCTCGCACCGCCTGCGCACCCCGCTGACCGTGCTGCGGCTGAACGCGGCCTCGCTCGGCGACGGCCCGGCCGCCGAGCACACCCGGGCGGCGGTGGAGCAGCTGGAGCGGGAGGTCGACACGATCATCCGTACGGCCCGCGAGCAGCGGCCGGCCGCCGCCGCGGCGGCCACCGCCGGGTGCGACGCCTCCGAGGTGATCCGCGACCGGATGGCCTTCTGGTCGGCGCTCGCGGAGGACGAGGGCCGCGAGGTCAGGCTCGCCGGCGTGGACCGCACCGTACGGGTCCCGGTGGCCCGGCCCGAGCTGGCGGCCGCCCTCGACGCCCTGCTCGGCAACGTCTTCCGGCACACCCCCGAGGGCACCCCCTTCGCGGTCGACGTGCACGACGCGGGGGACGCCGTCATCGTCCTCGTCTCGGACGCGGGCCCCGGCATCGCCGACCCGGACACGGCCCTCAGGCGCGGCAACGACGGGGCCCGCGACGGCTCCACGGGGCTCGGCCTGGACATCGTGCGCCGGGTCGCGGAGTCGACGGGCGGCGACGTACGCCTGGGGCGCTCGGTGCTCGGGGGCAGCGAGGTACGGGTGTGGCTCGCCCTGGACGACCGGGGCCGGCGCGGCGGGCGCGGCCCGGGCGGCCGCCGCGCCCGGCGCGCCCGCGGCAGGCGCCGGGGAGAGCGCACCGACCCGACCGGGTGAGGGAGCGGGCCGGAAGCCGCGCCGGTGGAATACCGTACGGTCCGCGCCGGTTGGGGGCCGTTGGGCACCGGCCGACCCGCCCGGCCGCACCCCGCGCACGGCACGTGCCACATCCCTCCCGATTGGACATCCGCATGCGTTACGCAGTTCTCGGCACCGGCATCGTCGGCCGCACGGTGGCCGACCGCCTGGCCTCCCTGGGCCACGAGGTGGTCATCGGCACCCGCGACCCGCGGGCCACCCTCGACCGGGCGGAGTACGCCGAATGGCAGGAGGCCCACCCCTCGATCGGCCTGGCCCCCTTCCCGGAGGCCGCACGGCACGGCGAGACGCTGGTCAACGCCACCGGCGGGCGGGTCAGCGTCGAGGCCCTGAGGGAGGCCGAGGCCGACCACCTCGACGGCAAGGTCCTCATCGACATCGCCAACCCGCTGGACTTCTCCCACGGCTTCCCGCCCCGCCTGGACCCGGTCGACGACGACAGCCTCGGCGAGCTGATCCAGCGCACCTTCCCGCAGCTGCGGGTGGTCAAGACCCTCAACACCATGAACTGCCAGATCATGGTCGATCCCGCCCGGGTCCCCGGCGAGCACTCCGTCTTCCTCTCCGGCGACGACGCCGACGCGAAGAAGGCCGTCCACGGCCTGCTGAGCTCCTTCGGCTGGCCCGACGCGTCGATCATCGACCTCGGCGGCATCGAGACCGCGCGGGGCACGGAGATGCTCCTGCCGCTGTGGCTGCGCCTGATGGGCACCCTGGGGCACGCGGAGTTCAACTTCCACGTCCAGACGGCCCGCCCCTCCTCCTGACCCCGCCCGGACGGGGGCGCACATGTTGCCGCGCCCCCGGCCCGTGCGGAGGGTGGCTGTGACGGAGGGAGCCACACGTGAGAGTCATGCTCAGGGCCCACCTGGACACGGCCGCCGCCAACGAGGGCATCAAGACCGGGGCGCTGGTCCAGGCCATGAGGAAGTTCATGGACCGGGTCCGGCCGGAGGCGGCCTACTTCGGCCTCCACGAGGGCGTGCGCTCCTGCTGGATCGTCTTCGACGTCCAGGACAGCGCCCAGCTGCCCCTGCTGACCTGGGACCTGTTCAGCCGGTTCCACGCCGAGGTCGAGATCGGGCCGGTCACGACGGGGGAGGAACTGGCGGAGATCCTCTCCGAAGTCCGCACCCTCGCCTAGGCCGCGCCCCTCGGATCAGGCCGCGCCCCTCGGATCAGGCCGCGCCCCTCGGATCAGGCCGCGCCCCTCGGATCAGGCCGCGCCCCTCGGACCGGGCCGGGCCCGTCCGCCCGCCGCGAGGGCCAGGACCGCCGAGGAGGCCGCCGCCGCGCAGGAGACGGCGAACGCCGCCCGGTACCCGTACGCGGCGGCCAGCGGCCCGGCGGCCGCCGCGGCCAGGGCCTGGCCGACGATCAGGCCGCTGCCCACCACCGTCATGGCCTCGCCCATCCGCGGCGCCGGGCCGGTCCGCTCCACCAGCCCGAACAGGGCGATCAGGTGCGGGGCCACCGCCAGCCCGATCCCGGCCACGGCCGCCGCCGCCCCCCACAGCCCGGACACGGCGAGCAGCGGCAGGCTCAGCACCGCCTGGGCCCCGATCGTCCACCGCAGCCGCGCCACCAGGTCCGCCGGGCCGGGCCGGGCCACCGTCACGAACCCGGCGACCGAGCTGGTCACCGCCATCGCCGCCCACACCAGACCGGCCGAGCCGCCCTGCCCGAGCGACTTCGCGAGGGCGTTGACCCCCGTGTTGGCGCTGCTCCACGCCGCCCCCTGGAGCACGGCCAGCGCGAACAGCAGGGCCAGCCCCGGCGACCACAGCCGTACGCCGTCCCGCCCGCCCGGCGCCGCGAGCGGCCCGGGCGCACTGGGGTGCAGGGCGAACAGGGTCCCGAACACCAGGATCAGGACGGCCGCCAGCACCAGGGCGGAGGCCGGGTGCACGGTCACCGCGAGGAGCCCGGCCAGCGCGGGCCCCACCATGAAGGAGGCCTCGTCGAGGGTGGTGTCCAAGGAGAGCGCCGACCCCAGCAGGGCCCGGTCCCGCCCGGCCAGTCGCGCCCAGCGGGCCCGGGCCAGCGGCCCCACCTGCGGAACGGTCAGCCCGGCCGCGACGGCGAGGGCGGCGAGGGCGGCCGGCGGCAGCCCGGCGAGGGCGGCGCGGACCAGCAAGGCCAGCACGGCGCCGTTCGCGGCGCAGGCGGCCAGCAGGACCGGGCGGTGGCCGCGCCGGTCGGCGAGCCGGCCGATCACCGGGCCGCCGAGGGCCTGGCCCAGCCAGAGGGCGGCGGCGACGGTGCCGGCGCCGCCGATGCCGTCGCGTTCGTTGACGAGCAGCAGCGTTCCGATGGGGCAGAGCGCGGCGGGGAGCCGGGCGAGGAACGCGTACAGGGGCAGCGCGGTGCCGGCGAGCGCGAGCACCCCGCGGAAACCGGCCGCGGGCCCGGCCGCGGGCCCGGCGGGCCCGGTCGTGGATGCGGACATGGGGCAACCTCCAGCCGCACGCCGACCCTCCCGTTTCTCCGGCGCGCGCCGTTGCCCGTCGCCGGGGACGTTAGCCCGGGAATCCCGGCCCGGGAACCCCCGCCGCGGGTCCGGACCGGAGTCCGGCCGGACCCGGAGAACGCGGAAGGCCCCGGCTCGCTCGCGCGAACCGGGGCCTTCCCACAGGGTGAGTGACGGGACTCGAACCCGCGGCCACCTGGACCACAACCAGGTGCTCTACCAACTGAGCTACACCCACCATGTCCGGTCGTGGAACGACCGGCCGAAGAAAAGGGTACAGGGTCCGGGAGGGTGCTCGCTCCCCCCTTTCCCCGCACCCCTCCTGCGGCTCCCGCGGCGGTCCTACTCGCCGGCGACCACGTGCTTGGCGGCGATGGCCCGGGCCGTGTCCGAGTCGGGTCCCGGCTGCGGTACGAAGACCGCCTCGCGGTAGTACCGCAGCTCGGCGATGGACTCCTTGATGTCCGCGAGCGCCCGGTGGTTGCCGTTCTTCGGCGGGCTGTTGAAGTAGGCCCGCGGGTACCAGCGGCGCGCCAGCTCCTTGACCGAGGACACGTCCACGATCCGGTAGTGCAGGTGGGCCTCCAGCGCCGGCATGTCGCGCGACAGGAAGCCGCGGTCGGTGCCGACGGAGTTCCCGCACAGCGGGGCCTTGCGCGGCTCCTTGACGTGCTCGCGCACGTACGCCAGGACCTGCGCCTCGGCGTCGGCCAGGGTCGTGCCGCCGGCCAGCTCGTCGAGCAGGCCGGAGGCGGTGTGCATCTCGCGCACCACGTCCGGCATGTTCTCCAGGGCCGCGTCCGGCGGGCGGATCACGATGTCCACGCCTTCGCCGAGCACGTTGAGCTCCGAGTCGGTGACCAGTGCGGCCACCTCGATAAGTGCGTCGTCCGTCAACGAGAGCCCGGTCATCTCGCAGTCGATCCACACCATGCGATCGTTCATGCGTCCCACCTTATGCCGAAGGCCCCCCGCAGTGGTGTCCTGCCGTCGCGGGGGGCCTTCGCCGTGCGTCTCGCGGATGTCCGGGCGGCCGCTACGCGTGCTCGCGCAGCACCCGGCCCGGGGCGTACAGCTCCGTCACGCTCGGACCGGAGGCGGCCAGGGCCGCCGCGGCCCGCTGGGGCTGCGGGGTGCGCTGGTGCGGCAGCGGAGTCCCCGAGATCTCCGACACGGGGGACACGTCGGCCTGCGGCCGGCGCGCCCGGTAGGCGGAGCGGTAGGCGGCCGGGGAGGACCCCAGCTGCCGGCGGAAGTGGCCGCGCAGGGCGACCGGGGAGCGGAAGCCGCAGCGTCCGGCGACCTCGTCGACCGAGTAGTCGGAGGTCTCCAGCAGCCGCTGGGCCTGGAGCACCCGCTGGGTGATCAGCCACTGGAGCGGCGCGCTGCCGGTGAGCGAGCGGAACCGCCGGTCGAAGGTGCGCCGGCTCATGTAGGCGCGGGCGGCCAGCGTCTCCACGTCGAACTGCTCGTGGAGGTGCTCCAGGGCCCAGGCCACGACCTCGGCGAGCGGGTCGGCGCCGATCTCCTCGGGCAGCGACCGGTCGAGGTAGCGCTCCTGGCCGCCGGTGCGGCGCGGCGGGACGACGAGCCGGCGGGCCAGTGCCCCGGCGGCCTCGCTGCCGTGGTCCGTGCGCACGATGTGCAGGCACAGGTCGATTCCGGCCGCGGTGCCGGCGGACGTCAGCACGTCGCCGTCGTCGACGAAGAGCTCGCGCGGGTCGACGTGGACGGACGGGTAGCGCTTGGCCAGCGTCGGCGCGTACATCCAGTGCGTCGTCGCGGGCCGGCCGTCCAGCAGGCCGGCGGCGGCGAGCACGAACGCCCCCGTGCACAGGCCGACGATCCGGGCGCCCTCCTCGTGCGCCAGCCGCAGGGCGTCGAGCGCCTCCGGCGGCGGCGGGGAGGTGATGGAGCGCCAGGCGGGAACGACGACCGTGCCCGCCCGGGCGATGGCCTCCAGCCCGTATGGCGCGGTCAGTTCGAGTCCGCCGGTGGTCCGCAGCGGACCGTCCTCCCCGGCGCACACGAGCAGTCGGTAGCGCGGCACTCCGGCGTCCTGGCGGTCGATGCCGAACACGGACAGCGGAATGGAACTCTCGAAGATCGGCCCGCCGCTGAACAGCAGCACGGCGACGATCTCTCTGCGGCGACGCCCCGCGAGCTTCCTGCCCGCGTCGGCGATGACTGCGGTGGAATCCTGGCTCATGGCGCTAAGCCCCCCTTGGGTGTCGCGACTCCTTGGTCTGGTCGCACCTGCACGTTTCCCCTCGGCCTTGCACGTGGATCCCCCGCCGTAAATACATGATCGAATCTACTGCGTCCCGTGGTGTCGGCGTGACAAGTTCAGCACGCACCGCTATGTCGACTTGGCAACTTGGCGAAAAGCATTCGATCAGGAAGCGTTCCACTCCGCTACCCGTACGGGAACCTCACGATCCGGTCGTGGCCAGTACCCATGGGGTGTTTTCGCCCCCTTCGCTCTGTCGTCGCTGGTGGTAGGGGGGTTGGGGGGACATTCCGGCAAGGGAAGCGTCCAGTCCGGAAGTTGGCTGAAAACAACCGGGTGTGTACGTGCGAATCGGTCAGTCGTGAGGGGAGGGGCCCGGGGAGCCGTGGCAACCGCGGTGCGCGCCGGACCCGCTGCGGGAGTGCCGGCCCCGGTGCCCGTGCGGAGGCGGCTCCTCCGGCCGCACCCGGGCGGCGGCCCGCCCGGCCTTCTCCGAGTGTCGCAGCAGCACCCGGCACGCCGCCGTGACGGCCGCCAGTCCCAGGGTCGCCACCGCGGCCCCGCCGTACGAGGTCCCGTAGACCACCAGGACCACGGGTACGAGCAGGCAGCTGAAGGCCGCCCAGCGCACCACGTCACCCGCGGGGTCGTCATGCGGACGTGCCGCGGCGGACCCCACGGACGGGTGAAGCCGGGAGCGGCCCGGCGGCAGGTGCGGGGACCGGGCGGACGGGCCGTACTGCGTCGGCGGAGCGGGCTGGACGGGCGGGACGGGGTGAACCGGATGGCCGGGCACGGCGTACTCCCTGCGGGCTCTTCCTGGACGGTCGGACGCCTGTCCAACGCCCGCGCACAGGTGCCGGTCACTGCGCGCACGGGTGGCGCGAGGGTCTTCCGTCACTGGCTGTAGGGGACAGCGGCCATTGCCAAGGGGGCTCCTCTCCGGCATGCTCCCTTGGACGCTCTCCAAGGGCGGCATGCCCTGTGCAGGACGGGAGTGTCGCCGTACCCTGGTGGGTAAGGGCTTGGAAAGATGCTTCCAGGACAGAACTCCGTCACGCAGCGTCGCCAAAACGCCCGCGTCGTCGTCAGAAAGCCCGAGTCGCCGCAACCGCCCCTGTCGCTTCCCCCGAGGACTTTTCGCCGAGACATCCATGGCCGGTCACGAATTCTTCGAACCCGCGGACCGCAAGCGCAAGCACCTCGCCGATTCCGTATCGAGCGACCTGCGCGCGGTGGAACAGACACGCCTGCCCTGCGACCCGGCCTTCCGGCACGGAGTGGTGGTCGGCTTCGACGGCTCCACGTCCAGTGAGCGCGCCCTCGCCTACGCGATCGGCATGGCCCGGCGCTCCGGCTCCGGCCTGATCATCGTGCACGTGGCGAACCGGCTCCCCACCACGGTGTGGGCGGGCTGCGAGCCACCGGTCTTCGTGGACGTGCCGGACCACCGCACCGAGGTGCTGGGGCTGGAGCTGGCCTGCGCGGACTACCTTTCCGAGGTGCCGTGGATCCTGGTCGAGCGGGGCGGGGACATCTGCCACGAGCTGGAAGAGGTCGGCCGGGAGTACTCGGCGGACGCCATCGTGGTGGGCTCCACGCACGGCATCGTCGGCCGGATTTTCGGCTCGGTGGCGGGGCGTCTGGCCAAGCGCGCACAGCGACCGGTCGTTGTCATTCCGTGACCCCCTGTATTCCGGTTGTGCGGTTGTGAACCCGCGTAAAGGGTAGATAAATGCTGCTGGGACGCAGCAACAACTGCAGATCGAAGGGAGCCCGCCGTGGACAACGGTGTCTCTGCGGGAAGCACGGCCTCGACTTCGACCCTGGGGAACATCGCCCTGGGTCTCACCCTTCTCGCGTTCGGTATCGGCCACACCGGCGTCCTCGACGGTGTCACCGCTGCCAACTCCGTGTCGCTCGCGATGTACGTCGGCGGCGCGGCCCTCTTCCTCCTCGGCCTCCTGGAGTACCGGGCCGGCAACGGGTTCAACGGCACCGCCTTCGCGGGCCTGGGCGTCTTCTGGTTCACCTGGGCCAAGGGCGCGGGGGCCGCGGTGTCCGGCGAGGCCGCCGGAACGTTTCTGGTCCTCTTCGCGATGCTCGCGCTGACCCTCGCGCTCGCCGCCGCGAGCGGTCTGTTCGGCCAGGGCGTCTACGGCCTGCTCACCCTCTCCCTCGTCCTGCTGGCCATAGGCTCCTTCGCGGACAGCGCGGGCCTGGCCAAGGCGGGCGGCTGGGTCGCGGCCGTGTCCGGGCTGCTGGCCTGGTACGGGGCCACCGCCGCGCTGGCCCACTGGCCGATGGCCTTCGGCAGGGCCTCCGGACGCGGAGCGGTCGCGGCGGGCTGAGGGCCCGCCCGGACCGCGGGCACGACGGGCAGGGGCGCCACCGGAGTCACCGGTGGCGCCCCTGTCGTGTGCCGCGGGCGCGGCGCGGTGTCAGCCGCGGTCCTGCCGGGGGAGGGGGGCGAGGTCGGGCTCGGTCCAGGCGGCCTTCGCCTCCGGCGAGGCCAGCGCGGCCTCGCTGTAGAAGCGCTTCGGCAGCTCCTTGTCCAGGAGTTCGGGGTTGCGGACGGCGAACTCATCGAAGTCCCGGGCGGGTTCGCCCCCGTCGAGGCCGTGGGCGACGAGTTCCACCCAGGCGCGGGTGAGGGTCGCGTGGAACCTGCCGGGCACCCCCGCCCGGGTGGCGGTCGCCAGGATCCCCTCGCCGACCAGGTCCGCCGCCGCCGGACCGTGGGCGCGTACCGCCAGCCAGGTCAGGTGGACGTGCTCGCGGTGGCCGAAGCGGCCGGTGGAGGCCGTGGCCTCGGCCATCAGTTCCTCGAAGCTGCCGGGCGGGGTCATGGGGGTACCTCGTTCGGGGGAGAAAGGGGGAACGGCCCCCGGGGGTTCCCCGGGGGCCGTCCTGTGCCTGCGGTGCGGCTGCTACTCGACCGTGACGGACTTGGCCAGGTTGCGCGGCTTGTCGATGTCCCGGCCCAGGGCCAGGGCGGTGTGGTACGCCAGCAGCTGGAGCGGGATGCCCATCAGGATCGGGTCGAGCTCGTCCTCGTTCTTGGGCACGAGGATCGTGTGGTCGGCCTTCTCCTGCATCCGGTGGGCGACCGCCAGGATCCGGCCGCTGCGGGCCTTGATCTCCTCCAGCGCCGCGCGGTTCTTCTCCAGCAGGTCGTCGTCCGGGACGATCGCGACCGTCGGCATCGCCGGCTCGATGAGCGCGAGGGGGCCGTGCTTGAGCTCGGAGGCCGGGTAGGCCTCGGCGTGGATGTAGGAGATCTCCTTCAGCTTGAGGGAGGCCTCCAGAGCCACCGGGTAGCCGCGCACCCGGCCGATGAACATCATCGACTTGGCCTCGGCGTACTCGGCCGCCAGCTTCTTGATGTCCTCCTCGCCCTCCAGGATCTCCTGGATCTGGCCGGGGAGCTTGCGCAGGCCCTCGATGATCCGCTTGCCGTCGGCGACGGACAGGTCGCGGATGCGGCCCAGGTGCAGGGCGAGCAGGGCGAAGGCGGTGACGGTGTTCGTGAAGCACTTGGTGGACACGACGCAGACCTCGGGGCCGGCGTGCACGTACACGCCGCCGTCGGCCTCGCGGGCGATGGCGGAGCCGACCACGTTGACCACGCCGAGGACGCGGGCGCCCTTGCGCTTGAGCTCCTGGACCGCCGCGAGCACGTCGTAGGTCTCACCGGACTGGGAGACGGCGATGTACAGGGTGTCGGGGTCCACGACCGGGTTGCGGTAGCGGAACTCGGAGGCCGGCTCGGCGTCGGCGGGGATCCGGGCCAGGCTCTCGATGAGGCCCGCGCCGATCATGCCCGCGTGGTACGAGGTGCCGCAGCCGAGGATCTTGACCCGGCGGATGCCGCGCGCCTCGCGCGGGTCCAGGTTCAGGCCGCCCAGGTGCACGGTGGAGAAGCGGTCGTCGATCCGGCCGCGCAGCACGCGGTCGACCGCGTCGGGCTGCTCGGAGATCTCCTTGTGCATGTACGTGTCGTGGCCGCCCATGTCGTAGGAGGCGGCCTCCCACTCCACGGTCTCGGGCGTGGCGGTGGTCGTCGTACCGCCGGTGGTGTAGGTGCGGAAGTCGTCGGCCTTCAGGGTGGCCATCTCGCCGTCGTCGAGGGTGACGACCTGGCGGGTGTGGGCGACGAGCGCGGCGACGTCCGAGGCGACGAACATCTCCTTCTCGCCGATGCCGAGGACCACCGGGGAGCCGTTGCGGGCGACGACGATGCGGTCGGCGAAGTCGGCGTGCATGACGGCGATGCCGTAGGTGCCCTCGACGACCTTGAGCGCCTCGCGGACCTTCTCCTCCAGGGTGACGGCCTGGGAGCGGGCGATCAGGTGGACGAGCACCTCGGTGTCGGTCTCGGAGACGAAGACCACACCGTCGGCCTCCAGCTTGGCGCGGAGCTCGGCGGCGTTGTCGACGATGCCGTTGTGGACGACCGCGACCTTGTTCTCGGCGTCGAGGTGCGGGTGCGAGTTGATGTCGCTCGGCGCGCCGTGGGTGGCCCAGCGGGTGTGGGCGATGCCGGTGGTGCCGGCGAAGCGCTTGGGGACGCGGGACTCCAGGTCGCGGACCCGGCCCTTGGCCTTGACGACCTTCAGGGCCGCGGACTTCGGGCTGTTGACGACGATGCCCGCCGAGTCGTAGCCGCGGTATTCGAGCCGCTGGAGGCCTTCCAGCAGCAGTGGTGCCACGTCGCGCTTGCCGATGTAACCGACGATTCCGCACATACGGTGTTGCCCCTCCTGAAGTTCGGTGTCCGTGCCCGGACGCGTACCGGCCCCGTGCGGGGCCCGTCCCGGCTGGAGACGATGCGGCGTCTCAGCCGTAGACGATGCGGCGCAGCTGCCGGAGCGAGAGCTCCGGGGGTGCCACGGCGCGGTGCGGCAGTTCCGCCGCGATCCGCTCGAAGATCTCCGCGTTGACCGCTCCACCGGACTGCAGTTCGCGGTGGCGGCGACGGACGAACTCCTCGGTCGTCTCGTCGAAGTACGCGAGCACGTCGAGCACCACCCGGGCGGCCTCGCCGCGCTGCAGCGCGGTGGTGCGAACCAGGTGGTCGACGAGTTCGTCATGCGACGGTCGGCGGTCGAGCACCAGTAGATATTGACGGCACAGGGGCAGAAACGCAAAGATCCTGCCCGGAATCGGGCAGGATCATGCTGGTCTGGACCAAGGAACGGGTGATTCCGGTCTCGTTTGGTTAGAAACCACCCAAAATGGCGGCCTTCGCCGCCGAGAACTCCTCGGCCGTGAGGATCCCGTTCCGGTGCAGTTCCCCCAGCTCGCGCAGGCGCCGCAGCAGGGTGTCGTGGTCCGCGGGCTCGCCCGCCAGGGCCGGGGCCGCCTCCGCGAGGGGGAGGGCGGCGGGGGCCGCCGGAGCGGGTGCCGGGGCCGCCGGGTGGGGCATCCGTACCGCCACCGCCGCCGCGACCAGCGCCATCAGGGGGTCCTTCTTGAAGCCGAAGAGCTCCACGGTGCAGGGGTCGTACTTGGGCGCCGGGGCCTGCGGGGCCCCCGCCAGGGTGAAGCGCAGCCAGCCGTTCTCCAGCCCCTTGGACGGGGCCCACTCCACGGCCCGCACGTCCCCGACCCGGAACTCGCGCGGCCCCCCGGACGCCTTGGCCTCCTCGGTGGTCCAGTTCCAGTCCAGCACCACCCGGTCGCCGTCGAAGGCCGCGCTCCCGCCGCCCGCCGCGACCGAGATCGGCACCGCCGGGCCCGGCAGCAGGTACGCGTCCGACGGGCCCGGGTCCACCCCGTCCAGCAGCAGCGCGTTGCGCACCTCGTCCACGAAGTACTCCGCCACCCCCGTGCGGTCCGGCTCCACCGTCAACCGGTACGGGTCCGACTGCTCCGGCAGCCGCCCGCCCGTCACCTGGAGCAGCGGGTCCGCGCCGTCGCGCACGCGCAGCCGCAGCCGGCCCGCCTTGCGCCCGGGCTCGTGGCTGATCCCCCCGATCGCGCGCAGCGGCACGACCACCTCACCGAGCTGCTGCCGCAGCAGCCCCACCCCCTTGTCGCGGCCCGGCACGATGCGCACCGCGTCCCCGTCGAAGGTCCACGTACCGTCCTTCTGGATGATTTCCGCCATCCGGGGATTCTCCCACCGGTATGTGGGCCCCGCGGGGCGGCCGTCGGGCCTATACCTGGGCGCATGAGAGTCCTGCGAGTACCGCGCCGCACGCCCGGCGCCCTCTGCGCCCTCCTGCTCCTCACCGCCCCCGTCTCCTGCACCGCGGCGCGCGGCGACGACGCCAAGCCGGCCGCCGCCTCCGCACCGCTCTCCCCGTTCGAGCGGCTCCTGCCGGCCCCGGCCTCGGTGGTACCCGAGGGCCTCGGGTACGCCTTCGGGGCGGGCACCGTCGTCCGCACCGGCGGCCCGGGCGCACCGGAGGAGGTCCGGCGGGTCGGCGAGCTCCTCGCGGAGCAGCTGCGCGGGCCCACGGGCCTGCCGCTGCCGGTGGTGGACGGCGAGGGCGGCGAAGGCGGCGACGGGGTCCGGCTGCGGCTCGACGGCGGGGCCGGGGAGCTGGGCGAGGAGGGCTACCGGCTCCGGACCACCCCCACCGGCGTGACCCTGACCGCCCGGACCCCGGCGGGGCTCTTCCACGCGGGCCAGACGCTGCGCCAGCTGCTGCCGGCGCGGGGCACGGGGACGGTCCCGGGCGGGACGGTGACGGACACCCCCCGCTTCGCCTACCGCGGGGCGATGATCGACGTCGCCCGCCACCACTTCCCGGTGGAGCAGGCCAAGCGCTACGTCGACCAGCTCTCCCAGTACAAGATGAACACCCTGCACGTGCACCTCACCGACGACCAGGGCTGGCGGATCGCCGTCGACTCCTGGCCCCGCCTCGCCGAGTACGGCGGCGGGAGCGAGGTCGGCGGGGGCCCCGGCGGCTCCTGGTCCAAGGACGAGTACCGGGACCTGGTCGGCTACGCGGCGGACCGCTACGTCACCGTCGTCCCGGAGATCGACATGCCGGGCCACGTCAACGCCGCCCAGGCCTCCTACGGCGAGCTGACCTGCGACGGCAGGGCGCCGGAGCGCTACACCGGCGTCAAGGTCGGCTTCAGCTCCCTGTGCGTGGGCAAGGAGCGCACCTACGAGTTCATCGACGACGTCCTCGGGGAGCTCGCCGCCCTCACCCCCGGCCCCTACCTCCACATCGGCGGCGACGAGGCCCACTCCACCCCGGCGGCGGACTACGCGGCGTTCATGGACCGCGCCCAGGCGGTGGTGGCCCGGCACGGCAAGAAGGTGATGGCCTGGCACCAGCTGGCCTCCGCCCGCCCGGCACCGGGCGCCGTCCTCCAGTACTGGGGCCACGACAGGACCTCCGCGGCGGAGAAGGCGGCCGTGGCCACCGCCGCCAGGGCGGGCCACCCCCTCGTCCTCTCCCCGGCGGACCACGCCTACCTCGACATGAAGTACGACAAGCAGACCAAGCCCGGCCTGGCCTGGGCCGGCTACGTCCCCGCCCCGCGCGCCTACTCCTGGAACCCGGGCACCTACCTCCCCGGCGTTCCCGAATCCGCGGTGCTGGGGGTGGAGGCCCCCCTCTGGACGGAGACCGTCTCCACCCGCTCCGACTGGGAGCTGATGGCGTTCCCCCGCCTCCTCAGCCTGGCGGAACTCGCCTGGTCCCCGGCCGCCGCCCTCGACTGGACCGCCCACCGCCTGCGCCTGGCCGCCCAGGGCCCCCGCCTGGACGCCCAGGACATCGCCTACTACCGGGCGCCGGAGGTGCCCTGGCCGTAGCCGGCGGGCTCGTCCCCGCCGGGGCCGGGCACGCCGAAGGGGCGCGGCTTCGAGGGACCGTTTCGAAGCCGCGCCCCTCCCTTGATCACCGTCGCGCGGCGAAGGGCGCGACGGGGTTCTCGAGGGTGCCGATCAGCTGGAGGGCCGCCGACGGGTCGGTCAGGTCGACCATCTGCTTGTTGTTGCGCAGCTGGAGGCGGTTCAGGCAGGAGAGCTGGAACTCGGGAGCGAAGAGGTCGTAGCGGGCGAAGCGGTCCACCAGGGCGGGGACGGAGTCCTGGTAGTCGTGGGCGCAGTCCGCCACCGCCCGCCAGAAGACCTCCTCGGTGCAGATGCCCTCCGTCACCAGGATCGAGTTCAGGAAGCGGAAGAAGCAGTCGAAGACGTCCGTGAAGATCGACAGGAGCTTCATGTCCTCCGGGACGTCGGCCCGGATGCGCTCGACCGCCGGCGGGAGGACCGCGTCCGGGTCCATGACGACGATCTCCTCGGCGATGTCCTTGAAAACCGCCCGCTGGACCACACCGTCCTTGATCACCAGGATCGTGTTCTCGCCGTGCGGCATGTAGGCGAGGTCGTACTGGTAGAAGCAGTGCAGCAGGGGCAGGAGGTACGCGCGCAGGTAGGGCTTCAGCCACTCGGCGGGGGTGAGGCCCGATTCGGCGATCAGGGCGCCGACCAGGGACTTCCCGTCCTCGTCCATGTGGAGGAGGGAGGCCATCGTGGCCAGGCGCTCCCCGTCGCGCAGCGAGTTCACGGGGGACTCGCGCCACAGGGCGGCCAGCATCTTGCGGTACGGGGAGTAGCGGTCCGTCGCACGCTCGTACTGGCGGTGGTGGAAGCCGATCGCCGCGCGCTCGCGGATGATCGAGAAGTCGACCGACCGGAGGACCTCGTCCCCTTCGATCAGCTGGTGGAGCCAGTCGTTGATGGCCGGGGTGGCCTCCATGTAGGCGGCCGACAGCCCGCGCATGAAGCCCATGTTGAGGACCGAGATGGCCGTCTTGACGTAGTGCTTCGTGGGCGTGGTGGTGTTGAAGAAGGTGCGGATCGACTGCTGGGCGAGGTAGGCGTCCTCGCCCTCGCCCAGGAGGACCAGGCGGCGGTTGGCGATCTCGGCGGCGAAGGTGACCGTCGTCTTGTTCCACCACTGCCAGGGGTGGACGGGCAGGAAGTGGTAGTCCGCCGGGTCGAGGCCGAGGGCCGTCAGCTTCGCCGAGAAGCCGGCCACGGCGGCTTCGCCCAGTTCCTCGCGCAGGAACGTGTCGTGGTCCAGGCCCGCGCCCGCCGTGAAGGTGGAGACGTCCTTGCGGGCCGCGACCCAGACCAGGTGGACCGGGTTCGCGGTCTCGGGGGCGTACGCGCGGTACTCGTGCACGCCGAAGCCCAGGCGGCCGTTGTTGGCCACGAAGCAGGGGTGGCCCTCCGTCATGCCCGTCTCGATGTCCTGGAAGGAGGACTTCGCGAGGACGGCCGAGGAGACCTGGGGCTTGGTGTACTTGTAGCCCGTGCCGGCCAGGGTGGAGGAGATCTCCTCCAGGTAGACCGGGAGGACCTCCGCGCTCAGGCCCAGGGTCTCCCGGAGCTCGATGTGGAAGTCCAGGGCGTCGAGCTCGGCCTCTTCGCCGCCGCGGTGGCGGGTGACGGAGGCCTCGTCCACCGACCAGTGGTCCAGGGCGTGGCGGACGGCACGGAAGCGGTACTCGACCGTGCCGTCGTCGCTGCGGACCGCGTAGCGGTCCCCGCCCAGCGGCTCGGGGGTCAGCAGGCGTTCGTGGGAGAACTCCGCCAGGGCCTTGCGGACCAGGGCGCGGTTGGCGCGGGTCCACAGCTCCGGGGTGAGGTGGGCGATGTCGGCGGAGAGGTTCATATCGAGACCCCGGTGGTGAGGGCGGTGGCCGCCTCGAACTGGGCACGGGTGCAGAAGCTGAGGAGGGCTTCCTTCTCCGGCTTGGTGACGGGGCCTTCGGGGACGAAGCCGACCGCCTCGTTGAGGGCGTGGACCGCCGTGTTGCGGACGTCCGGTTCGACGACGACGCGCTCGGCGGCCGGGTCCGCGAAGAGGGCGGCCATGACCGTGGTGATGACCGCGCGGGTGAAGCCGGGGAGCGGGGTGTCGGTGGGGGCGACGAGGAAGTGCATGCCCACGTCGCCCGGCCGCGCGTCGTAGAGGCCGACGAGCTCCAGGTGCGCCGGGTCGTAGCTCTCCATCAGGAAGGCGGGGCGGCCCTCGTGGAGGCCGAGGAAGGCGTGGTGGTGCTCGTGGGCGGTGATGCGCACGTACTCGCGCTCGACGTCCGGGAGGGTGGCGTCCTGCATCATCCAGAACGAGGCCTTCGGGTGCGTGACCCAGCCGTGCAGCAGCTCGGCGTCCGAGAAGGGGTCCAGCGGCCGGATCGAGAAGGTGCCGAGGGCGGGGTCGGTGCGGGTGAAGAGGGTCTCGGTGGTGCTCATGCGTGCATGCCTTCCGGGGCCGCGAACTGCTGGAACGCGATGGACTTCTCGACCTTGTAGTACTCGCGGCCGAGCAGCTCTCCGACGAGGTACGCGTTGCGGTACGCGGCCATGCCCAGGTCGGGCGAGGTGATCGAGTGGTTGTGGGTGGTGCCGTTCTGGAGGTAGACCCCGCGGCCCGTGACGTCGACGGCGTAGTTGCGGCCGGCGTCGAGGCGGCCGTGGCCGTCGAAGTTCAGGCGGTCGCGGACGGGCGCCAGGAACTCCGGGACGCGGTACTTGTAGCCCGTGGCGAGGACCAGGCCCTCGGTGGCGAGGGAGAAGTCCCGCTCCTGCTCCTCCTGGCGCAGGCCGAGGGTGTACGTGCCGGTGGTGGTGTCGTACGCCGTGCTGTTCAGGGAGGTGTTGGTGAGCAGGGTCGTGGGGACCGGGCCCGGCATGGTGATCTTCTTCTGGTAGAGCAGGTCGAAGATGGCGTTGATCAGTTCGCCGTCGATGCCCTTGAAGAGGTTCTTCTGCCGGGTCTCCAGCCGGTAGCGGGTCTCCTCGGGGAGGGCGTGGAAGTAGTCCACGTACTCCGGGGAGGTCATCTCCAGGGTGAGCTTGGTGTATTCCAGCGGGAAGAAGCGCGGCGAGCGGGTCACCCAGTTGAGCTGGTAGCCGTGGACGTCGATCTCGGCGAGGAGGTCGTAGTAGATCTCGGCCGCGCTCTGGCCCGAGCCGATCAGGGTGATCGACTCCTTCTTCTGGAGGGCTTCCTTGTGCTCCATGTACGAGGAGTTGTGGAGGAAGTCGCCGCCGAGGCCCTCGCAGGACGCGGGGACGTGCGGCGGGGTGCCGGTGCCGAGGACCAGGCGGCGGGCCAGGAACGTTTCGCCGCCGTCCGTGTGCACCGCGTAGAGGCCGGTGGCCTCGTCGTGGGCGACCTCGGTGACGGAGGTGGAGTACCGGACGTTGTCGAGCCGGTCGGCGGCCCAGCGGCAGTAGTCGTTGTACTCGGCGCGCAGCGGGTAGAAGTTCTCGCGGATGTAGAAGGAGTAGAGCCGGTCCTTGTCCTTGAGGTAGTTCAGGAAGGAGAAGGGCGAGGTCGGGTCGGCGAGGGTGACCAGGTCCGACATGAACGGCGTCTGCAGGTGCGCGCCGTCGAGGAACATGCCGGCGTGCCACTCGAAGTGCGGCTTCGACTCGATGAACAGGCCGTTCAGCTCGTCGATCGGCGCGGTGAGGCAGGCGAGTCCCAGGTTGAAGGGGCCCAGGCCGATGCCGATGAAGTCGTAGGGCTCAGTGGTGGACGGCAAGGGACTCTCCCAGGAACTGCTCGGCGTGTGCGGCGATGAGGTCGAGGACGGCGGCGATGTCGGCCGTCGTGGTCTGCGGGTTGAGGAGGGTGAACTTCAGGTACTGCTTCCCGTCGACCTTGGTCCCGGCGACGACGGCCTCGCCGGAGGCGAACAGGGCCTTGCGGGCGTGCAGCTGGGCCTCGTCGAGGAGCTCGGGGCGCGGGCCGCCGGCGCCGTCGGCGGCGGGGACGTAGCGGAAGACCAGGGTGGAGATCTGCGGCTTGACGACCACCTCGAAGCGGGGGTCGGCGTCGAGGACCTCCCAGCCGGCGGCGGCGAGGCCGATGACCTCGTCGAAGAGCGAACCGACCCCGTCGGCGCCCATGATGCGCAGGGTCATCCAGAGCTTGAGGGCGTCGAAGCGGCGCGTGGTCTGGATGGACTTGTCGACCTGGTTCGGGATCCGCTCCTCGGCCATCCGGCGCGGGTTGAGGTAGTCCGCGTGGTAGGTGGCGTGCTTGAGGGTGTCGCGGTCGCGGACCAGCATCGCGCTGGAACTCACGGGCTGGAAGAAGGACTTGTGGTAGTCCACGGTCACCGAGTCGGCGTGCTCGATGCCGTCGAGGAGGTGCCGGCGGGTGGGGGAGACCAGCAGTCCGCAGCCGTAGGCGGCGTCCACGTGCATCCACGCGGAGTGCTCGGAGGCCAGGCGGGCGATCTCGGGGAGCGGGTCGATGGACCCGAAGTCGGTGGTGCCGGCGGTGGCGACGACGGCCATCGGGAAGAGGCCCTCGGCGGCGCAGTCCTCCAGCTCCAGGGCGAGCACGGAGGTGTCCATGCGGCGGGCCCGGTCGACGGGGACCGCGATGACCGCCTCGTAGCCGAGGCCGAGCATGGCGGCCGACTTCTGCACGCTGAAGTGGCTGGCCTCGGAGGTGAAGATCCGCAGTTTCGGCAGGAGTTCGGCCTTGGTGAGCTCGGCGCCCCGGTCCAGGGCCCGCTTCATGACGATCCGGCAGGCCTCGTCGCGGGCCAGCAGCAGCGCGTGGAAGTTCGACTGGCTGCCGCCGGAGGTGAAGATGCCGTCCGCGCCCTCGCCGAGGCCGATGCGGCGGGCGGTCCAGTCGATGAGGCGGCGCTCGATGAGCGTGCCGCCGATGGACTGGTCCCAGGTGTCGAGGGAGGAGTTGACGGCCGACAGGACGGCCTCGCCGACCACCGCCGGGATGACGACCGGGCAGTTGAGGTGGCCCAGGTAGCGCGGGTGGTGGAAGTAGACGGCGTCCCGCAGGTAGACGTCCTCCAGCTCGTCGAGGGCGGCGGCGGCGTCGCCCAGCGGGCGGTCGAGGTCGATGCCCTCGATGACCGGGGCGAGTTCGTCCACGGAGATGCCGGTGTGGGGGCGCCGCGTCGTCGCGAGTTTGGCGGCGACGCGGTCGACGCCCTCGGTGACGGTGCGCCGGTACAGGTCCGCGGTCGTCTCGTTCAGCAGATGCGAGCGCATCAACTTTCCTCCGGGCAGGGGATGCGGGGGGTGGCGTGCAAGATTTAGGTTAGCCTAACCTAAGTTAGATCACAAATGAGGAAGGGCCCCGGCTGATGCCGGGGCCCTTCCTCAAATGCCGTGCAGATAAAGCGAGTTGACTAGAGCCCGGATGCGGGGTCCTCGCTCGGGGCCCGCCCCGCGTACGCCTCGGCGAGCAGCTGCTCCTCGCTCGCCCCGAGCCGCCAGTAGCCGGTGAAGCGCACCGCCCGCCGGTCGACGGAACGTTCCTGCACCAGATGGCGGCGTACCGCCCTGACCGTCCCCGCCTCGCCGGCGAGCCAGGCGTACGGGGTCTCGGAGGCGGGGAGTCGCGCCGCGCGCAGCTCGGACAGGACCCTCTCCGCGCGCTCCGCGGCGCCCGCGCCCTTCTCGCGCACGATCCAGGTGATGTCGGTGTCCGCGAGGGTGTGCAGGCCGAGCCGGTCGTCCGCGTGCGGGACCTCGAACCAGGCCTTCACCCGGGTCCCGGCGGGCAGCCGGTCCAGGATCGCGGCGGCCGCCGGCAGGGCCGTCTCGTCCGCGTACATCAGCACCGCGCCGGCGCCGGCCGGCCGCTGGAAGCGGACCGACTTGTTCTCCGCGACGGCCGGGCCGATCGCCGTGATCCGGCGGCCGGTGACGGCCCGCCCCGCCCAGCGGGAGGCCGGGGAGGAGTCCCCGTGGAGGACGAAGTCGATGTCCACCTCGTCCGCCCCGCCGTCCGTGCGCCGCTGCTCGCGCACGGTGTAGGAGCGCATCACCGGGCGCTCCTCGTCCGGCATGGCGCGCCAGGCCCCGAACCAGGTGTCCTCGTCGGTGGAGGGGAGTTCGGTGTGCTCCTGGTCCCCGCACGGCAGGAACAGCGAGAGGCTCTGGTCGTAGCCGCCCGAGCGGAAGTCCGCGAGGGACGCGCCGCCGAAGGTGACGCGCAGGAAGGAGTGGCCGAGGCGGCGGGTGCGCAGCACTTCGAGGGTGAAGAACCGGAAGTGCGCGGCGGCCGGAGCCGCGTCGGCGGCGGGAGCCGCGGAGTCGGAGGCGGCGGAGTCGGAAGCCGTGGTGGCGGTCATGCGGAGGTCCCCCCTGGGCTTACCGGGTCAGCCGAGCTTCTTGGCGTTCTGGATGGTCTTCGCGAGGTCCTCGAGGATCTGCGCGCACTTCTCGTACGAGTAGATCGGCTCGGTCACGCGCGGGGCGACCTGGCCGGCCTTGACCGCGGGGAGCTCGTTCCAGGTCGGCTTGGCCTTCAGGGCCTCGGGCTGGAGGGCCTGGGTGCGGTTGTCGAGGAGGATGACGTCGGCCTTGTACTTGCCGGCGTTCTCCCAGCTGAGGCTCTCGAAGAAGCCCTGCGGGTCCAGCTTGTCCTGCTCGGGGGTGATGAACTCGACGCCGAGGGACTCGAAGTACTTGAGGTCCGCGGAGGTCTTCGGGGTGGAGACGTAGAACATCTGGTCGGAGCCGGAGCCGACGAGGACCTTGACGCCCGGGTTGGCCTTGACGGCCTCGCGGACCTTGGCGGAGGCGGCGTCGAAACGGGCCTTCGCGTCGGCGCTCTTCCTGGTGTTGAGGTCGGCGCCGAGGGACTTGGCGAGGTCGGCGGTGCGCTCCAGGGCCTTGTCCATGGAGACCTTGTCGCCGACGCCGATCGCGGCGGCCGGGGCCAGCTTGAGGATCTTGTCCTTGGAGGCCTCGGGGACGTACCAGTACGTACCGTCCCAGGTGTTGGTGGCGAGGAGGTCCGGCTTGAGGGCCGCGTACTTCTCGACGTTGAACTCGTCGTAGACGTTGCCGAGGATCTCGACCTTGGAGATGTCCATCGTGCCGGCCATCGGGTCGGGCTTGCCGTCCGCCAGCTTGGTCGGCCCGAAGACGCCCTTGACCTGCACGCCGTAGTCGGACAGCGCGGCGGCGGTGCCGGTGTAGGCCACGATGTTCTTGGGCGTGGACTTGGCGGTGGCCTCCTTGCCCAGGTCGTCCTTGAAGCTCCAGGGGCCCGACGCGGTGGTGGCGCCCTTGTCGCCCGCACCGTCCTTCGCCTTGTCGGTGCCGCCGCACGCGGTGAGCGCCGCGACGAGGCCGAGGGCACCGCCGGCCGCGACGAGACCGCGGCGGGAGAGGAGGGGGGAGCTGGGCTTGGGCATGTCGGTGTCCGCTTTCGTGCGTGCAGGGCGGCTGCGAGGGTGGGGCGTTCGGGGGGAAGGTTAGCCTAACCTTGGCCGAAGGCGGTAAGGCGGCCCTAACTTCTTCCGGGGGCGCACGGACGCACGGACGCGGAACGGCCCGCGCCGGGGGCGCGGGCCGTTCGTCGGGGTGGTGCGGGGCGGGGCCGGAATCAGCCGGCGAAGCCCAGTTCGCGGGCGATGAGCATGCGCTGGACCTCGCTCGTGCCCTCGCCGATCTCCAGGATCTTGGAGTCCCGCCACATGCGGGCCACGGGGTACTCGTTCATGAACCCGTAGCCGCCGTGGATCTGCGTGGCGTCCCGCGCGTTGTCGACGGCGACCGTGGAGGAGTACAGCTTGGCGATCGCCGCCTCCTTCTTGAACGGCTCGCCCGCCACCAGCCGCGAGGCCGCGTCGCGCCAGCCGAGGCGGGCCATGTGCGCGCGCGTCTCCATGTCGGCCAGCTTGAACTGGATGGCCTGGTTGTCGCCGATCGGCTTGCCGAAGGCCTGCCGCTCCCCGGCGTACTTCACCGACTCGTCCACGCAGCCCTGCGCCAGGCCGGTGGCCAGCGCCGCGATGGCGATGCGGCCCTCGTCGAGGATCCGCAGGAACTGGGCGTAGCCGCGGCCTTCCTGGCCCACCAGGTTGGAGACCGGCACCCGGACCTCGTCGAAGGACAGCTCACGGGTGTCCGAGGAGTTCCAGCCGACCTTGGAGTACGGGGCCGCCACCGTGAAGCCCGGGGTGCCCGACGGGACGATGATCGAGGAGATCTCCGGACGGCCGTCCGCCTTGCGGCCGGTGACCGCGGTGACCGTGACCAGACCGGTGATGTCCGTACCGGAGTTGGTGATGAAGCACTTGGAGCCGTTGATCACCCACTCGTCGCCGTCGCGGACGGCGGTGGTGCGGGTGCCGCCCGCGTCGCTGCCGGCGCCGGGCTCGGTCAGGCCGAACGCGCCGAGCACCTCGCCGGAGCACAGCTTCGGCAGCCACTCCCGCTTCTGCTCCTCGGTGCCGAAGAGGTAGAGCGGCATGGCGCCCAGGGAGACGCCCGCCTCCAGGGTGATGGCGACCGAGGAGTCGACGCGGGCCAGCTCCTCCAGGGCGATGCCGAGCGCGAGGTAGTCGCCGCCCATGCCGCCGTACTCCTCCGGGAAGGGCAGGCCGAACAGGCCCATGCGGCCCATCTCGCGGACGATCTCGTACGGGAACTCGTGGCGCTCGTACAGGTCGCCGATCTTGGGCGCCACCACGTCGTGCGCGAACGCCTCGACGGTGCGGCGGAGTTCCTCGTGCTCGGGGGTGAGCCGGTGGTCGAGGGGCATGGCTTCGTTACTCCTTGTGGGAGAGGGCGCGGACGGTACGGGAGGGGCTGGGACGGCCCAGCCGTTCGGCCATCCACACGCTCGTGGCGGTGAGGGCGGCCAGGTCGACCCCGGTCTCGATGCCGAGGCCGTCGAGCATCCACACCAGGTCCTCGGTGGCCAGGTTGCCGGTGGCGCTCTTCGCGTACGGGCAGCCGCCGAGGCCGCCGGCGGAGGCGTCGACCGTGGTCACGCCGTGCTGGAGCGCGGCGAGGGTGTTGGAGAGGGCCTGGCCGTAGGTGTCGTGGAAGTGCACGCCGATCCGGTCGGTGCCCACGCCGGCCGCGTTCAGCTCGCCCAGCAGCGCCTGGACGTGGCCCGGGGTGGCGACGCCGATCGTGTCGCCGAGGCTCAGCTCGTCACAGCCCAGGTCCAGCAGGGCCTTGGCGGTGCGGACCACCTGGTGGACCGGGACCGCGCCCTCCCAGGGGTCGCCGAAGCACATCGACAGGTAGCCGCGCACGTGTGCCCCGGCGTCCTTGGCCCGGGCCACGACGGGCTCGAACATGGCGAGGGACTCGGCGACCGTACGGTTCAGGTTGCGCGCGGCGAAGGTCTCGGTGGCCGAGCCGAACACCGCGATGCGGGTGGCCCCGAGGGCCAGCGCGCGGTCGAGGCCGCGCTCGTTGGGCACCAGGACGGGGAGGTCCGCCGGGACGTCGGAGAGCAGGGGGAAGAGCTGCTCGGCGTCCGCCAGCTGCGGCACCCACTTGGGGTGGACGAAGCTGGTGGCCTCGATCGTGGTCAGGCCGGCGGCGGCCAGCCGGTGGACGAACTCGGCCTTCACCTCGGTGGGGACGGCCGTCTTCTCGTTCTGGAGGCCGTCGCGGGCGCCGACCTCGTGGATCCGCACCCGCGGCGGGAGCCCGGCGGGCGCCGGGACGGTCATGGGCAGCCCGTTCACGCGTCCGCCTCCGCGTCCTCGTCGGGGGTGATCACGGCCAGGACCTGGTCCATGGCCACCGTCGTACCGGGGGTGACGTCGAGTTCGGTGACGGTGCCGGCATGCGGGGCGGAGATGACGTGCTCCATCTTCATCGCCTCGACCACCAGCAGGCTCTGCCCGGCCGCCACCTTGTCGCCGACGGCCACCTTGACGACGGTGACGGTGCCGGGCATGGGGGCGGCGAGGGTGTCGGCCCCCGCCCTTCCGCTGCCGCCGAGGGCTGCGGTGACGGGGTCGTGGCGCTGGACGTGCCAGCTGTCGGCGTCCCGCCCGAGCCAGGTCCCCTCCGGGGAGGTGGCGTGGGCGAAGTGGTGGGTGACGCCGTCGAGTTCGACGCTGAGGCGGTCGGGGGTGAGGCCGAGGACGCGGCCGCGGGCCGTCGTCCCGGGGGCTCCGCCCCCGGACCCCCGCGCCTCGAACGCCGGCGAGGCCGGATCGGCCTCGTCGAGCAGGATCTCCTGCTCCGTGCCCCGCTGCCGGGTGCGGACGGTGACCGGGTCCCGGCCCGGGAGGCGGAAGTGGTGGACGGTCCAGGCGGGGGTGCCGCCGAGCCGCCAGCCGTCGGCGGCGGAGAACGGGTCCGCCCATGCGCCGGCACCGTCCAGCCCCGCCGGCGTTTGAGGCGCGGGGTCCGGGGCGGAGCCCCCGTTGCGGGAAGGGGCGGGGCGGGGGAGAGAGGCCTGGGCCAGGAGTGCCGCGGCGGCGTACACCTCGGCCGGGACTCCCTCCGGCAGGAGGGACGGCAGGTCCCGCTCCACCAGGCCCGTGTCCAGGTTCCCGGACACCACGTCCGGGTGCGCCAGCAGCCTCCGCAGGAAGCCCGCGTTGGTCTGGACGCCCAGGATCACCGTGTCCGCGAGGGCCCCCCGCAGCATCCGCAGGGCCGTCTCGCGGTCCGGGCCGTGGACGATGACCTTCGAGAGCATCGGGTCGTACGTGGACCCCGTGTCCACCCCGGCCACCAGCCCGGAGTCCGTCCGCACCGCACCGCCCGAGGGCTCGGACAGCGCCAGCACCGTCCCGCCGGAGGGCAGGAACCCGCGCGCCGGGTCCTCCGCGCAGACGCGGGCCTCGATCGCGTGCCCGGTCAGGGTGACGTCTTCCTGGCCGAAGGCCAGCGGAGCCCCCGAGGCCACCCGCAGCTGCTGCTCCACCAGGTCCAGGCCGGTGACCAGCTCGGTCACCGGGTGCTCCACCTGGAGACGGGTGTTCATCTCCATGAAGTAGTACGAGGACGGGTCCCCGCCCGGCACGATGAACTCCACCGTGCCCGCGCCGACGTACCCGCAGGCCCGCGCCGCCTCGACCGCCGCCGCGCCCATCGCGGCCCGGATCTCCGGCGTCAGCAGGACCGACGGGGCCTCCTCGATGACCTTCTGGTGGCGCCGCTGGAGCGAGCACTCGCGCTCGCCCAGGTGCACCACGTTGCCGTGCGCGTCGGCCATCACCTGGATCTCGATGTGCCGCGGCCGGTCCACCCAGCGCTCGACCAGCAGGGTGTCGTCGCCGAAGGAGGAGCGCGCCTCGCGCCGGGCCGCCGCGATCTCGTCCGCGAGCAGGGAGCCGTCCCGGACCAGCCGCATGCCCTTGCCGCCGCCGCCCGCGGAGGGCTTCAGCAGCACCGGCATGCCGATCTTCTCGGCGGCCTCCACCAGTTCGGCGTCGGACAGACCGCTGCCCGAGGACCCGGGCACGACCGGCACCCCGGCGGCCTTCACGGTCTCCTTGGCCCGGATCTTGTCGCCCATCAGGGAGATCGCCGAGGCGGGCGGCCCGATGAAGGCCAGTCCGGCCTCCGCGCAGGCCTGCGCGAAGGCGGCGTTCTCCGCGAGGAAGCCGTACCCGGGGTGGACCGCCTCGGCCCCCGTGCGCCGGGCGGCGTCGAGCAGCTTCTCGACCGACAGGTAGCTCTCGGCGGCGGCCGCCGGGCCGATCCGGACGGCCGTGTCGGCCTCCCGTACGTGCCGCGCGTCCGCGTCGGCGTCGCTGAAGACGGCCACCGAGCGGATCCCGAGCTCCCGCAGGGTGCGGATGACCCGTACGGCGATCTCGCCCCGGTTCGCCACCAGAACAGTGCTGAACATCTGTGAGGTCCTCACGTCACAAGTCACAAGTCACGGGTCACATGCGGAAGATGCCGTAGCCGCGCTCGCCGAGCGGGGCGTTCGCGCACGCGGTCAGGGCCAGTCCCAGCACCTGCCGGGTCTCCAGGGGGTCGATGACCCCGTCGTCCCACAGGCGCGCGGTGGCGTAGTAGGCGTTGCCCTGCTCCTCGTACTGCGCGCGGACCGGGGCCTTGAAGGCCTCCTCGTCCTCGGCGGGCCACTCCTGGCCCGCGCCCTCGATCTGGTCGCGCTTGACCGTGGCCAGGACGGAGGCGGCCTGCTCGCCGCCCATCACCGAGATCTTGGCGTTGGGCCACATCCACAGGAAGCGCGGCGAGTACGCCCGGCCGCACATCGAGTAGTTGCCCGCGCCGTACGAGCCGCCGACCACCACCGTCAGCTTCGGGACCCGGGCGCAGGCCACGGCCGTGACCATCTTCGCGCCGTGCTTGGCGATCCCGCCGGCCTCGTAGTCGCGGCCGACCATGAAACCGGAGATGTTCTGGAGGAAGAGGAGCGGGATGCCGCGCTGGTCGCACAGCTCGATGAAGTGGGCGCCCTTCTGGGCGGACTCGGAGAAGAGGATGCCGTTGTTGGCGATGATGCCGACCGGGTGGCCGTGGATCCGGGCGAAGCCGGTGACCAGGGTCTGTCCGAACTCCGCCTTGAACTCCTGGAAGCGGGAGCCGTCCACGACCCGGGCGATGATCTCGCGGGCGTCGTAGGGGGTGCGGGAGTCGACGGGGACCGCGCCGTAGAGGCCGTACGGGTCGACCTTGGGCTCCTCGGGCGCCTCGACCGACCAGGGCAGGGCCCCGCGCTCGGGCAGGGTCGCCACGATGTTCCGGACGATCCGCAGCGCGTGCGCGTCGTCCTCCGCGAGGTGGTCGGTCACGCCGGAGGTGCGCGAGTGCACCTCGCCGCCGCCGAGCTCCTCGGCCGTGACCACCTCACCGGTGGCGGCCTTCACCAGCGGCGGGCCGCCGAGGAAGATCGTGCCCTGGCCGCGGACGATGACGGCCTCGTCGCTCATCGCCGGGACGTAGGCCCCGCCCGCCGTGCAGGAGCCGAGGACGGCCGCGATCTGCGGGATGCCGGCGCCGGACATGCGGGCCTGGTTGTAGAAGATCCGCCCGAAGTGCTCCCGGTCGGGGAAGACATCGTCCTGCATGGGCAGGAAGGCGCCGCCGGAGTCGACCAGGTACAGGCAGGGGAGCCGGTTCTCCAGCGCCACCTCCTGCGCCCGCAGGTGCTTCTTCACCGTCATCGGGTAGTACGTGCCGCCCTTGACGGTCGCGTCGTTGGCGACGATCACGCACTCGCGGCCGCTGACCCGGCCGATGCCCGCGATCACGCCGGCCGCCGGCGCCGCGCCCCCGTACATCCCCTCGGCGGCCAGTGGGGCCAGCTCCAGGAAGGGGGACCCCGGGTCGAGGAGGGTGTCCACGCGGTCGCGGGGCAGGAGCTTGCCGCGCGCGGTGTGGCGGGCGCGGGCCTTCTCACCGCCGCCGAGGCGGGCCGCGTCCAGCCGGGCGCGCAGGCCCTCGGCGAGCTCGCGGTGGGCGGCCTCATTGGTCCGCCAGGCCTCGGACGCCGGGTCCGCGGCGCTCGTCAGCACTGGTGCCTGCTGCATCGGTCGAGCTCCCTTGCTCGGTACCTGCTGTGTTAATGACCGTTAACGCGTGTGGGTCACAGGTTAACGAGCGCTAACCGCCCTGTCTAGAATGGATTCCCATGAGCACCAGAGCTGCCACCCCGACCCGCCGCGAGCAGATCCTCCGAGAGGCCGCTCGTCTTTTCGCGGAGCGCGGCTTCCACGGCGTGGGCGTGGACGAGATAGGGGCCGCGGTCGGCATCAGCGGCCCGGGCCTCTACCGGCATTTCGCCGGCAAGGACGCGATGCTCGCCGAGCTGCTCGTCGGGATCAGCGAGCGCCTGCTGACGGGCGGGCGGCGCCGGGTCGAGGAGGCCGCGGGCGACCCGCGGGCCCTGCTCGCCTCCCTGGTCGAGGGGCACATCGACTTCGCGCTGGACGACCGGGCGCTGATCACCCTGCACGACCGGGAGCTCGACCGGCTCCGGGACGAGGACCGCAAGCTCGTGCGGCAGCTCCAGCGCCAGTACGTGGAGCTGTGGGTCGCCGCCGTGCGGGAGCTGCACCCGGAGGTCGGGGAGGCGCAGGTGCGCGTCGCCGTCCACGCGGTGTTCGGCCTGCTGAACTCCACCCCGCACCTGGGCGCGCTCGGCCGGGAGGCGACGGAGTCGCTGCTGCGCCGGCTCGCGCACGGGGCCTTCGGGGCGCTGTCGGGCTGACGCGGGGCGGGGGCGGGGGCGCGAGGGCGGCTCGGCGGAACGGGCGGGCGGCGGCAGAATGGACCGCATGCCGATGCCGAAAGAGCCCATACAGACCCCTGCCGCCCCCAGCCGAGCGGAACTCGTCGACCACCTGGTGAGCACCCGCATCGCCGGGCAGGTGGCCACCCCGCGCGAGAACAACCTCTCCCACTACCGCAAGCTCGCCAACGGCGACCGGCACTACTGGCTCGGTCTGGAGCTCGGCGACCGCTGGGCGGACGAGCAGGACGTCCTGGCCGTGATGGCGGAGCGCGTCGGCGTCGTCGACGACCCGGCGCACCGGACCGGGCAGGACACCATCGACCCGGAGCTGACGGTCGCGGGCCTCGACCGGATGGCGGCCCGCCTGCGCAAGGCCGCCCTCGACCGGCAGAGCGTGCTGTTCGCCACCGGGCACCCGGGCGGCCTCCTGGACGTCCACCGGGCCACGGCCGACGCGCTGCGCGCCGCGGGCTGCGAGATCGTCCGCATCCCCGCCGGGCTCGTCGCGGACGAGGGCTCCGTGTGGCAGTTCGCCGACGTGGCGGTCCTGGAGCGGGGTGCGACCCTGTGGCACACCCACTCGCCGAACCCGATGGCCGCCATCCTCGACGCCCTCGCCAACGACGGCCGCCCCCAGCCGGACCTGGTCGTCGCCGACCACGGCTGGGCGGGCTGCGCCGCGCAGCGGGGGCTGGACGCCGTGGGCTACGCCGACTGCAACGACCCCGCGCTGTTCCTCGGGGAGGCGGAGGGCACCCTCCAGGTGGCCGTCCCCCTGGACGACCACGTCCGCGACCCGCGCTTCTACGACCCGATGGTGGCGTACCTGCTGGCGGCGGCGGGCCTGCGGTAGCCCGGGCCTGCGGTAGCCCGTCCGGCTAGCCGAGCCAGGAGCCCGTCTCGGTCTGGACGGCGGAGCCGTCGAGGTCGGCGAGCTTCCTGCCCACGAAGGTGCGGGCCCAGTCGGAGGTCTGGATCCGGAACGGCATCTTCGCGGCGGTCAGGGCCTCGACGACCGGCGCGGCCGCCTGCTCCGGGGTCTGCGCTGTGTCGCTGCCGAAGGACTGCATCGCGTGGTCGATGTAGCCCTGGAGCTGCGGGGCGTAGGGGCCCGCCTGGGCGAGCAGCGCCGGGATGTCGAGGCCGACGTTGTTCACGAACTCGCTGGAGACGGCGCCCGGTTCGACGACGGAGACCTGGACCCCCGCGGCCGCGGCGACCGGGGCCAGGGACTCCATGAAGCCCTCGACGGCGAACTTGGCCGCGCAGTAGGACTCGTTGAACGGCTGGCCGACCACGCCGCCGACGCTCGTCACGGTGATCACCCGGCCGCCCGAGGCGCGCAGGTGGGGGAGCGCGGCCCGGGTGAGCTCGACGACGCCGAAGAAGTTGACCTCCATCACGGAGCGCACCTGCTCCATGCCGTGCTGCTCGACGGTCCCGACGAAGCCGGCGCCCGCGTTGTTCACGACGGCGTCGAGGTGGCCGTGCTCGGCGACCACCTCGGCCACACAGGTGGCCACGGAGTCGGCGTCGGTCACGTCCAGCCGCTTGACCTGGACGAGGTCGGCGACGCCGGCCTCGGCGGCGGCCTTGACGAGGGCGTCGGAGCGGGTGGTGTCGCGCATGGTGGCGACGGTGTGCCAGCCGGCCCGCGCGGCGGCGACCGCGGCGGCGAGGCCGATGCCGGAGGAGGTGCCGGTGATGAGGACGGTCTTGGCGGCGGTCTCGGTGCTCATGGAAAAGGCTCCCTAGGTTTGTGCGTGCACACACACATTAACGATGCGTGCGTGTGCACGCAACCCGGTACCCTGGCCCCATGGCGCACGCGAACCTCAACCTGGACGGCCTCACCCCCCGCGACCACGCTTTCTACGGGCTGGTCTGGGCCGGAACCACCCTCACCGCCCGGGTCGACCAGGCGCTCACTCGCCACCACGACCTGCCGTTGTCCTGGTTCGAGGTGATGCTGTGGCTGAGCGTGCAGCAGGAGCCGGTCGCCCCCTCCGAGCTGGGCGCCAGGACCCTGCTCAGCCGCAGCCAGGTCTCCCGCGTCGCCGACTCGCTCCGGGCCCGCGGGCTCGTCGAGCGGATACCCTCCCCGACCGACGCCCGCTCGGTCGGCATCGCCCTCACCGGGGCGGGCCGCCGCCTCTTCGCGGAGGCCGACGCCACCCGCCGCGCGGCCCTCGCCGAGGTCTTCGACGACCTGCTGGACGACGGCGACATCGCCGCGCTGGAGGCGGTCTGGGCCAAGCTCAAGGGCCGCTCCGAGGGCGAGGGCGAGGGCTAGGGAGCGGACCGGAGCGGACCGGGGAACGCCGAAGGCCCCCCGGACGGGATCCGGGGGGCCTTCGGGCGGGACGGCGGCTCAGGCGCGCGGGACGCGGACCACGCCCTCCTGGATGACGGTGACGGCCAGCCGGCCGTCCTGGGTCCAGATGCGGGCCTGGCCCAGGCCCCGCCCGCCGTGCGACGTCGGCGAGTCCTGGTCGTACAGGAGCCACTCGTCCGCCCGCAGCGGCCGGTGGAACCACATCGCGTGGTCCAGTGAGGCCCCGACCACGTCGCCCACCGCCCAGCCGCCGCGCCCGTGGGCGAGGAGCACCGAGTCCAGCAGGGTCATGTCCGAGACGTACGTGGCCAGGCACGTGTGCAGCAGCGGGTCGGCGCTGTCCAGCTTCCCGGCCGTGCGGAACCACACCTGCGAGCGCGGCTCCACCGGCTCGCCGATCGACCCCCACGGCGGCGTCGTCGCATACCGCAGGTCCACCGCGCCGCGCGCCTCCAGCAGCCGCTCCACCGTGCCCGGGTCCCGGAACAGGTCCCGGTAGGCGGGCAGGGCCTCGGCGGCCGTCGGCAGGGTCTCCGGGTCGGGGGCGTCGGGCATCGGCATCTGGTGGTCCAGCCCCTCCTCGTACACCTGGAAGGAGGCCGACAGGTGGAAGATCGGCTGCCCGTGCTGCACGGCGACGACCCGCCGTGTGGTGAAGGAGCGCCCGTCGCGGATCCGGTCGACCGTGTAGACGATGGGCGCGCCCGGGTCACCCGTGCGCAGGAAGTACGAGTGCAGCGAGTGCGCCGTGCGGTCCCCGGGCACGGTGCGGCCGGCCGCGACCAGCGCCTGGGCCGCGACCTGTCCGCCGAAGACGCGCGGGATCAGCGAGGGGCGGCTGGTCCCGCGGAAGATGTTCTCCTCGATCTGCTCCAGGTCGAGGAGATCGAGGAGACCGCTGAGCGACTCGTTCAACGGGACTTACAGACCCATCGACTTGGCGATGATCGACTTCATGATCTCGCTGGTGCCGCCGTAGATGCGGTTGACGCGGTTGTCCGCGTACAGGCGGGCGATCGGGTACTCGTTCATGTAGCCGTAGCCGCCGTGCAGCTGGAGGCAGCGGTCGATGACGCGGTGCGCGACCTCGGTGCAGAAGAGCTTCGCGGAGGCGGCCTCGGCCGGCGTCAGCTCGCCCGCGTCCAGGGCCTCCAGCGCGCGGTCGGCGACGGCCTGGGCGGCGTCCACCTCGGCCTGGCAGGCGGCGAGCTCGAACTTGGTGTTCTGGAAGTGCGCGACCGGCTTGCCGAAGACCGTGCGGTCCGTGACGTACTGCTGGGCGAACCGGACGGCCGCGGCGGCCTGGGCGTAGGCGCCGAAGGCGATGCCCCAGCGCTCGGACGCCAGGTTGTGGCCCAGGTAGTAGAAGCCCTTGCCCTCCTCGCCGAGCAGGTCCTCGACCGGGACCTTGACGTCGACGAAGGCCAGCTCGGCGGTGTCGGAGGTCTTCAGGCCCAGCTTGTCGAGCTTGCGGCCGATCGAGTAGCCCTCGGACTTGGTGTCCACGGCGAACAGGGAGATGCCGAAGCGGCGGTCGTCCTCGCTCGGGGCGGAGGTGCGGGCGCAGACGATCACGCGGTCGGCGTGCACGCCGCCGGTGATGAAGGTCTTGGAGCCGTTGAGGACGTAGTGCGTGCCGTCCTCGGAGAGCTTGGCGGTGGTCTTCATGCCCGCGACGTCGGAGCCGGTGCCCGGCTCGGTCATCGCGAGGGCCCACATCTCCTCACCGGAGACGAACTTCGGCAGGAAGCGCTTCTTCTGCTCGTCGGTGGCGAGCATCTTGATGTAGGGCAGGGCGAGCAGCACGTGCACGCCGGAGCCGCCGAAGTTCACGCCCGCGCGGGAGGTCTCCTCGTACAGGACGGCCTCGAACTTGTGGGTGTCCAGGCCCGCGCCGCCGAACTCCTCGGGGACGTTGATGCCGAAGACGCCCAGCTCGCCGAGCTTGTAGTAGAAGTCGCGCGGCGCCTGGCCGGCCTGGAACCACTCGTCGTAGACCGGGACGACCTCGGCCTCGATGAAGGCGCGGAGGGTCTCGCGGAACGCCTCGTGGTCCTCGTTGAACACCGTACGGCGCACGGCCGGCTCCCTTCGTCGCGGCGGTCCGCCGCTTATGTCTAAGCGCTTGCTCATAGCTAAGTTACCGGCGGGTTGTCGATCCTGTCCAGACTCGGCCGCCCGGTGCTGAATCCTTTCGGTCGACCCGTGCCTCTTATCCCCGTACCGCGACGGACGCGCGTACGGAACGGGACCTGGAGGTCGCCATGATCGTCGGTATCGCCATCGCCGCGGGTGCGGTGCTGCTCTGCACCTGCGTGTTCGTCCTGAAGCGGGGGCGCGGCGCGCGTGGCTGAGCCGTCCTGGCCCGGAGAACGGCTGGTCACCGCCGCCCAGGGCGGTGACCTCGACTCCCTCACCGCGCTGGTCTCGGGCGCGCACCCGAACGTACGGCGCTTCGCCCGCTCCCTGTGCGCGACCCCGGAGGACGCCGAGGACGCGGCGCAGGAGGCCCTGATCATCCTCTACCGCAAGATCGGGATGCTGCGGGCCTCCGGCGCCCTGGCCTCGTGGATGTTCCGCATCGTCCGCAACGAATGCCTGCGGCGCGCCCGCGCCGTCGTCCGCGACCGGGACCACCCCCCGGCCCCCCGCGCCGCCGCGGACTCGGCCGAGGACGAGGCGCTGCGCCACCTGGAGGCGGGCAGGGTCGCGGCGGCGGTCGCGGCCCTCCCGCCCGACCAGCGGAGGGTGCTGGTCATGCGGGACGTCCAGGGCCTCAGCGGCTCCACGGTCGCCGACGCGCTGGGCCTCAGCACGGCGGCGATGAAGTCCCGCCTGCACCGGGCGCGCGCGACGGTCCGCGCCGCCCTCCTCGCCCCGCCCGACCCGGCTCCCGGAAGGAACGACCGATGAAGCCCGCGAAGACCGACCCCCGCCGCGACTTCGCGAGCGCCTCCCTGCCGCGGCACCTGGCGCGCGGCGCACTGGGATTCGGCTCGCTGGTCCTGGCCGTCGTACTCCTCCCGTACGCCTGGCCGGTCGGCCTGGCCCTCCTGCCCGTCGGCCTGATCGCCCTGCGCGGCTGCCCGATGTGCTGGACGCTCGGCCTGGTGCAGACCGTCTCCAGGGGCCGTCTCCAGCGCTCCTGCGAGGACGGGCGGTGCACCCTGACGCCGTCCGCGTGAGCGTCGCTCCGCGCCCGGCCCGCCGCTCCCCGAGGGGACGGGCGGCCCTGCCGCCTCGTCACCGGCGGCGTCGCGGACGGCCGTCAGCCGCGGTGCGCGGAGGGCCCCTCACGGCCGCCGGACTCCCCGGCCGCGCCGGCGGCATGCCGCGACCGCGGCGCCACCGCGGCCCGGCCGCGCCGTCCGGCCGCGCCGTCCGGGCCGCTGCACGGCCGAGTCGCCGCGGGACGTGCGACGGACGGCCGTCAGCCGGGGTGCGCGGAGGGCCGGTCCGGTGCCGGACCGAGCCACCGCAGGGCGAACCACAGCTCCATCCGGGTGTCCGCGTCGTCCAGGTCGGCGTCGTCCAGCAGGGCCGCGCAACGGGCGATCCGCTGGCGGACCGTGTTCCGGTGGACCCCCAGCGCCGCCGCCGTACGGTCCCAGCTGCCGTGGTGGGACAGCCAGGCGCGCAGGGTCTCCCGGAGCGCGGGGGAGAGGGGCAGGAGCAGCGCCTCGGCGTGGGCGCGGGCCTCCGCCTCGCCGACCAGGCCCGTGACACCGGGGTCCGCGTGCCGGGCCAGCGGGGTGCGGGAGGCCTCGGCGCGGGTCAGGGCGCGGCGGGCCTGGGCGTCGGCCGTGCGCAGCTCCGCCGGGGCGGCCGGGGCGCTGACCCCGAGCCGCCACCCCGGCTGCGGGCCGGGCTCGCGGTCGCTGAGGAGGCGTACGCCGTCCCCGCGCGGGTCCAGCAGTACGGTGCCCAGCGCCGCCGCGAGGGCCCGCGGGTCCCCGCCGCCCCGGGCGTGGACGGCGTACCAGGGGCCCGGGGTGAGGGCGGCGGCCGGGTCGCCGTCGAGCAGGAGACGGGTCAGCGCGGCCGCCTCCGCGCCGGCCGGGCCGCTCGCCGTGAGCAGGGTCAGCAGCACGGCGCCGACCGAGGCGATCGTGTGGTCGCCCGGGGCCCGGCCGGAGGTGGCCAGGGCCAGCACTCGGCCGCCGCCCACCGCGTAGGCGGCCAGATGGGTGCCGCCGAGGCTGTCGGTGGCGGTCGCGGCGCTCCCCGGGGCGACCCGCCGGGCCAGCGCCGCCAGCGCCGCCCGCACCTCCTCGCCGGGCTCCACCCCGGCCGCCGCCCTGACCGGGCGGAACCCGGGAGCCGACGCGCCCCCGGCACCCCCACCCGAGCGGACCGGGAGGGGACCCGCCCCAACCCCCGAGCCCGCCCCGCCGGTCACACCCCGGCCGACGGCCGTGCCCGCCCCGGCGGTCGTGCCCGCGGCCCCCGCGGCCGTGCGCGTACCGGCGGCCGTGCCTGCCCCCGCGGCCATGCCCGCCCCGGCCCCCGCGCCGGCCCCTGAACCAGTACCGCCGGGCGCGCCTCGGCCCGTGGCCGTGCCCGCCCCGGCTCCCGAGCCTGCCCCCGAGCCCGCCCCGCCGGGCACACCCCGGCCGACGGCCGTGCCCGCCCCGGCGGTCGTGCCCGCGGCCCCCGCGGCCGTGCGCGTACCGGCGGCCGTGCCTGCCCCCGCGGCCAT
>NZ_JBIWFZ010000018.1:0-30999 GCF_044763325.1 Streptomyces sp. NPDC096136 | reverse complement strand
ATGCCCGCCCCGGCCCCCGCGCCAGCCCCTGAACCAGTACCGCCGGGCGCGCCTCGGCCCGTGGCCGTGCCCGCCCCGGCGGTCGTGCCCGCGGCCCCCGCGGCCGTGCGCGTACCGGCGGCCGTGGCAACGCCGGCACCTCGGGGCCTCTCCGCCCGCCCGGGCGCGAAGGGCGGGTCGGGGGTCGTGCTCGTAGGGGTGGGGTCCGGCATCGCCGGGCCGGGCCGGTCGCCTCCGGTCGCGGCCCCCGGCCCCGCCGCACCCTGCGGCACCGGCTCCCACAGCGCCGCCCAGCCCCCCAGGCCCGCCGCCAGGCGGGACAGGACCGCCGGGACCGGGTCCGGGCGGGCGGCGGCCGCCGCCAGGGACTGCTGGGCCTCGGTGACGCGGCGGAGCTCACGGGTGCGGGCCTCCGCCATCAGGCGCCCGACGCTGCGGGCGACGGCCGTGAACGGGGTCCCCGGCGGGACCTCGACGAGCGGCAGCCCGTACCGCTCGCACGCCTCGGCCAGACCCGGCGGCACCACCTCGTGCACCGGGGTCACGCCGAAGCCGAGCGCGGCGGCCCCGGCGCGGGCGAGTCGGTCCACGTAGCCGGCGGCCCCGGCCTCCGTCAGCGCGGCCCCGGCCGTCAGCAGCAGCTCGCCGCCCAGCAGGTACGGGGACGGGTCCGCCATCTCGGAGGCGTGCACCCCGTGCACCTCCGCCACCGCCGGGCCCGCGAGGTGCCGCAGCCCGAGCCCCCGCTCCCCGAGCAGCCCCGCCAGCCCCACGGGCGGCGTCATCGGCTCCCCGGCGGGGGCCGACGGCGCCGCCCGGGGCCCGGTGCCGGGATGCGGGGGGACCGGGAGGTCGGCCATGGATACTCCGTACATTTCAGCGCAGCCAGATGGATGAAACGTACCCTCCCCGCCCCCGCGCGGCACGCTTACGCTCGAAGGACCGCACACAGCAGGACCACCGCAGGACCACCAGAAGGGCACCCCCCATGAGCACCGAGCAGACGCCGCGCGGCCCCGTCGACTCCTCCCGCATCCCGCGCTACGCCGGTCCGGCGACCTTCGCCCGCCTGCCCCGCCTCGACGAGGTCGGCTCCGCCGACGTCGCCGTCGTCGGCGTGCCCTTCGACTCCGGTGTCTCCTACCGCCCCGGCGCCCGCTTCGGCGGCAACGCCATCCGCGAGGCCTCGCGCCTGCTGCGCCCCTACAACCCGGCGCAGGACGCCTCCCCGTTCGCCCTCGCGCAGGTCGCCGACGCCGGTGACATCGCGGTGAACCCCTTCAACATCAACGAGGCCGTCGAGACGGTCGAGGCCGCCGCCGACGAGCTCCTCGGCAACGGCTCCCGCCTGATGACCCTCGGCGGCGACCACACCATCGCCCTGCCCCTGCTGCGCTCGGTCGCGAAGAAGCACGGCCCGGTCGCCCTGCTGCACTTCGACGCCCACCTGGACACCTGGGACACCTACTTCGGCGCCGAGTACACCCACGGCACGCCGTTCCGCCGCGCCGTCGAGGAGGGCATCCTCGACACCGAGGCCCTCTCCCACGTCGGTACCCGCGGCCCGCTGTACGGCAAGCAGGACCTGGACGACGACGCCAAGATGGGCTTCGGCATCGTGACCTCCGCCGACGTCTACCGCCGCGGCGCCGACGAGATCGCCGACCAGCTGCGCCAGCGCATCGGCGACCGCCCGCTGTACATCTCCATCGACATCGACGTCCTGGACCCGGCGCACGCGCCCGGCACCGGCACGCCGGAGGCGGGCGGCATGACCTCCCGCGAGCTGCTGGAGATCATCCGCGGCCTGTCGTCCTGCAACCTCGTTTCCGCCGACGTGGTGGAGGTCGCCCCGGCGTACGATCACGCCGAGATCACCTCGGTCGCGGCCTCGCACACCGCGTACGAGCTCACCACGATCATGAGCCGCCAGATCGCCGCCTCCAAGGCGAAGTAGCGCGAGGCACGGCGGCCCCGGCAGCGCAGCGCGACGGCACGAAGGGCACGCAAGCACGTGACGCACGACCACGACCTGGTTCTCCGCCCCACCGAGGCCCAGACGGCGGCCGCCCTGGCCCCGCCGCCGGGCCGCACGGGCGGGGACCTGGTCGTGGAGACGCTGCGCGGCCTCGGCGCGACGACCGTCTTCGGTCTGCCGGGGCAGCACGCGCTGGCCCTCTTCGACGCCGTCGGCCGCTCCGACCTGCGACTGGTCGGCCTGCGGACGGAGAACAACGCGGGGTTCGCCGCCGACGCCTACGGCCGCCTCACCGGCGAGGCGGTCCCGCTGCTGCTCTCCACGGGCCCCGGGGCGCTCATGTCCCTGCCGGCCCTCGCCGAGGCGGCGGCCGCCTCCGCGCCCGTCCTCGCCATCTCCTCCCAGGTCCCGTCCCCGGGCCTGGGCGGGGGCCGGCGCGGCCACCTGCACGAGCTCCGCGAGCAGTCCGCGTCCTTCCGGGACGTGGTGAAGTCGGTCCACACCGCCCGCACCCCCTCCCAGATCCCCTCGGTCGTCGCCGAGGCCTGGGAGTCGGCCCTCACCGCACCGCACGGCCCCGTCTGGGTGGAGATCCCCGAGGACGTGCTCCGCGCGGAGACGGTGGTCCCGCAGGTCACGGGCATGGACGCGAGCCCGCACGAGCTCGCCCCGCGCCCGGAGCTGACCGCGCTGGCGGCGCACTGGCTGTCCCGGGCCTCCCGTCCGGTGATCATCGCGGGCGGCGGCGTGATCCGCGCCGACGCGGCGGGCAAGCTCAGGCAGCTCGCCGAGCGGCTGGACGCCCCCGTCGTCACCACCTTCGGCGGCAAGGGCGCCTTCCCCTGGACCCACCCGCTCTCCCTCCAGTCCTGGCTGGAGGACCGCCACATGACGGACTTCCTGGAGGACGCGGACGTCCTCCTCGTCGTCGGCTCCGGCCTGGGCGAGCTGTCCTCGAACTACCACACCTTCTTCCCCACGGGCCGGGTCGTCCAGATCGAGGCCGACCTCGGGAAGCTGGAGTCCAACCACCCGGCGCTCGGCATCCACGCGGACGCACGCCTGGCCCTCCAGGCCCTCCTGGAGACGGTGGAGCCCCGCGAGGACGCGGACGCCCCCGCCCGGGTCCGCGCGGTCCTCGCCGACATCGCCGCCCGCCTCGCCGCCCAGGACCTCGGCCTCGAACAGGAGCTCCTGGCCTCGATCAGGTCCGCCCTGCCGGCCCGCTCCCCGTCCTTCTGGGACATGACGATCCTGTCCTACTGGGCCTGGTCGGCCTTCGACGCCAAGCACCCCAACACCATGCACTCGGCCCAGGGCGCGGGCGGCCTCGGCTACGCCTTCCCGGCGGCCCTCGGCGCGGCGGTCGCGGAGCCCGGCACCCCGGTCCTCGCGGTCTCCGGCGACGGCGGCGCGATGTACTCCGTCGCCGAGCTCGCCACCGCGCGGCAGTACGACCTGGACGTCACCTGGCTGATCGTGGACGACGGCGGCTACGGCATCCTGCGCGAGTACATGACGGACGCCTTCGACGGCCGCACCACCGGCACCGAACTCACCCGCCCCGACTTCGCCGCCCTGGCACGGTCCTTCGGCGTCCCGGCCGCCACCACCACCCCGGCCACCCTCCGCGAGGACCTCGCCGCCTCCCTCGCCACCCCCGGCCCCTCGGTCCTGGTCCTCCCGGCCGCCCCGAGGATGTTCGCCCCGACGCACCTGGGCTGACCCGTACGGGTGCTCCCCGCGTGCGCCGGAGGCGCCGTACGCGCATGTTCGAATTGTTGCGGCGGGATGAAATCCGCCGGTCGGAGCGTTGGGGGTGGCGGCAGGACAGGACCTACGGGGAGGCACCCACGTGACGGCGGCTGGGGAGAAACAGGGCTGGGGCAGGCGGCTGGCCGCCTACACCTGGCGGTACAGGCTCAACGTGCTGCTGGCGCTCGGCTCGTCGCTGGCCGGCATGGCCGTCATGGCGCTCGTACCGCTCGTCACCCGGGTCATCATCGACGACGTCATCGGGGACGGGACCCGGCGGATGGGGCCCTGGGCGGGCCTGCTCGTCGGCGCCGCCCTGCTGGTCTACGCGGCCACCTACGTGCGCCGGTACTACGGCGGCCGCCTCGCCCTCGACGTGCAGCACGACCTGCGCACCGACATGTACGACACCATCGCCCGCCTCGACGGGCGGCGGCAGGACGAGCTGTCGACCGGGCAGGTCGTCGGCCGGGCCACCAGCGACCTCCAGCTGATCCAGGGCCTGCTGTTCATGCTGCCCATGACCATCGGCAACTTCCTGCTCTTCGGGATATCCCTGGCCGTCATGGTGTGGCTGTCGCCGCTGCTGACGGTGGTCGCGCTGCTGATGGCTCCCGCGCTGTGGTTCATCGCCAAGCGCAGCCGCAAGAAGCTCTTCCCCGCCACCTGGTACGCCCAGGGCCAGGCCGCCGCCGTCGCCACCGTCGTCGACGGGGCCGTGACCGGGGTGCGCGTGGTCAAGGGCTTCGGGCAGGAGGAGCAGGAGACCGGCAAGCTCCGCGCGGCCGGCCGCCGGCTCTTCGGCGGGCGGATGCGCGCCATCCGGCTGAACTCCCGCTACACCCCCGCCCTCCAGGCCGTCCCCGCGCTCGGCCAGGTCGCCATGCTGGCCCTCGGCGGCTGGCTGGCCACCAACGGGCACATCACCCTCGGCACCTTCGTCGCCTTCTCCACCTACCTCGCCCAGCTCGTCGGCCCCGTCCGCATGCTCGCCATGGTGCTCACCGTCGGCCAGCAGGCCCGGGCCGGCGTGGAACGGGTCTTCGAGCTCATCGACACCGAGCCGGTGATCCGCGAGGGGACGCGGGAGCTGCCCGCCGACGCGCCCGCCACCGTCGAGTTCGAGGACGTCCGCTTCGGCTACGACCCCGAGCGACCCGTCCTCGACGGCTTCTCGCTCACCCTCGACGAGGGCGAGACCGTCGCCGTCGTCGGGGCGTCCGGCTCCGGCAAGTCCACCGTCTCGCTCCTCCTGCCGCGCTTCTACGACGCCGACCGCGGCACCGTCCGCGTCGGCGGCCACGACGTGCGCGAGCTGACCTACGACTCCCTGCGCGCCGCCATCGGGCTCGTGCCCGAGGACTCCTTCCTCTTCTCCGACACCATCCGGGCCAACATCGCCTACGGGCGTCCCGGCGCCACCGACGAGGAGATACGCGCGGCCGCCCGAGCGGCCCAAGCGGAAACGTTCGTCCAGGCGCTGCCGGCCGGCTACGACACCAAGGTCGGCGAACAGGGCCTGACCCTCTCCGGCGGACAGCGCCAGCGCATCGCGCTCGCCCGCGCCCTGCTGACCGACCCCCGGCTCCTCCTCCTCGACGACGCCACCTCCGCCGTCGACGCCCGCGTCGAGCACGAGATCCACGAGGCGCTGCGCGCCGTCATGGCCGGCCGCACCACCCTGCTGATCGCCCACCGCCGCTCCACCCTCGCCCTCGCCGACCGGATCGCCGTCCTCGACGGCGGCCGGCTCGCCGACATCGGCACGCACGAGGAGCTGGAGGTCCGCTCCGCGCTCTACCGCCGCCTGCTGACCGACCCCGAGGCCCTCGGCGCCGGCTCCCCGCGCATCCCCGACGCCCCCTCCATGGCCGAGTTCGAACGGGACATCGAGGGAGACCTCGAACGGGACATCGAGCTGGAGGCCGAGATCGACTCCGAGCCGGTGAACGCCAAGCGGCGCGTCGCCGACGGGGTCACCCCCGAGCTGTGGCGCCGCGAGGAGGAGACGGGCGAACCCGGCACGGCACCCGGGATGCCCGGGGCCACCCCCGAACTGCTCGCGCAGGTCGCCGCCCTGCCGCCGGCCGACGACCGGCCGGAGGTGGACGAGGACCGGGCCGCCGCCGCCGAGGAGAGCTACGGCCTGCGCCGGCTGCTCCACGGCTTCTGGGCCCCGCTCGCCGTCAGCCTCGCCCTCGTCGCCCTCGATGCCGGCGCCGGCCTGCTGCTGCCGGTCCTGATCCGGCACGGCATCGACCAGGGCGTGGAGAAGGCAGCCCTGGGAGCGGTCTGGGCCGCCGCGGGCCTCGCCCTGGTCGTCGTCATCGCCCAGTGGGCCGCGCAGTTCGCCGAGACCCGGATGACCGGGCGCACCGGCGAGCGCGTCCTCTACGCCCTGCGCGTCAAGATCTTCGCCCAGCTCCAGCGGCTGGGCCTGGACTACTACGAGCGCGAGCTCACCGGCAAGATCATGACCCGGATGACCACCGACGTGGACTCCCTGTCCAGCTTCCTGCAGACCGGGCTGGTCACCGCCGTCGTCTCCGTCCTGACCTTCTTCGGCATCCTGATCGCCCTGCTCGTCCTCGACCTCGAACTCGCGCTGATCGTCTTCGCCACCCTGCCGGTGCTGGTCCTCGCCACGATCGTCTTCCGCCGCAAGTCGGTCGCCGCGTACGAGCTCGCCCGCGACCGGGTCAGCCTGGTCAACGCCGACCTCCAGGAGTCGGTGGCCGGGCTGCGCCTGGTCCAGGCCTTCCGCCGCCAGCACTCCGGCGCCGAGCGCTTCGCCGAGCGCAGCGACTCCTACCGCCAGGCCCGGGTGCGGGGCCAGTGGCTGATATCCGTCTACTTCCCCTTCGTCCAGCTGCTGTCCTCGGGCGCGGCGGCGGCCGTGCTGATCGTCGGCGCGGGCCGGGTGGAGGCCGCCACCCTCACCACCGGCGCGCTGGTGGCGTACCTGCTCTACATCGACCTGTTCTTCGCCCCGGTCCAGCAGCTCTCCCAGGTCTTCGACGGCTACCAGCAGGCCACCGTCTCCCTCGGCCGCATCCAGGACCTGCTGCGCGAGCCCACCACCACCCCGCCCCCGGCCGCGCCCCGCGAGGTGCACGCCCTGCACGGCGAGATCGTCTTCGAGGACGTCCGCTTCGCGTACGCCACCGCCGAGGAGCGCGGCGAGAACGGCGAGGCGCTGGGCGGCATCAACCTGCGGATACCGGCCGGGCAGACCGTCGCCTTCGTCGGCGAGACCGGCGCCGGGAAGTCCACCCTGGTCAAGATGGTGGCCCGGTTCTACGACCCGACCTCCGGCCGGGTCACCGCCGACGGCACCGACCTGCGGGACCTGGACCTGACGGCGTACCGCCACCGGCTGGGGGTCGTCCCGCAGGAGTCGTACCTCTTCCCGGGGACGGTCCGCGACGCCATCGCCTACGGGCGGCCGGGGGCGAGCGACGCCGAGGTGGAGGCGGCCGCCCGCGCGGTCGGCGCCCACGACATGGTCGCCACCCTCGACGGCGGCTACCTGCACACCGTCACCGAGCGCGGCCGCAACCTCTCCGCGGGCCAGCGCCAGCTGATCGCACTGGCCCGCGCCGAGCTCGTCGACCCGGACGTGCTGCTGCTCGACGAGGCCACCGCCGCCCTCGACCTGGCCACCGAGGCGCAGGTCAACCAGGCCACCGACCGGCTCGCGGGCAAGCGCACGACCCTGGTGGTGGCCCACCGGCTGACCACCGCCGCCCGCGCCGACCGGGTGGTGGTCATGGAGCGCGGCCGGGTCGTCGAGGACGGCAGCCACGCCGAACTGCTCGCCCGGGGAGGCCGCTACGCCGTGCTGTGGCGGACCTTCGTCGGCGAGGACGAGCCGGCGGCGGCCGCGTAGCGGAGCCCGACAGCAGTACGCCCCGGGTATCAGAGCTCGCCGAAGAGCAGGTTGCCCGGGGCGTCCTCGTCCTCACCCGTGTAGTACTCGCGCACCGCGTCGAGGAGCTCGTCGAGCGACAGGTACCCGTCGTGGTTCTTGTCGATCCGCTCGAAGAGGGCGTCCGCGTCGGCGGGCTCCAGCCGGGTGTCGAAGGCCAGCTGGGCCTTGTGGAACTCCTCGGGGCTGATGTGGCCGTCCCCGTTGGTGTCGACGACGGTGAGGATCGCCTTCATCATCGGCCGGAAGGACTTCTCGTACGCCGGGCCGCCGTCCTTGTAGAGGCGGGTCATCCCGTCCCGGTACTGCGCCGGCGTCAGCTTCTGGTCCCCGCCCGCGCCCAGCTCGTTGAAGAGGTCCACCCAGAAGTCGGTGAGCCCGCGGAACACCTCGGCCGCCCTGGGGGAGTCGGCGGGCTCGGCCAGCGCCGTCAGCAGCCGGGAGCCGAGCGCGATCATGTCCTTCTCGTCGATCACGCCGTTGCCGTCGGCGTCCAGGTGCGCGAACGCGCGCTCCAGCTTCCGGTCGAGCAGGTCGGTCGTCATGGGCGGACGCCTTTCACGGTGACGGTGGGCATGCGGTCGATCGCCCAGAGTAGTGCAACCTTCCGGCGGCCCAGCGCGTCGTACGTACGTCAGTGCGGATTGCGTACGGCGGATCGGGGGGTCAGGGTGTCTCAGGGGTGGAAGGCGCGGGGGCGGGGCGTGTCCCTCGCCACGGCCGGGGCGGCGCTCTGGCTGGCCGTCGGCGGGGTGTTCGCGGCGGCCCCCCAGGCGGCGGCCGCCACCGGTGGCTGCGCGGGCGATCTGGTCAGGACGCTGCCGCTGCCGGACGCCGAGGTGCGCGTGTACAAGAGCCGGACGCAGGTCTGCGCGGTGACCGTCGCCCTGCATCCCGGGGAGCGCCGCTACCTCGCGGTGAGCGTCCAGCCGCGCGGCGGGGTCCCCGTGGGCGACGCGGGGCAGTTCACCCGCTATGCGGGCCCCGTCACCGTCGGTGCGATCAGCCGGTGCGTGTACGTGAAGGGGGCCGTGGCGGCCGGATCGGTGGAGTCCGGCTGGATCCTGTGCTGACGCAGCGGCCCAACCGGTACTGTTCACAGGCGTGTTGATCCCGCTAGGTTCACGGCGACCACCAGTGGACTGAATGGGGAGAGTGCATGCGCAAGACCCTTGGCCGGCTGCTGCCGCTCGCGGTGCTCATCGGCACCTTCGGCTCGGCCGGTCTCACGGCGCAGGCGGCCACCGCCGCCGAGCCGTCCGCCGCCGCGCCGACCACCGCCGGGCAGGGCGCCACCGCGGACATCAAGGACCGGATCCTCGCCGTCCCGGGCATGAGCCTGATCGAGGAGAAGCCCTACCCGGGCTACCGGTTCTTCGTGCTGGACTACGAGCAGCCGATCGACCACCGGCAGCCGTCGAAGGGCACCTTCAAGCAGCGCATCACCCTGCTGCACAAGGACGAGTCCCGGCCGACCGTGTTCTACACCTCCGGCTACAACGTCAACACGAACCCGCGCCGCGCCGAGCCGACGACCATAGTCGACGGCAACCAGGTGTCCATGGAGTATCGGTTCTTCAACCCGTCCCGCCCCGATCCGGCGGACTGGTCGAAGCTGGACATCTGGCAGGCCGCCAGCGACCAGCACCGCATCTTCACCGCCCTGAAGAAGATCTACACCAAGAACTGGCTGGCCACCGGAGCCAGCAAGGGCGGGATGACGGCGACGTACTTCGAGCGCTTCTACCCCCGCGACATGGACGGCGTCGTCGCCTACGTCGCGCCCAACGACGTGGTCAACAAGGAGGACTCGGCCTACGACCGGTTCTTCACCAAGGTCGGCACCAAGGAGTGCCGCGACAAGCTGGCGGCCGTCCAGCGCGAGGCCCTGGTCCGCCGCGAGCCGCTGGAGGCCAAGTACGAGGAGGCCGCAGCCGCCAACGGCTGGACCTTCAACACCATCGGCAGCCTGGACAAGGCCTTCGAGGCCGTCGTCCTCGACTACACCTGGGCCTTCTGGCAGTACAGCCTGCTCTCCGACTGCGGCACCCTGCCGGACGCCAAGACCGCGTCCGACCAGCAGATCTGGGACAGCGTCGACACCATCTCCGGCTTCTCGGCCTACACCGACCAGGGCCTGGAGACGTACACGCCGTACTACTACCAGGCCGGCACCCAGCTCGGTTCGCCCGACATCAAGCAGCCCTGGCTCAAGGGCCTGAGCCGCTACGGCTACCAGCCGCCGCGCGACTTCGTGCCCCGCGACATCCCCATGACCTTCCAGCCGGGGGCCATGGCGGACGTGGACAACTGGGTGCGGAACAACGCCCACCAGATGCTGTTCGTGTACGGGCAGAACGACCCGTGGGGCGCCGAGCCCTTCCACGTCGGGTACGGGGCGACCGACAGCTACGTGATGATCGCTCCGGGCGCCAACCACGGGGCCAACGTCTCCAAGCTCCAGGACGGAGAGAAGGCCCTGGCCACCGCGCGGATCCTCCAGTGGGCCGGAGTGGCCCCCGCCGCGAACGCGTTCAGCACCCGGAAGGCCGCACCGCAGGCGGCCCCCCTGGCCAAGCCCGACCCGCAGCTCGACCAGACCGACCTGCGCCGCGACTCCCTGCGGCCGTAGCGGTCCCCACCGGGCCGCGGGCCGGGGTACGTCAGTACGCCAGCCCGTGGCCCAGCGGGTAGCGGCCCGGGACGGGCACCGGCAGGCGGCCGGCCGGCCGCCGCGCCCCCGCCAGCACCCGGGCCGCGGCCCGCAGTTCCACGTCCGTCCAGCCGTACGTGGCCACCTCCGCCGCACAGTCCGGCAGCCGCGCCGGGTCGTACGGGTTGCGGATCGCCACCAGCACCACCGGGACGCCCGTCGCGATCAGGTCCGCCACCAGCGTCCGCTGCGGACCGGCCCCCTCGGGGACGTTGTACGTGCACACCAGCACCGCCGCGTTGCCCGGTGCGGCCGCCGCGGCCCGCTCCGGGGCCAGCGCCTGCGCCCGGCAGCCCAGGGCCGTCAGCTCCCGCGCCAGGACCGCCGTGGGCGGTCCCGTCGTCCCCGTGGGGGAGGCCGGGTCGGCGCCGGTCACCAGCAGCCGGGGACCGGCCGACGCGTCCAGGGGGAGCAGCCCGCGCGGGTTGGCCAGCAGGGTGGTCGTCCCGGCCGCGACCAAGTCGGCGGCCGCCAGGTGCTCCTCGGTGCCCACCGCCGCGTCCACCCGCTCCTCGTCGGCGTACGGGTCGTCGAACAGGCCCCGGCGGGCCTTGACCTCCAGGATCCGCAGCACCGACTCCTCGACCCGCTCCCGCGTCAGCTCGCCCGACCCGACCGCCGCCAGCACGCTGCGGTACGCCAGCCCCAGGTCGGGCGCGTTCAGCAGCTGGTCGCAGCCCGCCTTGAGGGCCAGGACCGGTACCCGGTCGTCCCCGTACTTCTGGCGGACCCCGGCCATGTCGAGGGCGTCGGTCACCACCACCCCCCGGAAGCCCAGGCGTTCGCGCAGGATGCCGGTCACGATCGGCCGCGAGAGGGTCGCAGGGTCCCCCGAGGGATCGAGCGCGGGGAAGACGATGTGCGCCGTCATCACCACGTCCGCGCCGGCCCGGACCGCCGCCCGGAACGGGGGCTCGTCCAGCTCCTCCCACTGGGCGCGGCTGTGCCGCACCACCGGCAGCCCGACGTGGCTGTCGGTCTCGGTGTCCCCGTGCCCCGGGAAGTGCTTCGCCGTCGCGGCCACCCCCGCCCCCTGGTAGCCGCGCACCTGGGCGGCCGCCAGCTCCGCCACCGCGCGCGGGTCGGAGCCGAAGGACCGGACGCCGATCACCGGGTTGGCCGGGTTCACGTTCACGTCGGCGACCGGCGCGTAGTCCTGCCGGATGCCCAGCGCGGCCAGCTCGGCCCCCGCCACCCGGGCCGCCCGGCGGGCGTCGGCGGGGGAGCCGCCCGCGCCGAGCGCCATCGCCCCGGGGAACAGGGTCGCGGGGCGGCCGATCCGGGCGACCGCGCCGTGCTCCTGGTCGACGGAGAGCAGCAGCGGGACCCCGGCCCCGGAGCCGGCCGCGGCCCGCTGGAGGCCGTTGGACAGGGCGGCGATCTGCCGCGGGGAGCGGGTGTTGTGCGCCCAGGCGAAGTAGACGACGCCGCCCAGGTGGTAGCGGGCCACCAGTTCGGCGGCGGTCCGCACCCCGAACTGGGCCCGGTTCAGCTCCGCGTCCGCCGGGTCGGGATCGGTCGCCGAGTGCCCGTAGACCCGGGACACGAACAACTGCCCCACCAGCTCGGGCAGCCCCATCGAGGCCACCAGGGCGCGCAGCCGCTCCCGGTCCGGGCGGCCGCCCGGAGGGCTTTCGGGCGGGCGGGGGTCGTCGGGGGTGCGGCGGGGGCCCACGGCGGAGGAGGCGGCGCCGGCGGCCGTGGCGGCGGCCATGGCCGCGGCGGCGAGCAGGGACCGGCGGGAGGCGTGGTACGGCACCCCCGGGACCCTACTCCCGGACCGCGCCCCGCGTCCCCGGGACACCCGCGGCGTCCCCCGGAAGCAGGCCGGACACGGCCGGCCAGTGCTCCCGGAGGGTGCGCACGGTCTCGGTGATCGCCGGCCGGCGGGAGGCGCCCGTCCGCCACAGGGCGTACAACCGGCGTACGGGGACCGGCTCCAGGGGGACGGCCACCGCGCCGGGAGGCAGCGGGCCCGTGCCCAGCCGGGGCACGATGGCGATCCCGAGCCCGGCCGCGACCAGCGCGACGATCGTGTGGTTCTCCTCGGCCATGTGCGCCACGTCCGGCTCGAACCCGGCCGTGCGCAGGGTCCGCATCAGCCAGTCGTGGCAGACCCGCCCCGGCGGCTGGCAGACCCACCGCTGACCGCCCAGGTCCGCCCTGCGGAGCTGGCGCCGGGCGGTGAAGGGGTGGCCCGCGGGGACCACCAGGTCGCAGCGGTCGTCGCCGATCAGCGCGTGCTCCACGCCCTCGGGCGCGGGCAGCGGGGCGATGTCCCAGTCGTGGGCCACCGCCAGGTCGGTGACGCCCCGGGCCACCAGGTCCACCGAGAGGTGCGGGTCCACCTCCGTGAGGCGCACGTCCAGCGCCGGATGGCGGGCGGCGAGGTCGGCCAGGACCCCCGGCAGCAGCCCGCGCGCCGCCGAGGCGAAGGCGGCCACCGTCAGCAGCCCGCCGGGCCGGCCGCGCCGCTCCTCCAGGGTGGTCTCGGCCCGCTCGACGATGGCCAGCAACTCCCGTGCCGTCTCGGCCAGGTGGCGGGCCTCCTCGGTGAGGGCCACCCCGCGCCCGCGCCGCTCCAGCAGGGTGGTGCGGGTCTCCCGCTCCAGCTTGCCGATCTGCTGCGAGACGGCGGAGGGGGTGTAGCCGAGGGCGGCGGCCGCGGCGGCGACGGAGCCGTGGACGGAGACGGCGTGCAGGGCGCGCAGCCGGGGCAGGTCGAGCATCCGCCCATCGTAGGGACGCGGGACGGGAACCGTAAGCAGTGCTTCATCCGTAGCGGAAGAGATCCGCGCTGGTGCTACATCGTCGGGGCCCCGATGCTCGGAGCATGCGTCCCGTACACACCGCTCTCGCCGTACTCGTCGCCGCCGTCTGGGGGTTCAACTTCGTCGTCATCCAGATCGGGCTCGGCCACTTCCCGCCGCTGCTGCTGTCCGCCCTGCGCTTCCTCGTCGCCGCGCTGCCCGCCGTGTTCTTCGTGGGGCGGCCCAAGGTCGCCTGGAAGTGGATCGTGGGGGTCGGCGCGGCCCTGGGCATCGCCAAGTTCGGTCTGCTGTTCACCGGCATGGCCGCCGGGATGCCGGCCGGGCTGTCCTCGCTGGTGCTCCAGATCCAGGCCGTGTTCACCGCCGTCCTCGCCGCCGCCGTGCTGCGCGAGCGGCCCGGGCGGGTGCGGATGCTGGGCATGGCCGTGGCGCTGGCCGGGATCGCCGTCGCCGCCGTGGAGCGGGGCCTGTCCGGCCCGGCGACCGGGTTCACGCTGGTCGTGGCGGCCGCCGCCTGCTGGGGCGTGTCCAACGTGCTCACCCGCAAGGCCGCGCCGCCCGACGCGCTGAACTTCATGGTGTGGGTGTGCACGGTCCCGGTGGTGCCGCTGCTCGTGCTGTCGCTGCTGACGGAGGGGCCCGAGCGGGACCTGGCCGCGCTGCGGGCCCTGGACTGGTCCGGGGCGGCCGTCATCGGCTACGTCGCCTGGGTGTCCACGGTGTTCGGCTTCGGCGCCTGGGGATACCTGCTGCGCCGCTACCCGGCCTCCGCCGTGGCGCCGTTCTCCCTGCTGGTACCGGTGTTCGGGATGTCCTCGGCCGCGCTGGTGCTCGGGGAGTCCGTCTCGGGGCTGCGCTGGCTGGCGGCCGTGCTGCTGGTCGGCGGCGTGGGGCTGACCTCGCTGGCGCCGGCGGGAGGGAAGCGGGGTGCGGCGGCCGTCGGCGCTGCCCGCGCGGGGGCGGCCGCCGCCGGCCCCGCCCGCTGAGGGCGGACCCGGCGGCGGCCGGCCCGCTCCGGTGACGGCGGCCGCCGGCGGACGCGCGCCCGGGCCGGCGGGCTCCGCCGCCGCTACTTCTTGCCGCCGCCGAGGATCTGGCCCAGCAGGTCGCCGAGGCCGCCGCCCTCCGCTGGGGCGGCGCCCGGGGCCGGGGCGCCCGCGGCGGGCGCGCCCCTGCCGGCGGCACGCTTGGCGAAGACGGCCAGCAGGACGGGGATCAGCATCTCGATGACCCGGGCGACGGTCGCGGCGGGGATGCCCGTCTTCTTCGACACCGCCTCGGCGACCGGCTTGCCGACCTTGCTCAGGACGCCGGCCATCATCCCGCCGCCGAGCAGCCCGCCGAGCCCGCCGCCCAGGGTGGACACGCCCTGGAGGGGCAGCTGGGCCGCTTCCGCGACGGCCTGGCGGACCTCGTCGTCCCCGCCCTCCGCCTTCTCCTGGAGGCCGCCCGTCATCGCGCCGGCGGTTTCGGTGACGACCGCGCGGGCGCCGTCGGCGTCGGTGCCGAGCAGACCGGCGATCTCCTGGAGCCGGTCGTCACCGAGCTCGTGCATCACGTCGTCCTGGAAGGAAGATTCGCTCATGCCGGGAACGCTACGTGTGCGGGGGTTTATCGGCATCTCAGAGCGACCTCCGGAGCACCGTCGGTAACGGAAAGGTAAAGCTGTGATTCCGCATGCAACCCTTCGCGCCGTACGCGGGTCGTACGGTGCGTCGGGACTTCCGGGAGGGGATCCGGGGGGATCGGGAAGTCCGACGAGGGAGGGGTAACCGTGAGGGGGTCCGGCCGCGAGGCCGGACCCCCTTTCGTTCGTCCACAGGGGCGGCCCGCTGTCGGCGCGGGACGGTAGCTTCGTGCCATGGCGAACAACGGGGCGGGGCAACCGGCGGTGGTCGAGGGGGTGCTGGAGCGCATCACCTACGCCAACGAGGACAGCGGCTACACGGTCGCCCGGGTCGACACGGGCCGGGGCGCCGGCGATCTGCTGACGGTCGTCGGCTCGCTGCTGGGCGCCCAGCCCGGCGAGTCCCTGCGCATGGAGGGCCGCTGGGGCTCGCACCCGCAGTACGGCAGGCAGTTCAGCGTCGAGAACTACACGACGGTCCTGCCCGCCACCATCCAGGGCATCCGGCGCTACCTGGGCTCCGGCCTGATCAAGGGCATCGGGCCGAGGATCGCCGACCGGATCGTGGAGCACTTCGGCACCGACACCCTCGACGTCATCGAGGCCGAGCCGAAGCGGCTGATCGAGGTGCCGGGCCTGGGCCCCAAGCGGACGAAGCTGATCGGCGCCGCCTGGGAGGAGCAGAAGGCCATCAAGGAGGTCATGGTCTTCCTCCAGGGCGTCGGGGTCTCCACCTCCATCGCCGTCCGCATCTACAAGAAGTACGGGGACGCCTCCATCTCGGTGGTGCGCAACCAGCCGTACCGGCTCGCCGCCGACGTCTGGGGCATCGGCTTCCTCACCGCCGACCGCATCGCCCAGGCCGTCGGGATCCCGCACGACAGCCCCGAGCGGGTCAGGGCCGGGCTCCAGTACGCCCTGTCCCAGTCCGCAGACCAGGGCCACTGCTTCCTCCCCCAGGAGCGGCTCATCTCCGACGGGGTGAAGCTGCTCCAGGTGGACACCGGGCTGGTCATCGACTGCCTGGCCGACCTCGCCGCCGATCCGGAAGGGGTCGTACGGGAGTCCGTGCCCGACCCCCAGGGCGGCCCGGACCCCCTCACCGCCGTGTACCTGGTCCCCTTCCACCGGGCCGAGCTGTCGCTGGCGGGCCAGGTCCGCCGGCTGCTCAACACCGAGGAGGACCGGATGCCCGGCTTCCGGGACGTGGACTGGGAGAAGGCCCTGGGCTGGCTCGCGGCCCGGACCGGGGCCGCCCTCGCCCCCGAGCAGCGGGACGCGGTCCGGCTGGCCCTGACCCGCAAGGTCGCCGTCCTCACCGGCGGGCCGGGGTGCGGGAAGTCCTTCACCGTGCGCTCCATCGTGGAGCTGGCCCGGGCCAAGAAGGCCAAGGTGGTCCTCGCCGCCCCCACCGGCCGGGCGGCGAAGCGGCTGTCCGAGCTCACCGGCGCCGAGGCCTCCACCGTGCACCGGCTGCTGGAGCTGAAACCGGGCGGGGACGCCGCCTACGACCGGGACCGGCCGCTGGACGCCGACCTGGTCGTGGTCGACGAGGCCTCGATGCTGGACCTGCTGCTCGCCAACAAACTGGTCAAGGCGGTGGCCCCCGGGGCGCACCTGCTGCTGGTCGGCGACGTGGACCAGCTCCCCTCCGTCGGCGCCGGCGAGGTGCTGCGGGACCTGCTCGCCGAGGGCGGGCCGGTGCCCGCCGTCCGGCTGACCCGGATCTTCCGGCAGGCCCAGCAGTCGGGCGTGGTCACCAACGCCCATCGCATCAACACCGGGGTGCCGCCCCTCACCGACGGCCTGCCGGACTTCTTCCTCTTCCCCGAGGAGGACACGGAGGCGGCGGGAGTGCTCGCGGTGGACGTGGCCGCCCGCCGGATCCCCGCCAGATTCGGGCTCGACCCGCGCCGCGACATCCAGGTGCTGGCGCCCATGCACCGGGGCCCGGCCGGCGCGGGCCACCTGAACGGCCTGCTCCAGCAGGCCATCACCCCGGCCAGGCCGAACCTGCCTGAGAAGCGGTTCGGCGGCCGGGTCTTCCGTGTGGGTGACAAAGTCACGCAAATCAGGAACAACTATGAGAAGGGCGCCAATGGCGTCTTCAACGGGACCGTCGGCGTGGTGACCGCTCTCGACCCGGACGAGCAGCGCTTGACGGTCCGTACGGAGGAGGACGAGGAGGTGGGGTACGAGTTCGCGGAGCTGGACGAGCTGGCGCACGCCTACGCCGTCACCATCCACCGCTCCCAGGGGAGTGAATATCCGGCGGTCGTGATCCCGGTCACGACCGGGGCTTGGATGATGCTCCAGCGGAACCTGCTCTACACCGCTGTGACCAGGGCGAAGAAACTCGTCGTCCTGGTCGGGTCGCGCAAGGCCCTCGGACAGGCCGTGCGGACCGTTTCCGCAGGCAGGAGGTTCACGGCGGTGGCGGCACGGCTCGCCGGACGGATACCGGTGGGAAACATCACCTAGATGATCGATCATTTGGGTTCCCACAAGTGCCGCGCGCAAGGCAGGATGTGCAGGTTGACGGCACTCAGTGCCGTCAAAAAGACCAAAGGCCGACCCCGAGTGCACTCTCCTGCGCCAAATGGGGGAAGGTAGAGGCAGTCAGGGCACCTCGAAGAAGAGGCACTACGTCGGTGAGGGATGACGTGAGCGACAACTCTGTAGTACTCCGGTACGCGGACGGCGAATACACCTACCCGGTGATCGAAAGCACCGTCGGTGACCAGGGCTTCGACATCGCGAAGCTGAGGGCCCAGACCGGGCTCGTCACTCTGGACAGCGGCTACGGCAACACCGCCGCGTACAAGTCCGCGATTACCTACCTCGACGGTGAGCAGGGCATCCTGCGCTACCGCGGCTACCCGATCGAGCAGCTGGCGGAGCGCTCGACCTTCATCGAGGTCGCCTACCTCCTGATCAACGGTGAGCTGCCGACCGTCGACCAGCTCGCGTCGTTCCGCAACGAGATCACCCAGCACACCCTGCTGCACGAGGACGTCAAGCGGTTCTACGACGGCTTCCCGCGCGACGCCCACCCGATGGCCATGCTGTCCTCGGTCGTCAGTGCGCTGTCCACCTTCTACCAGGACAGCCACAACCCGTTCGACGAGAAGCAGCGCCACCTCTCGACGATCCGCCTGCTGGCCAAGCTCCCGACGATCGCGGCCTACGCGTACAAGAAGTCGGTCGGCCACCCGGTGGTCTACCCGCGTAACGACCTCGGTTACGTCGAGAACTTCCTGCGCATGACCTTCTCCGTGCCGGCCCAGGAGTACGAGCTCGACCCGGTCGTGGTCTCCGCGCTCGACAAGCTGCTGATCCTGCACGCGGACCACGAGCAGAACTGCTCGACCTCCACCGTCCGTCTGGTCGGCTCCTCGCAGGCGAACATGTTCGCCTCGATCTCCGCCGGCATCTCGGCCCTGTGGGGCCCGCTGCACGGTGGCGCCAACCAGTCCGTCCTGGAGATGCTCGAGGGCATCAAGAAGGACGGCGGCGACGTCGACGCCTTCATCCGCAAGGTGAAGAACAAGGAGGACGGCGTCCGCCTGATGGGCTTCGGGCACCGCGTCTACAAGAGCTTCGACCCCCGGGCGAAGATCATCAAGGCTGCGGCGCACGACGTCCTCTCGGCGCTCGGCAAGAGCGACGAGCTGCTGGACATCGCGCTCAAGCTGGAGGAGCACGCGCTCGCCGACGAGTACTTCGTCTCGCGCAACCTCTACCCGAACGTGGACTTCTACACCGGTCTGATCTACCGGGCCATGGGCTTCCCGACCGAGATGTTCACCGTGCTGTTCGCGCTCGGCCGCCTGCCCGGCTGGATCGCCCAGTGGCACGAGATGATCAAGGAGCCCGGCTCCCGCATCGGCCGTCCGCGCCAGATCTACACCGGCGAGGTCCTGCGCGACTTCGTCCCGGTCGAGGCCCGCTGAATCTGAGCCCCCAGGGCCCGGACACGCGAAAAGCGCCCCGCCGTCGATCCCCCCACGGGTCGACGGGCGGGGCGCTTCCCTTTCCCCGGCGGCGGATTCCCCCCACGGGACCCGCGCCGGGGCGTCGGTGTGTGCCGGGACCCGTTCGGGTCGGGAGGGCCGCTCAAGGCTTCCCGAGGGCACGCGTCCCGGCCGGCGAATGCCGCGGACGTCCCCCAAGACCTCCGTGAAACATCCCCCAAGATGTTTCTGGCATCGCCCCATTAGACCCGGGACGACCCCGGATGGTTACGTTGTCATCACTGTGATCTGCGTCTCCAGTGAAGGAGATGTGGAGGCCTCGAGGAGGAGGCCCCGTCGAGGAGGCCCCGAGGAGGCCCTCCCTCAGCGGAACGAGCGCAGCCGCAGGCTGTTGGTGACGACGAAGACCGAGGAGAAGGCCATCGCGGCCCCCGCGATCATCGGGTTGAGCAGGCCCGCCGCGGCCAGCGGCAGCGCCGCCAGGTTGTAGCCGAAGGCCCAGAACAGGTTGCCCTTGATGGTGGCCAGCGTCCGGCGCGAGAGCCGGATGGCGTCGGCCGCCACCCGCAGGTCGCCCCGTACGAGGGTCAGGTCGCCGGCCTCGATGGCGGCGTCGGCGCCGGTCCCCATCGCCAGGCCCAGGTCGGCCCGGGCCAGGGCGGCCGCGTCGTTGACCCCGTCGCCGACCATCGCGACCGTACGGCCCTCGGCCTGGAGCCGGCGGACGACGTCCACCTTGTCCTGCGGGAGCACCTCGGCGATCACCTCGTCGATGCCCACCTCCCGGGCCACCGTCTCGGCCACCGCCCTGTTGTCGCCGGTCAGCAGGACCGGGGTCAGGCCGAGGGCCCGCAGCCGGGCCACGGCCTCGGCGCTGGTCGGCTTCACGGCGTCGGCCACGGTCAGCACCCCGCGGGCCTCGCCGTCCCAGGCGACCAGCACCGCCGTGCTGCCGGCGGCCTCGGCGGCCGCCCCGGCCCGGGCGAGGGCGCCGGACACGGTGACGCCCCGCTCGGCCAGCAGCCGTTCGCGCCCCACCAGCACGGAGCGGCCCTCGACCACCCCCCGGACGCCCAGCCCGGCGAGGTTCTCGAAGGACTCGGGGACCGGCAGCCCGCCCGCGGCCTCGGCCGCCTCGGCGGCTCCGGCGGCGACCGCCCGGGCGATCGGGTGCTCGGAGGCGTGCTCCAGGGCGCCCGCGAGCCGCAGCAGCTCCTTCTCGTCCACCCCCTCCGCGGGGTGCACCCCGGACAGGGCCATGCGGCCGGTGGTGACGGTGCCGGTCTTGTCCAGGACCACCGTGTCCACCCGACGGGTGGACTCCAGCACCTCCGGCCCCTTGATCAGGATGCCGAGCTGCGCGCCGCGCCCGGTGCCGACCATGAGGGCGGTCGGGGTGGCCAAGCCCAGGGCGCAGGGGCAGGCGATGATCAGGACGGCCACGGCGGCGGTGAAGGCGGCGGTGGCGTCGTCGGTGATCAGCAGCCAGGCGACCCAGGTGCCGAGCGCGAGCAGCAGGACGACGGGCACGAAGACGCCGGAGATCCGGTCGGCGAGCCGCTGCACCTCGGCCTTGCCGCTCTGCGCCTCCTCCACCATGCGGGCCATCCGCGACAGCTGGGTGTCGGCCCCGATCCGGGTGGCCTCCACGACCAGCCGCCCGGAGGCGTTGACGGTGGCGCCGGCGACGGCGTCCCCGACCGCCACCTCGACCGGGACGGACTCGCCGGTCAGCATCGAGGCGTCCACGGCGGAGGAGCCCTCGACGACCGTGCCGTCGGTGGCGATCTTCTCCCCGGGCCGGACGACGAACCGGTCGCCGACGGCGAGCTCGCCCACCGGGATCCGGACCTCCCGCCCGCCCCGCAGCACGGCCACGTCCTTGGCACCCAGCTCCAGCAGCGCCCGCAGCGCCGCGCCCGCCTTCCGCTTGGAGCGGGCCTCCAGGTAGCGGCCGAGCAGGATGAAGGTGACGACGCCCGCCGCGACCTCCAGGTAGAGGGCGGAGGAGCCGTCCGTGCGGGTGATCGTCAGTTCGAAGCCGTGCCGCATGCCGGTCATGCCCGCGTGCCCGAAGAACAGGGCCCACAGGGACCAGGCGTAGGCGGCCAGCGTGCCGACCGAGACCAGGGTGTCCATGGTCGCGGCGCCGTGCCGGGCGTTGGTCCAGGCGGCCCGGTGGAAGGGGAGGGCGCCCCACACCACGACGGGGGAGGCCAGGGTCAGGCAGAGCCACTGCCAGTCGTCGAACTGGAGGGCGGGCACCATCGACAGCAGGACGACGGGCAGGGCCAGGGCGGCGGACACCAGCAGCCGCTGCCGCAGTGCGGCGAGCGCGGGGTCGGCGTCGGCGTCGGCTTCGGATCGGGCCTGCGGCCCGGAGCCGGGTGCGGGCTGCGGCTCCGGCGGCGGGGGCTCCTCGGCCGTGTACCCGGTGCGGACCACCGTCGCGATGAGGTCGGCCACCTCGACGCCGTCGCCGTAGGACACGTGCGCCTTCTCGGTGGCGTAGTTCACCGTGGCGCTGACCCCGTCCATCCGGTTCAGCTTCTTCTCGATGCGGGCCGCGCACGAGGCGCAGGTCATCCCGCCGATGGTCAGCTCGACCTCCGCCGGGCCGCCGCCGGCCGCGGTTATGGGCCCCTCGTGCACTGTGCTGCTGCTCATGTCCCGCTCCGGGGGAAGGGCCGGGCCGCACGGTCCAGTCGGGGGCTGGCGGGTGCGGCCCGGCGGGGTGCTGCGGAAGGGAAGGGGCTCAGGCCCGGCCGGCGAGCTCGTACCCGGCCTCGTCCACGGCGGCGCGGACGTCGGCCTCGGCGAGCGGGGCGGCGGACACCACGGTGACCTCGCCGGTGGCGGCGACGGCCTTGACGGAGGTGACGCCCGGCAGGGCGGTCAGCTCGGCGGTCACGGCGCCCTCGCAGTGCCCACAGGTCATTCCGGTGACCTTGTACACGGTTTCCGTCACGGCGGTCATGTCGTTCTCCTATCAGGGGGTGTCTCTCTCTACCAGAGACTATACCCCTAGGGGGTATTGACCGGGTATCGAGTCGCGATCCGGCCCCCCTCCAGTGTGTGCCGGTCCGCCCGGTGGCCGCGTGCGGTCGGCGGGATCACTCCTCGCGCCGCCCCCGGTTGCCGGGCCGGCGGGCCACCCAGGCCCGGATCGTGTCGGGGAGCCAGTAGGGCTTGCCGCCCTCCACGCGGTCGGGGGCCGGAAGCAGCCCGTGCTTGCGGTAGGAGCGCACGGTGTCCGGCTGCACCCGGATATGGGCGGCGATCTCCTTGTAGGACCACAGCTGTCGGTCGCTCATCCACGACACCTCCTCGTCCACGCCCCGGGGCCGGCCGGGAGGCCGTCGGGGGAGCCGGCGCGCGGACACTGACGATCACTCGCTTTGTGCCCGGAGAACGACGGCCGGTGGAGGCGGGGGAGGGGCTGTGAACCGTCTGTGACGAAAAACCCGCGTAATCCGGATATGTGTGACACGGGCGCGACACCCGTGACCGACACGGCACGGGAGCCGCCCCGTGGACCGGGACGCGGGCGGAGGCTCAGCGGTAGAGTTCCGGCCGCTCCACCAGCCGCACCTCGGTCCGCGCACCGCTGCGCGCGGCCGCCAGCCCCGCCTCCGAGACGGCGGCGGCCGCGTACCCGTCCCAGGCGTCCGGGCCGTCCACCCGCCCCCGCGCGGCCGCCGCCACCCACCGCCGCACCTGGCGGTCGTAGGCGTCGGCGAAGCGGGTGGTGAAGTCCTGGGTGATCTCCCCGCCCCACCGGCCGCCCGACTGGACCACCATGGCGTGGCCGTCGCCGATCCGGGCGCTGCCGGACTCCCCGACCGCCTCGCACTGCACCTGGTAGCCGAACCCGCAGTTGACGAAGATCTCCACGTCCACGATCGCCCCGCCCGAGGTCTCCAGCAGCACCATCCGCGGGTCGCGCAGCCCCTCGGGCGCGGCCGAGGAGGGCGTCGGCGAGAGCACCGTCACGGCCGTGACCTCCTGGCCCAGCAGCCAGCGGGCCGCGTCCACCTCGTGCACCACGGAGTCGCTGATCAGCATGTCGCTGGTGAAGAAGGACGGCGAGGCGGCGTTGCGGTGACGGCAGTGCAGGAACAGCGGCCGGCCGATCCCGCCCCCGTCCAGCAGCTCCTTGAGCCGCTCGTACTCGGTGTCGAAGCGCCGCATGAACCCCACCTGCACCAGTCGCCTGCCCAGCCGCCGCTCCGCCTCCAGGACCCGCAGCGCCCCCTCCGGATCCGGGGTCAGGGGCTTCTCGCAGAGCACCGGAAGCTCCCGCTCCAGGGCGTGCAGAATCGCTTCCTCGTGCGCCGGGCCGGGCGAGGCGATCAGTACGGCGTCCACCCCCGGGGCGGCCACGGCCGCCGCCGGGTCCGTGAACGCGGCCGCGCCCTCCACCCGGTCCGCGACCGCCTTGACCCGCTCCCCGTCCGGATCGGCGACGGCCACCACCCGCGCCCCGCCGACCGTGTCGCCGATCCGCCGCACGTGGTCGGCGCCCATCTTGCCGGTGCCGAGGACGGCGATGCCGAGCGTGTTCATGATGTGTCTTCCTCCGGGGTCAGCGGGCGCCGCAGGAGCGCAGGTAGGCGCGGGTGCGCCGGGCGATGGGCAGCGGACGGTCGGGCGGGCACGGGTACATGTCCTGCTCCACGATCGCGAACAGCTCCACCCCGAGCCGCTGCGCCGCCGCCAGCACGGGCTCCAGCGCGGGCACTCCCGACGGCGGCTCGCACATCACCCCGCGCTCCACGGCCGGCCCGAACGGGATCCCGCCCGCCACCACTTCGGCGAGGATCCGCGGGTCCACCTGCTTGAGGTGCAGGTAGCCGATCCGCTCGCCGAAGGTCTCGATCGCCTCGACGCTGTCCCCGCCGCAGTACGCGTAGTGCCCGGTGTCCAGGCACAGGGAGACCAGATCCGGGTCGGTGGCGTCCAGGAACCGGGCCACGTTCTCCGGGGTGTCGACATGGGTGTCCGCGTGCGGGTGGACCACGATCCGCAGCCCGTACCGCTCCCGGACCTCCCGGCCCAGGCGCTCGGTCTGGGTGGTCAGTTCACGCCATTGGGCGGGGGTGAGGACCGGATCCTCCAGCATGCCGCCGGTCTTGTCGTCGCGCCAGAACGAGGGGATGACCACGAGGTGCTCCGCGCCCGTGTCCCGGGCGAGCCCGGCGATCCGCGACACGTGCGCCCAGGTCTGCTCCCAGACGGCGGGGCCGTGATGGAGTCCGGTGAAGACGGTGCCGGCGGACACCCGCAGGCCCCGCTTCGCGGTCTCGTCGGCGAGCCGGTCCGGATCGGTGGGCAGGTAGCCGTACGGGCCGAGCTCGATCCACTCGTACCCGGCGTCCGACACCTCGTCGAGGAAACGGTCCCAGGGCGTCTGCAGCGGATCCTCCGGGAACCAGACACCCCAGGAGTCCGGAGCCGAACCGATGCGGATACGGGTCAACGCGGGCGGGGAGGAGGTCATGACGGCCACCTTAGGGTGCGAGGTCCGAGGGGAAAGGGAGGACGAGTGGGAGTGGGAGGAGCGGCCGACGTGACCACGGGGGACGCAGGGGACGGGGCCGGGGACGGGTCCGCGTACGACCTCATCACGATGGGGCGGATCGGGGTGGATCTCTACCCCCTGAAGACGGGGGTACCGCTCGCGGAGGCCGACACCTTCGGGAAGTTCCTCGGCGGCTCGCCGGCGAACGTCGCCGTCGCCGCCGCCCGGCTCGGGCGGCGCACGGCCGTGATCAGCCGCACCGGCGCGGACCCCTTCGGGGCGTATCTGCGCGGTGAGCTGCGGGGGTTCGGGGTCGACGACCGGTGGGTGGGGGAGGTGGCGCGCTACCCGACGCCCCTCACCTTCTGCGAGGTCTTCCCGCCGGACCGCTTTCCGCTCTACTTCTACCGGCTCCCGAAGGCGCCCGACCTGGAGATCGAGCCCGGCGAGATCGACCGGGAGGCGGTCCGGGCCGCGCGGGTGTTCTGGATGACCGGTACGGGTCTCAGCGCCGAGCCGAGCCGCGCCGCGACCCTGGCCGCGCTGGAGGCCCGCTCGAAGTCCGGTACGACCGTCTTCGACCTGGACTGGAGGCCGATGCTGTGGGACGGCGACGCGCCGCGGCCCTGGTACGGGCGGGCGCTCGCCCTGGCGACGGTGGCCGTCGGCAACACCGAGGAGTGCGCGGTCGCCACGGGCGAGAGCGAGCCGTACGCGGCCGCGCGGGCGCTGCTTGCCGCCGGGGTGGAGCTGGCGGTGGTCAAACGGGGGCCGGAGGGGGTGCTCGCCGTCCACCGGGACGGGACGGCGGTGGAGGTCCCGCCGGTGCCGGTGACGGTGGTCAACGGGCTGGGAGCCGGGGACGCGTTCGGCGGGGCCCTGTGCCACGGGCTGCTGGCGGGCTGGGAGCTGGAGCGGGTCCTGCGGTACGCGAACGCGGCGGGGGCGATCGTCGCCTCGCGGCTGGCGTGTTCGACGGCGATGCCGTTCCCGCACGAGGTGGAGGAGGTGCTGGGCCGTGCCGGTGCTGTCTGAGACGGGGATGGAGTGGACGAGGCTGCGGGTCCTCGACCTCGCGCCCGGGGAGACGTACGCGCACGACTGCGGGGACGCGGAGTGGATCGTGCTCCCGCTGTCGGGCAGCTGCGAGGTCCGCTGCGCGGAGCGGTCCCCCACCCGCCCTTCCCCCGTTCCCCGGGGCTCCGCCCCGGACCCCGCGCCGCAAACGCCGGCGGGGCCGGAAGATCCGGCCCGCTCGGCGTCCGAGGCGCGGGGGTCTGGGGGCGGAGCCCCGAGGGGGCCGGGGGCGGAGCCCCCGGTTTCGGGAAGGGGCGGGGTGGGGGAGGGTCCCGCAGGGAGCTTTCGGTTGCGGGGCCGCGGCTCGGTGTTCGACGGGCCGACCGACTTCGTCTACCTGCCGAGGGACGCCCGCGCCCGCCTGACCGCCGCCGCGGGCGGCCGGTTCGCGCTCGTCGGGGCGCGGTGCGAACGCCGCCTGCCGCCCCGGTACGGCCCCGCCGCGGCCGTGCCCGTCGAGCTGCGCGGCGCCGGGCAGTGCTCGCGCCAGGTGCACAACTTCGCCGCCGCCGACGCCTTCCCCTGCGACCGGCTCATCGCCGTCGAGGTGCTCACCCCCGGCGGCAACTGGTCCTCGTACCCGCCCCACAAGCACGACGAGCACCACCCGGGCGAGGAGTCCCGCCTGGAGGAGGTCTACTTCTACGAGATCGCCCCGCACGGCGACACGCCCGGCGTCGGCTACCAGCGCGTGACGCCCTCGGCCGCCGGGAAGACCGACGTGCTCGCCGAGGTCCGTTCGGGTGACGTCGTCCTCATCCCCGACGGCTGGCACGGCCCGTCCATCGCGGCGCCCGGCCACGACATGTACTACCTGAACGTGATGGCCGGCCCGGACGCGACGCGGGAGTGGCTGATCCGCGACCATCCCGACCACGCGTGGATTCGCGGGGCGTGGGCGGGGCAGGAGGTCGATCCCAGGCTCCCGCTGCACCGGCCCCAACCCCCCGCCCCCCGTCCCGAGGAGGAGACCCCGTGACCGCGCCGCGCAGCGTCCGGCTGACCACCGCCCAGGCGCTCGTCCGGTTCCTGAGCCGCCAGTACACCGAGCGCGACGGCCGCACACAGCGGCTGATCGCCGCCACCTGGGGGATCTTCGGGCACGGGAACGTCGCCGGCGTCGGGCAGGCCCTGCTGGAGAGCGGGCCCGGGGCCATGCCCTTCCTCCAGGGACGCAACGAACAGGCCATGGTGCACGCCGCCGTCGGGTACGCGCGCCAGCGCGGCCGGCTCTCGGCGCACGCGGTGACCACTTCCATCGGCCCCGGCGCGACCAACCTGGTCACCGGGGCCGCCCTCGCCACCGTCAACCGGATCCCCGTCCTCCTGCTGCCGGGGGACACCTTCGCGACCCGGCCCGCCGACCCGGTGCTCCAGCAGCTGGAGGTCCCTTACGCCGGGGACGTCTCCGTCAACGACACCCTGCGGCCCGTCTCCCGGTACTTCGACCGGATCAACCGGCCCGAGGCCCTGGTCCCGGCCGCCCTCCAGGCGATGCGGGTGCTCACCGACCCGGTGCAGACCGGCGCCGTCACCCTCGCGCTGCCGCAGGACGTGCAGGCCGAGGCGTACGACTGGCCCGAGGAGTTCTTCGCGGAGCGGGTCTGGGCGGTGCGCCGCCCCCGGCCCGGCACCGCCGAGCTGCGGGCCGCCGCCGAGGCGGTTCGGCGGGCCCGCCGACCCCTGATGGTCGTCGGCGGCGGCATCCGGCACAGCGGGGCCGAGGAGGCGCTGCGGGCCTTCGCCGGGGCCACCGGCATCCCCGTCGCCGCCACCCAGGCCGGCAAGGGCGCCCTGCGCCACGACCACCCCGCCGAGGTGGGAGCCGTCGGCCACACCGGCACCGCCACCGCCGACGACCTGGCCCGCGCCGCCGACCTGGTCATCGCGGCCGGGACCCGGCTGACCGACTTCACCACCGCCTCCTCGACCCTCTTCCAGGACCCCGGCGTCCGCTTCCTCGGCCTCAACCTCGACCCGTACGACGCCCACAAGCAGGCCGCCCTCCCGCTGGTCGCGGACGCCCGCGAGGGCCTGGACGCCCTGCGCGCCGAGCTGGCCGGCCACCGGGTGGACCCCGCGTACGAGCAGACGTACCGCAGGGCCAAGGGCTACTGGGAGGCCCTGGTGGACCAGGCCTTCCACGCCCCCGACGAGGACGCCGTCCCCACCCAGGCGCAGGTGCTCGGCGCCCTGGACGCCGTCGTGGACGACACCGACGTGATCGTCAACGCGGCCGGCTCGCTCCCGGGCGACCTGCACCGGCTCTGGCGGGCCCGGTCCCCGTACCAGTACCACGTCGAGTACGGGTACTCCTGCATGGGCTACGAGATCCCGGGTGCCCTCGGGGCGGCCCTGGCGGCCCCGGACCGGCCGGTGTGGGCGCTCGTCGGCGACGGCTCGTACCTGATGAACCCGACCGAGATCGTCACCGCCGTCCAGGAGGGCGTCCCGCTCAGGGTGGTCATCCTCGACAACCACGGCTACGCCTCCATCGGCGGCCTCTCGGACGCGGTCGGCGGCGAGGGCTTCGGCACGGCGTACCGCTTCCGGGGCCCCGGCGGCGCGTACACGGGCGACCCCCTCCCGGTGGACCTGGCGGCCAACGCCGCCTCCCTCGGAATGGCCGTGATCCGTACCCGCACCATCGGTGACCTGCGAAAAGCCCTGGCCGAGGCGCGCGGGGCCGACCGTCCCACATGTGTCTACGCACAGACCCGAACACCCGACACTGTGTCGGGCCCACCCCCGGCACAGGCGTGGTGGGATGTTCCCGTGGCCGAGACCGCGACCCGTGCGTCGGCGGCCCAGGCCCGCGAAGAGTACGACCGGCAAGCCGCGCAGCGACGTCGCCATCTGTGAAGGAGCAAGCATGAAGACCGTCAACCACTGGATCGGTGGCAAGACCGTCGAGGGCGCGTCGGGCAACTACGGCCCGGTCACCGACCCGGCCACCGGCGAGGTCACCACGCAGGTCGCCCTGGCCTCCGCCGAGGAGGTCGACGCGGCGGTACAGGTCGCCAAGGAGGCCTTCCTGTCCTGGGGCCAGTCCTCGCTGGCCGCCCGCACCAAGGTGCTGTTCGCCTACCGCGCCCTGCTGGACGCCAACCGCGACGCCATCGCCGAGCTGATCACCGCCGAGCACGGCAAGGTGCACTCCGACGCGCTGGGCGAGGTCGCCCGCGGCCTGGAGATCGTCGAGCTGGCCTGCGGGATCACCACCCAGCTCAAGGGCGAGCTGTCCACGTCCGTGTCCAACCGCGTGGACGTGGCCGCCATCCGCCAGCCGCTCGGCGTGGTCGCGGGCATCACCCCGTTCAACTTCCCGGCCATGGTCCCGATGTGGATGTTCCCGCTGGCCGTGGCCTGCGGCAACACCTTCATCCTCAAGCCGAGCGAGAAGGACCCGTCGGCCGCCAACAAGCTGGCCGAGCTGGCCACCGAGGCCGGCCTCCCGGCGGGCGTGCTGAACGTCGTCCACGGTGACAAGGTCGCCGTCGACGCCCTCCTCTCCCACCCGGACATCTCCGCCGTCTCCTTCGTCGGCTCCACGCCCATCGCCCGCCACATCCACACCACCGCCTCCGCCAACGGCAAGCGGGTCCAGGCCCTGGGCGGCGCCAAGAACCACATGCTGGTGCTGCCGGACGCCGACCTCGACGCCGCCGCCGACGCGGCCGTCTCCGCCGCCTACGGCTCCGCCGGCGAGCGCTGCATGGCCATCTCGGCCGTCGTCGCGGTCGGCGCCATCGGCGACGCCCTCGTCGAGAAGATCCGCGAGCGCGCCGAGAAGATCAAGATCGGCCCCGGCAACGACCCGGCGTCCGAGATGGGCCCGCTGATCACCGCCGCCCACCGCGACAAGGTCGCCTCGTACGTCAAGGGCGCCGCCGACCAGGGCGCGGAGGTCGTCCTCGACGGCACCGGCTACACGGTCGACGGCCACGAGAACGGCCACTGGATCGGCCTGTCCCTCCTCGACCACGTCAAGACCGACTCCGACGCCTACCGCGACGAGATCTTCGGCCCGGTGCTGTGCGTGCTGCGCGCCGAGACCTACGAGGAGGGCGTGGCCCTCATCAACGCCTCGCCGTTCGGCAACGGCACCGCGATCTTCACCCGCGACGGCGGCGCGGCCCGCCGCTTCCAGCTGGAGATCCAGGCGGGCATGGTCGGCGTCAACGTGCCGATCCCGGTGCCGGTGGGCTACCACTCCTTCGGCGGCTGGAAGGACTCGCTCTTCGGCGACCACCACATCTACGGCAACGACGGCGTCCACTTCTACACGCGCGGCAAGGTCGTCACCACCCGCTGGCCCGACCCGTCCGAGGACCACGCGGGCGTCGACCTCGGCTTCCCCCGCAACCACTGACGCCTTCCGCCGTACCCCTTGTGCGCGCCCCTGAGCGCGCCCCCGGACAGCAGGAACCCCCGGCCCACCCTCACCGGCCGGGGGTTCCTGCCGTACGCGGTCAGCGCGCCCCCGCCAGGTCCGGTACGGGTTCCGCCGCCTGCGGGGCCGCGCGGCGGCGCCTGCGCAGGACGAGGAGGGCGACGCCCGCGGCGGCCAGGAGCAGGAGCGTGCCCGCCGCGGGCCAGGGGACGGCCAGGAACTCCGTACCGGCCCGCGCGTCCAGGCCGGGGTAGGCGGCGGCGCCGGCCCTGACCTCCACCTCCACCCGGTCCAGCTGGGGGGAGTCCGGCCACGGTTCGCTCAGCGTGATCCGCTGGCCGGGCAGCAGCGCCGGCTGCGGGCCGCGGGCGGGCCGCTCCAGCACCCGGCGCCCGAACAGGCCGCGCGCCGAGACCGCCACCTTCGGCTCGACCACCACGTTGCCCCGGTTGACCAGGGTGTAGGTGATGGTGGCGCGGGCGCCCTTGGTCCAGGGCACGAGCGGCGCGCCGCGGGCGACCCGTACGTCCTCCACGCTCAGCGCCGGGGTCAGCGGACCCGGCACCCTCAGGTACAGCCGGGCGCCCACCTGGCGCTTCACCCCGACCTGCACCCTGCCGTCCCGCTGGATCCCCTCGACCTGCGTGTTCAGCGCGACGATCCCGCCCACGTGGTCGCCCGGGGCCGCGTCCTGGGGGACCTTGACCGTGAAGGGGATGTCCTTGCGGCCCTTGGGCGGCACGGTGACGGTGCCCGCCGCCTCCGGCCCCAGCGCGATCCAGGCGCCGACGTCCCGGGGCTTCGCCTCGGCGGGCAGGAGGGCGAACGCGCCCCCCGAGGGGGTGTTCACCGCGTCCGTGGCGAAGACCTGGAAGGTCAGCTCCCGGTCCGAGGAGTTCAGGAGCGTCACGCTGTCGCCGATGGCGGCTCCGGCGGCGCCCTGGTGGAAGAAGTACGCCCGGTCGGTCGTCGCCGCACCGGCCGGCGGTGTCGGGAAGACGCCCCAGGTGCCGTTGTCCGCGGCCGCGGCGGGGCCGGCGGGGAGCAGCAGCAGCCCGCACAGGCCGAGGAGGAGGGTGCGCAGGACGGTCGTGCGCAGGCGCATGGGCGGTCTTCTCCAGGGTCGGGGCGGGAGAGCGGGGAGGGTGGTGGGGGGGGGGGGGGGGGGCCCCCCCCCCGGGGGGGGGGGGGGGGGGGGGGTGGTCGAGTAAGGAACCCCCCCCCGGGGGGTGTGGGGGCCAAAAAAACGCCGCCGCCGGGGC
>NZ_JBIWFZ010000017.1:0-175638 GCF_044763325.1 Streptomyces sp. NPDC096136 | reverse complement strand
ATCAGGGCCCACCATCCGGGCGCGGCCGCCCTCGCCGACACCCTGTTCCGGACCGAGCGCTCCCCGCACTGCCTGCACTGGTTCTGACCGGGCGGTACGCCGTCGCCGCCGTCGCGGGGCCGGGCAGCGGGGATGGCGGCGGCGGGGCGGCGGCGGGCGGAAGCGGCCCTCAGCCGTGCGGGGCCGCGTGCGACGGCGGGGCGGGCCGTGCGCGGGTACCGCTGCGGGAGAGCGTGGTCCAGGCCGCCGAGAGGCGGTCGACCAGTTCCGCCGAGGTCTGCGCGGCGAAGGAGAAGGGGAGGCGGATGTGGTCGTCGTGGGCGCCGCTCGGGTCCATGGCGTCGCCCGGGATGACCTCCGCGCCGTGGCGCAGTGCCACCTGGGCGTAGACCCGGGCGTCCGTGCCCGGGGGCAGCCGGATCCACAGGGCGGAGCCGCCCCGCGGTTCCTGCCAGCTCCACTGCGGCAGCCGTGCGGCGAGGAGCCCGGTCATGGTGGCGAGCTGCTCGCGGCGGATGCGGGCCCGCTCGGGTGCGAGGGCGGGGAGCTCGGGGAGCAGCCGGGCGGCGAGTGCCTGGTCCAGGAGCGGGCTGCCGAGGTCGCCGAGCGCCTTGAGCCGTGCCAGGCGGGCCACCACGTCCTGGGGTGCGCGGAGCCAGCCGATCCGCAGACCGCCCCATACGGCCTTGCTCAGCGAACCCACGGTCAGTACGGTTCCCCGGGCCGCGTGCGCGGCGATCGGCGCAGGAGCCTGGCCGGGGGCGAGGGCCGCCTCGTGGGCGCTGTCCTCCAGGACGGGCACGCCGTGTTCGGCGGCGAGCTCGGCCACCCGGCGGCGGCGGCCGGCGGACATCAGGACGCCCGTGGGGTTGTGGTAGGTCGGCATGAGGTAGAGCAGCGCGGGCCGGTGTCCGGCGAGCGCGGTGGCGAGCCGGTCGATCCGGACCCCGTCGGAGTCGAGGGGGACGCCGACCAGCCGGGCGCCGGCGGCCCTGAAGGCGTCCAGGCAGCCCGGCCACCCCGGCGATTCCACCAGGGCGGTGGACCCGCGCCCGAGGTACAGCTGGGCGCTCAGGGCGACGGCCTGCGTGGCGCCGGTGGTCACCACCACCTGCTCGGGCACGGTCGGCAGTCCGTGCCGGGTGTGGTGGGCGGCGATCGCCTTCCGCAGCGCGGGCAGCCCGGCCGGGTGGTAGCCCGCCTCGCGGAGCAGCCCGGGCAGGTCCTCCCGTACCAGTTCGAGCAGGGCCCGGCCCAGGTCCGGACCGCCGCCCTCGGCCGCCTGTCCCAGTGAGATGAGGTCCGGCGGTGGTGTGATCAGCCGTTGGACCACCGCGGTGGCCCGGCCCCCGCGTACGCGCCCGTCCACCGGCGCCCGGCGCCCGGCCGCCCCCGCCGACACCCGCGTGCCGCTGCCCCGACGCGTTTCGATCAGGCCCGACCCGCGCAGTACGTCGAACGCGGCGACCACCGTGGCCCGGCTGACCGAGAGGGCGTCGGCGAGCCGCCGCTCGGACGGGAGGCGGTCGCCGGCGCGCAGGTCCCCGGACCGCACGGCCCGGCCGAACGCCTCGGTGAGCCGCCGGTAGAGCGGCCCCTCGCCCGCACTCCAGTCGCCCAGCAGGTCGATCAGCCCGTCCGGCTCGGGCGCTTCACGGTTCCGGTCCACTTTCCCCTCCATTGGCACGGGAGCACGGACTCCCGTGCCGCGAGGCTAACGGCATGACCTCCGAATACGCCTCACCCCTTGATCCCCTCGCTCCCCTCGATCCCCGGCTGGCAGCCGTCTGCGACCTCTCCGTCCCCGCGGCGCGCGACGGTGCGGGACGGCACGAGTACGACGGAACCGTCCAGGACCTGTCCCCGGACGGCGTACGGCGCGGCCTCGCCGCGCTCGGCGGTCCGGCCGGCACCGAGCCCTACGCGGACCCGCACGACGAGGCGCACGCCGCGGCCGCGGAGGAAGCCCTCCGCGTCCGCTTCGGCGAACTCGAACTGCACCGCAGCAATCCCCTGTGGCACGTCGAGAACCTGGACCTGGCCGGCTACGACCGCCCCTACGCGCCCGGGAACGAGCGGGACGCGGCCCGTGCGGCCCACCTGGGCCGGTGGCCGGACGCCGTGGACGGGGCGATCGGGGCACTGGACCGCGTCCCCGCGCCGCTGGCCGAGGCGACGCTGCCGCTCGCCCGCGGTCTGGCCGCCTGGCTCGACCCCCGCGGCGGCCCCGTCCACGCCGCCGCCGGCCGGGCGCACGCCCGTTTCGTGGCCCACCTGGAGCGGGCCGCCGTCCAGGGCCCGCCCTCGGCGGCGCTCGGCGGGCCGGCCCTCGCCCGGCTCCTCGGCTCGGCCGAAGCCCTCACCGTCGACCTGACCGTACTGTCCGCCCGGGTGGACGCGGAACGGGACCGCCTGCGTGCGCTCCTCGACGAAGCGCTGCTCCGCGTCGACCCGAAGGCCGCGCCCGCCGATACCGTACGGGCCCTGCAGGCCGACCATCCCGAAGCCGACGGCCTGCTGGCAGAGTTCGCGGCGCTCGTCGACGAGACGGTCGCCTGGACCGCCCGGCACGATCTGGTCCCCCACCACGACGTCGAGGTGGACGTCCTGCCGATGCCGCAGTCCCAGCGCCGGTCCCTGGCCGGCCTCTTCGCGTCCGCGCCCCACGAGGCCGACGCGCCCAGCACCTTCCGGGTCTCCCTCCCGGACACCGGGTGGACCAGGGCGGAAAGCGACCAGTGGCTGTCGACGGGCTTCAACCGGACGCTGATGCCCAACATGGCCATCCACGAAGTGGCCCCCGGGCACGCCAGCCACGGCAGGGCGCTGCGCCGGACGGCGACCGACGTCCGCCGCACGCTCCACTCGGACGCCTTCATCGAGGGCTGGGCCCACTACTGCGAGGAACTGGCCCTGGAGCAGGGCTTCCGCTCCGGCGACCCGCGCGTCGCGGTCGCGGTCGCCCAGGACGCGCTGCGCCGCGTCACCCGCTTCGCCTGCGCCATCGGCCTCCACACCGGAGCGATGACCCTGTCGGACGCGGCGGCCCGGTTCACCGCGGACGTCGCACTGACCGGGCCCGCCGCCCTGCACGAGGCCGAGCGGGGGCTGTTCGACCCCACGTACGGCCGCTACACCTGGGGCAAGTTCGCCGTCCTCGACCTGCGGGAGCAGGCCATGGCCCGCTGGGGAGGCGGCTTCTCGCTCCGTCGCTTCCACGGCGCCCTGTTCGACCTCGGGGCCCCGCCCCTCGGCCTGATGCGCACGGCACTGGAACGCGGATGAACACGCTCGCCGCCTTCGCCCTCGCCACGCTCGTCCTGGTGGCGGTGCCGGGACCCAACCTGATCTACATCATCACGCACAGCGTGCGGGGCGGACGGCGGGCCGGCATCGTCTCGGCCCTCGGAGTGGAGAGCGGCACCCTCGTCCACCTGCTCGTCGCCGTCTGCGGACTGGCCACCGTCATCACCGGCCATCCCCTCGCCTTCGCCGTCCTGCGCTACGCGGGCGCCGGCTACCTGGCCTGGCTGGGCGTACGGGCACTGCTGCGCCGCACACCCTCCGCCGCCGCGGAGACGCAGGAAGCCGGAGCCGAGGGCGCCGGGGCCGCCACCACGGCGGCGGACCGTACCGATCGACGGCGGCTGCTGCGCCTCTATCGCGATGCCGTCCTCGTGAACGTGCTCAACCCGAAGGTCGTCCTGTTCTTCCTGGCCTTCCTCCCGCAGTTCGTGCCCACCGGCCTGCCCTCCGCTCAGACCCGCGCGCACATGCTCCTGCTCGGCGCGGTCTTCCTGGCCGTCGCCTTCGCCTTCGACCTCTGCTGCGCGCTCGTCGGCGCCGCACTCGCCGGCCGCCTCCGCGGCACTCCGCGCCGCGACCGCCGCCTGTCGTACGTGACCGGCGGCATCCACCTCGGCCTGGCGGCCCTGGTGCTCGTCTGACGCGGGAAGCGCCGAAGCCCTGCACCCAGTCGGCGCCGCGATGCTGGAGCTTCCAGCCGTTCGCCGTCCAGATCTCCTCCCACTGCTCACCAGTTGCCGTCCTGGCAGGTCTCCAGGTAGACGAGGGTGTTGTAGGAGGTCAGGCACATGTTGCTCTGCCTCGGCGGCAGGGAACTGCTCGCCACCGCCGCAGCCTGGCTCGGGTACTCCTCCCGGGCCGCGGAACACCTCGGGGTCCACCGCAACGCCCTGTCCGCACGCCTCACGCACCTCGCCGGCCGACTCTCCCTGGATCTGGAGCGACTCGCCGACCGGTCGGTCCTCGCCCTCGCCCTGCTCGCCGTCGACGCGCCATGGCCCGCCGGCGGATCCCCCACCCCGCCACCGCAGCCCGGCGCAACCGCGCTCCGCCGCCTGGACGGGCTGCTGGCCCAGGCCTCCGTAGCCCGGTGGGCCCACGCCCAGCGCATGGCTCATGGCTCATGGCTCCACCACGGCGCCCGCACCGAGACCACCGCAGCCGCCCTGTCGCTGTCGGCCACCGCCGTACGCGAGCGCGTGGCCCGAGCCGAGGCCCTCCTGCAACGCCCCCTCCGCTCCCCGGCGACCCGCCACACCCTCTGGCTCGCCCCCACGCCCTCGGGCTCAGGCCCGTGGTGCGACGTCCTCCAGCTCGCTGACGGTGCCGGACATGATGACCCGGAGGTGTCGGGTGAGGTGCTCCACGGGCCAGTCCCACCAGGCGAGGGCGCACAGGCGGGCGATCTCGTCGTCGGTGTAGCGGGTGCGCAGGAGCCTGGCCGGGTTGCCTCCGACGATGCCGTAGTCGGGCACGTCGTCCACGACCACGGCGCCGGAAGCGATCACCGCGCCGTGTCCGATGCGAACTCCGGGCATGACCATGGCGTGGTAGCCGATCCAGACGTCGTTGCCGACGACGGTGTCGCCCCGGCCGGGGAGGCCGGTGATCAGATCGAAGTGTTCGGCCCAGGATCCGCCCATGATGGGGAAGGGGAACGTGGAGGGGCCGTCCATACGGTGGTTGGCCCCGTTCATGAGGAACCGCACCCCGGTTCCCAGCGCGCAGAACTTGCCGATGCGCAGCTTCTCCGGCCCGTAGTGGTAGAGCACGTTGCGGGTCTCGAACGCGGTCGGATCCTCCGGATCGTCGTAGTAGGAGTACTCCCCCACCTCGATCAGGGGCGAGGTCACCAGCGGCTTCAGCAGGACCACGCGCGGCTGGCCGGGCAACGGGTGAAGCACCGTCGGGTCAGGGGGGAGGTGGTCCATGGCAGTCCTCTCGACGGGCAATACGGCTGACTGGAGCACCCCCATTCTGCGGGTGCGTGTCTCGAACCGCCGGGCAGTGCCCTGCGGAGGTCGCTGCCGCCGTCCGAGGTGCACGGGAACGGGCCCGGGACGGTGGTCGTCCCGGGCCCGTGGTGCGTCCGGATGAGCGGTTCCGGATCAGGAGTAGTTCCGGATCAGTTGTAGGTGCCGGTGATGGAGACGCCGGTGCGGGTGCCCGGGACGCCCGTCAGGTCGATCGGGGCGGCGGGCGACCAGGTGCCGTTCACGGCGCGGATCGTGTGCAGGACCCGCCCGTCGGTGGTCACGAAGGCCGCCTGGAACTCGTTGTTCACCTGCGCCGCCGCCAAGTCCGTGACCGTCACACCAGCGGGAACCACGGCGGAGAGGTCGTTCAGGACCCACTGGCCGCTCGCGAGACGCGCCCCGTGGTACCGCTTGGCACCGCCGTCCGTGGTCACCACCAGCTGGAGGTCACCAGCCGTGCCTGCCACGGCCACGTCGTCGATCCCGGAGACCCCGGTCTCGGCGGAGGCGTCACCCCAGTTCGTCCACGTGCCGTCGGCGTGGCGGACCGTGTGGAAGAGGGAGCCGCCGGAGACCGCGACCACCTGGGTGTCGGTGCCCGTCTGGGACACCGCCACCTTCGTCACCGGCGCCCCGCCCGGGTTGCCGACCGCGCCGAACGGCGCCCACGTCCCGTTCGCGCGGCGGACCGTGTGGTAGACCTTCCCGTCCGCCACCACCACGACCTGCACCTCGGTACCCGACGAAACCGCCGCCACCTGCGTGATGTTGGCGAGCGGGCCCGCCTCGGCGTGCACGTCGCCGAAGCCCGCCCAGTTCCCGTCCGCGAGCCGGACGGTGTGGTACAGCTTGCCCTCGTTGTTGACCGCGAAGACGTGCGTGGTGCCGTCGATGCCCGCCTCGGCGGTGGTACGGACCCCGCCCGGAACCTCGCCGGCCACGTCCTGGACGTCGCCGAAGCCGGTCCAGGTCCGGTCCGCCTTGCGGATCGCGTGGTAGATCCCGCCGCCGGACTCGACCGCGACCTGCGCCCGCCACTGGCCGGTCGGGGCCGGCGGGGTGGTGTTCGGGGGCGGGGTGCCGGGGACGCCGACCGGGGAGACGAAGGCGAGGGCACGGCCCGCGCCCGGGTTGACGTACGTGCGCCAGTTGAACCAGCCCTTGGCGGAGACCTTGTGGCTCTCGTTGCCGCCGACGGTCTGGATCTGCGAGCCGTCGGAGGAGACCGCGACCACGAGGCTGACGTGGTTGGCCTCTCCGCTGACCGAGCCGTCGTCGTCCCACAGGACGGCGTCGCCCACCTGGGGGCCGCTGGTGTGGAGCGTGCCGTTGCGCTGGCCGTAGCCGTAGAAGGAGGCGGCGGCCGCGTTGAGGCCCGAGGTGTTGGCGCCGGCCTGCTTCCAGACCCAGCGGGAGAACTCCGCGCACCAGGCGCTCGGGTAGACGCAACCGTAGTACGGGGTGCAGTCGTTGCCGACCTGCGAGCGGGCTATGTCGGCGACGGAGGGGGCGTCCGCCGCGGCGGGTGCCGCCGAGGCCATCCCCAGTACGGGGGCGAGGAGGGCGGTGGCGAGCAGGAAGGAACGGACGCGGGTCGACTTCGGGGTCTTGAACATGGCGTGGGTGTCCTTTGCGGAAGGAAGTCCGGAAGAAGAAGGGAGGGCGGGGTACTGCTGCCGCGTCAGTTGTAGGTGCCGGTGATGGAGACTCCGGTGCGGGTGCCCGGGACGCCCGTCAGGTCGACCGGGGCGGCGGGCGACCAGGTGCCGTTCACGGCGCGGATCGTGTGCAGGACCCGCCCGTCGGTGGTCACGAAGGCCGCCTGGAACTCGTTGTTCACCTGCGCCGCCGCCACGTCCGTGACCGTCACACCAGCGGGAACCACGGCGGAGAGGTCGTTCAGGACCCACTGGCCGCCCGCGAGACGCGCCCCGTGGTACCGCTTGGCACCGCCGTCCGTGGTCACCACCAGCTGGAGGTCACCAGCCGTGCCTGCCACGGCCACGTCGTCGATCCCGGAGACCCCGGTCTCGGCGGAGGCGTCACCCCAGTTCGTCCACGTGCCGTCGGCGTGGCGGACCGTGTGGAAGAGGGAGCCGCCGGAGACCGCGACCACCTGGGTGTCGGTGCCCGTCTGCGAGACGGCCACCTTCGTCACCGGCGCCCCGCCCGGGTTGCCGACCGCGCCGAACGGCGCCCACGTCCCGTTCGCGCGGCGGACCGTGTGGTAGACCTTCCCGTCCGCCACCACCACGACCTGCACCTCGGTACCCGACGAAACCGCCGCCACCTGCGTGATGTTGGCGAGCGGGCCCGCCTCGGCGTGCACGTCGCCGAAGTCCGACCAGGAACGGTCGGCGAAGCGGATGGAGTGGTAGAGCTTGCCCTCGTTGGTCACGGCCAGGACGTGCGTGTCGCCGTTGATGCCCGCCTCGGCCGTGGTGCGCACCCCGCCCGGAACCGCGCCGGTGACGCCCTGGACGTCGCCGAACGCGGTCCAGGTCCGGTCGGCGTTGCGCACCGCGTGGTAGAGCCCGCCGCCGGACTCGACCGCGACCTGCGCCCGCCACTGGCCGGTCGGGGCCGGCGGGGTCGTGGTGTCGGCGCAGTTGCGGCTGGTGAGCGTCGAGCCCATCTGGAAGGGGTCGCCGTCGAAGACGGACTGCTTGACGGTGCCGTTGTAGCGCTGCTCGTAGTGCAGGTGGGCGCCGGAGGAGTTGCCGGTGCTGCCCACTATGCCGATCTTCTGGCCGCGTACGACGCGGGTTCCCGCACTGACGTCGTAGCCGTTGAGGTGGGCGTACAGGGTCGTCGAGCCGTTGCCGTGGTCGATGACCACGTACTTGCCGTAACTGCGGTACGAGCCGTCCGGGTTGGTGAGGGTGGTGGCGGTGCTGACGACGCCGTCGGCGCTGGCGAGCACCGGCTGGTTGGCCGTGGTGCCGCCGTGCGTCCAGTCGATGGACTGGACCGACGGGCTGTGGCCGCTGTACGTGTTGCCCAGCCAGGCCTGGTTGCAGCTGAAGGGCATCTGGTAGGCGGGCCCCGCGGCGTAGGACGGGGAGGCGGCCAAGGCGACCAGGCCGGAGGCGGCCAGGGCGAGGCCGGTGGCGGAGGTCAGCGCACGACGGGTGATGGTGGACATGGTGGCTCCTCGGAGGTGACAGGGGTGTCGTGGGTGTCGTGCGCTGGTCAGTTGAAGGTGGCGGTGATGGACACGCCGGTGTGGTCACCGCCGACGCCGGTCAGGTCCATGGGGGCGGCACCGGTCCAAGTCCCGTCGGTGTGGCGGAGGGTGTGCAGGACGCGGCCGTCGGTGGTGACGAAGGCGGCCTGGAGTTCGTTGTCGACGGCCGCGGCGGCGACGTCCGTGACGGTGACGCCGGCCGGGACGACGGCGGAGAGGTCGTTCAGGACCCACTGGCCGCTCGCGAGACGCGCCCCGTGGTACCGCTTGGCACCGCCGTCCGTGGTCACCACCAGCTGGAGGTCACCAGCCGTGCCTGCCACGGCCACGTCGTCGATGCCGGTCACGCCCGTCTCGTTCGAGGCGTTGCCCCACTCGGTCCAGGTGCCGTCGGCGTGGCGGACCGTGTGGAAGAGGGAGCCGCCGGAGACCGCGACCACCTGGGTGTCGGTGCCCGTCTGGGACACCGCCACCTTCGTCACCGGCGCCCCGCCCGGGTTGCCGACCGCGCCGAACGGCGCCCACGTCCCGTTCGCGCGGCGGACCGTGTGGTAGACCTTCCCGTCCGCCACCACCACGACCTGGAGCTCCGTACCCGACGAGACCGCCGCCACCTGCGTCACGTTGGGCAGCGCGCCGGCGGCCGCGTGGACGTCCCCGAAGGTGCCCCAGGTGCGGTCCGCGTTGCGGATGGTGTGGTACAGCCTGCCCTCGTTGCTGACGGCCAGGACGTGCGTGTCGCCGTTGATGCCCGCCTCGGCCGTGGTGCGCACCCCGCCGGGGACGGCGGTCGCCTGGCTGTCGACGTTCCCGAAGCGGGTCCAGGTGCCGTTGTCGAAGCGGGTGGCGTGGTAGATGCCGTTGCCGGAGCCGATCAGCACCTGCGCCTTCCACGACTGCGCGGGGGCCGGCGGGGTCGGCGCGTCCGGGTAGGGGTCGGCGTGGTCGCTGCCCAGTCCGGCGATGCGGCCGCAGGACGGCCAGGCGCCCGGGCCCTGGCCGGCGAGGACCTTCTCGCCTATCAGGATCTGCTGCTTCTTCGTCGCCTGGTGGGCGTAGGCGGCGTAGGCCGTACCCCCGTAGGCCCGCCAGGTCGACGCCGAGAACTGCAGGCCGCCGTAGTAGCCGTTGCCGGTGTTGATGCTCCAGTTGCCGGAGCTCTCGCACTGGGCGACCTTGTCCCACGTCGCCACGCTGGCGGCGGATGCCGGGACGGTGCCCAGGGACAGCAGCACGGACGAGCTGACGGCCAGGGTGGCGGTGACGGACGCGAGCGTGGTCAGGCGGCGGCGAGCAGACATGACAATCCCCCATATTTCGGACGCGGATGGGTCACGTGTGCGTGGTTGCACTGACCCGTGATGACGTGGCGCTCCGGGCGTGCGCCCCTCGGCGCCGGCCCGGTTCCCCCCGGCGCCTCACTGCTGCGCCGTTGAGAGGATCATGTCGTCCGGGCCCCGGGGTGTTCCAGGGGTTCGAGGTGGCACGGAGGTGCCTGGCCCCATGCGGCCAGCGCCGCGTCGGCGCGAGGTGCTCGCCTCGTCCTGGCGGTACGTGGCCACGAGCGCGAGGCACAGCGCGGAGATCGGCCTCCTCGGGGATGGTGTCGTCCGGATGGTCCGCGAGGCGTCGCGGGGCCTCGGCCACGTCGGCGCCGGTGAGCCACTGGCGTATCCCGGGCCGCACCCGGGCGAGGAACTCGTGCGCGGGGTCGCGGACTTCACCGGAACCGTCCGGAGCAGCGAACGGGACGACGAGCTCGTCCGGCGCCAGCTCCCTTGCTGTCGGCGGGAGTTGGACCAGCCGCCGTCGAGCGGACCGGCGCTCCCGGTCCTCAGGGCGTCGAGGCCCTCCTCGGCGTACCCGACCGGGGCGCCCGCGTCATCCGGCCTGGGCCTCTCCCCCGCCTACGCCGCGGCTCGGAGCCACCTCATCGCCGCGAGTACGTCTCACCCCCTGCGCGGCCGCACCGCGTGCTCGATCTGCCCTACGGGCAGTGGGGGTCCATCGCCCGGCGCCCCCTCGTCGCGGCAGGGCGGTCGGCCCGGGGCCGGACCGACCGCCCTCGGGCGCCCGCGTACCTCCGGCAGCGGGCTCCCCGCGGCCAGGCGCCCTCACCACTCGGCGCGCTCGCCCCGTGGCGCCGCCGTAGGCTGGACGTATACGCGCACGGCGAGGGGCCGTGCCCGCTCGCGGCGCGTCAGGTCGCTTCCGTTTCAACCAGCTCGGGGAACTCGACTCCTTTGCGTAAGGAGACCCCGATGACCGCCAAGAAGCGTACGTCCGCCACCTCCGGGGCCGCCGCCACGGCGGACGGGCAGGAACAGCTCATCGCCTCGGCCAAGCGGTACATCCGGACCCACGGGTCCGGATACCTCAAGGACCCCAACATCTCCTCGATCGGCATCGGCTACCGGGAGACGAAGGGGCGGCGGACCAAGGAACTCGCCCTCCAGTTCACCGTCGACACCAAGGTCACCCCGGAGGGCCTGGCCCCGCTGAACACCGCGCAGATCCCCCCGGTCATCGACCTCGGCGACGGCCGGAGCCTGCGCACCGACGTGATCGAACGCAGCTACCAGCCGCACTTCCTCGTCGTCCCCGAGGCACAGACCCCGGAGCGGCAGAAGCGCGTCGACCCGGTCCGTCCCGGAGTGAGCGTGGGCAGCGTCCACCTGCACGCCGGCACCCTGGGCTGCATCGTCTTCGACAAGAACGACGGCGCCACCTGCATGCTCAGCAACTGGCACGTGCTGAACGGACGCAACGGCAGGACCGGCGACGAGATCGTCCAGCCGGGAACGGACGACGACAGCCGCTTCGCCACCAACCGCCTCGGTGTCCTGCGGCGCGCCCACCTCGGCACCGCCGGCGACTGCGCCGTCTCGACCATCACGGAACGCGGCGTCGACGCGGGCATCCTCGACCTCGGCGTCACACCGAAGCAGCTCGGCGAGCCCCACATCGACGACAGGGTCGTCAAGTCCGGCCGCACGACCGGCGTCACGCACGGCATCGTCACCCGCCCCTTCGCCAAGGTCCGGGTCCCCTACGGACCGCCGATCGGGATCACGGAGATCGAGTGCTTCGAGATCGGCCCGGACCCCCGCCACCCCGCCCCCGGCGGTCAGATCAGCACGCACGGCGACTCCGGCTCGGCCTGGATGTTCAAGACGCGGGCCGGCAGGCCGTCCGACGTACTGGCCGGCCTGCACTTCGGCGGCGAGGACGAGTCCGACCCCGTGGACCGGGCGCTGGCCTGTTTCCCGCGCGCCGTCTTCGAACAGCTGAAGGTGACCCTGGACCGGCCGGCCGCCGCCTCCTTGGAGTCCTTGACCGCCGGGTACGCCCCCGGGTTCCTCTCCGTGCCGGTGCCCACCCCGTCGCTCAACCCCTCGATCAAGGACACCGCCGTACGGGTCGACGGCTCCGAGGTGATCCCGTACACCCACTTCTCGCTGGCGCTGAGCAAGACGCGGCGCTTCGCGATCTGGGTGGCCTGGAACATTGACGGCGGCGCCCTCAAGGCCGTCAACCGCAAGGGGATCGACTTCGTCAAGGACCCGCGCGTAGCGGCCGGGGACCAGGTGGACAACGCGCTGTACAAGGGCGCCGCCAACCGGCTCGACCGCGGCCACATCGCCCGCCGCGCCGACCTCTGCTGGGGCCCGCTGCCCGAAGCCGAGAGGGCCAACCACGACTCGTTCTTCTACACCAACATCACTCCGCAGATGGACGACTTCAACCAGAGCAAGCGCAACGGCCTCTGGGGGAGGCTGGAGGACGCGGTGTTCGCGGACGTCGACGTCGAGGACCTCAAGGTGAGCGTCTTCGGCGGGCCGGTCTTCCAGGACGACGACCGGGAGTTCCGCGGTGTGCGGATCCCCCGCGCGTTCTGGAAGATCATCGTCTTCTCCGAGCGGGGCGCGTTCAAGGCCAAGGCGTTCCTGCTGGCGCAGAACCTGGTCCTGCCCGAGTCCCTCGAACTGGACGAGTTCCGCGTGTTCCAGGTCAAGGTCGCCGAGATCGCGAAGCAGGCCCACATCCGCTTCCCCTCCGTGATGACCGATGCGGACACCTTCGCGGTGCCCGAGTCCTTGGAGGAGCGGATGCCGCTGGAGAGCCTGGAGGACATCGACTGGAGCTGAACCTGCCGTGCTGGCGCGGCTCGGGACCCCGTCGACACGGCACGCCGGCCTGAGCTCCAGGGCCCGGCGCTGCGTGCCGGGCCCGGGCCGTGCTCGGTGCCCCGGCGGGCGGTCCCGGGGCGGGGAAGGCCCCGCCCCGGGTCCGCCTCCGCGGAGGTCCCGTCCGGACGCCGGCCTACTTGGGTGCGACCCAGACCTGGCGCTTGTCGCCGCCCGCCGCGTACAGCTGTACCGCCGTGCCGTTGTCGGTCTTGCCGCCGGCCACGTCCAGTACCTTGCCGGAGGCCGCGTGCACGATCTGGCCCTTGGCGTTGACCGTCCAGCGCTGCGCGGGCGAGCCGTTGCAGTCGTAGAGCTGGATCTTGTTGCCGTTGGCGGCCAGGTTGCGCGAGTCGTCCAGGCACTTGCCGAGCGCGCGGAACGTGCCGTCCTTGCCGAGGATCCACGACTGGGCGGCCGAGCCGTTGCAGGTGTAGAGCTGGATCGGCGTGCCGTTGGCCGCCTTGCCGCCCTTGACGTCCAGGCACTTGCCGCCCAGGCCCGTCACCTTGCCCTGCGGGGGCAGCGCGGCGCCGGCCCCGGCGGCGAGCAGCCGCAGCCCCTGCACGTCGAACTGCTGGACGTAGCTCCCCGCCCGCTTGTCCTGGTACGCGTACGTCGGCGAGCACATGACGGGGAACTCCCCGGAGTCGGTGCCCTTGACGCAGTCGCCCTTGTTCAGGCTGCGGTTGGTGTGGGTGAGGCCGAGCGTGTGACCGATCTCGTGGCTGATGTGGTTCCTCATGTACGTCTCGCCCATCGCGGCCGTGGGCTTGCCCTGCGGCGTGAAGAACGAGTCGTCGATGTAGGCGTGTCCGCTGGTCACGGTCTGCGGCACGGAGGAATTGGTGAAGCCGCAGCTGAGGTTGGCGGTCCCGGAGCCGTCGCGGACCACCTTCCAGCCGGTGCTCCCCATGCTGCCCTCGTCGGCGGGCGGGACGCACGGGCGGTGCAGCACGCCGACGATCACCTCGCCCTTGGCGCGGACGTGGTCCCAGCCCACGGGGCTGGTGTCGACGGTGACCGGCAGCGTGGTGATCCGCTGGAGGTCGGCGGCGGTGGCCTTCGCGTACGGGGCCAGCCAGTCCGCGGACTTCTGGTCGTAGAACCTGATCGTGTAGCCGGTCGTCAGCCACTTGGTGGCGCCGCTCAGCTTCCACCCCTCGCCCGACGGCGGGTCGGTGGTGCCTGCCGCGGCGGCCGCGGCGACGCCGATGCCCGAGCGCGGAGCGGTCGCCGCCGTGTCGCCGAGCGTCAGCACGCCGCCCTTGAAGGCCGTGTCGTCGCTGGTGTAGGTCGCGGAATCCGCCGCGTGGGCGTCCAACGCGGCCTCGACCGGCGGGATCGCGACCGTCTCGGAGGCCTCCGCCCCGCTGCCGGCGTCCTCGGTACCGAACGCGGTGGGGGCGAGGAGCCCGCCGCCCGTGACCACCGCCACCGCGCAGGCCGCCATCACTGCTTTCCGGTGCTTTCCTATGAATGCCAAAATCCCCGTTGCCTCTCCTTGTGGAACCCCCCGGCCTGCGCCCACCAGCGCGCGGGACACCGGGAGTTGATCAGATCATAGGAGAGGGTGCCCGGCCCTCCGGCGAGCCGGAGGGCCGGGCGGCGGCTCAGTCGTCGATGCCGAAGTACCGGCCGAGGTAGCCGATGATCTCGACGGCGTGCGGCAGGAGTTCGGGCAGTTGGGTGGAGCGCGCCTCCAGGACGGGCTTGAGCCTGCCGTCCACCAGCACGAACCGGTCGCACAGCAGGGTGTCGCGCACCAGCGGCAGCTTCTCGCGGCCGCCACCGAGCACGTAGTCGGCCCGGGCCGCGTCCCCCCAGGAGCCGCCCCCGGCCAGCTTGTACACCGCCCCGGGATCGCCCGCGCCGACGGACTGACGCAGCACCACCATGTAGGTACCGTCCGAGACCACCTGGAACGGAGCGAACGCCGTCAGCCGCCCGGTGGTCGACAGGTGCTGGTCCGCCTCCCCCTTGGTCGGCCCTGGTACCCCTCACGTGATCTCCGCCGGCCTCGGGGCGGCGGTGGCTCGATCGGTGTCTCGGACGCTGCTGTGGGGCCGTGTCAGACGGGGCGGCGGCAGCGTCCGGTACCCGGCCCGTGACGGCGGTCTGGTCCCCACCAGGCCGCCCCGCCTTGGGAGACGGCGGGCGTTCGCCGCGTCACCCGAGTGCCTCGGTGCTCCGGCGGGCCGCGACCACCGTGCGGAACCGGAAGGCGATGAGCAGTGCGATCGCGACGAGCAGGCCGCTCGCCCACAGCGGCCCGAGGTTCCCGAATCCGGTGCCGAGGGTGCTGGCGGCGATGAGGGGGCCGATGGCCGCGCCGACGTTGAGTGCCGCGGTCGCATACGAGCCGGCCATGGTGGGGGCTCCCGCAGCCGCGTAGAGGACCTGCGTGATCAGCGTGCCGCCCAGCGCGAACGACAGAGCGCCCTGCACGAACACGAGGGTGAGCAGGGCGACCGGGCCGTCGGCCAGCACTGCCAGCGCCGGCCAGCCCAGGAGCAGCAGCGGACCTCCGACGGCGATGACCGGGCCGGGACGCCCGTCGGACAGGCGGCCGGCGGCCGTGACGCCGACGAACGAACCGGCGCCGAAGAGCACCAGGACGACAGGGATCCACCACTCGCCCAGGCCGGCGGTGCCGGTCACCACGGGGGCGAGGAAGGTGAAGCTTGCGAACGTCGCCGCGTTCACGAGCGCGGCGAGCACCATGGCCAGGACCAATCGCCGCCCGGTGAGCCGGGCGAGCTCCGCTCGCAGGGTCGGCACGCCCTTCGTCCCCTCCTTCACACGTCCCGCCGGGATCCCCTTCAGGATGCCGAGGGCGGCAGGCAGGCAGAGAGCGGCGACCGCCCAGAACGCGGCTCGCCAGCCGAGCAGCGTGCCGAGTACCGATCCGCCGGGGACACCGGCGATCGTGGCCGCCGTCGTGCCCGACAGCAGCACGGCCAGCGCACGTCCCTTCCTGTCGGGCGGGACCAGCGCGGCGCCGGCTGTCAGAGCGACGGCGAGGAACCCGGCGTTCGCGAGCGCGGCGACGGCCCGGGTGGCGAACAGGACCGGGAAGCTCGTGGTGACGGCGCCCACGACGTGGGCTGCCGCGAACACGAGGATGAACCCGAGCAGGCTGGAGCGCCTGGACCAGTTGCGGGCGAGCGCGGCCACGAGGGGGGCGCCCACCATCATGCCGATCGCGAAGGCCGAGGTGAGACCGCCTGCTGTTGCGACCGTGACGTCGAGATCCGAGGCGATGTCCGGCAGGAGGCCGGCGAGCATGAACTCCGAGGTCCCCATGGCGAAGACCGCCATGGCGAGGAGGTAGAGGGGGAGGGGCATGGGGTGGCTCCGAGGTGAGGAGAGGCACGAGAGGTCATCTCGTCACCGCGGCCAGCCCCTGGCACCGCACTCGTCCGGCAAGGGAGTGCGGCGCGGCCACAGGGCTACGAGCTCAGTGGTTCAGGGGGCTGACGGCGCGTGACCGAAAGCCCCCACCCTGTCTGACTCAGGACTCGACATGGTCCGCACGCTACCCGACCGGTGCCCGTCTCGGCATCCCGGTTTCACCGGCGTCGATCTGTTTCACCTGCGACACCTGGGGGGGCCGGGTCGTGGCGCGTGCCCTCCGGCGGGGACAGGATGGGCGCATCGCGGTGCTCGCGGCACGGTGGGCACCCCGCGCGCCCGGCCCTGCCCGGCGCCCGAGCGAACGGAGCCGGACCATGCGTGAGTTCCTGGTCGAGATCACCACCGCCATCCCTGACGGCACCCCGCGCGCCGAGGTCGACGACCGTCGCGCCGCCGAGGCGGTGCGCGCCCGCGAACTGGCGGCGGCCGGCCACCTGGACCGGCTGTGGCGTCCCGTCGGCGAACTGCGGAGCATCGGCCTCTGGCGGGCCGCCGACGAGGACGAGCTCCGCACCGAGGTGCTCGGCACCCTTCCGCTGCACGCTTGGATGTCGTTCCGGGTGACACCGCTGGAACCGCACCCCAACGACCCCGGCGCCGCACCGGGCTCCGCCTCCGCCCACTGACACCGCGGGCGGCGTCCGCGGTTCACGAGGACGGGAGGGGTGACGGAACGGCGGTCCGGGGTGGTCCAGGAGCTCGGCCCGCCCGTCACGGACGGGGAGCCGACGGGCCGGAGACGTCCTCCTCCCCGGCCGGCAGCGAACCGAGCACGTCGAGCACGGTCGCCGCGATGCGTTGCTGGCCGGCCGGGGTGAGGTGGATGCCGTCCTCCTCCAGGTGGCCCTGCGCGGCGGCCCGGGTGTCGACCGTGGCCTCGGGCTGCGCGAGCAGGAAGTCCGCGACGGCGTCGAGGTCCGCCCCGGCCCAGTTCAGCCCCGCGCGCCGGAAGTGGACGTACTCCGCGGCGCGGCCGGGGTCGACACCGGGCGGGGTGAGCCAGATCCAGCGGGCTCCGGTCCGGCGGACCGTCGCGTCGCGCAAGGCCAGCAGGGTGCGGCGGGTCTCGGCGGCGGCGACGAGCGGGACGCCGTCCAGCCGCTGGGCGTCGTTCGCCCCCAGCATGCACAGCACCCAGTCGGGCCGGTGGAAGGCGAGCTGCGGGAGGTTCGCCAGGGCCTGGGTCGTCGTACTGCCGGATACCGCCGTGTTGGTGCAGCGGACGCCCTCCGGGAGCAGGTGCCGCAGGATCTCGAACCAGGAGAGCCGGTCGGCGGTGGTGCTCTCCCCCACGGCCACCACGTGCCGGCCCGGCCGGAACGGCAGCCCTGCACGGAGTGCTGCCGCTCCCGGATCGGCCGCGAGCGCGGCGGCGGCCGACCGGTTCCGTTCCTCGAACCCCTCCAGGCGGGCCCGGTAGCCGGCCCGGTCGAGGCCGAACAGGGCGGCGAGCGCGGCCTCGTCGGGGGCGGGGCCGAGGTGTCGCAGGACTCTCTCCGGCTGGTGGAAGCGGAGCATCCGTTCCGTCGGGTCGGGGGCGGTGTTCGTCATGTCGGTCAGCCCTCCGTGCGGACGCGGCGGCGCGGCAGCAGGAACCCGGCCGCGACCAGCCACAGCAGGCCGGCGAACCGGGCCACGGGCAGCAGCAGGGCGGCGGCGTCGGCCAGCAGGACCAGCGTGGACAGTTCGGCGACGGCCGCGACCGCCAGACCCGCCACCGCCAGGGCGCGGGGCAGCAGGCCGGCGAGCAGCCCGGGTACGGCGATGCCGGCGACCAGCAGCCCCAGCAGGACGACGTGGGCGGGGCCGCCGAGGCCGAAGGCCAGGTACTGCAGGGCCCGTACGACGTCGGGGCGACCCGCGACCTCGGGCCGGGACAGCACCCAGGTGACCAGCCCCGAGCAGGCGAGGAAGGCCGAGGCGAGGACACCCCCGGCGAGGGCGATGGTGGCGCCGGGGGCACGGACCCCGAGCTTGTGCAGCCGGGCCGAGACGGTGGCGGCGTAGATCGCGAGCGGCACGGAGGCCGCGAACTGCAGGGCCCCGGAGACCTGGACCGCACCGGTGTGGTCACGGAAGTAGGAGGTCACCGTGTCGGCGGACCCGAAGGGCGAGGGGAAGGGGTCGCCTCCGGCGAGGAGGATGGCGAGCACGAGCCCGGCGAGGAAGAGCACGGTGAAGACCACCGCGAGGACGCCTGGCGGCGGTCCGGCCTGGGGGTCGCGGCGGTTGCGCGCCTGCGGGGTGACGGTGTCCGGGGTGGCGGTCACGGCTGGATCCATTCTCTGAGGTAAATCGTTCAGTGAGGAGAATCATTGCGCGTGGCTTACGATAGGCGGGTGGACACTCCCCCGCAACCGCGTACGGCGGGCCCCGCCCCGGCCACCGGGCCGCGCGGAGCCGCGTTCCTCCTCGCCCAGATCGGCGCCCACGCCGCCGCGCGCTTCGCCGAACGCGTCGGCCACCTGGGACTGGTGCCGGCGGACGTCGGACTGCTCCGCATGATCGCCGCGCAGCCGGGCCGCAGTCAGCGGGCCCTCGCCGAGGAGCTCGGCGTCGTACCGAGCCGCGTCGTCACGCTGATCGACAACCTGGAGGGCAAGGACCTCGTCGAGCGGCGGCGCAGCACCGAAGACCGCCGCAACTACGAACTCCACCTCACGGCGGAAGGCACGCGCCTCCTGGGCGCCGTCTCCCGTGCGGCCGCGACCCACGAGGACGCCCTGCTCGCCGCCCTCGACCCGGAGCAGCGCACGCACCTCTCCGGCCTCCTCGCGCGCATCGCCGCCGAGCAGGGGCTGACCCCCGGGGTCCACCCGGGCTACCGCAACCGCGGCTGAGGGCCGCCCGGGCCCCGGAGCCTCCTGCCCGTACCCGTCGAGTGTGCTTGTGACATAACTTCGGGATTCTTGAAGCGTTCTCGTCTCGTCCGACCGATTCACAGTCGGGCCGAAGGCGAGGAGGCTCGGGTTGGCGGCGCTGGCAGTCTTACGGAACCTGCGTGAGCACTGGGCGCCCGCGTCGGCTGAGGAACTGGAGCGATTCGAGACCGATGCGGGCCTCAGCAGGGCCGGCGGACGGCACCATCCGCGGGGATGTCGGCCACCTGGATCAGCAGGACCTGGTTTGGCCGGCCCTTGTGGAACATGGAGCCCGCTGACCCAAACGTGTACTTCGGGCGCATTCTGCGACTCTCGCCCAGCGGCACCAGCTGGGCCGGTCGCAGGCGTTGAGCACGTATTTGATGTTCCTGGAGCTGCGGCACAAGGTCGAGATCCATCGGACGACCGGCCGGGTGGTCGAGTGCCCGACCGACAAGATGAACCGGCCGCGCGGGGCCAAGGACGCCCAGCTGCGGACCCCGCCGAGTGAGCCGGAGATCGGGACGTTGCTCACCAGCTGGGGCGGCGAGCTGGCGAGGACGCCCTGCTCAACGGTCTCGACAATGCGGTCGAGGCTCATCTGCCGAGCTGGACGGACCGGTTGACGCCGCACGTCCGGCGGCACTTCTGCGCGTCCCAACTCTACCGAAACGGACCTGACTTGCCCGTAACCCAGGAGGTTCTCGAACATGCCTGGATCGCCACGACCATGCGGTATATCCACGTGCAGCAGACCCGGTTCGAACACGCCTGGGTCGCAGGGATGGAACGGGACGCGAAGCGGCTGGAAGGACTGACCCGATGAGATGGAACCTGCGGCTGATCGCCGTGAACAAGGGAGTCTGGAACGCGTCTCAGCTCCAGCGAGCCTGGCCGAGCACGACCTCGACATCGGCAACCGTCGGCTGACCCTCGCCGGACGTATCCGCCCGCTCGACGACCTCACCCTGAAGCTACAGCTGGACTGGCTGGAGCACCGGCGAAACCGGTGGCCGAACACCGCGAACCTCCGCCTGCTGATCAGCAACCAGACCGCCACCAGGACCAGCCGCGCCAGCTACCACTGGATCAGCGCAGCGATGCGCGGGCAGGACGCGACGCTGGAGCGGCTCCGCGTCGACCGCCAACTCGAAGAGGCGCTGACGCACGGGCCCGACCCGCTCCACCTCGCCAAGGTGTTCGGCCTCGACAAGAAGACTGCGATGCGCTACGCGAACTCCGCACCCGCCCTGCTGCACCAGGCCGCTGAACAGCCACTTCAATGACGTCTGCTGCCCAGTCCACGCCTTCACTGAGGATGAGCACGCCAGGCAGAGTCAGCATCCGGGGCCGATCGGCGGAGACGATGTCAGGGCGAAGGCAGCATTCCGCAACTGGGCCTCCCACGTCTGCTGGTCAAGACCCAACGTGTACTCGACGCAGCAATCACATTGCGGGATCAGCGCGACGAACGCTTGCTCCGCCGCGGTCTGGACCTCCGTCTCCCACCAGTCGTCCGTCACCAGGTCAGCGAGAGCTATCTCTCCAGCGATGAGTCTCGCCGCCATCCGGCGCAGAGCGTGGCGCCGTGCCAGGCCCCGTTCCGGCAGCCCGGTCCCGGACTCGGTAAGTGCTTGCTCGAACGCTTCGCGAATATCGCGGGCATCCGCGTTGCGGGGCCAACCGGCGAGCTCGCACAATGTCGGGGTGTCCAGTCCGGCTGCGAGCGCCTCAGCAGCGATCATCGGCAGATCCTCCGGGCGTATCTCATTCGCCTGATAACGACACGCCACCTCCCCCAGAGATGTGAGCCCACTCTGCACAGAGGTTTCCGGTTCCGGTGGCGTTCCGTCTGCTCGCATGACTCCTACGATGTCAGCACCGCTTTCAGGGAAGGCACCCAGGGGTGGGCCCGCTCGGCGCCCACCCCGTGTGTTCACCTCGACTTGGGGCACGAACGCACGAGAACACGACGGTCCGCCCTCGGGTTCCCACGGAAAGTCCGTCAGTTTCCTTGAAGTCGCTGGCCTCAACGGCCTCGGTACGGTGGGCTCGCGTATTCAACTGTCGCGAGTACTGCTGTCAAAGCATCGGTGCAGTCACTGTGTGTTGGGGTGCCGCAGGTCATGGTCTGTGCTGGCAGCCCTTCGCGGTCTGACCGTTGGTGGATAACCTGCCTCCATGCCGCTGAACGTCCCCAAAGAGATCAAGCGTGTGAACAAGCAGGTCCTCGTAGAGCTGAGTTCGAAGACCGAGCGCCTCAACCTCGGCAGGGGACGCGAGCCTGAATGGCTTGATCAGTACCTGGCCGACGATGCGACGGGGTCTCTGCGAGCGATCCTTCTCGAGCGTCCTCCCAAGCCCTGTTATCGCTGCCTCGTCCTGATCAGGCGGGCCGACCGGGAAGTCGAGCACTTCCTGCTCGACGTGCTGCCGGAGGACTTCGACCGGCTTGAGGACATCGTTGGCGAGGATCTGCTCACGCTCACGCGCTGGGCGGCGTCCCAGATCCCGTTGAGTCCTCTTCCGGCGGAGTAGCAGGTTCATTCGGCCGACCGCAGATTCAGTACTGTTCTGTGGGGTCCAGCCGGGTGGTGAGCGCCAGTGGTCTCCGGCGGCGTGTCCGCTCCAGGCGCCTCCGGCCTCGGGCGCGAGCTTGGCTGTAATGACCCGGTGACAGCGGAGAGCCTCAGCGACGACCGGTGCGGTCATTTCCAGGACGTGTTGCCGGATCGCTGCCGTGCGGCCAGCGATGGTGGGGACCGGCACCGTCCAGTTGTGAGACCCACCGTCCCCCTGCCCGCCCGCCGCCGATCTGATGCGGGCCTACATCCAGTCCCGCCAGCGCTTGCCCTACGCCAACAGCAGAAACTCACAGTGCCGGCTCCGCTGAGCCTCGTTTGTCCTCAACGTGCACGACGTGAAGTTCGGTGCCGTCCCGGTGCCGCTTGGAACGTCCGAACAGTCCGACAGCGATCTGCGACCGATCCTCATGCTCATCGGGGCCGACATAGGTAAGAACGTCGTTGTGATGCCCGGTGACAACCCATCCCTCGACGTCCTTGAGGTCGATCACCCCGAAGTCTCCTGCCGAAGATCCGGCATGAGACGGGCCGAACTTCTTCAGGAGGTCGATGGCCTGTTCAGCGAGCTTCCCTTCCGGAGCAGTCAGCACGACACAAGTACCATGCTCGAACAGTACCCACGACTTGCGAGGGTCGGCGAGAAGCCGCTGCCAGACATCTATCAGAATCGCGGTGTCCACGCCGGTCATCATGCCGCAGAGCACCGACACAGCGGCCCCGGAGGGTAATAGGGCGAAGGGCCGGACGGCCTGCGAGGGCGGCGGATACGGGCGTGGTCCGCCGGATGACCTCGCACCGGTGCTCGCGCGGGGAAGGGGGCCGAGGCCCTGTCCCGAGGAATCCCAGCCCCGCTTCCTTCTCCTCACCGCGGCGGATGGTCCGGCGGAGCGCGGGGGACGTCCGTGGGTTTGCGCAAGCGGTTGATCACGCCGGTGATCTCGGTCGAGGCGGTGAGGCTCGGGGCCGTTCACGTCACCAGGCCGGAGGTGACGATAGACGGTGCCACGCTGGCCCTGGCCGCGATCACGGTCGCGCCCTGGCGATCTGCTCGCCCTGGTGGCCTCCGGCGACCCGAGCCATCGAGCCGACGGGGTGGCCGAGGCGGTCGACCGGCTCCATGACGAGTTCACCGACCTGCGACGCAGGATGTTCTCCGGACCTCGCGGACCTACCGCCAGCAGCTGGTCTTCGCCGAGTTGGCCGGTCGACGCCGCAGCTCGGCGAATTCGACACCTCCGGCGCCTTCGGCTCGGCGGGCGGCGGTACTCGTCTGACCACCTACGCCCGCCTGTACGCCTGCCTGCCCGCAGGGGGAGTTCCTGCCGGCTCTCGCGGTCGCGGTCGCCGATGAGACGCTGCGTTCCGCCAGTGCTGGGCGCTGCACGCGGTGGGTGCGGTGGTCGACGCCGTGGGAGCGGACAGTGTGCGGTTGTCCACTGTGCGGCACCAGCAGTCATGCCCCGCACGACTGCCTCAGACCGCGGCGGACCGCGCCCAGGTGCTCCGCGCCATCCTCGGACGGCTGGAGGCTCTGCACGGCCTGCACGTGCACGCGCAGGCCGTGCAGAGCCTCCGTCTTCCTGGCGCCTTCGCTCGGGAACCGTCCGCTGACCGGTACCGCCTTCGCCTCCTTGCGGCGCAGGTGCAGGGAGGCGGCGCCGAGCGCCTCGACGGCTCCGATCGCTTTGCCCTACTGCGGAGAGAAGCACTCGGCTCCCCGGGCCATGCCCGGCGCGGCGGCCTTCCAAAGGTCCGGCCGACCTTCGTCAGGCCTGCCGCCAGGAACGCCACCGACGGCTGACGACCCACCGCGCCCGCGCCACCATTCCCCGACGGCTACCGGGCGCCCGCCGCGGGGCGGACGACGATCTCGTTGACGTCGACCTGCGGCGGCTGGGCCAGTGCGTAGGCGATGGCGTCCGCGATGGCGGAGGCGGGCAGGGCCACCGCCCGGTAGCCGGCCATCTCCTTCCTGGCCACCGGATCGGCGATGTGGTCCGCCAGCTCGGATTCGGTCACGCCCGGGGAGACGACCGTGACCCGGATGTCGCCGCCCGATTCCTGCCGGAGGCCCTCGGAGACGGCGCGGACGGCGTACTTGGTCGCGCAGTAGACGGCGGCGGTCGGCGAGACCTCGTACGCGCCGACCGACGCGATGTTCACGAAGTGCCCGCTCCCCTGGGCGCGCATGAGGGGAAGGGCCGCGGCGATGCCGTGCAGCACCCCCCGCAGGTTCACGTCGATCATGCCGTCCCAGTCCGCGATCCGCAGCGCCTCCAGCGGGGACAGCGGCATCACGCCCGCGTTGTTCACGACCGCGTCGACCCTCCCGTACAGCTCCTGGGCGGCGCGGACGAACTCCGCGGTATCGGAGGCGTCCGTGACGTCCAGCCGCCGGAAGGCCGCGGTGCCGCCCTCGGCCGTGATCTCCGCCGTGACCGCGGCCAGCCGGTCGGCGCGCCGAGCGCCGAGGAACAGGCGGTGGCCGTCGGCGGCGAGCCGGCGCGCGGTGGCCTCGCCGATGCCGCTGCCGGCCCCGGTGACGGCGACGACCTTGGACGTGTTGTTCATCTGCGGAACTCCTCTGCGACGTGCGCCGCCCGGTGCGGCGTACGGCCCGGAGTCTGGCCGGGTCGCAGCCGCGCCCACCAGGACGGCTGCCGCCTGGGTGCACCGCACCCACGCGGCGGTGCGGTCCGCGGCCTACCCTGTGCCCATGGCCGGCACCCACAGCCCCCTCGGGGAGTTCCTCCGCGCCCGCAGGGCGGGCACCAGCCCGCAGGACGTGGGCATGACCAGCCACGGCGTGCGGCGGGTCCCCGGGCTGCGCCGCGAGGAGGTCGCCGTCCTGGCCGGCGTGAACGCCGACTACTACACCCGGCTCGAACAGGGGCGGGAGCGCAACCCCTCGGCCCAGCTGACCGAAGCACTCGGTCGCGCCCTGCGGCTGGACGCCGACGGCCTGGCCCACCTCCACCGGCTGGCGGGCACCGCGCCGAGAACCGCGCGGGCGCGTACCGCGGACGCGCTCCCTCCCGGACTGTCGCAGCTCCTGGACGGCCAGCGGGACGCCGCGGCGTTCGTGATCAACCGCGCCCTGGACGTCCTGGCCGCCAACCCACTGGCCCAGGACCTGCACGCACCGTTCGAGCGGATGGACAACCTCGCCCGCATGGTCTTCCTCGATCCGGCCGCCCCGCGGTTCTACACCCGGTGGGCGGACACGGCGGAGGCCACGGCGGGGCATCTGCGCCGGGCCGTCGGCGCCCATCCACACGACCGGTGGCTGGGGGAACGCGTGGACGCCCTCCGCGGACGCAGCGCGGACTTCGACCGGCTCTGGAACCGGCACGTGATCCGTGAGAAGACCCAGGGCACCAAGGAGTTCCTGCATCCGCACGCCGGTCCGCTCAGCCTCACGTACCTCGCCTTCGACGTCCGGGCGGCACCCGGGGACCTGCAGCTCGTCGTCTACCAGGCGGCCCCCGGCAGCCCCGGCGCCCGGGCCCTGGCCCTCCTCCGGCGAGCGGGTGCCCCGGCCGCCCGGCGCGGCGGGTGAGCGTCGTGCCGGGTGCGCGGGGCCTTGCAGACGCCCGCCGCATCGACCGGACGGGCCACGGATGCGATTCTGGTTGGTGCGTGTCCTCACCCGCACCACGACTGCGCCGATGCCGCGGGTGGGCGAAGGAGGTCCGGCCATGGTCGCGTCCGAGGCGTTCCGCACCGGGCACGCGCCCGTGCGGGTGGTTCCCTCCGAGCCGGGCGGTCTGCTGGACGTCCTGAGCGTGGCCGCCGTGGTCCTGGACGCCGAAGGGCGGATCACCTTGTGGAGCCCCCAGGCGCAGGAGCTGTTCGGCTGGTCCGCGGCGGAGGCGCTGGGCCGCTACGCGGCCGAACTGCTGGTGGCCGACGAGGACGTCGACCTGGTCCTCGAACTGTTCGCCAAGGTCATGGGCGGTGGCGGCGCCTGGGCGGGCGTCTTCCCCGTGCGCCACAAGGACGGCACGACGAGGCCCGCGGAGTTCCGCAACATGCGGCTGCAGGACGGGCAGGGCGGCGTGTACGCCCTGGGCATCGCCTGCGACGAGGCGGTCCTGCGGGACGTGGAGCGCGATCTGGCGCTGTCGGTGCCGCTGGTGGCCCAGTCTCCGCTCGGGCTCGCCGTGCTGGACACGGGCCTGCGCTACGTCCTGGTCAACCCGACGCTGGAGCGGATCAACGGCCTGCCCGCCGAAGAGCACCTGGGCCGTACGCCCCGGGAGGCGCTGCCGTTCCTGGACACGGACGTGATCGAAGCGTCCATGCGGCAGGTCCTGGACACGGGCGTGCCGCTGCTGGACCAGTTCGGGACCGGGCGCACTCCCGCCGACCCGCACGGGGAGCGCGCCTGGTCGGGGTCGTACTACCGGCTGGAGGACCCGGGCGGACGGGTGATCGGCGTGGCCCTGGTGGTCATGGACGTCACCGACAGCCACCGTGCGGCCCGGGAGGCGGCCGAGGCCCGCCGACGCCTGGACCTGATCGCCCGGGCGTCGGTCACCGTGGGGACCACGCTGGACCTGGAGCGGACGGCCCACGAACTCGCCGACGTGATCGTGGCCGACCTGGCCGACCTGGCCTCCGTCGACATCCTCGACTCCGTCCTCGAAGGCCGCGAGCCCCCGGCCCCCGGCACCCCGCCGGGGCAGGCCCTCTTCATGGCCCTGGCCTTGGCGAGCTCCTACGAGACGGCCGCCCTCCGCGCCGCGGACCCGGTGGGCGAGCGCACCACCTACCCGGCCGAGCGCCTGGTCACCCGCTGCGTCACCAGCGGGCATCCCGTCCTCGTCCCGCACGTCACCGGGGCCGACCTGACGCGCATCGCGCGCGACGCGGCGGCCGCGGACCTCCTCGCCCGGGAGGGCGCGCACTCCTACCTGGCCGTGCCCCTGCGCGCCCGCGGCCAGGTCCTCGGCGCCCTCGGCCTCCTGCGCACCCGCGATCCGCGCCCCTTCGGCCGCGACGACGTCACGCTGGCCGGGGAGCTGGCCACGCGCGCCGCCATCGCCATCGACAACGCCCGCTGGTACCAGCGCGCCGCCGACACCGCCCTGACCCTCCAGCGCCACCTCCTGCCGCACCCCCCGCCCCGGGCCGCCGGCCTGCGGATCGCCTACCGCTACCAGCCCGCGGCGGCCGCCAGCGGGATCGGCGGCGACTGGTTCGACGCCATCCCCCAGCCCGAGGACGGGACCGCCCTCGTGGTCGGCGACGTCATGGGGCACGGCGTCCACGCCGCCGCCACCATGGGGCAGCTGCGCACGGCCACCCGCACCCTGGCGGACCTCGGCCTCGATCCGGCAGAAGTCCTGCGCCACCTCGACCACATCACCGCCGAACTCGACGGGACCATGGCGACCTGCGTCTACGCCACCTGGGACCCGTACCGCTCGCGCTGCCGCGTCGCCCTGGCCGGCCACCCGCCGCCCGTCGTCGTCCGGACGGGGCGGCCCCCCGAGCTGGTCGACCTTCCGGTGGGCGTGCCGCTCGGTACGGGGGGTCTCGGCGACGCCGGGTTCGAGAGCACCGTCCTCGACCTGCTGCCCGGCGACCGGCTGGTCCTGTACACCGACGGCCTCGTCGAGACCCGTGACGCCGCCCTGGACGACCGCTTCGACCTGCTGCTCAGCCTCCTCTCCGCTCCGGGGCTCTCCCCCGAGGCGGCCTGCGACCGGCTCCTGGCGGCCCTGCGCCACCGTGACGCCGCCGACGACGTCGCCCTGGTCATCGCCCAGGTGGACACCCACCCGCCCGCGGCCGGTGCCGGCCCGAGCTGACGGGCGGCCCGGGGGCGGCTCCGGCGCCGTCGGAGCCCTCCGCCGGGCCCGGCGCCGTCCACCGCCCGGCGGTTCAGTGCCGCCGCTCGAATCCCGCCAGCAGTCCGCGGGGGTCGAAGGTCACCCGGATCCGGGTGACCTTACCCTCCTCGACGTGCATCCAGTTCGCCGTCGGGGCGGGCGGCGCCACGCTCGTGCAGAGGTCGAACCAGGTGACCACTTCATCGCCTTCCACCACCCGCACCTTCACATCGATCTTCTCCAGCACCCGGCCGAGCCCCTTCAGTCCGGTGAGCGCCTCCTCCACCCCCGACGCCGTTCCCAGTGCTCCGACGAATGCGACGTCCTCGGCCAGCACCCCCCTCAGGGCTTCGAAGTCACCCGCCTCCCAGGCGGCGAAGTAGGTCTCGGCAAGCTCGCGCGCGGTCTTCGTCGTCGTCATGCCTCCATCCTCCAGGCACAGTTTTGATCCGTCCAACAGATGGAGCGGATGGGATCTATCATTGCTGGATATGGAAATCCATCAGCTGCGCTACTTCGCCGCGATCCTGGACGAAGGCACCTTCACGGCCGCCGCCCGGCGCCTGCACGTCAGCCAGTCCGGCATCAGCACCCAGGTGGCCAAACTGGAGTCGGAGCTGGGCCAGCAGCTGCTCGACCGGTCCGGCCGCCGCGTCCGCCTCACCCCGGCCGGTGAGGCCGTCCTCCCCCTCGCCAAGAACGCCCTCGCCACCCTCGAGGCCATCCGGCACACCGCCGCCGAGTTCTCCACCGCCGTCCGGGGCCGGGTCCGTCTCGGCATGATCACGGGCTGCTCGATCCCGCCCTTCCTCGACACCGTCGCCGACCTCGGCCGGACCCACCCCGGCATCGAACTCAGCCTTCACGAGGGCCACTCCGACGACCTCCAGACCCAGGTCCTCTCCGGCCACCTCGACCTGGCCCTGATCGGCTACGCGGGCGACGCGGCCCCTGGCCTGGAGGCGAGCACCGTCGTCGACGAGCCGATCGCCGCCTTCGTCCCGGCCGGGCACCCCCTCGACCGGACGGAACTGCGCCTCGCCGACCTGCGCGGCGAGAAGATCCTCTCCCTCTCCCCGGGCACCGGCATCCGCGCCGCCTACGAGGACTCCTGCCGCCGGATCGGCCTCGAGCCGCGCGTGGACATCGACGCCAGTTCCCCGGCCGCGCTGCTCCGCCTCGCCGAGCGCGGCGCGGGCGCCGCCGTCCTCAGCGCGTCCTCCGCGCAGGGCTCCGGCCTGCGCACCGTCCGGCTCACCGACGCCGCCACGCACGCCCGCCTCGCTCTCATCACCCGCAGGGGCCAGCGCTCCCCCGCCGCACAGCTGCTGCACACCAGGCTCCTCGCCGCACTGAGAGCCGGCTAGCGTCCTGAACCCCCGCCTGCGGGAGCCTCCGCGGCCCGCCGCGCTCGCGCGATCCCGCGGCCGCCCCGGGGCTTCCCCTACCGGCGTCCGGGAGGGCGCGCGTCCGGCCGCCCCGGTCAGTGTCCGGCGGCGGCCTTCACCAGGGCCACGGCCAGGCCGATCGCGGCGTCGAGGCCACCGGCCAGAACGGCGGCCAGGATGCCGCCTCCCATGCGCACGCCCCCGTAGCAGCCCCAGCCGAACAGACCGGCAACGCTCACCACCGCCGCGGCCAGCAGCGCCGTGTCGACGGCCATCGCGCCCACCGCGGCGGCGGCGACCAGCACCAGCGGGCCCGCGGCGGACAGCAGCAGCGGACTGCTGACCGACAGCATCTCGCGCAGCTCCCGCCCGGTGGCCAGCCTGCCGTGCACCACCCGGTGGGCCTGCTGGTCGGCCACGACCGCCGCCAGCCACAACCCGACGGCCGTCGTCACCAGCGTCGCGGCGGCGCCGGCCGCGTCGACGTGTCCGGCGGCCCGCAACCCGATGACCACCGAGACCATCGTGATCGTCGCGTAGATGCGCTCCTTGAGCAGGGCGGCCTCGAACCGCGGGTCCCCCGTGCCCCCAGGCCCTCCGGCAGTGCTGTCGTGCCCCATGGGGCCACCCTAGGCCGCGCGTTCCGGTACGGCGGGTCGCCGGCGCCGTGTGTCGCCATGTGTCGCCGGCGAACACTGCGGATCGGAGCACTCCGCCCCTGCGTCGCACAGGACGTCCAACAACCCTTTCCACCTGTCTCTTTGACGGCACGTCACAACGTCTAGGGTGGGGCACCGTGACGAACGACAGCGATGACGTACTGACCCCGCTCAACCCACTCGACCCGCGCGAGACCTCCGGCTACCGGCTCCTCGCCCGGCTCGGCGAGGGCGGAATGGGCACCGTGTACCTCTCCCGCACCCGGGGCGGGCAGCCCGTGGCGTTCAAGGTGATCCGCCGCGAGTACGGCCAGGACCCGGACTTCCGGCGCCGCTTCGAGCAGGAGGTGCGGGCCGCGCGCCGGGTGCAGGGCTACCACCTGGTGCCGGTCGTCGACCACGACACGACGGGGCCGCTCCCCTGGATCGCCTCGGCCTTCGTCCCCGGCCTGACGCTGGCGGACGCGCTCGCCTCCTGCGGTCCCCTCCCCCTGCCCGCCGTCTTCCAGCTGGTCGGCTGTACGGCCAGGGCGCTGGGCTCCATCCACGCGGCGGACGTCGTCCACCGCGACCTCAAACCGGCCAACATCCTGCTCGGCTCGACCGGCCCGTACGTCATCGACTTCGGCATCGCGCGGGCGGCCGAGAGCACACAGCTGACGCACACCGGCGGCATCGTCGGCACCCCGCAGTACATGTCACCCGAACAGGCCCTGGGCGAGCACGTCACCGCGGCCGCCGACGTGTTCTCCCTGGGCCTGATCGCAGCGGTCGCGGCGAGCGGCCGGCACCCCTACGGCGAGGGCGGCGCGACCGCGCTCGCCGTGAGGATCGCCAACACCGGGCGGACGGCGCCCGATCTCAGCGGCCACCCGGCCGCGCTGCGGACCCTGCTGGAACGCTGCCTCACCGCCGATCCCGCGGCACGCATCACGACGGACGAGCTGGCCGTGCTGAGCGAACGGGCGGCGGGGCGGCCGCTGCGCGCGTTCGACGGCTGGCTGCCGGCGCCGCTCCTGGAGCGCATCGCCCGCCGGGAGGCGGCCGCCGCCCACCCCCCGGAGCCCACGCCGACCCCGACCCGCCCCGATGCCGGCGCCCACTGGTCCGGGCAGCCCACGGCGACGGCCCCGCCGAGACCCGGCCCGGCCCACCCCCCGCAGCCGCCGCACGGCCCCTCTGCGCGATCCCCCCGGCGGGCGCGCCCCGCCCTGCTCACCGCGGGCATCGCGGTGACCGTGGGCCTCACCGCGCTCGTGACCTGGGCGGTCGTCAGCCCGGACGGCGGCGCGGGCACGCCCGACGACGCCCGGACGGACCGCAAGCCCACCGGGGCGTCGGCCCCCGCCTCAGCGGCGTCCTCCGCGTCCTCCCCCTCTCCGTCCCAGCAGGCCGCGTACACGCTCGTCTTCGAGGACAAGCCCCTCACCCTGCGCGCACCGGCCTTCAACACCGGCACGCACGTCGACCTGGACGCACCGAAGATCTTCACCGACGGAGAGATCGGCAAGACCGCCGGAATGGAACTCACCTACCAGGACTGGGGCGACGCCGACCTGAGGTTCCTCACCCCCACGGGCAAGAGCGGCGGCACCACGCCCGAGGCGTGCAGGACCGGCGTGGACACCGACACCCTGCCGGCCGCACTCCCCCGGCAGACCCTGAACCTGGGCACGACCCTCGCCAAGGGCACCGTGCTGTGCACCGTCACCAGCGAGGGCCACCTGGCGATGCTGCGGATCAACGATGTGGTGCCCCCCGCCAAGGGGGGCGGCCTGTCGTCCGACATGCCCGACTACGTCACCACGCTGACCCTCTGGAAGACCGCCAAGTAGGCGGAACGCGCCCCGCCTCCTGCGGGGCGGCCGGTCGGCCGGGCCCTCCCCGGGGGGCCCGGCGCGGCGTGCGCGCCCGCGCGCGCGGCCCGCAGCAACATGGTGTTCACCGCACGGCGCGCCCGGGGCAACAACCGCTTCCTAGCGTGGCCGACCGCAGCGCAGCGCTGGCACCCACCCCCACCGGGAGGCGTCGCGATGAGCACCACCGAGTCACCCCAGACCGTGCCGGACACGGCGAGGACCGGTCCCGACCAGGCGGTCAAGGAGACGCTGGAGGACTACACCCTCCGTTTCGCACCCCGCGGTTACCGCCGCTGGACGCCCATGGTCGTGGCCACCACCGCCCTCGGCGGCATCGCCTACATGGCCGACTTCTCCATCGGCGCCGGCATCGGACTGGCCCACGGCACCGGCAACGCCCTCGTGGCCATCGCCGTCGCCGCGGTCGTCATCTTCGTCACCGGCTTCCCCCTGGCCTACTACGGCGCGCGCTACAACATCGACCTGGACCTCATCACCCGCGGCTCCGGCTTCGGATACCACGGCTCGGTCCTCACCGGCATCATCTTCGCCAGCTTCACCTTCATCTTCTTCGCCCTCGAAGGCTCGATCACGGCCCAGGGCCTCAGGCTCGGCCTCGGACTGCCGCTGTGGCTCGGCTACGCCGTCTCCACCCTCATGGTGATCCCGCTGGTCGTGTACGGCATGAAGGCGCTCAGCGGGCTCCAGGTGTGGACCACTCCGATCTGGCTGCTGCTCATGGTCGGCCCGCTGGTCTACCTGGTCGCCGAGGACCCCGGCACGGTCGGCCGGTTCCTGTCCTACGCCGGTACGGACGGCGACGGCGCCGTCGACGCCGCCTCCGTCATGCTCGGAGCGGGCGTGTGCCTGTCGCTGATCGCGCAGATCGGCGAACAGATCGACTACCTGCGCTTCATGCCTCCCAGGACCGAGGCGAACAGGCGCGCCTGGTGGACCGCGGTGGTCCTGGCCGGGCCCGGGTGGGTGCTGCTCGGTGCGCTCAAGCAGGCCATCGGCGTCTTCCTCGCCGTCTACGTCCTCGCCGAGGCCGGGCCGGCCGCCGCGCCCGAGCCCATCCGGCAGTTCCGCGGGGCCTTCGACGCGATGATGCCGCCCTGGGCGGTCGTCCCGCCGGCCGTGGTCCTGGTGGTCATCAGCCAGATCAAGATCAACGTGACGAACGCCTACTCCGGCTCGCTGGCCTGGACGAACGCCTTCACCCGCGTCACCCGGCACTACCCCGGCCGCATGGCATGTTCGGCTTCCTGGGCGGCGTCCTGGGCTTCTACTCGAACTGCGCGATCGCCTGGGTGGTCACCATCGCCACCGACATCGGCATCAACAAGTACGTGCTGAAGCTGTCCCCGCTCCGGCCGGAGTTCCGCCGGGGCATGCTCCACGCGGTCAATCCGGTCGGGGTCGTGGCCTTCGTCTCCGCCTCCGGCCTGTCGATCGCCGTGTACTTCCGCCTCCTGGGCGACGGCCTCCAGCCGTACTCGCCCGTGGCCGCGGCCGTCATCGCCTTCGTCGTCACCCCGCTGGCGGCGGTCGTCACCAAGGGCCGCCACTATCTGCGCCGCGCCGACGACGGCATCGCCGAGCCCCTGCTGGACGCCGACGGCAACCCGAGCGGGGTCACCCTCGACTGCCACGTCTGCCACCAGCCCTACGAGCGCCCCGACCTCGCGGCCTGCGTCGCCCATGCCGCGGTCGTCTGCTCCCTGTGCCTGAGCACGGACAAGACCGGCGAACACGTCCTGCCGGCGGCCCCGTAGACCGCGCCCGGTGGTCAGCCGCGGACGCGGCTGACCCGGCCCTCGTCCCACACCGGTTCGTCGGTCTCCACCACCCGGCCGTCCTCCCGGAAGACCAGGAACCGGCTGAAGACCCGGGCGAACCAGCGGTCGTGGGTGACGGCCACCACCGTTCCGGTGAATCCGGCGAGCGCCTGCTCCAGCGCCTCGGCCGAGATCAGGTCGAGGTTGTCGGTGGGCTCGTCCAGCAACAGCAGGGTCGCTCCGGCCAGTTCCAGCAGCAGCACCTGGAAGCGCGCCTGCTGGCCCCCCGAGAGGGTCTCGAAGTTCTGGCGGCCGGCGCCCGCCAGGCCGTAGCGGCTCAGGGCCGACATGGCGCCCTGGAGGTCCAGGCCGGGGCGGTCGCCCTCGCCAGCGCCGAGGATGTCGGCCGGGGTCCGGCCGGCCCACTCCGGGTGCCGGTGCGTCTGGGCGAAGAGCCCGGGCCGGACGCGCGCTCCCAGCCTGCACTCGCCCGTGTGGGCCACGGTCGCGGCCGTGTCGGGGGAGACCTCGTCCAGCAGGCGCAGGAAGTGGCTCTTTCCCGATCCGTTCGAGCCGAGCACGCAGACCCGGTCACCGAAGAACACCTCCAGGTCGAACGGCCGCATCAGTCCGCTCAGTTCGAGGTTCTTGCAGGTGACGGCGCGGATGCCGGTGCGGCCGCCGCGCAGGTCCGGTGCGACCCGCTGCCGGCGCGGCGGTGCGGGCGGCGGCCCGGCCGCCTCGAACTTCGCCAGGCGCGTCTGCGCCGCGTGGTACCGGGAGGCCATCTCGTCGCTGATGGCGGACTGCTGACGCAGGGTCCGGACCAGCTCCTTGAGCTGGTCGTGCTTCTCGCTCCAGCGCTGGCGCAGCTCCGCCGCCCGCTGCCAGCGGGCCTCACGGGCCTCGCCCCAGGTGGCGAACCCGCCGCCGTGGGTCCAGGCCGTTCCGCCCTCCAGGGTCACGACCTGGCCGGCCGTGCGGCTCAGCACCTCCCGGTCGTGGGTGATCAGCAGCACGCCCTGCCGGGTCTGGGTGAGCTGCTCCTCCAGCCAGCGCTTCCCCGGAACGTCGAGGTAGTTGTCCGGTTCGTCCAGCAGCAGCAGTTCGGCCGGACCGCGGAGCAGGGCCTCCAGGACGAGCCGCTTCTGCTCGCCGCCGGACAGCGTCGTCACCTCCCGGAACTGGGCGACCTGGAACGGGACGCCGAGGGCGGCGACGGTCACCGTGTCCCAGAGCACCTCGTGGTCGTACCCGCCGGCCTCGCCCCAGTCCACCAGGGCCTGGGCGTAGCGCATCTGGGTGCGCTCGTCCTCGGTCTCCATCATGGCGAGTTCGGCCGCGTCGAGGGCGGCGGCCGCCGTCCGCAGGGGCTGCGGGGCGACGGTGAGCAGGAGGTCCCGGACGGTGCGGTCGTCGCGCAGGCTGCCGATGAACTGCGGCATGACGGCGACGGCGCCCTGGCTGCGGAACGCCCCCTGCTGCGCCGGGATTTCGCCCGAGAGGGTGCGCAGGAGGGTCGTCTTGCCCGCACCGTTGTCGCCGATGAGCGCGACGGTCTGGCCTGCCGAAACCCGGAACGAGACATCGCTGAACAGCTCGCGTCCGTCGGGGAGGACGTGCCCCAGGGAAGCGGCTTCGAGGTAGCCCATGGGAGCAGATGCTAGCGGCCGGATTCCTTCGGGGCGATTCGGTTACGACGTCCCGGCTGGCGGGTTTTCGACCCTGTGGCGCATATCCAATTGCTCTCCACCGACTGTCGATTATGCGACTGATCAGGCTATTCACTCGTCGGTTTCGGGGCCCCGGCGATTCCTTGCAGCATGCACCCGCATGCGGAATGGTGGTGCTCGACGGGGACTTCGGGAAGCGTTCGCCGATCCCTCCATGGGCGGCTGCGCCTGCGTGTGTGCAGATGCGTGCGCCACACCCTCCTCCCCTTTTCCGGTAACGCCATTCCTCCACCGAAATGCGAGAGTCAGCCGATGCCGCCCATCCCCGCACCGCACTCCGCGTCTCCCTCCGATTCCCCGGGCACTGCCACCGTCGCACTCGTCGGGGCGGAATTCGGGTGGGGAAGTTCGGGAAAACTGAGCGCGGTGCTCTCCGCGCTGCGGGACCGTTCGACGCCTCCCCTGCGATTCGTCGGAATGGCATCGGGACTGGGCCGCCCCCTGCTCGCCGAACACGCGGTGGACGGCTGGTACGACCTGCCGGACGATCCCGGCCGAGCGGCCGCCTCGGTCGGGGAGTTCGTACGGTCGCAGGGGGTGCGGGCCGCCGTGGTGGTCCTCGACGGCGCGGCGGCGACGGCGCTGCTGGCCGCCGGTGTGCCCACCGTCTTCGTCGACAGCCTGCCCTTCCTCTGGTCCGAGGGCGACCGGGCCTCGCTGCCGCTGGACGCGACCGTGTACTGCGCCCAGAAGAGCGTCGAGCTGCCGCCCGAGTGCCGGAGCGTGCTGGCCGACGCCCGGGGGCTGCGCTGGGTCGAGGCGGTCATCGCCCGGCCCCGCGCCTCGGAGCCGGAACGGGGAGCCCGGCGGAGGGTGGACCGTCCGTACCGCAGGGCGCTGATCAGCCTGGGCGGTCTGCGCGCGCCGAACCTCCTCGCTCCGGAGCACTACCCGCGCCTGGTCGTCCCGGCCGCCCTCGAGGCCCTCGCCGCCCACGGGGTCGAGGAGGTGCACATCGCCGGAAACCTGCCCGGCGGCCTGGCGGGCGGCCTCGTCGACTCCTGCGCCGCCCCGCCGCGGACCACCGCCGGCCCGCTGGGGCACGGCGCCTTCCTGGAGCGGCTCGACGCCTGCGACGTGCTGCTCACCTCACCGGGTCTGACCACCCTGCTCGAAGCGGGCGGGCTGGGCGTCCCCACCGTCTGCCTGCCTCCGCAGAACCTCAGCCAGATCTTCAACGGCCGCTACCACAGCCAGGCGCTCGGGGCCCGGCTGCGGGTGCTCTGGCCCAAGGAGGTGCTCGTCGAGGACGATGTGCTGGCGCTCCGGTCGAAGGGCGAGGACCACGCTCTGGAACGGATCTACGGCGCCATCGGGTCCGCCGTACAGGGCGGGGGCCGTCAGGAGGTCGGCCGCGCCCTGCGCGACGGCGTCCTGGACGCGCTGCGCCGCTCCGCCGGCGTCGGCGCGTGGGACGCGCTCACCACCGCGGTCGGCACCCGCGGCTCGGCCCAGGTGGCCGACGCACTGCTCGAAGTCCTGGCCGCGTCCGGTCCTCCGTCCTGACGCGCCCGCACGGTCCGGCCGGCCCGGCGGCCGGCCCGCGCCGCCGGCCCGCGCCGCTCCCCCCGTACCGCCCCACCCGTCCCGTGAGTCGCCTGGAAGGTCTCCGCCCCGTGCGTACACGCGATCGCTACCTCTTCATCAGGATCCTGGAAGCCTGCAACGCCGACTGCTTCATGTGCGAGTTCGCCCTCTCCCGCGACACGTACCGCTTCTCCCCGGAGGACTTCGCCGACCTGCTGCCGAAGGCGAGGGACGCCGGTGTCGGCTACGTCCGCTTCACCGGGGGCGAGCCGCTGATGCACCCCGACGTGGTGGACCTGGTGCGCGCGGGCACGGCCGCCGGGATGAAGATGTCCCTCATCACCAACGGCGCGCTGCTGCCCCGCATGGCCGCCCCGCTGGCCGCGGCCGGCCTGGCCCAGGTGATCGTCAGCCTGGACGGCGCCTCGGGCGCCACCCACGACGTCTACCGGCGCACCCCCGGCCTGTTCGACAGCGGGCTGCGGGGCCTGCGGGAGGCCGCCGCGCTGGGCGTCCTCCCGAGGGTGAACACGGTGGTGGGACCGCACAACTACGCCGAGATGCCACGCCTCCAGGAGGTCCTGACGCAGGCGGGGGTGCGCCAGTGGGAGCTGTCCGCGCTCAAGCTCGACCGCACGATCACCTACCCCGACGCCGACCACGTCCGCGCCGTCTGCGATCCGCTCTACGACGCCGACCCGGCCGCCCTGCTGGTCCCGATGGGCAAGCGCTTCTACGGGGACACCCCGCGGGAACAGGAGCGGTACTTCACCGGCTCCGTCACCCCGCGCGCCGCCGAACCCCTGTGCCACGTCGCCGACGACGTCATCTACGTGGACGGCAAGTACGGGCGGATGTACGCGTGCAGCTGCATCCCGCACCGGGAGGGCGACGACGGGCCGGGCGGCGCGCCGCTGCGGGAGCAGGGGGTGGTCCGGCTGGACACCCCGGTGTTCCGGGCGCACGCCGACTACTTCCGCGAGCGCGGTCCCGAGGTGTGCAGCGGGTGCTCCACCACCGCCGCCGGATACAGCGACGACGTGGCGCGGCTGGGGACGGTGGGCGCATGGCACTACTGAACCCGTCCGGGGCCGCTCCGGCCGCGCCGGAAGGCGGCGCCCCCGGCCCGCGGGTGCTGCTGGGGGCCCGCGAGGACCGGCTGGACTCGGTCCTCGCCCTCGCCCGGGTGGCCGCCCACCTCGGGGGCCTGCGCCGGACCGGCCGGTCCGAGGGCGAACCCCTGCCGGCCGCGGCGCTGGTCTGCGACGACGCGGCCGCCACGGGGCGGCTCCTGGAGCTGGGCGTACCGGTGGTCCACCTGGAATCGGGGCCCGCCGGCCCGGACGACGGCGGAGCGCCGCCGGGGCGCGCGCTGGTACGGGTGCACCGGCCGGGGTGGCTGCCGCCGCCCGGCCCCGGTGCCCGGGGCGCCCGGCCCACCGGGATCCTCGCGCCGCGGCGCACCAGACGGAACCGGACCCGCTCGGGCACCCTCGTGATGCTGTCCCTGTGGGGCGTCCCGGATGCCGAAGCGGGGGCCTTCGCGGCGGGAGCGCTGCGCGAGCTGGCCGCTGCCGCGCTGCACCGCACCGGGAGCTGCACCGTGGTCGCCGACACCGGGCTCGCGGGCGTGCGGTCCGCGCTGGCGGCGCATCCGGGCGTCCGGGTGCTCCGGGCCGCCGAGGCGGACCCGGACGCCCTTCACGCCGACGCCGCCGTGTTCCTCGCCTCGCCGGTGCTCGGGGCACTGGCCCTCGCCCAGGCGCGCCGGGCGCCGCTGGCCCTGCTGGCGCCGTTGGGGGCCGCCCAGCGGGCCCTCGCCGCACAGGTCGGCGAGGTCCTGCCGCTGCCTTCGGCCGAGGACCCCGCAGACCCGGGCCTGTGGGAACCTCCGGCGGCCGGGCCGTGGCACCTGCTCGACCCGGCCCTGGACGACCTGCGCGGCGCGCAGCGGGTCGCCCGTACCCTCCGCCAACTCGCGCTCGCCCCCTGGTGAACCCCGCCCCGGGGGCCGCCCGCCCACGCCTCCCCGTCAGCACGCCGGTGCGGCCCCGCCGCTTCCGGCCCACTCACCCACGTCGTCCGCGCCGTGCTGGAGCCGCCATGTCCGACACCCTCCGCGAACCCGTCCCCGCCACCCGCCCCGTACTGGTCCGTCCCCGGATCCCCGAGAACGACTGGGACGACTGGCGCTGGCACATGCGCCGGCGCATCACCAACGTCGAGAAGGCCAGGCAGTGGATCAACCTCAGTGCCGGCGAGGAGGAGGCCATCGCCGGGGTGGCCGGCAAGTACCGCTGGAGCGTCACCCCGTACTACGCCTCCCTGATGGACCCGGACGACCCCGCCTGTCCGGTCCGGCAGCAGGCGGTGCCGGCGCTCGGCGAGCTGATGGAGTTCCCCGGTGCCGAGGTCGACCCCGTCGGGGACACCTACTACCGCAAGACCAACCGGGTCGTGCACAAGTACCCGGACCGCGTGATCATGCTGATCACCGAGGCATGCCCCGTCTACTGCCGCCACTGCACGCGCAAGTTCCACACGACCGACGTCGACGGCACCTACTTCCGTGACGACGAGGGCGGCTCCTTCGACGAGGACCTGCGCTACATCGCCGACCATCCCGAGATCCGGGACGTCCTGCTGACCGGCGGCGATCCGCTCTCCTACCAGGACGGCAAGCTGGAGGAGATCATCGCCGGGCTGCGGGCGATCCCCAGTGTGGAGATCATCCGGATCGGCAGCAGGTTCCCCGTCCTGCTGCCGCAGAGGATCACCGAAGACCTCTGCTCCATGCTCGCGCGCTACCACCCGGTCTGGCTGAACACCCATTTCAACCACCCCAAGGAGATCACGCCGGACGCCGCGGCGGCCGTGGACCGCCTGCTGCGGCACGGCATCCCGGTCGGGAACCAGACGGTGCTGCTGCGCGGGATCAACGACGACGTCGCCGTCATGCGCACCCTGATGACCGAGCTGCTGCGGATCCGGGTCCGTCCGTACTACCTCTACCACTGCGACAACGTCACAGGGGTCTCCCACTTCATGACGACGGTGGAGAAGGGCTGGGAGATCATGGACGGCCTGCAGGGCCACATCACCGGGTTCGGCGTGCCCCAGTACGTCCTGACCACCAGGATCGGCAAGATCCCCATCGCGCGGCCCTCCTACACCCCCACCCCAGACGGCCTGCTGCTGCGCAACTACCGGGGCCAGGAGATGGTCGTCGGCGGGGACGCGCAGCCGATCACGGAGTCCGACGCACGATGAGCACACTCGACAAGCGGCTCGGGCAGCGCTTCCTGCCCTACGGAGCGAACTACCTCGACTGGTCCGACATGTCGGAGCTGAAGAAGGTGATCGAGCACCAGGTCCTGTTCCGGTACCAGACCGAGACCGAGAGCATGGCCTCCCGCCTGGAGCAGACCGTGGCCGCACGGCTCGGTGCGGGCCACGCCCTGGCCGTGCACAACTGCACGGAGGCACTGCGGCTGGCGCTGGTCTCCACCCGCCCGGCGGTCGGCGACCCGGTGTACATCCCGGCCGTGACGTTCGTCGCGGTGGCGGGAGCGGTGCTGTCCTGCGGTCTGATCCCGGTCCTGGTCGACGCCGACGACTCGCTCTCGATGGACCCGACGCTGCTGCCGGCGGACGCGCAGCGCGTGATCACGGCCCACATGGAGGGCACCGTCGCCCCGCTGCCGACGGGCGTGCCCTACCTGATCGAGGACTGCGCGCAGTCACTCGGCGCACGCCTGCCCGACGGCCGGTACGCGGGAACGGCGGGCTACGCCGGGACGTTCAGCTTCCACCACAACAAGGTCCTGACCTCGGGCGAGGGCGGGCTCGTCGTCACCGGCGCCGACGAGGCCTGGGCGACCATGCGCCGCTACCACGACCACGGTTCGGCCCGGGTGCCCGGCCACTACCCGACCTGGGACGAGGACGCCCACTTCGGGGAGAACTTCGTGACCAGCGAGCAGGTCGCGGCGGTCCAGTGCCAGCAGTTCCGCCACCTCGACGAGCTGCTCGCCGGACTGGAGCGGATGTACGCGATCGCCATGGCCGAACTGCCCGGCCGCCCCGACCTGGAGGTCCGGCCCCGGGCGGTCGGCGACGTGAAGGTCAGCCTGCGCTTCCGGTGCGAGAGCAAGGAGCTGCGGGACGCCGCGGTGGCCGCGCTCACCGGGGCCGGCATCGCCAGCTGGACGCTCGGGAAGTACCTGCTGCCCGAACACCCGGTGCTCACCGGCCGCCGTTCGCTGTACCGCGACGGCTTTCCCTGGAACCACGCCCCGGAGGGCCCCCTCGCCCTCAGCCGCGACGGCTTCGCCCGCACGAGGGACCTGCTGGACCGCACCCTGTGCCTGCCGCTCTCCCCGGAACTCCCGGAAGCGGAACAGGCGCGCGCGGCCAAGGCCGTCCGCCGGGTGCTGGAGGCGGTGTGAGCGGCGACGAGGTGCTGTTGATGGTGGACGACCGGCCGTCGTCCCTGACCCGCTACGCGGCCCGGGAGCTGGCCGGCCGACTGGCCCTGCTGCGGTTCGAGGGCACCCGGCCGGACCTGCCCGAGGACCACCTGCGGGAGACCGCGCACCTGCCCGCCTTCTGGGTGCGCGAGGACGCGGCGCCGGCCGAGGAGGCCCTGCGGTACCGGGAGTGGGCGGCTGGGCTGCCGGCGGCGCCGACCAGGTTCTGCAACCCCTCCGAGCCCCGGCAGGCGGCCGCCCAGCGGTTCGCGCGGCTCACCGGCCTGCCGCACCTGACCGAGCGGCAGGTGGCCCTGGTCCGCGACAAGGCGGAGATGAAGGCCTGCTTCCGGGAACTGGGCCTGCGCACGGCGGAGTTCGAGCGCGTGCGGTCGGGCGCCGGGATCGAGCGGTTCGCCGGCCGGCACGGCTGGCCGGTGGTGCTCAAGCCGGTGGACTCGTTCGCCTGCGTGGACACCCACCGGCTCGACGGGCCGGGCGACCTCGCCGGGATCGACCTCGGGGCCCGGGACTGGATGGTGGAGGCGTACCTCGGGGGGACCGAGTGGGAGGTCTGCGCGATCGTCCTCGGCGGCGAGGTCCTCGACGCGTGGCCCAGCGCCATGCCCTGCCGCCCGCTGGACATCGTCGACGGCGCGATGAACGCCAACATCAGCGTCGGGACCGGCGAGGGTCCGGCCGTGGACCTGCGGGCCCTCGTCCAGCGCATCGTCACGGGCATGGGCATCGACCACGGCTACGCCCACATGGAGTTCTTCCTGATCGACGGCGAGGTGTACGCCGGCGAGATCGGCGTGCGGCTCGCCGGCTGCGAGATCCCCGCGAACCACGGCCACGCGTACGGCTTCGACGTGTTCGGCGCCACCCTTTCGGTCTACCTCGGCCGACGGCCCGACCTGCGGTACGGCGAACGCCGCTGTGCGGGAGATCTGCTGCTGCCGCTGCCCGGTTCCGGGACGATCCGGCGGATCACCTCGCGGGAGGAGCTGCTGGGGATGCCCGGGGTCATCGACGCGGTGCTCAAGGTGCGCGCCGGTGACACCGTGACGGCCCGCCGCGCCTCGCACAACGCCTCGGGGTACGCCCATGTCGTGGGAGCCTCGGTCGGGGAGGTCGAGAGCCGCATGCGCGACGTCCTGGCCCGTTTCACGATCGAGGTGGTGGCGCAGGAGTCCTCCGCCGTCCCAGCCTGACCGCCGCCCGAGCCGGCCGCCGCAACGGCGGCCCGGCACCCCGCCCCGGCCGCGCCGCGCGGCCACCGGAACGGAGACCGACACGTGACCAGCGGCCTGCCCCGTCGCTTCCTCGACCTGCTCACACGCCCCCGGGTGGCCGGGGCGGCCTGGTGGAGCGTCGTCTCCAGACTGCCGGTCTACCTGATGTCGCTGGCCCTCGTCCTGACCGTCCGTGAGCAGGGCGGCAGTTACGCCCAGGCCGGGCTGGTCGCGGCGCTCTACACCATCGGGATGGCCCTGGGCAGCCCGCTGATCGCCCGCCGCCTCGACCGCAGCGGCCGCGCGGCGGTGCTCACCGCGACCGCCGTCGCCTACCCGCTGGCACTCGCCGTCCTGGTGTGGGCGACCCGCCCGGGCGGCTGGGCGCAGCCCGCGGCGGCAGTCGTCGCGGGGATGGTGCTGCCGCCCGCGAACGCCTGCATGCGCTCGCTCTGGGCGCGGCTGCCCCTGCGGGAGGAGGAGCGCGAGACGGCCTACCTCTGGGAGGCGCTGCTCACCGAGGTCCTGGTGATCGGCGCGCCGCTGATGCTGGCGGCGCTGATGCTGGCCGGCCCGGCGGGCCTGGCGCTGACGGTGATCGCGGTGGTGGGCGGCGCGGGCACGCTCGGGCTCGCGTACACCCGGCTGCCCGCCGGAACCGAGGCCGCCCCGCAGGCTCCGAAGGGGCCGCGCCACCCGCTGGGCCCGCTGCGGGAGCCGGCCCTGCTGGCGCTGGCCGGCATCATGGCCGTCTCCGCGGTGCCGATCGGTCTGCTGACCCTGGCCATCCCGGCGTTCGTCGACCGGCACGGGGCTCCGGGCGGCGCGGGCGTCGTGTACGCCTGCTGGGGTGTGGGCAGCGCGCTGGGGGCCCTCTGGCTCGGTCGGTCCCAGTCGGAGGTGGCCCCCCAGGTGCGCCTGGCCCGTCTCCTGCTGGCCTACGCCGTCGGCACCGCGCTGACACTGCTCGCCGGCTCCCAGGTGGGCCTGGCCGTGGCGCTCGCGGTGGGCAGCGTACCGATCGCCCTGGTCTCCGCCACCGAGATGAGCCTGGTGAGCGGCATCGCCGAAGGGCGTTCCATGGCGGAGGCGTTCACCTGGGCGTCGCTGGCCACCGTCATGGGCGACGCGCTGGGCCAGCAGGCCGGCGGGCTGCTGATGGATCCGTTCGGGCCGCGGACGGTGTTCGCGGTGGCGACCGGAACCGCTCTGGCCGCCGCCGCGCTGGCCTTCGCCTGCCGGGGGCTGCTGGCCCGGCGTGCGGTGCCGGTGCTGAAGCGCGCGGCATGACGGCCGGGCCCGGCAGGCCGGAGCCGTGACCCGTACCGGCGCGCGCGCAGCCGCTCCCCGCCCTCTGCCACCCCGTCCTTCCCCCTCTCCGTCCTCCCCTTTCCCTGTCCTTCCCGCTCCCCGTCCCCTTCACCCCGCGCCTCCGGCGCCGACGACACGAGGTGGTCCACCATGAACGCCGCGCTCACCGAGCAGCGAACCGACGGGCCTGCCGGGCCGGGCCCCCTGTTCCGCCCGGTCGACGGGCGGGAATTCGCCCGGGCCGTCCGGGAGTTCCTGGACTCACCCGGGCTCCTGCCGGTGCCGGTGCCGACCGGGGACCGCGCCGATCTGGCGGAGAGCGTCGAGCTCGCCGGGCGGCTGTACGGCGGTCTGCGGCGGCCGCACCCACTGGACGTCGGGGTCGTCCTGGGCGCGGGGCACCTGCCCGAGGGGCTCGCGGAGCTGGCCCGTCCGTTCGCCCGGACGTGGGCGGGAGAGGAGGAGCTGGCGGACGTCGCGGCGTTCCGGGCCCGGCACGGCGGTTCGCTCCTGGTCGTCGGCCGTTACGACCGGCTCACCCTCGACCCCGTCCGGGACCTGCTGATGGCCACCTACCGGGGCCCGCGGCACGGCCTGACGCTGCTGAGCGGCCGCGACGGTGCCTCGGTCTGCTGGAACGTCGCCAAGCAGTACGCGGAGCCCGCCCTCGACGTCGACGCGCTGGGCCTCTTCACCGACACGGACCGGCCGCCGCGGCTGCCCGGTGTCCAGGTCTACGACGACCGGGACTTCGAGCGCGCCGACATCCAGGCGGAGATCCTGGGCACCCGGTGGCGGCGGGTGGGGTTCCAGGGCCACGGCAAGGACGACAGCGTCAACCTCGGCGAGTTCACCATCTGCGGGCTGAACGCCTCGGCTCCGGCCACTCCCGGGCTGCTCGGCCCGCGCTGCGCGTACGGGCTGCCCTGCTACAAGCCGGAGGACAAGCTGGTCCCCCTCAACCGGGTGGAGGCCGTGGAGCTGGTGCTCAGCGCGTGCAACAGCGGTCCGCTCGCGGACCTCGCCCTCTACGACCCGAAGTACCAGCTGCTGCTCAACGCGCTCGACGGTCCGGCCCGTACGGTGGTCTCGGCGGTGTCGGTGCACGACTCCGACCGGCCCGAGAACGTCGCCTGGATGCACGGCGCCCTCACCGGCGCGGACTCGGTCGACACCCTCAACGCCAGCCTGGCGGGCTCGCACCCCTACCCGGCGTTCATGCGCTTCGGGCTGCCTGGCGCGCCGCAGGACACGCCGGCGCCGCCCGCTCCCGCCGACCACCGCCCCGATCCGCTGCTGCTGACCGTGGGCGCCCGGCTCACCGCCTACCTCGCCTCGGACCTGCTGCCGCACCACCACGCGCTGCGGCCCCGGCTGACCAGACTGGCCCGGAAGGTCGACCTCTGGGTGGCCAGGCCCACGCACCTCGCCGACCAGTCGCCCGAGCAGATCGAGGCCTCGCTCACGGCGGACCTGCAGTCCCTCGACCACGTGATCACCGAGCAGGTCGCCGCCGATCCCGAGACGGAGCTGATGAACTATCCGGCGTACTTCGGCGACCGCAGCGGCCTGGACCCGGACGTCCGGGAGGTCACCTGCCACTGCGGCCGCCCCGCCCAGGAGTTCACCCGGCGGGGCCTGCTCCCGCACGTCCTGGACACGACCTGCGCCGTCTGCATGCGGTGCGGCGACGTCACCTTCCGGATCCCGGACGCGCCCGCGCTGCTCGCCCACGCCGCCGACGAGGTCGCGCAGGGCGGGGTGCTGGAGGTACGGGCCACGGTCACCTCGGCCCGTACCGGGCCGGTACGGCTGGGCCTCTTCGTCCCGACGTACCTGCGCGAGGACACGACCGTGGAGCCCGCCACCACCAGGCTCCGGCTCCGCGGCGGGCGGGCCGAGGATGTCGCCTTCCGCGTGCGCTTCGCCTCCGGGACCGCCCCGCAGGCCTACTACTTCACCGTGTTCGCCGTACAGGACCTGGCCGTCTCCACGGCCCGGCGCCACTTCGGCGTCGTTCCCCGGACCGCCTGACCGACCCCCACCCCCCACGAGGAGAAGAGCATGCAGAGCGAGGACGTAGCCGAGCGGGGCACCGCGCCCGCTGACAAGCCGGCGATCGAACTGATCGAGCAGAACGGCGAAGTGACCCTCAGCATCGGGGGCGAGCAGGCCATGCAGGCCTGGGAGCGGGACCTGATGTGGGCCAGCGCCGACATGCTGTGCGAGTACGGAAAGGACTTCTACGAGGTCGGGCTCGGGCTCGGCCTCTCCGCCCTGCGCATCGCCGGCCACCCGGCGACCCGCAGCCACACGGTGCTGGAACTCTTCGGCGAGGTCGAGGACCTGTTCCGGGCCCGCCACCCCGACGTGCCCGACAACCTCACGATCGAGCGCGGCGACTTCTTCGAGCGGATCTTCGAACTGCCGTCGGAGAGCATCGACGGGATGTTCTTCGACCCCGCCCTCGACATGGAGGTCTGGACGGACGCCGGGCTGTGGGCCAGGGCCATGCCGGAGGTCGTCCGGGTGCTGCGCCCCGGCGGCGTCTTCATCCCGTTCTTCAGCACCAAGCCGGAGCTGCGCTGGCAGTACCTCCCGCACTTCCGCCGGATCCGGGTCGAGCGGCACCCCTTCGTCGCGTACGACACCACCGAGTACACGCACGGCGGCACGACCGGCGACGCGTTCATCCAGTGCTTCCTCAAGGACTGATCCGGTCCGCCCTTCGACCGCTCGCGACCGCGCACCCGCTCTCCTCCCGGAGGTACCTCCCATGGCCATCACGCCGCCCCTCGACCGCCCTGCCTCCCCCGCCTCCCCCGGCATCCGCCCCGACCTGGGCATCCGCTCGGTCTTCCTCGCCGGGCCGTTCATCCAGCTGCTGGACCCCGAGACCGGGGAGATGCCGGCCGGTGCCCGGGCCCCGTTCGACGTCCTGATCAAGCACTTCGAGGCTCAGGGGCTCTCCGTGCACAACGCCCACCGCCGCGAGGCGTGGGGGGCGGAGCTGATGCGGCCGGAACAGTGCACCAAGCTCGACCAGGACGAGATCCGCAAGGCCGACGTGTTCGTGGCCCTGCCGGGCCACCCGGCCTCCCCCGGCACCCACATCGAGATCGGGTGGGCCAGTGCCTTCGACAAGCCGATCGTCCTGCTGCTGGAGCGCGACCGGGAGTACACCTTCCTGGTGCAGGGCCTGCACACGGTCGCGTCGGTGGAGTACGTGGTCCACACGGACGTCGCCGCCTGCCTGCCCGCCGTCGACCGGGCGGTGGACCTGGCGGTCCTGCGGCAGCGGGAGGGCAGCGGCGGCCGTCGATGAGGACTCCCGGCCCGCCCCGGGCCGGCGGTTTCCGCCGGACCGGGGCGGGCGGCCGGACGGGGTACGGGCGCCTGAGCCTGGAGACCGGCGCCGCCGGGCGACCGTCTTCCGTCGGCCGTACGGGGGAGGTCCGGGGAGGCCGTCGGGGGTGTGGGGCGCGTGCGGGTGCGGGAGGGGGCAGGCTGGTCAGGGGCGACGGACCTCGCCCAGCGGACGACAAGGAGCTCGCCGTGGCCCACGCAGCCGACCCGCCACCCCGGCAGGCGCACGGTACGCCGGAGGGCGCGGCCGTCGCCGCCACCCGCTCGCGCGTGAGCCTGCGCGTCAACGGGATCCGCCACGAGCTCGACCTGGATCACCGGGTCACGCTCCTCGACGCCCTGCGCGAGCACCTGGACCTGACCGGGGCCAAGAAGGGATGCGACCACGGGCAGTGCGGGGCCTGCACCGTCCTCGTGGACGGACGGCGCGCCAACAGCTGTCTGCTGCTCGCCGTCACCCTCGACGGCTGCGGGGTCACGACCGTGGAGGGCCTCGCCGGGCCCGACGGCGCCCTCCACCCGCTCCAGCGGGCGTTCATCGAGCACGACGCCTTCCAGTGCGGTTACTGCACCCCCGGCCAGCTCTGCTCCGCCGTCGGCGCCCTGCGCGAAGCCGCCGCCGGCGACCCCTCGCACATCACCGCCGCCGGTCCCCAGGCAGGACCCGTCGCGCTGACGGCGGAGGAGATCAGGGAACGGCTCAGCGGCAACCTGTGCCGCTGCGGCGCCTATCCGGCGATCGTCCGGGCCGTCGCCGACGCCGCCGCGAACGCCTCGGCGACCACGACCGGCGCCGAGGTGATCGCATGAGGCCCTTCGCCTACGTACGCGCCACCAGCCTGCGCGAGGCCGCCGAGGCGCATGCCGCGCACCCCGGCGCCCGCTACCTCGGCGGCGGCACCAATCTCGTGGACCTGATGAAACTGGGCGTCGAGACCCCCACCGCCCTCATCGACATCTCCCGGCTCCCCCTGGACGAGATCACCGCACTCCCCGACGGGGGCCTGCGCATCGGTGCCACGGTCCGGGGCAGCGACCTGGCCGCCGACCCCCGGGTGCGCGCCCGCCACCCGCTGCTCGGGCAGGCCCTGCTCGCCGGCGCCTCCGGCCAGCTGCGCAACGTCGCCACCACCGGCGGCAACCTGCTCCAGCGCACCCGCTGCGCCTACTTCCAGGACCCCGCCAAGCCGTGCAACAAGCGCGAACCGGGCAGCGGCTGCGGAGCACGGGACGGCATCCACCGCGACCACGCGGTCCTCGGACACTCCGAGCACTGCATCGCCACCCACCCCTCCGACATGGCCGTGGCCCTCGCCGCGCTGGACGCCGAAGTCGAGCTGTACGGCGGACCGGACACCACCCGGACGGTGGCGGCCGCCGAGTTCCACCGGCTGCCCGGCGACCGCCCCGAGCAGGACACCGTCATCCGCCCGGGAGAGATCGTCACGGCGGTGCTGCTGCCCGCCCCGGCCCCCGGAGCCGTCTCGTCCTACCGCAAGGCCCGCGAACGCGCCTCGTACGCCTTCGCCCTCGCCTCGGTCGCCGTCGTCCTCGACCTCGACCCCGGCGACGGCCGCGTGCGCCGCATCGCCCTCGCCTTCGGCGGCCTCGCCCACCGGCCCTGGCGGGCCACCACGGCCGAGGCGCTGCTGACCGGGGCCGCGCCCCATCCCGACGCCGTGCGCGCCGCGGTCGACGCCGAACTCGCCCGGGCGCGGCCCCTGCGCGACAACGCGTACAAGGTCCCCCTCGCCCGCGGCCTCGCCTGCGACACCATCACCACGCTGGCCGGTACGCACCCCGGTTCCCCCGCCACGCGCTGAGCGGCTCCACCGACCAGGACAGGACCACAGGACCCCGATGAGCCCCACCTCCGCCACCCTCGACACCGCCGCCGAGGCCCTGCTCGGCACCCCCGTCCCGCGGCGCGAAGGCCGGGAGAAGGTGACCGGCGCCGCGCTGTACGCCGCCGAACGGCACCTGCCGCGACGGGCCTACGCCTGGCCGGTGCCCGCGACGATCGCCCGCGGCCGGATCACCGCCGTGGACACCGCCGCCGCGCTGGCCCTGCCCGGCGTGCTGGGCATCCTCACCCCGTACGACGCACCGCGCCTGGGCCCGTCCGACGACCCCACCCTGCAGCTGCTCCAGGACCTGCGGGTACCGCACCGCGGCTGGTACGTGGCGCTGGCCGTCGCCGACACCCTGGAGGGGGCACGCGCCGCCGCGGACGCGGTGCGCGTCACGTACGCGGCGGAGCCGCACGACGTCGTCCTGCGCGAGGGACACCCCGGCCTGTACACGCCGGAGGTGGTCAACGGCGGCTACCCCGCGCACCGCGAGCAGGGGGACCCGGGCGCGGCCTTCGCCGCCGCGCCCGTGCGCGTCGACGTGCGCTACGCGGTGCCGCCCCTGCACAACCACGCGATGGAGCCGCACGCGGCCACCGCGGACTGGGACGCCGGGCGCGGCCACCTCACCGTGTACGACTCCTGCCAGGGCACCACGGTGGTGCGCGCCGTCCTGGCCGGACTGTTCGGGCTGCCCGAGGACCGGGTCACCGTCCTGGCCGAGCACGTGGGCGGCGGGTTCGGCTCCAAGGGCACGCCGCGGCCCCACGTCGTCCTCGCCGTCATGGCCTCCCGCCACTGCGGACGCCCCGTCACCGTGGCGCTGCCCCGGCAGCACATGGCCGCCGCCGTCGGCCACCGCGCCCCCACCCTGCACCGGGTCCGGCTCGGCGCCCGCGCCGACGGCACGCTGCTCTCCCTCAGCCACGAGGTCACCACGCACACCTCGCGGGTGCGCGAGTTCGTCGAGCAGGCCGCCGTACCGGCAAGGGTGATGTACGCGGTCCGGGACAGCCGCACCACGCACCGCGTCGCCGCGCTCGACGTACCCACGCCCTCCTGGATGCGCGCCCCCGGCGAGACCCCCGGCATGTACGCCCTGGAGTCGGCCATGGACGAGCTGGCCGACGCCCTCGGCATGGACCCGGTCGAGCTGCGCGTACGCAACGACCCGGCCACCGAGCCCGACAGCGGCCGCCCCTTCAGCAGCCGCCACCTCGTGGAGTGCCTGCGCGAGGGCGCACGCCGCTTCGGCTGGGCCGGCCCCCGGCCGCCCCTGCGGGAGGGGCCGTTCCTGGTCGCGAGCGGCGTGGCCGCCGCCACCTACCCGGTGTACATCGCCCCGGCGGGGGCCCGGGCCCACGCCCGCCCCGACGGGAGCTTCCTCGTCGAGGTCAACGCCACCGACATCGGCACCGGAGCCCGTACGGTCCTCTCCCAGATCGCCGCCGACGCGCTCGGGGTCCCGCTGGAGGCCGTCGCGCTGTCCCTGGGCAACAGCGCGCTGCCCGCCGGCCCCGTGGCCGGAGGTTCCACGGGGACGGCGTCCTGGGGCTGGGCAGTGCACGACGCCTGCACCGCCCTGACCGACCGGCTGGCCCGGCACCACGGCCCGCTGCCCGACGCGGGGCTCTGCGCGTCCGCCGACACCACCCAGTCGGCGAAGCAGAAGTCCCCGTACGCGCGCCACGCGTTCGGGGCGCACTTCGCCGAGGTCCAGGCGGACACGGTCACCGGGGAGGTACGGGTCCGCCGGCTGCTGGGGGTCTTCGCCGCCGGACGCGTCCTCAACCCGCGCACGGCCCGGTCGCAGTTCATCGGGGGGATGGTGATGGGGCTGGGCATGGCGCTGACCGAACACGGCGGCCTCGACCCGGCGTTCGGCGACTTCGCGGAGCGCGACCTGGCCTCCTACCACGTGCCGGTGAACGCCGACGTCCGCACCGTCGAGGCCCACTGGATCGACGAGCACGACAAGCACCTCAACCCGATGGGCAGCAAGGGCATCGGGGAGATCGGCATCGTCGGCGCCGCGGCGGCCATCGGCAACGCCGTGAGCCGGGCGACCGGCCGACGCCTGCGCGAGCTGCCCCTCACCCCCGACCGGGTCCTGGCCGCCCTCGCCGGCGGGGGCGACTGCGCCGAGGGGACGTAGCCGGGTGTGAGGGTCATCGGGATTTCATCGCCCCTTCCTAGCGCGGCCGCGTCCGAAGACGACGGAGCCGCAGGGGAAGGGCGACCCGATGGCGCGGGGACGCAGAGCGAGGCCGCCGAGGGCGGCCGTGGCCGCGGTGGCCGCGGTGGCCGCGGTGGCGGTGATCGGCACGATGTCGGCGGCCGGGCCGCGGGCCACCGGGGCGCCGGGCAGGGGCCGGACCGGCCGACGATCCGGTACACCGGATACGGAATCCCGCACCTCATCGCCTCGGACCGGGAGGGGCTGGGAACGGGCTACGGATACGCGGCGGCCGAGGACGACATCTGCACCCTGGCGCAGACCTACCTGATGGTCGACGCCCGGCTCTCCCGGTATCCGGGGCCCGATGGCAGGGCGAGCCCCGGCGAGCACCAGAACACCGCGACCAACCTGAACAGCGACGTCTCGGCCGGCGCGCCCAGGACACCGTCGACGCCGCCCATGCGACGTGCGGAATCCACGGGCCTCGCCGTCCTCGATGCGGCGGCGGCGCGTGGCCTTCCCGCGCGGCGGCGTGGTCCGCCGCCGGCGACCCGCAAGGTAGCCGGGGGCGCGCGGCGCGGGGCATCCGGAACGTTCCGGGTTGCGCCCCGCCTCCCCACCGCCAACGCCCCGACGAACGGCCTCCTGCGCGCGTGCACCGGGGTCAGGCGGAGGTGGTCCAGGCGGCCGTCAGCCCGTCGAGCCACGCGGGCGGCAGTTCCGCGGCCTCCCACTGCTCCCGCAGTGCCTGCGGGGAGGCCAGGAGCCGTTCCAGGACGGCGACGCTCGTCGCGGAGTGCAGGAGGGAGTAGCGGCCGTGCACCTGGGTGGCGCTGTCCGGTCCGAAGGCCGCGAACAGCCGCTCGAGCCGGCCGCGGTGGAGCGTGGCGAACTCCGTCAGCCGTCCGGCGTACCCGGCCCGCAGCCGGGGGCCCATCGTCCCGAGGACGGCGACGAGCACCTCTTCGGTCACCTCCGGATCCAGCTCGGACACCGCGGTGAACGACAGGTACAGGGGGGTGAGCGCGACCTTGACCCGCTCCACTTCCATCCGCCGGGCCCGAGGATGCGCGCCGGCCCCGCCTTGGTCCCCGTCGGGCCCCGTGACCCCCGCCAGGGTCCGCTCGGCGACGGCGCCGAGCTCGGCCACCAGCGTCTCGGCCCCGTCGAGCCAGCCCGACCGGTACTCCTCGCCCTTGTCCCCCGGGACGCCCGGTCCGGCGCCGTTCAGTTCGTCGTGCGCGAGGGCCAGGACCCCCGCCTCGACGAGCCCGATCAGCTGGCGCGCGTCCCCGGAGGGGACCCCCGCCCGTGCGAGGAGCTGCAGCAGCGTGGTCCTCGCGTTGTCGACACTGACCGCGTCCGGCCACCGACGTCCCTCGTGGGCCGTGCTCATCCGCTCCTCCTCATCGCCCGGTACCCGGTAGTGCAGTGTGCACAAGGAGATCGTTTCCCGGCAACGGTCCGATCTCCGCGAGAAGGGGTCGCGGTACCCGTATGGACCCGGTCGGTACGGCACGGCCGGGTCCACGGGCGCACGGGGCCCGTGGACGCGTCGCCGGATGCCGCCCACCCGGCCGCGGTCAGCAGGTCGTGAAGACCAGGGCGGCGTTCTGCCCTCCGAAGCCGTAGGAGGTGCTCATCGCCGCCTGGGCGCGGAGGGGCCGGGGGGCCTTGGCGACGATGTCGAGGTCGACGTCCGGGTCGGTGTCCTCGTGGTTGGCGGTCGGGGGGATCAGGCCGTGCTGGAGGGTCATCACGGTGACGGCCGCCTCGATCGCGCCCGCGGCGCCGATCGCGTGGCCGATCGCCCCCTTGACCGAGGTGACGGGGGGCGGGGTGGGGAAGACGGTGCGCAGGGCCCGGGCTTCGGCGAGGTCGTTGAGGCGGGTGGCCGTGCCGTGGGCGTTGACGTGTCCGATGTCGTGGGGGTGCAGGGCCGCGTCGGCGAGGGCTCGGGTCATGGCTGCCGCGGCGCCCGCGCCGTGGGGGTGGGGGGCGGCGTAGTGGTGGGCGTCGCAGGTGGCGGCGTAGCCGTCCAGGAAGGCGCGGGGGCGTACGCGGCGGGCTCGTGCGTGGGCCGCCCGTTCCAGGACGAGGACGGCGGCGCCTTCGGAGAGCACGAACCCGTCGCGGGCGGAATCGAAGGGCCGGCAGGCCTGGTCGGGAGCCTCCGTGCGCCGGGAGAGGACTCCCATGCGGTGGAAGCAGGCCGCGGGGATGGGGTGGCGGACGGATTCGGCACCGCCGGCCAGGACGATGTCGCAGGTGCCTGCGCGCAACAGGTCGCGGGCGACGCCGATGGCGGTGGCGCCGGACGCGCACGCGGTGGAGACGGTGAAGTTCGGGCCCGTGGCGCCGGTGTCGAGTCCGATCTCGGCGGCGGACATGTTGGGCACGCTGCGCGGGATGGCCAGGGGCGAGACGTCCAGGGGGCGTCCGTCGGCGATCTTGGCGAACTCCTGCCCGTACCGTTCCATGCTGGCCGTACCCGAGCCGATCACCACGCCGACGCGGGCGCCGTCCCAGGTCTGCGGGTCGAGGCCCGCGTCGGTCAGGGCCTGGCGTGCGGCCAGGACGGCCATGGCGGTGAACCGGTCCAGTCGCCAGCCGTATCCCGGGACCGTCCGGCGGGGGTCGAAGTCGGGTACCCGGCAGGAGATGTCCACGGGCAGGCCGTCGAGGCTTTCGTCACGCCGGGCGGTGGAGGCGCCGGTGAGGAGCGTCTGCCAGGTGGCGTCGGGAGTGAGGCCGGCCGGTGTCACCATGCCGAGGCCGGTGACCGTGATGCGGGTCATGCGCGGCTGTCCGCGGTGGCCGGGGTCTTGACCGCCGCGGCGTCGGCGGCGTCGAGGAGGTCGGCGAGCTCCTGGACGGTCTGGGGCAGTGCCGTTTCGCTGAGGGTGATGCCGGTCGTCTCCTGGACGATCAGGCTCATCTCGATCAGGGCCAGGGAGTCCAGACCCAGCTCATCGAACGTCTTGTCGGGGGTGATCTCGGCCGCGTCGATCGGGAACGTCTCGGTGAGCGCCTGGGTGATCGCGTCCAGGGTGGTCGTCATGGCGGGTCCTCACGGGGGTGTGGCGGATGGGGTGGTCAGGACGGAGGGGATGCGCCCGCACCCGCCGGCTCGGGCGGGCTGGTGCGGGGGTGGGCGGGTGGCGTGCCGCGGCCGCGGCGGTCGTCGGCGCTACCGCGGCGGCGAGGACGGCGGTGGGTGCGAGGGCGTCGACGAAGGCGTCCCGCGCCACGACCGGTGGCAGCCCGCCCCGGCACCCGCCGGAGGCAGACGGACGCAGCACACCCCTGCCTCGGGGCACTCCCTCAGGAGCCTGCGCACCGGCCCACCCGTCACACCCACCGCCCGCCTCTGTTCGACCACGGCCCACGCGGATACCGGCCCCGAATCCGGACCCACCGGGCCCGAGCCACCGTCGATCGTCGCGCGCCCCGCACCCCGGCGCACGGTCAGCACGCCGCGACACCCGGACGCGTTCACCGGAACGAGCCACGACGCCGCGTCCGAGCGGCCCAGCCGTGTGCTTGTCGTTCCGCCTGACGGGCCCCGCGCTCGGAGGCGAGCCGGTGGGGCGGCGAACCGGGCGCCGCCCCACCGGGATCGGGTTCGGAGCTCCTTCCGTGTGCCGGTCGGCGATCAGGCGATGCCGTGGAAGTCCGCGTAGAACTCGGCGATCCGGTCCGAGTGGCGGGCCAGTTCCGGCAGGTTGGCGCCGATGGCGGTGCGGACCTGGCGGGTCAGCTCGTCCCGGTCCTTCACCGCGGGGTCGACGAACGGATCGACGCGGCGCACCAGTTCGTAGTTGCTCGCGATGTCGGCGGAGCGCATGGCCTTCTCCAGCCCGGTGGCGCCGGCCGGGGAGACCGGGGGGAGCTTGCGGCTGACGAAGGTCACCCGGTGCAGGACGCGCCAGCACGGGGGCTTGGCCTCGGACTGCCGGGCCTGACGCAGCGCCGCGGCGTTGGGATCCGCTCCCTCCAGCCACTTCCGGTCCACGACCTTGCCGTAGAAGTCCTCGAAGTTGTTCTTGTCACTGTCCAGGTAGAAGGTCATGAACCGGTAGGCGTCGACCCGTCCCGGGACTTCGACGGGCTTGCCGTCCTTGTAGACCGGGTTGGCGTCGGCGTCGTACTTCTGCATGTCTCCGGGGGTGTCGACCATGACGTTGAGGCCGAAGGCGCGGGTGGACTCCTTCGACTTCGCCCGGGTCCGGCTGATGCCGCCCCCGAGGGCGGAGTCGATCTGGACGCCGATGCCGACGCCGAACACCGTGAAGCCGGTGTTCAGACCGGCCGTGGCCGTGCCGTTGAACCGGTAGGAGCCCGTGGTGGTCTCGGTGACCACGTCCGTGGTCTCGGTGGTCTCGGCGAAGAAGCCGCCGTCGGCGGACCAGACGTAGGTGTTGACGAGGTCGCGGCGGGCGAAGGCGCCCGCCTCGTCCTTGGCGCCCCGGTCCTTGCCGGGGCCGGGGATCGGGCCGGTGAAGCGGCTCAGGAGTTCCTCGGCCCGCCGGAACGTGGGGTCCGGATCCGAGGCCCCGGCCGAGAGGCCCTCGTAGAACGCCTGGCGTCGTTGCTGGTCCTCGGTGATCCGGCGCTTGAGCGCGTAGGCCTCCCTCGGCTTGAAGTAGCTGTACTCGCCGTAGTCCGAGGCGTCCTTGTAGTCGGGGTCGAGGAGCTTGCCGGTCGCGGTGAAACCGACGGTGCCGTCCAGGGTGCCCTGCTTGACGTAGCGGGGGTTGAGCGGGAACGGCAGCAGGTTCCAGTCCCGGGGGATGTCCGGGTTGGGCAGCATCCGGTAGGCCACGACCGCGCCGCTGTGCTCGATCCGCAAGGCGAACACGTCGGCGGTCTCCGACTGCACCAGCGCGTAGCCGGTGTTGGCCGGTACGAAACGCCGGCCGCCGTCCGGGTCGATCTGGTCCTTCGAGGTGTCCGGCTCCCAGCCGCCGCTGAGGCCCACGGTCGTGGAGCGCGCGGTGTCCACGCCCTCGGCGACGTCGGTCTGGTGGCCCCAGGCGTTGGAGTACTCCAGGGTGCCGCCGAGGCCGATGACGTTGTCGACGCTCGCGGCCGGGGTCGCCACACCGATGCCGAGCGGCGCCTGGATCAGGAGGGTGTCGTTGTCCACGGTGTTGTTGAACTGGACGGCCAGCGACGTGTCGACGCTGCTTTCGCCGCCCGAGGACAGGGTCTGCACCACGTGGTCGGCCTGCTGGAACTCCACCGACGTGGCGTTGATGTAGCTCAGGGAGCTGAGGCGCCGGGTGGCGACCAGGTTCTCCGACGGGATCGGCGGCGCGCCTTCGACGTAGCCCACGAGCTGCGGGTCGAACTGCACCTGGCTGACCCATTCGGACTTCAGGTCGCCCAGCTTGTAACCGGTGACCAGGTTCCAGGCGCCGTCCTGGACGTAGCCGTACGCCCGCTTGAGCACGCCGCGCGTCGAACCGTCCCGCCGGTTCCGCTGGAGGTCGGCGTACTCGCCGACCGCCGGGGTCCCGCTGATGGTCCGTACGTAGCCGGGCTGCCCGGTGGCGAAGACCGGGCGGACCTCCGGGGAGTCCGAGGAGATCGGCGCGGTGGACATCAGCGGCGCCGGGCGGGCCGCGGCGGCCTCGGGCAGCGGAAGGTCCAGGGCGCGCGGGCCGTGGTCGCGGACGGCGGTCGCCTCTGCCTCGGTCGACTCGTCGTCGAAGGGGTAGTAGGCGATGAGGTCCGCGATGTCCCCGATCAGGCGGCCGAAGAGGTTGTCGAGGATCTGCTCCTCGCTGCGGGCCACCCGCCAGATCCGCACCTGGTCGAAGACGCCGAGGTACGGTTCCGCGGCCTCGTTCCCGTCGACCCGGCCGCCCAGGGCGAACTGCTCGGAGCCGTAGGAACCCCGGGCGGGCGCGTCGACCGCGGCCAGCGGGAGGCTCTGCGTGGGCCGGCCGTTCAGGTACAGGCGGAAGGCGCTGCCCTTCGGGTCGGGGTTCTTCACCCACTTCACGCCGTGCAGTCGGACCTGGTGGCTGCCGGCGTCGTCGGCGGCGAGGTTGCCCAGCTTCTCCTCGAACCGCCAGCGGGCGATCAGCCCCTCGGGGCGGAGCGTGGGCGTGTCCCACGTCCGGCCCTCGGTCACGGGGAGGTCCGCGCCGATCTCCTTCACGTCCCGGGCGGTGTTCCAGATCCGGGCCTCGCCGATGATTCCGGCGAACGGCTGGTCCCCGGAACTCCGGCGGCCCCGGCCGATCTCCAGCACACCGGGGTGGCCCAGGTCGGGCGCTCCGGCGTAGCGGACGTTCCCGGCGGCGGCGCCGTCGATGTAGAAGGTGATGTCGGACCACTGCCGGACGACGATGGAGTCGACGAAGGCGGTGACGGCCTTCTCCAGCGCGGCGGCGTCGGAGGTGTCGAGGTCCTTGGGCAGGCGCGTCTCCTCACGGCTCTCGCCGAGCTTGCGGACCATACCGATCCGGTGGAAGGCGCCGGCCTTGACCTTGCCCCGCCCGGTGTTCGCCGAGTTCAGCCGCACCTCGTTGCCGTCGGCATCCTCGAAGGCGAAGAACAGCCGGCCGTCGGCCTCGATGCCGAACTGGTACGGGACCCGCCCTCCCCCGCCGTCGTCGACGCGGCCCTTGGACAGCACGCCCTGGGCGGAGCCGAGCTCCCCGGTCTGGAGGAACACCTCCAGGGTGAGGTCCTTGGAGATGTTCAGGTCGTCGGCATGCGGGGTGTCGGCGTAGGCCTGATGGGCGAAGCGCAGCCCCCAGGACTGCTCGAACGCCGCGGCGACGTGCGTCCACTCGCCGGCGGCGACGGTGGCACGGGACGCGGCGAAGTTCGTGCCGACGCCGAGGACGACCGGTCGCCGCCCGGTCGTGTCCTTCGTGCCGAGTGCGAGCGTGTACTGCGACTCCTCGCCCAGGTTGGCATGGACGACGCGCGCCACGTCGCCTTCCTCCGGCTTGAGCCATGCCTCGATGGTGAGGTCGTCGGCGTGCCGGGCGGCGGACCGCAGCGCCGGGGGCAGGGCGGGCGGCTCGGTCGTGGCGGCGAAGTTCAGCGCACGGCCCGGCAGGTCCCCCCACCAGCGTGACGGGCGTGCCTCGCCCTCGTCGGTCGCCGTACCGTCCTTGACCTCCCCCGAGCCGCCGATCAGTGCGGCGGTGACGAAGCGGGAGCCGTATGCGCCGCCGGATCCGGGGCGTTCGTGCGTCACGAGTTCAGGGGCGTACGAGACGAGTCGGACGGCGGTGCCTGCGGCGATGGTCGCGTCGCTCGGACCGTGGGTGAGCCGCAGACCGGTCGCCTTCGCGGCGACCTGTGTCGTGAGCGCGTACGTCGTGCCGCCGACGTCGATCAGGTCGCCGGCGGCGAGCGCCCGGCGCGCGCCGGGGGCGGCCAGGGTCAGCGCCCCGTCCTTGAAGGAGGCGACGGTTCCGACCGCGACCGGCTCGGCGCGGACGCCGTTGAGGGCGGCCACGATCCCGCTCGCGGCGCGCGGCAGGAGGGTCCAGGTCTCGGAGCCGCCGTCGCCGCCGGTCAGGGTGAGGGTGCAGCGGTCGGCGAACGGGCCGACGGTGTCCGCGGCGACCCGAACCTCGTACTTGGCGAGTTCGCAGCCCGCGTCCCGGGCGGTCAGGTGGACCGTGGTGTTGTTCGATGTGGCGAGCACCTTGCCGGCCCGGCCGATGGTCGTTTCGTAGAAGAGCCCGGTGAACCGGTCGTGGTCGTCGCGGTAGTACAGGCCGATGTGTCCGGTGCCGCTCTCGGCGAGGAAGGGCGAGCCCGAGGTGGTCGCGAAGTCGAGGACGGCGCCGGCCCAGCCGAGGCCGAGCCTGTCCTGGCCGAGCTGGACCATGGGCAGCGTGCGGTTGCTGCGGCCCTTGGTGCCGCCGGTGATGCGCCCGAGGCGTTCCTGCTTGGCCGCCAGGGAGTCCTTGAGGCGGGTGATCCTGTCGGTGTGGCCGGCGATGTTCGCGGGGCCGTCCGCGACGAGCCGGCGGCGCACTTCGGCGGCGGCAAGGGCTGCGGCGGCCTGCTTGGCCTTGTCGTCGGCCGGGGTCATCGCGACGCAGTAGACGGCGACGCGGTCGCCTTCGCCCCCGCGCATCACCAGCTTCCTGTCCCGGTCGTCCCAGTGGAGCAGGTTGCCGTAGCCCCGCTCCATGGTGCCCTTGGTCCCGCCGTCCTTGTTGATGCCGGTCTTCATCCGGTATCCGGCGCCCCGGGCCTGGAAGTCCAGCCACAGGGCCGCCCCCGGGTCGCGCCGCAGCACCACGGAACCACCATCCGGGGCGAGGACTTCCTTGGTCACCGCGCTGATCAGCCGGTGGTACGAGTTCGCCTTCTCCAGCTGCCACCGGGCCGGGCGGTCGGACGGGTCGGCGAGTTCCACGGCGGTGACGGGCTCGTACTCCCCGTCCCCGTCGGGATCGGCGACCTTCAGGAGCCTGATGTCGATGTCGTTGTCGATGTAGACCCAGCAGTCCGTCTTCCCGCCCGATGCGGTGGGCATCCCCGCCGCGGTGGTGGCGGTGCCCAGGGCCTCGCGGAACGCGTTCCGGATCCGGCCCGGGTCCTTGAGGTCCAGGCGCAGACCGTTCAGCTGCTCCTCAGCCGTCGCGAGGTCCTTCTCCAGGACGGCGATCTCGGCTTTGAGACGGTTCTCCTCTGCCGGGTCGACCTCCTCGATGGCCGAGCCGACCGAGGGGAGGTCGAGGTTGTCGGTCATCTGCGCGAGGCGGCCGTCGCGGCCCACCGCGAGGTCGAGTGCGGCGATCCGGCTCCTCTTGTCCTTGTCCTTGTGCGAGGCGCTCGTCGTCCAGGTGAGCAGTACCCGGGCTTGACGCTTGAGCGGCCTGAGCCGCCCGTCGTGTCCCGACGCGGCCTCCTCCTGCTGGTGCAGGAGCACGGCGGACAGGCCTCCGACAACGCTGCGGCCGAGGACCCGGAAGCAGTCGCGGCGGATGCCGGGGTGGTCGGCGACCGGCGCCTCGGAGGCGACCCACCAGACCCCGCCGGTGCCCCTGATCCTGGCGTCCAGGCCGTTGTCGGTCTGGTCGAAGGTGCCGCCGCCTCCGTGCACGGTCTCGTCGAAGCGGTAGTACGCGGCGAGCCCCGGCTCGTCGCCGACCAGCCGCTCGCCCCGGGTCGCCGCCACGCGCTCGGGCTTGCGGTCCCGGGACCACAGGCGCATCTCGTCCAGCACGCCGGCGAAGAGGTCGTCCGTGGGGCTCTTGGCGGCGATGAACAGCTTGGTCGGCGTGGCGGCGGGCGCCAGCGGGCCGATGGCCACTTGCAGGTCGCCGACGTACAGGGCGGCCTCCACGCCGTCGTAGAGGGCGCAGACGTGGGTGTACCTGCCCTGGGGGACAACGGTGGCGGCGCCGTCGTCGTCGTGAACACCCGTGCCGGAGGCCAGGAGGACGCTTCCGTGGGCGAGGGTCAGGCGCCCGTCCGCGTCGAGGGAGAGGGCGAGGCCGCCGTCCGTGGCCACGATGGTTCCCGGCCGTGCGGCGGGCTTGATCCAGGCCTCGATCGTGTAGGCGCCCGTGCCGAATCCGGTCGGCGCGGGTGCCTCGAGGTGCGCCGTGTTCTTCGAAGGATCGGTCGTCGACCGCCAGAACTTCATCGCGGATTCGGCGAACTCGGCCTTGACCGGTACCTGGATCAGGGGCTTGCCGGTGAAGGGGCACGTGCCCGGGGAGCGTTCGAGGACCGAGTCCTGGTACTGGGGGTCGGGGCTGGTGTGGAAGCGGGTTCCCTGGGTGTGGAAGAGGCCGTCCTCGCCCTGCTCGACGTTGATCGCGTCGATTCGCTGGGACTTGGCGTTGTGGACGAAGAACTGCCAGCGCCGGACATCGGCGACGGCGGTGGGGACCAGCAGCGCGGAGAACCGGCCTTCGGTGATCCGGCCGACGAAGCCGAGTTCGAGGGTGGGTTCAAGGAACGGCTTGCCGTCCATGTCCATGATGCCGAGGCTGTCCTTGGCCGACTCCGGGCGGTCGCGGTGCCGGCTGCGGCGGTAGCGCACCTCCTGGACCGGCTTGAGGTCGCCGCCGGCGAGGACGAAGCGGTCACAGAGCAGGGCGTCCGCAGCGATGTCGAGGTTGCCGTCCGGGGTTCCGGTGACGTCACCGTCGGGAGTACGGTGCAGCGCGTCGGAATGGGAGGCCGCGACGGCCTGCCGGAAGACGAAGACGTGGCGGCCGTCGGAGAGGGCCTGGAACGGCACGGCAGCGGTGAGCCGGGCCGTGGAGGACAGGAACGGGTCGATCTCCTCGTCCAGGAAGTAGTCGTCCTCGCCCTCTTCGGCCCGGCTGCCCTTGCGCACGCACGGCAGCAGGTCGGCGCCGAGCGCCGCGTAGCCGGCACGGGTGATCTCCTGGGGGAACGGCAGCTCCTTCGGGTCCTCCGCCCAGTGCCGGACGTCGAGGTCGGGATTGCCGCTCTCGTCCTCGCCGGCGGGCAGGGCGGCGGCCGCATCGAGGTCCAGGACGCTGTAGTACAGGCGGCGCGCGGAGTCGAGGGCGAGGGCGACGGTGGTGCCCTGGTGACGGACCAGCGTGGTGTGGACGTAGACGTGGTCGTTGTAGATCTTCAGCCTGCTGCCTGCGCGTCGTGCAGTCGTCACGAGTCGTGCTTCCCTTCCGTGGTGGCACTACGCGCGAGACCTCCCCGGGGTTGATCGCGTTATGCGGACGGCTTCTGATCCGGCGGGATATCGAGCACCGATGGGATGAATCCGTACGCCGAACGCCCGGAGCGCGGAGGGGCGCAGGCCTGCGGCGGTAGTCCGCCGCGGCGCGGGCGAACCGTACGCGCGGTGTCAGCGGGTGCCGTTCCGAGGGCTGCGCCGCCGACGGCGGCTCGGCGACGTCCTCCAGCGAGCGGCGCTCCGCGATGGCCACGGCGCGGGTCTCCGCGGGGAAAGCCTCGGACACGGTCAGCCAGCGACAGGCGGGGAACGCACGACGCGGGTGGCGCACGAACACGGGCCGTCATCGCGGTCGCACCCAGGTAGACCGCCGGGGTCACCGGGAAGCGCCCCGTGCGGCCGTACCGGCCCGCCTCCCGCCCCTGCTGGTGGGAGGCGGGCCGCATCCGGGGTCGGGCCGCTCAGACCCCCGTGACCTTGGAGTTCGCCGTCAGCTCGTACACCAGGGTGACCGTCCTGCGGCCGCCGGGCGGGAGGGGGACGGCCCAGCGGACGATGCCCTCGGCGTCGACCGTGTCGGGGGCCGGGGAGCAGGCGTCCTCGCGGAGCCGGACCTCCACCGCGGAGACCTCGGAGACCGGTATCCGCTCGCGGAGGACCACCACCCGGTCGCCCTGCTCGCCGGGTGCGGAGAACCGGGACAGGTGTACCCGCACGGTGCGCGTGACCACGGTCTTCTGCAGGATCCCGGTGGTGTCCCGGGTCTCCTCGGTGCGCCGGACCACCGCGTGGTCGTCGCGGCTGCCGAAGGCCAGTTCGACGGGCGCTCCCGGCGCGGTCATGTCGAGCGTGCCCCGGCCGGTGAACCCGCCCGCGCGGACCAGGTCCACGGGACCGGACAGCAGGGCGTGACCGGAGAGGTTGTCGAACCGCACCACCTGGGTGACCAGGGGCGCCGCTTCGGGTGAACAGGCGTACTCGCTGCCCGTGCCCGTCGTGAAGGCGGAGAGCGGCACCCGGTGGGCGCGTCCGTCCCCGGGCACGGACACCGGCGCGGGGGCGCCCAGTACGCGCGTCTCGCCCCCGTCGTCGACACCCGGAAGGCCCCGTACGGGCGTCGGTCCGAGGTCGGCGATCTCCTCCTCGCGCAGTTCGACGTCGACCGTGCGGCGCTCCGCCGCGGAGCGGTCGGTGAGGGTGAGCCTGTCCTCGCCCAGCCGCGGCGGCGTGGTCGTCCGCGCCGAACGGGCCGTGGACAGGGTCAGCCGTACGCCGGACCAGTCCTCGCCGGTGCGCTGCCAGACCATCGCGTCGGTCTCCAGCGTCAGGGAGTCCCCGTCGAGCACGGCCCGGTAGGCGGGCCGCCACATGGCGCACGGGGAGAGGTGCGTCAGGCGCAGCCCGGCCCGGCCGGCGGTCTCGGCGTGCACGGTCAGCTCGACGTGGCCGACCAGCTCCGCGGGCTCCTTCTCGGCGAGGAGCATCGCGCGCCGGGTGGCGCCGAGTTCGGATTCGAGTGCGGTGAACCGGGCCTGGAGGGTGTGCAGTCGCTCTCCGTGGGTGTCGCGCTCAGCGTCCACGCGGTCCAGTTCGGCGGCCCAGCGGGCCGGGTCGGTCTCGCCCGTGCCGGCGCCTTCGGAGATGTCCCGCAGGAGGTCGGCGGCGAGGTGGCCGAGTGCGTCGAGGCGGGCGTGCAACCGGTCCTTTTGCAGGTCGAGGTCCTTGCGTTCCTCTTCGAGTTCGTGCACGCGCAGGCGCAGGGCGGAATCCTCCCCGGCCGACGGCAGCGGCCCGCGGGGCGTCCAGGTCCGGACGATCCGCGCGTCGAGCACGGTCGCGGGGAAGTCGGCGGTCAGCCCCGCGTGGAGGGTCCGGTCGACGGCGAGCGCGCTGACGGGACCGAGGCGCAGCTTCTGCACGCCGGCCTCCAGGTCGAGGACGGCGGACCGTTCGACGTGGGCGCGGTCCTCCAGGCAGGTGACGGCGGTGACGGGGAGGGCGATGGGCTTCGGGGCCGTGGTCATGGCGGTGGTCAGCTCCTGCGGTTGCCGCCGGCCAGGGCCTTGCCGGTCGGGATGCGGATCTCGTAGCGGCCTTCGAGGGCGGCGGTGGCGCCTGCGGGCAGGTCGAGCCGCCAGAGGCGGGTGCCGGGGGCGTGGTGCTCGGGCCCGGCGCCCGGCTCGGGTGCCTTCCAGTCGGCCCGGTCCTCGATCCGGACGTCCGGCTCCGAGGTGACGGGTATCCGTTCGCGCACCTCGATGGTGACGGGCCCGGCGAGTCCGTTGGCCAGCTCGACGTGGACGCGGTGGTCGAGCACGGTCGTGTTGTTGCGCAGGCCCGACGTCGACTCGTTCAGATGGGTGCGGCGGGTGACCCGGATGCCTTCGGCGGGGCCGAGCCCGACGCGGCGGACGGCGCCGGGGGCGAGCGTGGGCAGGGCCGTGGTCAGCAGGAACTCCCCGTCGACGGTGACCTCGACCGGGCCGGCCAGGAGGGCCTGGTCGGTGGCGTTGGACAGCACCAGCGTCGCGTACACGGTCTGCTCCACGGAGGGCACCGCGAGGTGTTCGGTGCGCAGCCCGACGGGGATCTCCGTGACGGTGACCGTGTGCCAGGTGCCGTCCGACGGGATGTCGGTGCGGGCGGCGGCGTCGAACCGGTGGTCGAAGGAGCCCGCCGACTCGCGGGGCCGCACCGCGTGGCCGGGCAGCGGCAGCGAGGCCACCTCCTCGGCGCGTCGCCGGTGTGCCTGAGCCACCGGGTCGGAGGGGGCGCCCGGGAACAGCAGGCCCCGGCGTGCGCCCCGTTCGTCGGGTCCGCTGAGGACGAGGGCCGCGTAGTCGAGGTCGGCGCCGCCGGGCCGCGGCGGTCCGGCCGCGGGGGCCGGGGGCGCTGGAGGTACCGGGGAGCCGCCGGGGGCCGCGGGCGGCCCCGCCGGGGCGGGTGCCCCGGCGAAGGAGGCGGCGGCGCCGCCGGCGCGCGGGCGGCCCGCGGGCCGCGCCGAGCGGGCCCGCGGCGCGGTGCCGGGCGCGGCGCCGTAGCCCTGCGGGGCCGGGGGCTGCGGGGACGGGGCGGCGGACGGCGGGAGTTCGGGCGGCGCAGCGGCGGCCCCGCCCGGAGCGGCGGGGGCGGGGGGCGGCGCGGGGGCCGCAGGCGGGGCGGGCGTCGGCGCGGGGGCGCCTGCCCCGGGCCGGGCCCCGAAGCCGGCGGGCGTGCCCGCGGCGGCGGCCGGCCGCCCCGGGACGCGGGGACGGGGGCGGGGGCCCGCCGCGTCGTATCCGGAGAACAGGTCCGCCAGCCCGGCGGGGGGCTCGCGCCAGCCGGACGGCGCGGGTGCGGCCTGGCGGCGGCCGAGGCGGATCGAGCGGAGCCTGGGCAGGTCGTTGCCGCGCCGGAGGTCGGCGGTGGCCAGGGCGAGGCGTACGCCGGACCAGTCCTCGCCGGTGCGCTGGGCGACCGAGGCACGCATCAGAAGACGGCCGTCGGTGTCGCCCTGGTGGCAACTGAGCCGGTAGGCCGGCACCCACAGCGCCCCCGGGACCGCGTACTCCAGTTCCAGTTCCAGCCGTACGTCCGGCGCCGGTTCCGCTTCCGCTTCCTGTTCCTCCTTCACGCCCCCGGCGAGGTCCAGGGAGAGGACCGCGCAGACCGCTGTCCCCACGTGTGCTGACGGCGCGTCGGTCGACGCGCGGGCGAGGCGGTCGCCGGCGACGGCCAGCTCGTGCGCGACGGAGTCCAGCGCCTGCTCCAGCTCGGCGAGGCGGGCGTGCAGGCGTTCCAGCCGCTCGTCGACGAAGTCGGCGAGGCCGAGCCATGCGTCGACCGGGGTGCGGCGGTGCGGCGGGTCGTCCTCCCTCCGTGCGGGGGCCACCGGCTTGAGGCCCCCGACCTCGGCGATCAGGCCGAGCTGGCGGTCCCGGCGGGCCTGCGCCGCCGCGTGGGCCTCGGTCAGCCGCTCGACCTCGCGGCGCAGCCCGTCGGGCGTCCCCGCACCGGGCGCGCCGGCCTCGACCTCCACCCGCGCCTCGGTGACGCGCGCTCCGGAGGCGCCCAGGACCCGGGCCCGCAGCGAGCCCGGCTCCAGCGACCGGGGCAGTCCCGTGACCCGCACCTTGCCGTCGGGCGGCACACTGCCGCGGGCCAGGCGCCTGCAGAGCGCGCCCTGCGCGTACACCACCACCGAATCGAGAGTCGACTCCCACCGGTGTTCTGCTGCTTCCGATTTCATGTGCACCGCCCCCACCGCGTCCGTTCTGGTGGAAGCGTACGCAGAAGACGGCACCGAGCCCTATGCTCTCAGGAGAACAAACCAGGACATAGCGCAGTGAAGGGCATTAAAGGTGACTGGAACATCGGACGCACGGGACGCCGACCTCGCGCTCAAGGCCAAGCACCGGACGATGTGGGCGCTCGGCGACTACCCGGCGGTCGCCACACAGGTCGTGGCGGCGCTCGGCCCCGCCCTGGTGGAGGCCTGCGCCGTCAAGGGCGGCGACCGGGTGCTGGACGTCGCCGCCGGGTCCGGGAACGCCTCGATCCCGGCCGCCCTGGCCGGCGGCCACGTGGTCGCCTCCGACCTCACACCCGAGTTGCTGGCCGAGGGGCGCAAAGCGGCCCGGGCGCACGGCGTCACACTGGACTGGCGGGAGGCGGACGCCGAGGCCCTGCCCTTCGACACCGGCGCCTTCGACACGGTGATGTCCTGCGTCGGGGTCATGTTCGCCCCGCACCACCAGGCCACCGCCGACGAACTGGTGCGGGTCTGCCGGCCCGGAGGCACCATCGGCCTGCTCAACTGGACCCCCGAAGGCTTCATCGGACGGATGTTCGCGACCATGAAGCCGTACGCACCGCCGCCTCCCCCCGGAGCCCAGCCGCCGCCCCTGTGGGGGCAGGAGGAGCACGTGCGCACGCTCCTCGGCGACCGCGTCACCGACGTCGACGCGCGCCGCCGGACGATCCGCGTGGACGCCTTCGAGGAGCCGGAGGCCTTCCGCGACTTCTTCAAGGCCGCCTACGGGCCCACCATCGCCGTCTACCGGAGCATCGCCGACGACCCCGGGCGGACCGCCGAGCTGGACGACGCCCTCACCGACCTGGCGGCCGGCGCGCTGCGCGACGGCGCCATGGAGTGGGAATACCTGCTCCTCACCGCCCGCCGGAGCGGCTAGAGACGTCTGGCCGATAAGAGCGGTCCCCGCTGGGTAGGCCGTACGGGCAGGAGGATCGTAGCGGCGGGCGGGGGCACGGTCGCTCCCGTCTGCGGTACGGCCACGGCACGGTACGACACGGCACGGCACTGACCCCATCGGTGGTCCCGAGCGGTATGGAGGAACGGACGGATGTCGAACGAGCGAGCGGGGCGGCCGGCGCGGGCGGATGACCTCGTCGACGTGCCCCGGCTGGTGACCGCGTACTACGCCCTGCACCCGGACCCCGCCGATCCGGCCCAGCGGGTCGGCTTCGGCACCTCGGGGCACCGCGGCTCGTCCCTGGCCACCGCGTTCAACGAGGACCACATCGCGGCGACGAGCCAGGCCATCTGCGAGTACCGGGCCCGGCAGGGCGTGGGCGGCCCGCTGTTCCTCGGGGCCGACACGCACGCGCTCTCCGAACCGGCCCGGGTGACGGCGCTCGAGGTGTTCGCCGCCAACGGAGTCCACGTCCTCGTCGACACGGAGGACGGCTACACCCCCACGCCCGCGGTCTCCCACGCCATCCTCACCCACAACCGCGGGCGCACCGGCGCCCTGGCCGACGGCGTGGTCGTCACCCCCTCGCACAATCCGCCCGGAGACGGCGGGTTCAAGTACAACCCGCCCCACGGCGGGCCCGCCGGGTCGGAGGCCACCGGCTGGATCCAGGACCGGGCCAACGAGATCATCGCCGACGGGCTGAAGGGGGTCCGGAGGCTGCCGTACGCGCGGGCCGTCGCGGCCCCCACCACCGCCGCGTACGACTTCCTCGGGGCCTACGTCCGCGATCTGCCCTCCGTCCTCGACCTGGACGCCGTGCGGGCGGCCGGCGTGCGCATCGGCGCCGATCCGCTCGGCGGGGCGTCGGTCGCCTACTGGGGGCGCATCGCCGAGGAGCACCGGCTCGACCTGACGGTCGTCAACCCGGAGACCGACCCCACCTGGCGGTTCATGACGCTGGACTGGGACGGGAAGATCCGGATGGACTGCTCCTCCCCGCACGCCATGGCCTCGCTGATCGAAGGCCGGGCCCGGTTCGACGTCACGACCGGCAACGACGCCGACGCCGACCGGCACGGCATCGTGACCCCGGACGGCGGGCTGATGAACCCCAACCACTACCTCGCCACCGCGATCGACTACCTCTACCGCCACCGTGAGGGCTGGCCGGCGTCCGCGGGCATCGGCAAGACGATGGTGTCCTCCGGGATGATCGACCGGGTGGCCGCCGACCTCGGCCGGGAACTGGTGGAGGTCCCCGTCGGGTTCAAGTGGTTCGTCGACGGCCTGGCCGGCGGCACCCTCGGGTTCGGCGGCGAGGAGTCCGCGGGGGCCTCGTTCCTCCGCCGCGACGGCTCCGTGTGGACCACCGACAAGGACGGCATCCTCCTCGCCCTGCTCGCCTCCGAGATCCTCGCCGTCACGGGGCAGAGCCCCTCCGAGCGGTACGACGTCCTCACCGCCCGGTTCGGCACGCCCGCCTATGCCCGCGTCGACGCACCGGCCACCCGGGAGGAGAAGGCCGTCCTCGGCCGGCTGTCCCCGCAGCAGGTCACCGCGGACACCGTGGCCGGAGACGCCGTCACCGGCGTGCTCATCAGCGCCCCGGGCAACGGCGCGGCGTTCGGCGGGATCAAGGTGACCACCGAGCACGCCTGGTTCGCGGCCCGCCCTTCGGGCACGGAGGACGTCTACAAGATCTACGCGGAGTCGTTCCGGGGCCCCGGACACCTCGCCGAGGTCCAGGAAGCGGCGCGCTCGGTCGTCTCGGCGGCCCTGTCCTCCTGACCCCTCGGTGGGCCGGTGCGGCCGGCCCGGCGGTCGCCGTGACCGTACGCCGGCGGGTCGGGCCGCCGGCCGGCGCGGGGTCGACCGGCCGGCGCCGCGCGCCGGAAGGGGGGTTGCCGGGCCGCCCCCGGGGTAAGGGCGGCCACGGAAGAGGGAACAGGAGGCGCCATGTCCGAGGAAACAGAGGCCGTCGTCGAGGCCGCTCTGGAACCGCACGAGCCGTCCCCGGACGAGGTCGAAGCCCGCGACCGGGTGCGGAGCGAAGCCGTGGGGATGACCCACCATCAGGCGGCCGCCGCCCTCGAACGCGTCCTGGACGCGGTCGGCCCCACGGCGGGGGCCGACGCCGCCGCGCGGGCGGCCCTGGCGGAATGGCACCGGATCACCGAGGTGCTAGCCGGCCACGGCGGCCCGTACACCCCCGACGCCGACCCCTACGCACAGGGCCAGCTGACGGCACGCCACCGGTGACCCACCGGATCCCGGAGCGCGGCCGGGGGCTCTTCAGACGAAGCTGCCGACGGCCGCCTCCTCGGAACCGAAGACCTCGAAGATGCTGCCCAAGTGGCCGGCCGCGAGCAGCTCACGGACCTGCGGGTCGAAGGCCGCCAGCCTCAGCCGGGCACCCCCGCGGGAGGCGAGGACGTAGCAGTCGGCGAGCTCGCGGAACCCGTGCTGATCGGCCTCGGTGACCTCGACGAGGTTGACCACGATCCTGGTCCGTCCCTCTTCGAGGAGCCCGGCGACGACCCGCGTCAGCGCCCCGGTACCCGTCGCCCCGCAGGCCAGGGTGCCGGTGACGTCGACCACGGTGACGGACAGGTCACCGACCTGCCGGGTGCTGAACTCGGCCATGCTCCTCCACTTCTGTCGGCGTCCGCGTCCTGGACCGGGCCGGCGGCGGCCCTACGCCTCGAGGGTCCTCGCGGCGTCGCGGATGACGTCCAGTACGAAGTCGGGGTGGGAGAGCATGGGGACGTGGCTGCTGTCGACGGCGTAGGTCTTCGCGCCGATGCGCTCGGCGGCCGCCCGCTCCAGGTCGGGGTGCACGGTGCGGTCGTCGTTCGCGACGATGTACCAGCTCGGCTTCGTGTGCCAGGCGGTGCCGGGGACCTGCTGGTTGAACAGGTCGGGGACCGGTACGGCGCCCGTCGCGAGGACGAGCTTCTGCTCGGCCGCCGGCAGATCACCGCAGAAGTCGCCGATGCCCGATTCGAGGAGCCAGATGCGGCCGTCGGCGACCTCGATGTGGTCGAAGAGGGGGGTACGGGGGAACTTCTCCTGCTGGTCCTGCGAGGTCTCGCCCTCGTCCGGGGCGAGCGCCGCGATGTAGACCAGGGCGCCCACGCGGTCGTGGACGCCGGCCTTGGTGATCAGGGTCCCGCCGTAGGAGTGGCCGACGAGGACGACCGGGCCGGACACGTGGTCGATGGCGCGGGTGACGCAGGCGACGTCGCCTTCGAGCGAGTCGAGGCCGTGTTGCGAGCTGAAGACCTCGTGGCCTTCGGCCTGGAGCGTGGGGATGAGCTTGCCGAAGCAGGATCCGTCGGCCCAGAGTCCGTGGGCGAAAACGATGGCGGCTTTGCTGGTCATGATCTCCTCCTTGGGAGAACGGCACACGGGGGGCCGTCAGGGCGTGACGATCGCGAAGTCCGGGTCGGGTTCGGTCAGGCAGCCGAGCAGTTCGGCGAGTTTGGACGGATCACCGGTGATCCGGGCGTGCCGTGCGAGCTCCGGCGGGGGCAGCGTCCCCAGCAGGACCGCGCGCAGGTCGGCTTCGGCCAGGGTGATCTCGGTGTCCGGGTCCCGGTCCTGGCCGCCGTCGCCGAAGCTGTGGACCAGGACCCCGTTGCGCAGCCACTGGGTGACGCGCCGGCCGTCGTCCAGGTTCCAGCGGACGGTGACCTCCTTGTCCCAGCTGCCGGGGCCGTCGACGCGGATGGCGAGGGCGTCGAAGAGCTGGTCGAGGGTGAGGGCGGCCAGCAGGTCCGGTACGACCGCCACGGTGGGGGTGCCGACCGGGCCGTGGCGCAGTTCGAGGGCGCCCATCAGGAAGGAGTTGCGCCAGGTGCCGTTCTCGCTGCCGTAGCCGAGCTGTTCCAGGGCGTCCGCCTGCAGGGCGCGGGCCTGCGCGTTGTCGGGGTCGGCGAAGACCACGTGGTTGACGACCTCGACGACCCACCGGAAGTCGCCCTCGGCGAAGGAGGCGCCGGCCCGGCGCAGGACCTCGTCGGCGCCGCCCATGAACTCCACGTACCGTCGGGCGGACTCGACCGGCGGGTACGCCCACAGGCGGGCGGGGTTGCCGTCGTACCAGCCGAGATAGCGCTGGTAGACGGCCTTGGTGTTGTGGTTGACCGAGCCGTAGTACCCGTGGGTGTGCCAGGCGCGCTCCAGCGCGGGCGGCATCTCCATCAGCTCGGCGATCTCCGGCGCCGTGAGCCCCTGGTTGAGCATGCGCAGGGTCTGGTCGTGGAGGTAGGCGTACGTGTCGCGCTGCTCGGACAGGAACTCCCTCACCCGCTCGCGGCCCCACACCGGCCAGTGGTGCGAGGCGAACGCGACGTCGGTCCCGGCCAGGTACAGCTCCATGGCTTCGGTGAGGTAGCGCGCCCAGACGCGTGCGTCGCGGACCTCGGCCCCGCGCAGGGTCAGCAGGTTGTGGAGGTTGTGCGTGGCGTTCTCCGCCATGCACAGGGCGGCCCGGTCGGGGAAGTGGATGTTCAGCTCGGCGGGGGCCTCGGTGCCCGGGGTCATCTGGAACACCATGCGGATGCCGTCGACGCTCTCGCTCTGCCCGGTGCGGGCCACGGTGAGGGTCGGCGGGATGAGTCCCACCGACCCGGTCGAGGCGGTCTGGCCGAGGCCGGCGCTGATCTGGCCCTGCGGCCCCTTGGGCAGGGCCGCCCCGAACATGTAGGCGGCGCGGCGGGCCATGGCGGTCCCGGCGTAGACGTTTTCGCTCACGGCGTGGGCGAGGAAGCCCTCGGGGGCGATCACCGGCACGCCGCCCGCCACGTCGGCGTCGGTGACCACGCCCCTGACGCCGCCGAAGTGGTCGACGTGGCTGTGGGTGTAGAGCACGCCGGTGACGGGGCGGTCGCCGCGGTGGGCGCGGTAGAGCGCGAGTCCGGCCGCCGCGGTCTCCGCGGAGACCAGCGGGTCGATCACCAGGACGCCGCGCTCCCCCTCGACGAGCGTCATGTTCGACAGGTCGAAGCCGCGGACCTGGTAGATGCCCTCGGTCACCTCGAACAGGCCGTGGCGGGTCACCAGCCGTCCCTGCCGCCACAGGCTCGGGTTGACCGTCTCCGGGCAGTCCTGGCCCAGGAACGCGTAGGCGTCGAGGTCCCACACGCTCTCGCCCTGAGGACCGGGAATGCGGCTGTCGTCCGGCGATCCGAGGAAGCCGCGTGCCGCGTCGTCGAAGTCCCGGGTGTCGTCGAAGGGGTAGCGCACGCGTACCGCCTCGTTGGCCGCGGCGATCTCCGTCCGGGCCGCCTTCGACCGACGTGCCTGCGCCATGTGCTCCCCTACTCCCCGCCAGGTCCGCGCCGTGGCGTTGCGTCGCTCCAGCCGTCTCCGCCACTGTTCGCACCGGGCGGCCGCGCGGCCAGCGGGGTTGCTCCGTGCGGCGGATCGGGACCACACGGACACCGGCGACGCCCGCGGTCGCGCCCTAGCGTGGGGGCCATGGCACTGGACTGGAGCTCGCTCCTCGCCGATCAGCTCGACTGGCACTGGCGGCACCAGCTGCGCGCGCGTCTGGACGGCCTCAGCGACGACGAGCTCTTCTGGGAGCCGGTACCGGACTGCTGGTCGGTACGGCCGCGCGGCGGCGGCACCGACCCGGTGGGGGGCCTCTCCGGTGGCTTCGCGATCGACTGGGCCCGTCCGGAGCCGGTTCCCGCGCCGGTCACGACGATCGCCTGGCGCCTCGCCCACGTCCTCGTGGGCGTGCTGGGCGCGCGCAGCGCCTCGCACTTCGGCGGGCCGCCCGTGGACTACGCCACGTACCCGTATCCGCGGACCGCGGCGGAGGCCCTGGAACGGCTCGACGCGGCCCATGCGCGCTGGGTCGGCGGGGTGCGCGGTCTCGGCGCGCGGGGGCTGGCACGGCCGTGCGGGGAGGCCGAGGGGGCGTACGCGCGGGAGTCGATGGCGACGCTCGTCCTGCACGTCAACCGCGAGGTGATCCACCACGGGGCGGAGGTCTGCCTGCTCCGGGACCTGTACGCCCACCGGGCCTGAGGCGCCGGTCCGGGCGCGTCAGGGCGTCGGCGCGGGCGTCGTGTCCTTCTGCGCCGCCGCCGGCAGGTCGTAGACGTGTCCGGGGGTGACGACCTCGGTGAGCGCCTGCCCGAAGACCGTGCTGGGTTCCTCCTGCTGGGGCCCGTACGGGATGTCGGTGTTGAGCAGCACGACCATGGTCGCCCGCTGCTCGGGCAGGTAGATGGTGAGGGACTGGTAGCCCGGCAGCGAACCGTTGTGGCCGATCCAGCCCTGCACGTCGAAGATGCCCAGGCCGTAGCCCGCGCCGGGGATGGCGGTGGGCGGGGTGGTGAGCCGCTGCTTCTGCATCTCCGGGCTGACCATGCGCGTGCCGTCGGGGAAGACGCCCGTGGCCACGGTCCTGGCCCAGATCCGCAGGTCGTGCAGGTCGGAGATCATCGCTCCGGCGGCCCAGCCCCAGGAGGGGTTCCAGTCGGTGGCGGCCTCGGTCTTCCCGGACGCGGTCTGCTGGGTGTAGCCCTGGGCGTGCGGGCTGGGGAACGCGGCGTCGTCGGGGAAGCTGGTGCGGTCCATCCCGGCGGGGCGCAGGATCCGGTCGTGGATGTACGCGGAGAGCGGCTGCCCGGACGCCTTCTCGACGACGAGGCCGAGCAGGATGAGGTTGGTGTTGGAGTAGTTGAACTTCGCGTTCGGTGCGAAGATCACCGGCTGGGGTGCGTCGAAGGCGTAGTCCAGCAGTTCCCGGGGGGAGAAGTGCCGCGTCGGGTCGCTGGTGAACGCCTTGTAGAAGGGTTGCGTCGCCGTGTAGCTGAGCAGTCCGCTGCGCATGCCCGCGAGTTCCCTGAGGGTCACCTTGTCCCCGTTGGGGACGCCCGTGACGTACTTGCCGATGGGGTCGTCGAGGCCCACCTTGCCCTGCTGGGCGAGCTGGAGCAGCGCCGTCACCGTGAACGTCTTGGTCTCGCTGCCGATCCGCGAGTACAGGCCGGGCGTCATCCGCTGTCCCGTGGCCTTGTCGGCGACGCCGAAGGCGCGGGTGTACTCGCCCTTGCCGGGTGCGGATATGCCGACGATGGCGCCCGGGACGCCGGTCTTCTTCAGCACGTCCTGGACGGTCCGGTCCAGTCGGGCGTCCATCGCGTCGTCGAGGACGGGGAAGCCGCCTGCGGGCGAGGGGGGCGCCGAGGCGGTCGGCTGCGGGGCGGGCTGCGGGGCGCGGGCGACGGCGCCGGCGGCCGGGAGGGCGAGGAGGCCTGCCGTGGCGAGCCCTACGCAGGCCGTCCGGTAGAGGCGCTGTCGCTTGTCTGCATGGCTCACGTCTGCCTCCTACCCGACCGGGGCATCGAGTCCTTCCCAGGTTAGGCGGGGCGGTTTCCACCCGCACGGCGGAGCGGCCGGGCCCGGCCCTCAGCCGCCGCAGGCCCGGTGGAAGACGCGGTCGGCCGCCCGGGTCCAGGACTGCCAGTAGGCGTCACTGCGCTGCGCGCCGCTCTTGTCCGCCACCGGCGGAGCGGAACAGCTGTCGGCCGCTGCCGCCAGGCCCGCCTGGGCGCCGTCCTGCAGCCCCTGCACGCGGTCCTGCCGGGAGCCGAAGCGGTGGGGGCTGGGGACCGGGGTGGGCGTGTTCGGGTTGACCACCTTGCAGTTCACGAAGACGAAGTCCTGGTCCTCGTTGACCGCGAGCACCGTGTAGTGCGCGTTCTTCTGGAACCGCTTGAGCAGGAACGTACCGTTCGCGTCCACGTTCAGGCGCTCGGTGGTCTCGCCGTCGTTCAGGTTGCGGGGTGCGCTGAACCCTTCGCCGGAGATCGTTACGGAGGTTCCGTCCGGCGACGGCCTGACCGTACAACTCGCGGCGGGCAGGGCGGCCGCGCCGGCGTGCGGTGTGACGGCGGCGCCGCACGCCACGAGAAGAGAGGTCACCAGGGCACGCCGAGTACGTCCGTGCATCAGGAAACTCCCATCCGGGGAGACGGGCGGAGGAAAGGAGGGGGGGGAAGCGGGGCGGCCGGGTACGTCCCCGGGGGGCCCGCTCCGTCCATCGTCCCCCGGCCACCGCCAGGTGTCGACCGGGAACCGCGCAAGCGGACGGGGCCGGCCGGGGGCCGTCCCCGTGTGCCGAAGCCGTCCCACGATCCGGTGTGTTGATCTACAGTTCGCTGCACGCCCCCTCCGCCGCCCCGCCGGGCCGTCCGACCGGACCGAACCCGCAGAGGACCCGACAGCCCGTGCCCCTGTGGACTTCGATCATCGCCGTACTCGGCACCCTGGCCGGCGCCCTCACGGCCGGGCTCCTCCAGCAGCGCGCCGCACGCACCGCACGTGCCGAGCAGCGCGCCGACGACCACCGCCGGGACCAGCTCGGTGCCGTCACCGACTTCGCCGCCGCCTTGGACGCGCACCGTTCGGCGCTCTTCCACCGCGAGCGCCTGACCCTGCTCGGAGCCGGCACCGAGCACGAGGTGGAGGCCCAGACCAAGTCCCACGACACGCGGACGGCGGTCACCGCGCCCCACGTCCGCCTCCAGGTCCTGGTCCCCGAGTTGGCCCGCGCCGCCCAGCGGGCCGCCGATGCGACGTACGCGCTGCGCAACGCCACCAGCCGCGCCGAACTGGACACCCTGCGGCACGCGGCCAAGGAAGCGGCCACGGCCTTCGTCTCCGCAGCCGCCGCGCGGCTGCGCCCCGACCACCGCTGACCGGACGGACCGTCAGGCCCCTCCCCCGGTACGCCCGTCAGGGCTGCGGGACGGGTGCCACTCGGCCAGCAGGATGGTGGCGTCGTCGGTGAGGCGCCCGCTGTGGGCGAGGATGTCGTGGAGGAGCCGGCGCAACGCCTCGGGTGCGGGCTCGCCCGCGGCGGTGGCGCGGACCACGGTGTCGACCAGGCGGCTTTCCCCGAAGAACCCTCCGGCCGGGGAACGGGCCTCGGTGACCCCGTCGGTGTGGATGAGGATCCGGTCCCCGGGTTCGAGCTGGAAGCGCTCCACCGGCGGGGCGGGGCCCGCCTGGCCGGGTCCGAGGCCGAGGGGGAGGTGGGGCCGTCGGGCCAGGGCGCCGGCCACCACGTGCTGGTGGCGGATCAGCAGCGGCGGCGGATGGCCGCAGTTGACCCACTCCAGCTCTCCGGTGACGGGGTCGAGGTCGGCGAAGACGGCGGTCAGGAGCCGGTCCGGGACCCAGCGGGACAGGGCCTCGTCGACGACGGGGGCGATGTCGGCCAGGCTGCCGCCGGTGCGGCGGGTGGAGCGGCAGCCGGCCAGGGCGAGTGCCGCGCACAGGCCGGAGGCAGTGTCGTGGCCCATGGCGTCGACCAGGGTCAGGTGCAGGTTCCGCTCGCCGAGCGCGTGGTCGAACGCGTCGCCGCCGATCTCGTAGGCGGGCTCCAGCACGGCACTGGAGGTCACCGCCGCGGTGCCCAGCGTGCGCGGCGGCATGAAGGCCCACGCGAGTTCGGCCTGCAGCGTCATCGGGCGGGTCCGCACCGCCGTGAGCAGGTCGTCGCTGTAGGGCGTCTTGGACACCACCAGCAGGGCGGTCAGGGACGCCAGCGCTCTGGCGCGTTCGAGCGCGCCGGGGTCCAGGGCCGGCGCGGCGAGGCGGAGGACGCCCATGCGCTCGATGCCGTCGACCAGGGGCAGCCACAGCACCAGGTGCGGGGGGTCCTCGGCCAGGCGCGGCGATCGGGTGCGGTAGCACCAGCCGGCCAGCGTGCCGTCCACGGCCAGCGCCTCCCCCGTGCCGCCTTGCCGGTGGAGGGGGACGAGGTCCATCTGCTGGACGTCGGCGAGGTAGACCACGGCGCGGGCCAGGCCCAGGTCACGCGCCGCCCCCTCGATGAGGTCGGAGAGCTCGCCGGGGGCGGCGTCGTGGCACCGTTCCAGCAGGCGGGCCAGCACGGACCCGAGCAGGGGGTCGTCCACACCTCCACCATCCTCCGCCGTCGGCGGGCCTGCCACCGTGTACGCGCCGCGCGGGGTCCCCCGGTGCGGGCGGCCACGGCGTGCCGGGTCCGCCGCCAGTACGAGCCGTCAGTACGGGCCGTCAGTACGAGTGGTCGACGGTGACGTCGGCCGAGAGGCGCAGCGCCGCTTCGGCCGGGGCTCCGCGCAGCTCCAGCAGGGTGAGGGTGAGGGCGTCGACCACGGTGAGGTGGGCCAGCCGGCTGGCGACGGTTTCGAGTCCGAACACCAGGTCCTGGCCGCCCGCGACGAGCGTGCAGTCGCTGGACTCGCTCAGGGGCGAGCGGGCGTAGCTCGTGAGGGCGAGGACCCGGGCCCCGGCCCGCCGCGCACCCCGGGCGATGTCCACGGTGGTGCGGGTGGCGCCGGTATGGCTGATGGCCAGGCACACGTCGGCGGCGGTCAGCTGCGCGGCGGCCAGTTGGGCGGTGAGCGGATCGGCCGGGGCGTCGACCGCGCAGCCCAGGGCGCGCAGGCGGTAGGCGGTGTCCAGGGCGACCGCGCCGGAGAGTCCGGCGCCGACCACCAGCACCCGCGGGGCCGCGTCGATCAGTCCTGCCGCGGTGCGCAGCCGCTCCGGGCTCACCGTCGCCGCCAGCCCGTCCAGGGCCTCCCGGGCGGCGCGGACCGTCTCCGCGAGGGCGCGGGCCGCCGGGTCGCGCTCCCGGGAGGGTTCCTGGGCGGGCGCCTGCCGGGCGGCGGCGATCTTCAGCTCCTGGAACCCGCGGAACCCCAGCCGCTGGCAGGCCCGTACGACGGAGGACGGCGCGGTGCCGGCCAGCGCCGCGACATCGCTGACGCTGAGGTGCACCACGTCCTCGCCCTTGTCCAGGACGATCTGCGCGACCCTGGCCTCGGTGTCCCGCAGCTCGGACAGGTGGGCGCGGATGTGGGCGGCGAGCCCGCCCCTCATGGCGGAATTCTGTTCCATGTAATGATTCTAGTATGGAAATAAATTCCGTACCCGTCGTCGTCCTCGCCTCGGCGGTGCTGCACGCCGTCTGGAACGCCCTCACCCACGGCCTGCGTGACAAGCTGGCCGGCTTCACGCTCATCAGCCTCGCCTCCGCCGGCTGCGGAGCCGTCCTCGTCTGGCTCGCCCCGCTGCCCGCCCCGGCGGCCTGGCCGTACATCGCCGCTTCCGCCGCGCTCCAGGCCGCCTACCAGGTCCTGTTGCTGCGCGCCTACCAGCTCGGCGACTTCGGCCAGATGTACCCGACCGCCCGGGGCACCTCCCCCGTCGTGGTGGCCCTGGTCTCCACCACCCTCCTGGGCCGTTCCCTGCCCGCCGGCCAGGCCCTCGGCATCGCGGTCGTCGCCTGCGGGCTCGCCGGGCTCGCCCTCGCGGACGGCATACCCGGCCGCGCCCAGCTGCCCGCGCTGGCCGCCGCTCTCGGCACCGGCGTGATGATCGCCTCCTACACCCTCGTCGACGGCACGGGCGTACGGGTCTCCGGCAGCGTCTTCGGCTACATCGCCTGGCTCTTCCTCTGCCAGGGGCTCGTCCTCCCGCTCGTCGCCTGGGCCCGCCGGGGCCCCTCGCTGTTCACCGCGCTGCGGCCGCTGTGCGGGCGGGGCCTGGCCGGCGGACTGCTCTCGCTGCTGGCGTACGGGCTGGTCGTCTGGGCCCAGTCCCGCGGCGACCTCTCCACCATCGCCGCACTGCGCGAGACCAGCATCGTCTTCGGCGCCCTGATCGGCGCGGTCGTGTTCCGCGAACGCCTCGGCCACCGGCGCATCACCGCCAGCGTCGCCGTCCTGGCGGGCATCGCGGTCCTCCAGCTCACCGCCGGCGCCTGAGGGAGCCCGGCCGGCGGGCGGAACCGGGCGGCGGTGGGCGGGGTCAGACGGCTTTGGAGCGGAAGGCGCCGGTGCTTTGTCGAAGCCGCTGGAGTGCCCTCGGTGGTGGACGGCCCCACCGCCGATGCACGGGGTCAGCGCTGCGGAGGACGGCAATGCGGCCCGCGAGCTCGCCACCGGATGCGCGCCCTGGGTGTGCAGCATCCGCACGCCGGCCGAGGAGTGGGCGCGCCGCGGCCGACCCGCTCCGGTGCGGCCGGCCGTGCTGCGGCACGGGGAGACCGCCCGGCGGATCAGGGACGGACCGGGATGCGGTGGGCCGGGGACGAGCCGTCGGCGGGGACGGAGCCGCGCACCGCCAGGACCTCGCCCGTGTCGGCGAACTCCCAGTGGGTCGCGGACCTTCCGTCCTTCAGCGGCCATTCCACGCGGACGACAGGGCGGCCCAGCAGGCCCTCGAACCATCCGGCGCACCGCTCCGCGAGCTCCTCGACGGTTCCGGAAGCCCGGAAGGAGCCGGGCTGGGGCGGCCCGTGCAGACTGAGGAGCTGGTCGCGGACCTTCCCGGCCAGTACGTGCGTGCCGTGGAAGTGCACGGCCCACTCGCCGAGCACCAGCCGGTGCTGCTCATCGAGCAGGCCGATGTGGAGGAGGAACGACGACCCGTCCTCGGGCCGTCCGACCTGACTGGGCGCCCACGGCACCCGCCAGTCGGCGGCCCGGGCCCGCACGGCTGCCAGGAACGCCCGTTCGGCCTCGTCGAAGTCCCAGGGCTCCTCGCCGTACTCTTCCGGGTCCTCCACCTCGAACCAGCCGTTGACGTCCACGGGGAGACCCTACAACCGCGGCGCACCTCGCCCCGGGGCCACGGTCATGGGCGCGAGTCCGAGGTCGGCCAGGGCGGACGTCCCGGTCGTGGTGTGTTCGCCTCCGGCGAGCAGGAGGGTGCGCGCCCACTGGTAGCGGCAGCCGGCCGCGTCGAACGCCGCCGCGGTGGCCAGCAGGCGCGGCCGGTCGCCGTCGAGGAGCGCCTCCGCGCGTTCCACCAGGGCGGTGGCGACCGGGTTCCCTGTGACCACGGCGCGGGCGGCGGTGATCCGGGCGCGGGCGTCCGGGTGGCCGGCCAGGGCGGCCGCCTCCGCGCGGAGCGCCTCGTACCAGTGCAGCCAGACCCAGCAGACCCATTTCCACACCTGCTGCGCGTCGGGCGCCACGCGGTCGAGGGCCGCGCGTGCGTTCCCCTGATGGAGCAGGACCATGGCGTCGAAGACGGCGCCGTGGCCGAGGAGGCGGTCTTCCTCGCCGGCCGTCCGGTCGGCGATCGCCAGCCACGTCGCCCGGGCCTCGTCGTCCCCGCGCAGGCCGTGGACCATCGCGACGGCGGCGGCCGCCGGGCCGAGCGAGAACGAGCGTTGCCGGCCGGTGCGCTCCCAGCCGTCGAGGAAGCGCACGCCGGCGGTGAGCACCTCGTCGGCGCGGCCCGCGAAGGCGTCGGCGACGAGCAGCCAGGAGGTGGCGTGGTCCCCCACGTCGGCGAGCTGGGGCTGGTCCGCGAGCCGGGCGCCCCAGCGGCGGGCCGCCGTCAGCTCGCCCGCGCCGACGGCGGTCGCGGCGGCCATGGCGAGGGCGTCGATGAGCTCGTGCGTCCGGGCGGGGGTGCTCGGCGCCGGGGCCAGGACGTCGATCCGGTCCCGGGCGGCGGCCGCGGCGGCGAAGGTGTCACCCGCCCAGCTCTGGGCGCCGGAGAGCGCGTCGAGGGCGGCGGACCGTGCCACCGGGTCGCCCGCGCGCCGGGCGAGTTCGACGGCCCGTCGGGCGGAGGCGACGGTGTCGGGCGCGGCGTTGTCCGGGGCGCCCTGGACGGCGCCGAACGCGTCGGCGGTCACCGCCGCCTCGGCCAGCGCGACGGCCGCCACGGCGGCCGGGTCGTCCTGACCGGCCAGCTCGCGCGCCCGGGCGAGGAGGCCGGTCACCTCGTCCACGGGCGGGACCCGGACGAAGGTGCTGGAGAAGCGGTACGCGGCCGTGGCGGCGGCCGCCAGGTCGCAGGCAGCCCCGGCGGTGTCGCGGGCCCGGAGGGCGGCTTCGGCCGCGGCCCGGTGCAGGCGGTACATGTCGTCGCCGAGCCTGCGGCAACCGGCCACCCCGGCGGCCTGTCGCAGTGCGGCGGCGGCCCCGGTGTCGGTGGCGGCGAGCGAGGCCGCCTGCTCGTAGCGCTCTTGGGCTTCGCCCAGCAGGTTGCGGGTGAAGGACAGTCCGGCCAGGGACAGGGCGAGACGGTAGGCGTCCGCGCGCTGCTCGGGCCGGTCCGCGGCCCAGCTCAGGGCCGCCCGCAGGTCCTCCGCGACCGCGTCGAACCGGGCCCGCCAGTGCGGGGTGCCCGCGTCCTCGAGGCCGGCCGCACCGGCCAGGCACCAGGCCAGATGGCGTGTTCGGACGCCGGTGAGCTCGTCGGCGTCGGTGAGCCGCTCCGTGCCGTACTGGCGGAGGGTCTCCAGGGCGTGGTAGCGGGTGCCGGTCCCGGAGGGGGTCACGGCGAGCAGGCTCTGCTCGGCGAGCCGGCCGAGCCCGTCGGCGACCGCGGCCGCCTCCAGCGGGGCGAACCCGGCCACCTCGGCGGCGGACTCGGCGGTGAAGGGGGCGACGAACGCCGACACCCGTCGCAGCAGGGCCCGGTCCTGCGGTGCGAGCAGGTCGTGGCTCCAGTCGAGGACGGCCCGCACCGACCGGTGCCTGCCGTCGGCGCGGGGGCCGCCGGCGAGGATCCGCAGCTGGTCGGAGAGGCCGGCGGTCAGGCCGTCCAGACCGAGCGTGGACCACCGCGCCGCCGCCAGTTCGATGGCCAGGGCCATGCCGTCGAGCCGTTCGCACAGGGCCGCGATCCGGTCGCGTTCGGCCGGACCGGGGGCCCGGCCGACCGCCGCCGCCCGCTCCAGGAACAGGGCGACCGCCTCCGACCCGCCGCCGCCGACCCGCGAGAGCGGGGGCACGGGGAAGACCCACTCGAACGGCACCATCAGCCGGGCCCGGCTGGTCGCGAGCACCCGTATCCCCGGACAGGCCACGAGGAGCCGCTCCAGGAAGGGCGCCACCCCGTCGCGCACCTGCTCGCAGTTGTCCAGCACCAGCAGGGCCCGGCGGTCCGTCAACGCGGCGGTGAGCGCGTCGTCGATGTCCCGTCCGGGCTGCTCGCCCACGCCCATGGCCGCGGCGACCGCGGCGCCCACCCGCCCGGGGTCGGTGACCGGGACCAGGTCGACGAAGCACACCCCGTCGGCGAACTCGTCGGCCACCTGGGCCGCCACCGTCAGGGCGAGCCGTGTCTTGCCCACCCCGCCCAGGCCGACGGCGGTCACCAGCCGACGCCCCGTCACCGCCGCTGCCAGGTCCGCGCGTTCCCGGGTACGGCCGACGAACGCCGTCAGCGGGGCCGGAAGAACGGGTGCCGGGCGGGCCCGCTCGGCGCGCGCCGGTCCGGGCGCCCGACGGGACAGGGCCCGCCGGTCCGGCACCTCCAACTTCCGCAGCAGCGAGGAGACGTGCGACTCGACCGTCCGCACGGAGATGAAGAGCCGCGCGGCCATCTCCGCGTTGCTCAGGTGCTCCCCGAGCAGAGCGAGCACGTCGGCTTCCCGGGCAGAGATCACTGGAGTGGCCACCGGGTCATTATCCGTACTCCTTCCCGCAGTCCTTCCGCGGTCCTTCCGCGGTCCTTCCGTGTTCCTTCCACGGTCCTTCCACGGTCCTTCCGCGGTCCCCTCCGTGGTCCTTTCCGTGGTCCTTTCCGTGGTCGGCACGGAGGCGTCCCGTACCGCGGCCGGGGGAAGCTGTGGTCACAGGGAACGGCCCGGCGACCACCGGGCCGACCCGAACCCGCGATGACAGGAGTGACCGTGACCGCCTCTTCCACCCAGGGCGTCAAGACCGTGCTGCACCCCGTGTCCGACCTCGCCCAGGCCAAGGCGGTGTACGCCGCGCTGCTCGGTGTCGAGCCGCAGACCGACGGGCCCCACTACGTCGGCTTCGACGTCGCCGGCCAGCACATCGGCCTCCTCCCGGGCGGCGGACCGCAGGGCCTGACCACGCCGGTGGCCTACTGGCACGTCCCGGACGTCGAGGCGAAGGTCGCCGAGGTGACCGCCGCGGGCGCCACGGCCAAGGAGCCCGCGCACGATGTCGGCGGCGGCCGCCTGGTGGCCACCGTCATCGACCCCGACGGCAACCTCCTCGGACTGGTCCAGGGCTGACGAGCACCCCGCCCGGCGATATCCGCACCTCCAGGTCCACCCCTCCACAACCTCCAGGGAGATCCACCATGAGCAGCACCGACGTCACCACGCACCAGGGATTCACGGCCGAGGAGCGGGCCGCGATGAAGGACCACGCGCAGGAACTCAGGAAGACGGCGGCGCGCCGCGGCTCGAAGGCGGACAAGGCGGCGCAGGAGGCGCAGGACGTCCTCGCGAAGATCGCCGAGATGCAGGACTCGGACCGGATCATGGCCGAGCGCGTCCACGCGGTCGTCACCGCCGCCTCCCCGGTCCTCGCGCCGAAGCTCTGGTACGGGATGCCGGCCTACGCACGGGACGGCAAGATCGTCTGCTTCTTCCAGTCCGCGGAGAAGTTCAAGGCGCGCTACGCCACGCTCGGGTTCAGCGACCGGGCGCAGCTGGACGACGGCCCGATGTGGGCGGCCGGCTTCGCCCTGACCGAGGTGACGGCCGAGGTGGAGGCGCGGATCGCCGCCCTGGTGAAGCGGGCGGTGAGCTGAGGCACGCCCCGGGGCCCGCGCCGTCCCGGGCCCGCGCCGCCCCGGGCCCGGCATCACCCGGTCTGCCACAGCCAGACGGTGTCGTTGCTCCTGGCGCTCGTGCCGCCGCTGCACCCGGCGGCCAGGGACTTCCCGTCCGGGCTGAACGCCAGCGCCTCTACGGAGGCGCCGGGCTCGTGGGTGGCGGTGGTGGTGCCGGAGGTGGTGGACCAGACCCGTACGGTGCCGTCCCGGTCACCGGTGGCCAGGGTGGTCCCGTCCGGGTGGAAGGCGACCGCCTGGACCGGGGAGGCGTGGCCTTCGAGGGTGGCGACGTCCTGGCGGGTGGCGGTGTTCCACAGGCGCACGCCGTCACCCTGGTCGCCGAAGGCCAGGAGCTGGCCGTCGGGGCTGAAGACCGCGCCGGTCGCCATCCTGGCGTCGAGGGTGGCCAGGACGCCGTCGGCCGTGCCCTTGCGCAGCTGGAGCGGAGATCCGGCGGCCAGCATCGCCCCGTCCGCGCTGTAGGCGGCCGGGCCGAACTTCACGTCCTCGTACAGGGCGCGGCGGGATGCGGAGCCGGTGTCCCACAGGTAGAGGCCCCGGCCGCTGCTCGCGGCCAGCGTCTTCCCGTCGGGGCTGAGCCCCAGGCCCTGTACGAATCCGTCCTGGGCCCGGCCCGTGGTCTCTCCGGTGAACGTCCCGACGGCGCGGCCCGTGGCGACGTCCCACTTGAGGATCTTGTGCTCCTCGGCCCGGTAGAGCGTCCCGAGGTCGCGGCTGAAGACGTGCGGCTGCATGTACGGGGCGATGCCGATCCGGGTGACGACCGCTTTCCTGCCGGGCAGTGACCAGCGCCAGATCTCGCCGTTGCCTCCGGCAGCGGCCAGTGTCGTCCCGTCGGGGCTGAAGGCGAGCTCGTAGGTGCTGCTCGGGCCGTCGAGGGCGTCGCCGTCGCGCAGCAGCAGGTAGGCGGGGACGCCGACCGCGGCGACCGCGGCGGCGGAGGCGCCGCCGATGAGCAGTGCACGCCGCGAGGGCCCGCGGCGGGCCGGACCGGTCGCGGGGGTGGTCTCCCGCCCGGGCGGGGGGCTGCCGGGGCCGCTCAAGGCCGCGGCGGGTTCCGGCGCCGCGGGGGCCGGCGGTGGCGCCTGGGTCCGAGTCGCTGCCGCGGCCGGGGAGTGCGGGTCCTGGCCCGCGCCCGGGACCGTGGCCGGTGCGGGGGTCACGGCCTGTCCGGGGCTGAGGGCCCGGGCCCGTTCCGTGGGCGGATGCGGGGTGGTCCGTCCGGGTGGGGCCGGCGCCACGGTCGGTTCGTGGGCCGGCGGACGGACCCGCGCCGCACCCGCGACGGCGGCCGTGAACCGGGCGGGCAGGCCCTCGACGGCGGGCCGGTCGGCCGGGTCCTTGGCGAGGCAGTCGGTGAGGACGGCCCGGAGTTCGCCGCCGGTGCCGTCGAGGGCGGGCGGTTCGTCCAGGATCCGCTGGACCACGGCCGGCAGGGAGGGTGCGTCGAAGGGGCCGCGGCCCGTCGCGGCGAAGGCGAGTACGCAGCCCAGGGCGAAGACGTCGCTGGCGGGGCCGGCCCGGTCGGCGCGGATCTGCTCCGGCGACATGTAGGCGTAGGTGCCGATGACGGATCCGGTCGCGGTCAGGGAACTCGCGTCCACGGCCCGGGCGATGCCGAAGTCGATGATGCGCGGCCCGTCCTCGGCCACGATCACGTTGCCCGGTTTGAGGTCCCGGTGGACCAGGCCGCACCGGTGGATCGCCGCGAGTCCCTCGGCGAGCCCGGCGCCGAGCCGCAGCGCCGCCGCGGGACCGAGGGGTCCGTGTTCGGCCACCGCGCGGTGGAGGGTGGGGCCCGGTATGAACGCGGTGACCAGCCAGGGGGATTCGGCCGTCGGGTCGGCGTCGACGACCTGCGCGGTGTGGAACCCGCCGACCTGCCGTGCGGCCTCCACCTCCCGCGCGAACCGCTCCCGGAACTGCGGGGTGCCGGCCAGTTCCGCGCGGATCAGCTTCACCGCGACCCGGCGGCCGCCCGGTGAGGTGCCGAGGAAGACCTGGCCCATGCCGCCCTCGCCCAGCCGTCCCTCCAGCCGGTAGGGGCCGACCCATCGCGGGTCGTGGGGCATCAACGCGTCCATGCGTACCGTCCGTCGGGAGGTGGGGAGGGGCAGCCGGTGCCGGTCAGGCGAGCTGCCAGAGCTGGATGGTGTTGTCGGTGGGGCTGAAGGCCGCCGCGAGCGTCCTGCCGTCCGGGCTGAACGCCAGGGCGGTGAGCAGGGGGGCGGCGGTCGCCTGCCGGAGGTCGGCGGTGAGGGTCAGGGCGACCCGCCCGGTCTTGAGGTCCCACAGGCTGATCGTGCCGCCGGTGGCGGCCCGGGCCTGGTCCTTGACGTCGTCGCCGGGGCCGAGGCCGAAGCCGCCGCCCGCGATCACCGGGTGGCCGGGCCGGTAGGCGGCCTCCTCGATGCGCCGGTGCGGCGAGGTGAGGGTGGCGGTGGGCCGCCCGCTCGCCCGGTCCCACAGGTGGACGCCGGGTCCCGCGCCGCCGATGGTCTTTCCGTCCGGGCTGATCAGCACCCGGTTGAAGCGGAACTCGACGGAGTCGTCCGTGAAGGTCCGGGGCTGGTCGGCGCCGTCGACGTCCCAGAGCAGGACGCGTTGGCGGGAGGCGGTGGCCACCGCCTTGCCGTCCGGGCTGAACAGCACGCCGGAGGGCTCGCCCGCGTCGAGCTTCTTCGTGCGGCGTCCGCCCGCCAGGTCGAAGAGCTGGAGCGTGCCCCCGCCGGCGGCGGCGAGCACCGCCCCGTCGGGACTGACCGCGAGGGAGTACGGGGTCGGGACCGAGAACGCCTCGAACCCCGAGACCGCGGGCATCGGTGTCCGGGTCCGCGCGTCCCAGCGCCGCAGCGTTCCGTCCCGGCAGCTGCCCACCAGCGTCCGCCCGTCGGGGGTGAAGGCCAGGCCGATGACGTGCGGGGGCTCTCCCGCGAACTTGGTGGTCGCGCGGCGGGTGACGGTGTCCCACAGCCACAGCTCACCGGCGGAGCCGGCGGCGGCCAGGGTCCGGCCGTCCGGGCTGAAGGCGAGGCACTCCAGCGACTGGGGGTGCCCTTCGAGCCGGGCCACGGGCCGGGTCCGGTCCTGCTCCGCGGCCGGTCCCGACCAGGAGTCCCGGAACAGGTAGGCGGGTACGGCGACGGCGGCCGCCAGGGCGCCCGTCCCGCCGAGGAGCAGCCCACGGCGGGACACGCCCTTGGCGGGCCGGGGTGCGGTGGGCGGGCCGGGCGGGCCCGGTGGTGGCGTGGCCGGCTGCGTCGCCAGGGCGTGGAGCGCGACGGCGGGCGCGGGCCCCGAGGCACCGCCGGGCGCACCGGGCGCCGGGCCCGGCCCGGTGACGGAGAGGCGGGCCAGCACCTCGTCGGTGCGGGGGCGCCGGGCGGGGTCCTTGGCGAGGCAGGCTTCGACCAGCTCGCGCAAGGGGGAGGCCAGTCCGTCGAGCCGGGGCGGTTCGGTGACGACCCGGTGCACGATGGCCGGCACGGTGGTCGCCTCGAAGGGGCTGCGGCCGGTCGCCGCGAAGGCGAGGACCGAGCCGAAGGCGAACACGTCGCCGGCGGGCGAGAGGGTCTCGCCCCTCACCTGCTCCGGTGACATGTAGGCGTACGTCCCGATGACCGATCCGGTCCGGGTGAGCGCGTCCGCGCCCGCCTCGTGCGCGATCCCGAAGTCGATGATGCGCGGCCCGTCCTCGGCCACGATCACGTTGCCGGGCTTGAGGTCCCGGTGCACCAGGCCGCACCGGTGGATCGCGGCCAGCCCTTCGGCGATGCCCGCGCCGAGCCGGAGCACGGCCGCCGGGTCACGGGGGCCGTCGGCGTCCACCAGGTGCCGGAGCGTCGGGCCCGGTATGAACGCGGTGGCCAGCCAGGGTGGTTGGGCCGTCGGGTCGGCGTCCACGACCTGTGCGGTGTGGAACCCGCCGACCTGCCGTGCGGCCTCCACCTCCCGCGCGAACCGCTCCCGGAACCGGGGGGCGCCGGCCAGCTCGGGCCGGATGAGCTTCACCGCGACCCGGCGGCCGCCCGGCGAGGTGCCGAGGAATACCTGGCCCATGCCGCCCTCGCCGAGCCGTCCCTCCAGCCGGTAGGGGCCGACGCTCTGCGGATCGCCGGGGCGCAGCGGCCTGACCGGTGAACTCCCTTTTCCGGCGGGGCCGGTGGACTCTGTCACGCCCGGCATTCAACCATGATCCGCCGCACGGGAGTCGGGGGCCCGGCTGCGGGGGCGGCCGGCAGGGTCCCGTTTCGGCCGCCGGTGCCCGCGGGTGCCGCCGCCGGTGCCTTCCGTGCGCTCAGGCGGTGGTGAGGGCGGCCGCGCCGAAGGAGACGTCGAAGCGGTCGCACCAGATGGTCACGCTGCGGTAGTCGGACAGGTTCACGTCGGCGGGGATCTCGTAGTTCTGGTCGCCCTTGTTGCCCTTGAGCCTGCCCAGGCTGACGTGTCTGCCGTCGTCGAAGACGGACCAGCCGGCCACCCCCTGCTTCACCGGGGCGTCGGCGAGCCAGACGCGCAGGTCCGGGCCGTTGCTCGTGTCGAGGCCCTCCAGGCGCAGGGTGCGGGAGCCGTCGGGGAGCCGGATCAGCTTCACCGTGCCGGTGGTGGTGTGCTCGTGGCTGATCAGGGTGCCCCGGGCCAGGGTCTGCGGGCCGGCCGGAGTCCCCGGGGGCTCGGCGGGGGCCTTGTGCCCGGGTGCGGCGGCGGTGGGCGCCGCCGTCGGGAGGGCGTCGTGGACGGTCGCGTCCTGCCAGAGCTTCCAGGGCCGGAACCAGTACACGCCCAGGCCCAGTACGAGCCCGGCCGCCACGAGCAGCCCGGCCCACCGCCGGCCGCCTCGCTTCGTCTCGGTCACTGCGGTTGTCCTCCCTCGCCGGTCCGTCGCCCGTATTCAACGCGGCCGGCGACCGTCGGCACCAGCTCCGACCTGGTGACGAAAGTCTTACGTGCGCCGTCGCTCCGTGGCCCTGCGCGCCCGTGCCCGGGCGCGTGCGGCCCGCCTGCTCCCCCTCGTCCCCCACCCCGTGCGGACGAGGAGGACGGCGGCCGAGGCGGCGAAGAGGGCGGCGGTGATCAGCAGCCATCGCGGCAGGAACACGTCCGCGGGAAGAGCGGTGGTGACGGTGAAGTGGTCCACCCGGCGCAGGACCAGCGGCCACCAGACCAGGAGCAGGACGCCGGCGATGAACCCCGGTACGCGGACGTGGTTGACGCTCACCCGCACCCCGGGTCCGCCCGCGTCGGCGGCGGGCCCGAAGAGCGCCTGCACCGCCCGGTCCGTCACCGAGTACAGGGGCAGCAGCACCAGGTCGTGCAGGAGCGCGGCGCCGACGAACCACAGGGCCACGCCGACGGCGTCCCCCGTGAGGAGTCGCACGCCCGCGTAGAGGGCGAGGGCGAAGGAGGCGAGGACGAGGAGCAGATGGAGCGGGGAGGCGCCGTAGCGGCGTCGGAAGGCGCCCGCGTCCGGGTGCGGGAGCCTCATGCCGGCTCCCCGAAGGTGAGGCGGGTGACCCACTTGGTGTTCTGGACACCGGGGGCGCCGGGGACGATCACGCGGGCCGGGTATCCGTGATCGGGAGAGAGAGCGGCTCCGTTGACGCGTACGGCGAGGAGTGAGCGGGCGTCGCGGGTCTGGTTGCCGCGCAGGACCACGGAGGCGAACGACCCGCCGCGCTGCACCGACTCGACCAGCACCCGCGGGGTGTCCGTGCCGAGCCCGACGAGGGCGGCCAGCTCGCTGAGGCGGACCCCGCTCCACTGCTGGTCCGGGGTCGACCAGCCCTCCACGCAGGCGATGGGCAGGGAGGACTCGCTCTGGGGCAGGGCGAGGAGTTGGCCGTAGGTCAGGTCGACCTGCCGGCCGCCGCCGCGTACGGTCAGCCGCCAGGCGGGGCCGATGTCGCCGGGCCGGATGCCGACCGAGGCGGCGGTCTTGTTGATCTGGAAGCCGTTCGGCCCGGAGCCGGGGTCCTGCCCGTGCGGGGCGAGCAGGGCCGTCTGCCGGAACCGGCCGCCCACGCTCTGCCCGACGGTCACCACGAGCAGCGCGAACGAACCCAGCCCCACCATGCCGAGCGCACCCCGGCGGGAGATCGTCGGCGGCGCCGGGCGCGGGGAGACCAGTCCGGCGGCCTCCGGCGCACCGGCCGGCGGATTCCGCCTCAGCCGGCGTACGGCGTGCAGCGCCCGGGGCAGCCGGAAGACCACGTGGACCACGAAGGCGGAGATGAACACCCAGGCCCCGTAGAAGTGCAGGGTGTAGAAGGAGCCCGGGAAGATGTAGTGGAGTTGGATGTTGAGGATGCCGGTGACGAACTCGAAGCCCGCTCCTCCCACCAGCAGGAGCAGGGACAGCCGCTCGATGCCGTGGGCGGGCGAGCGCACCGGCGGCCACTCGAACAGCTTCGGGATCACGGACCACAGCTTCGCCAGCAGCACCGGCACCAGCACGACGCCGAGCGTGACGTGCACTCCCTGGGTGATCCGGTAGAGCCAGTACGGGGAGGTGGGCCAGGGGAACAGGTAGAAGCCGAGCAGCCCCTTGTCCGGGGTCTGGTCGTTCACCGCCGCCAGATCCGGGTTGTACGCGGCGTACGACAGCAGGCCCGTCACGAACAGGACGGTGATGCCGGCCAGCAGGACCAGCCCGAGGACCGCCGTCAGCCACGGCCCCCGCAGGGGGCTGCGCCAGAACCGGGGACGGGACGGTCCCGGCGGCGGCCCAAACCGCCGTGCGGGTGCCAGGGCGGCGCGGATGCGGGCGGGCGGTGTCGGCCCGGGAGGGCCCGTACCCGGTTCCGGGCGCGGGGCGGCTCCGGGTGCGGCCGGTGGACCGGCCTCCGGGGGTGGGGGCCCGCTGCCCGGCTTGCCGCCGTCCGCATTCACACGACACCTCCTGGAATTCCGCATACCAGGATGTACCAGACATCCCCGCTCGGAGAGGACCTGCCGCGTCGACGACACGGCGCCTTCCTCGCCCGCCGCGGGGCGAGCGCGGCGCGGGCGGGGCCGTACCGTCGGCTCCCGTATGACGGAAGTCTTACGTGCACGCGTGGGATGCCTCCGGGAGGCGCCGCGCTGCGTACCGTCCGGGGCATGCGCGTACTCGTCACCGGAGGGGCCGGGTTCATCGGCTCCCACATCGTCACCGCCCTCTCGGCCCGCGGGCACGACCCCGTGGTCCTCGACGCCCTGCTGCCCTCCGCCCACCCCGGCAGCCCGCCCCTGCCCGACGCGGGGTTCGTGCGCGCCGACGTACGGGACGCCGACGCGGTGCGGGCGGCGCTGCGCGGAGTGGACGCCGTGTGCCACCAGGCGGCGATGGTCGGGCTGGGGAAGGACTTCGCGGACGCCCCCGACTACGTGGGCTGCAACGACCTCGGGACGGCGGTGCTGCTGGCGGAGATGGCCGCAGCCGGTGTGGGGCGACTCGTGCTCGCCGGCTCGATGGTGGTCTACGGGGAGGGCCGGTACACCTGCGGGCGCCACGGAACGGTACGCCCCGGGCCGCGGCGGGCCGCGGACCTCGAAGCGGGCCGGTTCGAGCCACGCTGCCCCGACTGCGGAGCGGACCTGGAGCCGGGCCTGGTCGGCGAGGACGCGCCGGCGGACCCGCGGAACGTGTACGCGACGACGAAGCTGGCCCAGGAGCACCTGGCGGCGTCCTGGGCGCGGTGCACGCAGGGCCGTGCGGTGTCGCTGCGCTACCACAACGTGTACGGCCCGGGGATGCCGCGCGACACCCCGTACGCCGGCGTGGCCTCGTTCTTCCGCTCCGCGCTGGCCAGGGGCGAGGCCCCCCGGGTCTTCGAGGACGGGGCGCAGCGGCGGGACTTCGTCCACGTCGCGGACGTGGCCTCGGCGAACGTGGTGGCGTTGGAGGCGGTCGGCGCGATGCCGGGCGGGCGGCTGGCGGCGTACAACACCGGAAGCGGGGAACCGCACACGGTCGGCGAGATGGCGTCGGCGCTCGCCGCGGCGCACGGCGGGCCGGCGCCGGTGGTCACGGGTGAGTTCCGCCTCGGCGACGTCCGGCACATCACCGCCGACTCCGCCCGGCTGCGCGAGGAGCTGGGGTGGCGTCCGGAGGTGGGCTTCGCCGAAGGGATGGCCGCGTTCGCCCGGGCCGGCCAGCGTCCGTCGGCGGGCGCCGTCCGCTGACGCCGTCCCCGCTTCATCGCCAGCGGCCGACCTGGCGCGGCGGAGCCGGGTCGGCCGGGGCGGAGCCGGGTCGGCCGGGGCGGAGCCGGGTCGGCCGGGGCCGCAACGGCGGCGCCGGGTCGGCGGGGCCCCGGGCCGTCTACGCAGGGGCCGGGGCGGCGGGGCCCCGGGCCGTCTACGCAGGGGCCGGGTCGGCGGGGCCCCGGGCCGTCTACGCAGGGGCCGGGGCGGCGGGGCCGGGTCGTCTACGCAGGGGCCGGGGCGGCGGGGCCGGGTCGTCTACGCAGGGGCCGGGGCGGCGGGGCCGGGTCGTCTACGCGGGGGCCGGCAGGGTCAGTTCGAAGCGGCAGCCGCCGGGCACGTTGTGGACGTCGGCCCGGCCGGAGTGGGCCTCGACGATGCCGCGGACGATGGCCAGGCCCAGGCCCGCGCCCGAGGGCGGGGTGCGCGCCGGTGACCCGCGCCAGCCGGTGTCGAAGACGCGGGGCAGGTCCTCCTCGGGGATCCCTCCGCAGGCGTCGGTGACGGACAGGACCACCGCGTCCGCGCGGCGTTCGGCGGCGACCGCGACGGTGCCGTCGGCCGGGGTGTGGCGGATGGCGTTGACCAGCAGGTTGGACAGCACCCGCGTCATCTCCTTGCCGTCGACCTCGACCGGGAGCGGTTCCACTCCCCCGCCCACCAGCCGCACCCCCTGCGCGCGGGCCAGGGCGTCGGCGCCCGCGAGCGCGTCGCCCACCAGGTCGTAGAGGGACATCCGGGTCGGGCTCAGGCAGAGCGCGCCGGCGTGGATGCGGGAGAGCTCGAACAGGTCGGTGACCATGGAGTTGAGGCGTTCCACCTCGGCGCGCATCTGCTGGTGGTAGCGGGCCGGATCGGCCACCATGCCGTCCTCCAGGGCCTCCGACATCGCGCGCAGGCCGGCCAGCGGGGTCCGCAGGTCGTGCGAGATCCAGGCGACGAGCTCGCGGCGCGAGCTCTCCAGTGCGCGCTCGCGTGCGCGCGAGGCGGCGAGGCGTTTGCCGGTGGCGGCCAGTTCGCGGCTGAGCGCCGCGAGTTCGGCGGGGGCCGGTGCGGCGGGCGCGGCGAAGGTGCCGTCCTGCCCGAAGTCACGGGCCGCGCCGACGAGTTCCCGGCAGCTCCGCACGACCTGCCGGCCCAGGAGCAGGGCGGTGGCGAGCGACACGGCGGCGGCCATCGCCACGACCGTGGTCACCACGCCGAGGTCGTGGGAGGACAGGAACATCGCCCGGGCCACGGAGAGGGTCCCGGCGAGCATCGCGGACACGGCGACGGCGGCGACGACCGTGAGGGACACGGCGATGCTCCGCCGGCGCAGTACCCGCAGCGCGACCGCGCCGAGCAGCCCGGTGGCGGCCGCGCCGAGGAAGGCGTACAGGGCGATCAGCAGCAGGTCACGCACGGCTGCCCTCCTCCCGGCTCCCGGCCGCGGCGGGCAGCGGCCGGACGGACGGGTACGGACCCGCCTCGAAGCGGTACCCGGCGCCCCAGACCGTCCGGATCAGCTGCGGGTCGGCCGGATCGTCCTCGATCTTGGCCCGCAGCCGGCGGACGTGCACGGTGACGGTGGAGAGGTCGCCGAAGTCCCATCCCCAGACCTCGCGCATCAGACGCTCCCGGTCGCAGACCTGGCCCGGGTGGCGCAGGAAGTAGGCGAGGAGGTCGAACTCCCTGAGGGTGAGGGGGAGTTCGACCCCCTCCTTGGTCACCCGGCGGGCGGCGGGGTCCACCGCCAGGCCGGCGGCCGCGAGCAGCGGCTCCTCGGCGGGGGCGGCCGCGGACGCCCTGCGCAGGACCGAACGCACGCGCAGGACCAGTTCGCGCGGGCTGAAGGGCTTCGTCACGTAGTCGTCCGCGCCCACCTCCAGCCCCAGGATCCGGTCGTCCTCGTCGCCGCGCGCGGTGAGCATCACCACGGGTACGGGAAGCCTCCCGTCCGGCCTCGCCCGCAGCCGGCGGCAGACCTCCAGGCCGTCCATGCCGGGCAGCATGAGGTCCAGGACGACGAGGTCCGGCCGGTGCCGGGCCGCTGCGTCGAGGGCGGCGGGACCGTCCTCGGCGCGGTCCACGGTGAACCCGGCCCGCTCCAGGTAGCCGGTCACGACTTCCGAGACGGTCGGGTCGTCGTCCACCACCAGGACGCGGCCGGTGATGTCTGCGGAGGGACGGCCGGGGACGGCCTCGGTGCTGGGTGCCATGCCTCCAGGGTGACACCCAACCGTCCGGGAGCGGCCCCGGGGCTGCCGCCGTACGGCGCGGTGTCCGCGTTTCGTAAGGTCTCGGACCGCCCGTGGCGGCCGTCCGGTTCCTACGGTGGGGAGGGTGACTCCTTCTGCCTGCGGTCCGCTCCGCGCGGACCTCGTACTGCCCTGCCTCGACGAGGCGGAGGCCCTGCCCTGGGTGCTGGCACGGGTGCCGGCCGGATGGCGGGCCATCGTCGTCGACAACGGCTCCACCGACGGCTCGGCCGACATCGCCCGCGGCCTCGGCGCCACCGTCGTGCACGAGACCCGGCGCGGCTTCGGGGCCGCCTGCCACGCGGGGCTGCTCGCCGCCCGCGCCGAGCTGGTCTGCTTCTGCGACTGCGACGCCTCCATGGACCCCGGCCAGCTCGCCCCCATGGCCGAGCGGGTCGCCGCGGGCGAGGCGGACCTGCTGCTGGGCCGCCGCCGCCCCCGGGGACGCGGAGCGTGGCCCGCCCATGCCCGGGCCGGGAACATCGCCCTGGCGCGGATGCTGCGCCGCCGCACCGGGCTGCGGCTGCACGACCTCGGGCCGATGCGGGTCGCGCGCCGCGAGGCGCTGCTCGGCCTGGAGCTGACCGACCGGCGCAGCGGATACCCGCTCCAGATGGTCGTACGGGCGGCCGACGCGGGGTGGAGGGTCGCCGAGACGGACGTCCCGTACCTGCCCAGGTCGGGGAAGTCCAAGGTCACCGGGACCTGGCGGGGCACCTGGCACGCCGTCCGCGACATGCGCCGGGTCCTGGCCGAGCCGCCGGCCGCCCGGCCCGCACCGGCGAGGGGGATCTCCGCATGAGCACCCTCCTCGTCATCGCCAAGTCCCCCGTCGCCGGGCGGGTGAAGACCCGTCTGACCACGCGGTTCACCCCGCAGCAGGCGGCCGACCTGGCCGCGGCCGCACTCGCGGACACGCTCGACGCGGTCCTCGCCACCCCGGCCCGCCGCCGGGTCCTGGTCCTGGACGGGCAGCCGGGCCCCTGGGTCCCGGCCGGCGTCGAGGTCGCCCCGCAGTGCGCCGGCGGCCTGGACGTCCGGCTGGCCGCGGCCTTCGCCCTGGCCGACGGTCCGGCGCTGCTGATCGGCATGGACACCCCGCAGGTCACCCCCGCCCTCCTTGCGCCCGGCCTCGACTTCCAGGAGGCGGACGCCTGGTACGGGCCCGCCGACGACGGCGGGTTCTGGGCCCTCGGCCTCGCCGACCCCGACCCGGCCCTCCTGCTCGGCGTCCCCATGTCCGCGGCGCACACCGGGGAGGTGCAGCGCCGGCGGCTGACCGGTGCGGGTCTGGCCGTACGGGACCTGCCCGGGCTCTGCGACGTGGACACACCCGCCGATGCGCGGCGGGTCGCCGCCACCGCACCGTGGACCCGCTTCGCCGCACTGCACTCCGACCTGTGCGCGGTCGCGCGATGACGGCCCAGCTCACCGGGCCGGCCGCGCGGGCCTGGCAGGCCGACCCGTACGCCGACGCGCTGCGCGCCGGCCGGGGACCGCTCTACCTGCGGCGTCACGACGGCTGGCTGCTCCCGCTCGAAGTCGAACGCTGGTGCGCCGGGCCCGACACGGCCGACGACACGGTGCTGGCCCGGTGCACCGGTCCCGTCCTCGACGTCGGCTGCGGACCGGGCCGCCTGGTGGCCGCCCTCGCCGGGCTCGGGCACGTCGCCCTCGGTGTGGACGTCACCCCCGAGGCGGTGGCCCGTACGGTCCGGGCCGGGGGCAGCGCCCTGTGCCGGTCGGTCTTCGACCCGCTCCCCGGCGAAGGGGGCTGGGGCACGGTCCTGCTCATGGACGGCAACATCGGCATCGGCGGCGATCCGGGCAGGCTGCTGCGCCGGGCGGGCGAGCTGACCGTGCCCCGCGGCTCCCTGCTGGTCGAGGTGGCGACCGCCGATGTCGACGAGCGCGTCGAGGTCCACGTCGAGGACGGCTGCGGCGGCCGCGGCGCTTCCTTCTGGTGGGCCAGGCTCGGCGCCCGCGCCCTGTGCGCCGCTGCGAGGAACGCGGGCTGGACCCCGTACGACACCTGGCAGGTCGCGGGGAGGCGGTTCGTGCACCTCACCCGCTGACCGGTGCGCGCCGGACGACCGCCGGGGCCGGAATCCGCACGGGATGCGGATTCCGGCCCCGGCGGCTTCTACACGGAACATTGCGTCGGGCCAGACGGCTCCTGCACGCGGCCGCGTCAGACCAGGCGGCTCCGGCACCGGGCCGCGTCAAACCCGACGGCTCCGGCACCGGGCCGCGTCAAACCCGACGGCTCCGGCACGGGGCCCTGTGTCAGGCCCGGCGGCCGGCTCGGCGCCGCAGGGCACGCGCGGCCGCGTGGACGGCCGTGAACAGGGCGACGGCCGCCATGGCCAGCAGCCAGTTGCGCAGGTAGTCCAGCGGCAGGACCGTGGGGTTGGCCACGCCGCCGGGACGCAGGAGCGGGGGGAGGGCGATCACCGTCAACGAACCCGCGACGATCAGGGCAGCGCGCGCGGCCCCGCGCAGGGGCGGGCCCGCGGCGGCGGCGAGCGCGCCGATCGCGATCACGAGCGGCGCGACGAACCCGTCGTGCACCACGACCGCTCCCCCGAGCCAGACGGCGATCCGCCACGGCTCGGGCTGCCGGAGCAGCAGCCACCCGCCCCAGCCGGCGAGCGCCAGCCCGAGCCCGCCCGTCACCCCCCGCCATCCCGTCACACGGCCTCCCACTACACGACCTCCAGCCGGCCGACCCACTTGGTCTGGAGCACGCCGGGCCGGTTCGGCGCGATGATCCGTGCCGGATAGCCGTGGTCCAGGGAGAGCACCCGGCCGTTCAGCCGCAGCGCCAGCAGGGTGAGCGGGTCCTGCGCGTAGAGCCGGCCCATCTCCATCACCCGGTAGGCACCCGCCGCCTCCAGGGAGACCACCCGGGCCCGCGAGCCCGGGCCGCCCCCCGCGCGTTCGAGGAGGTCGCGCACCCGTACCCCGGCCCAGTGCGCGGACTTGCTCCAGCCCTCGACGCAGGCGATCGGCAGGGTCGCCTCGTACTGGGGCATCGCGCGCAGCTCCGCCAGCGTCAGGGTGAAGGGGCGCGGCCCGTCCACGGTCAGCCGCCAGTCGGCCGGCGCGACCCGGGTGACGCCCGCGGCGGCGGCCGTCCGGTTCACCGGCAGCCCCTGGAGCCCGTGGGCGGGGCTGCGCGGGCCGAACAGCTCCAGCGGACCGAGCGCGGTGACGGACTGGCCGGCCGTGGTCAGCGTCACGGATCCGACCGCGGCCGTCACGCCGAGGAGGAACCGGCGCCGGTCCGGCCCGTCGGCCTCCGGCAGGGACAGGGTGCCGGGAGAGCGGCGGGTCAAGTGGGCGCGGATCGCCGGCCATTGAACGGCCAGGTGCAGGAGCAGGGAGCCGAGCAGGAGCCAGGCGACGGCGTAGTGCACGGCGACGAAGTCGAAGGGCCACGGGTACCACTGGAAGGTGTTCAGCAGTCCCGTGGACAGCTCGAACAGTGCGGCCGCGACGAGCACGGCCACGGAGATCCGCTCCAGGGCGTGCAGCACGGAGCGCACCGGCGGCCAGGCGAACAACCGCGGGTAGACCGCCCACAACTTCGCCAGCAGCAGCGGGATCGCCGCGGTCCCGGACGCCACGTGCAGGCCCTGGGTGAGCCGGTAGCCCCAGGAGGGGCGGCTCGGCAACCGGTCGGCGAGCCATCCGGGCGGGTGCTGGAGGAAGTGGCTCAGGACACCGGTGGCGAAGCAGAGGGCCATGGCCAGGCCGAGGAAGCGACCGATCGCGGTCGCCGTACGGGCATCGTGGAGGCGCGCCTTGAAGGTGAAGGGCGGCCCCGGAGGCAGGGTGAGACGCATACCCTCCATCACAACCCGGACGAGGCCCGCCCGGGGTGCCCGAACTCCTTACGGAACGCGGACGCCCGCGCTGCCGGCGGCCGTGGGAGGGCCGTCGTCTGGAACGCTTTCGCAGGTGAAGCCGCTCACCCCTCGCACCGCTTCGGCCGCCACCGGCCTCGCCCTCGCCGCCCTCACCGCGGTACTCGCCCTCACCGTCCGGTACGGCGGCTCCCTGCGCGACCCCGTCGCCCTGTTCTGGTGGTACGCGGCCTGCTGGGCGCTCTTCGCCGCCGCCCTGGCGGTGCTGCGCAGGGCACCGGCCCGCCGCCTCGTTCCGCTGATCGCGGCCGGTGCCGTCGCGATCGCGGCGACGGGGCTGCTGGGTCCGCCCCGGACCAGCAGCGACTCCTACCGCTACGTCTGGGACGGCCGCGTCCAGTCCGCCGGCGTCTCCCCGTACGACCACACCCCGCAGGACCCGGCCCTCGCCCGGCTGCGCGACCCCTGGCTCTTCCCCTCCGGAACCGAGTGCGAGGGCCCCGACCTCGCCCCGATCCCCCACACCGGCGGCACACCGCGGTGCACCCGCATCAACAGGCCCGCCGTCCACACCATCTACCCTCCCGTCGCCGAGGCGTACTTCCTGGCCGTCGACCGGCTCTCCCCCGCCGGCGCCCGGCACAAGGCGGTCCAGATCGGCGGCGCCCTGACCTCGCTCGGCGTGACGGGCGTGCTCCTCCTCATCCTCCGGCGCCGCGGCGGGAACCCGCGCTGGGCCGCGTACTGGGCCTGGTGCCCGGCCGTCCCCCTGGAAGCGGTCAACAACGCCCACGTCGACGTCCTGGGCACCCTCCTCACGGTCGCCGGACTGGGCCTCGTCGCCTCCCGGGCCCTGACCCGGCGGGCGGCGGGCGGCGTACTGATCGGAGCCGCCGTCGCCACGAAGCTGATGCCGGCCGTCGTCCTGCCCGGCGCCCTGTCCGGCGTCCGCCGCGTCCGCGACGCGGCCGCCGTCCTGCTGCCCGCAGCGGCCTTCGCGGTACTCGCCTACCTCCCCTACGTCCTCCTCTCGCACGGCTCGGTCTTCGGCTACCTCGGCGGCTACGTGGCGGAGGAGGGCTACGACGACCCCTCGGCCGGGTCCCGGTACTCGCTCCTGCGCCTGGTCCTGCCCGACAGCTGGGCTCTGCCCGTGCTGGTCGCCGTCGTGGCGGCCGTCTCCGTGTACGTGATGCGGCGGGGCGATCCGCGGCGCCCGTGGAGCGGCGCCCTGCTGGTCACCGGCTGGTCCTTCCTCCTCCTCACCCCCGGCTACTCCTGGTACGCCCTGCTCCTGATCGCGCTCGTCGCCCTGGACGGACGCTGGGAATGGCTGGGCGTCCCCCTGGCGGGCGCCGCCGTCTACGTCCTCGGCCCGTCCTTCGGCTACCGCACCACGCTGGCCGACCTCGCCTACGGCTCGGCCGCGGCCCTGGTCCTCACGACGAGCCTGGTCCGCCACCGATCCGCACCCCGGCCGGCCGCCGAAGCGGCCGAGTCGCCCTGATCGTGAGGGAGTTCGCCCGGCACCCGCATCGATGCAGTACCTTGAACACGTTCAACTGAACGCGTTCAAGGAGGGGGCGGCATGAGTGAACACCGAAAGGTGTCCGTCCGGCAACGAGGTTGGGCGGCGGCCGGGGCATTGGCGGCGTGGGGCGCGGTCGCCTCCCTGATCGTCCACGAGGCCCAGCCGGACAGGCTGTTCGCGGTCTTCGCGGTCACCGCGATCGCGACCACCCTGCCGATGCTGCTGCAGGACGGCCCCCGGACGTTCGCCCGGGCCTGCCTCGTCATCGGACTGGGCCTGCTCACCTTCGGGCTGGCCGCCGCCGCCCTGGGCATGTTCCTGTTCGTTCCGGCGGCCCTCCTGCTGCTCGTCGCCGCCTTCGCGAACCCCGGCAACCGGCCCGGCCCCTGGTTCTCGGTGATCGCGCCCTTCACGGCCGTCGTGGCCGCAGCCCTCCTGACCCCTCAGCCCCACCGTCCGAACTCGGAGAACGAACCGCCGCCCTCGCTCCACGCGGCGCTCGACTCCACGGACCGGTTCCACGACCGGGAACTCGGCCGGCGCAAGGAGCGGCTGCGGGACTTCGGGGCCCTCGGGGCCGAGATGGTCGAGACGGAGCCCGGCCGGCTCGTACTCGTCGTGAAGATGCCCGAGCACTTCACGGCAGGACAGAGCCAGGAGGCGCTCAGGGAGCAGGTCCGACGGCTGCCCGGGGTCGTCGACGTGCGCCTCTGCACGTTCCACACGTGCTGAACATGCCGGCTGGCGCAGGATCCCCGGCCCGCGACCGACGCGCGCCCGGGGGCTGCGGAGCCGGCGCGGGCAGGGTAGCCTCCAAGATCATGAGCAGTGGTCAGTGCCGCGCGGCGACGAAGAAGGGCACCCGGTGCCATGTCGAGGCCCGGCCGTCGGGGCTGTGCCACGTCCACGACCCCGAGGTCCGCTGCCGGGTGCGCAACGCCAAGGGAAGGCCGTGCGTGATCGCCTCAGGTGGGGGTCCGTGCGACCGGCACCAGGGTGGGGAGCAGGCGCCGGTGGCGGAGGCGCTGAAGCAGGTGACCTTCTTCGAGTCGGCGGGGGCGGAGTCGCTGTTCGCCGTCGAGGAGCCGGCTGCGCCGGTCCCGCCGGCTGCCGCCGGCAGCGTGCCGCCGCAGGCCGCGCACGAGCCCCAGGGCCCGCGGCTGACCTTCGCGTTCGTGGCCCGCACGTTCAACTGGAACTGACCCTCCCCCCGCCGGGTGTCGCGGTGGTGCCGGGTCCCGTGCGGCGTACGCTCGCCGGCAGGGGGCCCAGGGCGGCCGGGGATCGGCCCGGACGGACGGAACCGCGGGAGGGTCCATGACCGCGCTCGGTGACCTGATCGACCTCGACGACCGCACCGTGCTGGTCGCGGGGCGGGAACTCGACGTGGAGCACGGCCGGCCGGACGTGGGCAACGCGCTCGTGCACCGGGCGGGGGACACCGTCGTACTCGTCGACACCGGGGTCACCGAACCCTTCCGCACGGCCCTGCGGGACGCGGCCCGCCGGGTCGGACCCTGGTCCCGGGCGCTGCTCCTGACCACGCACGGACACCCCGACCACATCGGCAACAACGACCTCGTGGACGAGCTCGGCGTCCCGGCCGAGCACTACGTCCCGGCCCGCGAACTGGACCAGATGCGCGACCCGGTCGCCTACTGGGCACGGGCCTTCGAGCGGATCGCCCCGTTCACCGAGCCGGGCGCGCCGCCCGAGCGGGCGGCGCGGAGGCTGCTGTCCCTGTTCGAGCCGATGCGGCCGTTCGGCGCGTCGACCCGTACGTACGAGGAGCTGCCGCCGGAACACATCCGCATCGGCTCGCTCCGCTTCTCCGGCTGGACCTTCGCGGACGGCGCGGTGCGGGTGCTGCGCAGCCAGGGCCACTGCGCCGGGCACGTGATCGTGCACCTGCGCGACTCCGGCGTGCTCCACCTGTCCGACGAGGACAACGGCGCGTGCGGGGCGATGGCCGACGCCGACCAGCTGAAGATCCAGACCGTACTGGGTACGGTCGCGCGGCTGTTCGAGGAAGGCGGGGCCGCGCTGCTGACCGACGGGCACACCTTCGCGGTGCGCCGCGGCGCGGAGGCCGTGGCGCACCTCGACGGGCTCCTGGCGCAGGCCGTCGCCCTCCAGCGGGCGGCCCTGGACGTCACCCGCGGAACCCGCCGGGTCGAGCCGCGCGCCTTCGCCGCGGCGTACGCGAGGAGCGTCGCCGACCTCGGCATCGGGGGCGCCAACCCGAACGCCGTGTTCACCGCCATGATGGCGGTCAACCAACTCCACGGCCTGGGCTTCCACCCGGACCCCGCCGACGCGTCCGCGCCCTGGCCGCACCGCGGGGCCGGCACGCGGACGGGCTCGGTGGAGCGCAGCTGAACGGTCGGGCGGGGGCCGTGGGCCGCCGTGCGGTCCGGGCCGTCCGGGGCACCGGGGACGCGGCGGGCCGAACTGCCGGACCCGCTGCGGGAGATCGGGGAGCGGTCCGTGGAACCGCGGCGGACGGCGGGTGCGTCACGACCGGATGTGACAAGAAATGATCTTCCTCCCGGAACTCCGCCCGGGGCTGCGTCCGGAACTCCCTCCGGGCCACCGCAGGCCGCACCCCCGCGGAGCGCGCCACCGCTCGGATTCGGGCCGCCGGTTCCCCCGCCACCCCTTCAGCCGCCGGCCCCGGCGGCCGGGAAGCGGGTGCGCCTGTGGACCGTGGCGGTGGCGGCGCTGGGCGGCGCCCTCGCCGGTTTCCTGGCGTACCTTCTGGCCTCCAACGCCCGGGCCTACTGCGACGCGGGCTGGGAGGCGGGCGGCCGGTTCGAGCTGCTCCTCGAGATGGTCCTGATGCTCGTCCCGGGCTGCGCGGTGCTCGCCGCCCTGGTCTGGCTGCTCGCCGGGCGCGTGAGCCCGGCGGTGGGCGTGGCGGCGGTGGTGCTGGTCCTGGCGGTGGTGGTCGTCTGGTACTTCGCCGCCCAGGGCACGCTGGCGGGCTACCGCGGGGAGTCCGGGCTGTGCGGCCCGGACAACGTGCCGCCGTGGTGGCCGGGCTGGCTGCCGTCCTGACCCCCTGACGGCGGATCCGCCCGCGCCGGCGTGGGCCGCGGCCCGTTCCCGACGACCGCGACCGGGCCCGCCCGGGGGTACGGGTACGGGTACGAGCGGCACGAGGGCCCCACCGTGCGGCGGTGGGGCCCTCCCGTGTCCCTCGGGGCGGCCGGGCCGGGCCGTCAGGAGCTCCCCCGGCCCCCGGGCGGTGCCGCCCGCGCCGTGCTACAGCGCGGGGTAGTCGGTGTAGCCGCGGGCGTCGCCGCCGTAGAACGTGGCCGTGTCCGGGGTGTTGTACGGGCCCTCGGCGCGCAGCCGGGCCGGGAGGTCGGGGTTGGCGATGAAGAGGCTGCCGAAGGCGACGACGTCGGCGACGCCCTGGTCGATCAGGTCGAGGGCGCGGTGGTCGGTGGGGCCCTCGGTGGCCGGGTTGAGGACCAGCCGGCCGGAGAACTGCGCGCGCAGGGCCAGGGTGATCTCGCGGGTGCCGGCGGGCTCCATGACGTGCAGGTATGCCAGGCCGAGCTGGTCGAGCTCCTTGACCAGGGCCTCGTACGCGGGGCGCGGGTCGGGCTCGTCGATGTCGTTGAACCGGTTGCCGGGCGAGACGCGCAGTGCGGTGCGGTCGGCGCCGATCTCGGCGGCGACGGCCTTGACGGCCTCGACGGCGAAGCGGATGCGGTTCTCGACGGTGCCGCCCCACTCGTCCGTGCGCCGGTTGCTGCCGGGGGCCAGGAACTGGTGGATCAGGTAGCCGTTGGCGCCGTGCAGCTCGACGCCGTCGAAGCCGGCCTCGATGGCGTTGCGGGCGGCGGTCGCGTAGTCGGCGACGGTCTCGCGCACCTCGGCTGCGGTCAGCTCGCGCGGGGTGACGAAGTCCTGGGGGCCGTCGGCGGTGAACACCCGGCCCGTGGCGGCGACGGGAGAGGCGCCGACCGGCACGAGACCCTCCGGCAGCAGGGACGGGTGGCCGATCCGGCCGGTGTGCATCAGCTGCGCGAAGATCCGGCCGCCGGCGGCGTGCACGGCGTCGGTGACCCGGCGCCAGCCCGCGACCTGCTCGGCGCTGTGCAGGCCGGGGGTGAACGGGTACCCCTGGCCGACGACCGAGGGCTGGATCCCCTCGGAGATGACGAGCCCGGCCGAGGCGCGCTGGGCGTAGTACTCGGCCATGAGCTCGGTGGGGACTCCGCCCGCGGCCGCCCGGCTGCGGGTCATCGGGGCCATGGCGATGCGGTTGGCGAGCTCGGTGCCGCCGAGGCCGATCGACTCGAATGCGCTGGTCATGTCTACCCTCACAAGATTATTTGGTCGGCCAATGATTGACCTCGACGCTCACCATACACCCATTCATTGGTCGGCCAAGGTAAAATCCGACCAGGGTGCGTGGGAGATGCTGGAGCCCGGAACGCGAACGGCCGACGACGGGACGAGGAGCCGAACGATGACGACGCACGTCACGCAGGAGCGGGGCGGCACGGCGGCGCAGGCCTGTCCGGGTCCGCCGAGCGCGGTACGGGACGGGCCGGTCAGCCACGCCGTGAGCCGGGTGGCCCGGCTGCACCGCATCGCCGCCGGGCGGCTGCTGCGGGACCTGGGCCTGCATCCGGGGCAGGAGTTCGTGATGATGCACCTGTGGGACAACGGGCCCGTGCGCCAGTCGGAGCTGATCAAGAGCATGGGCCTGGATCCGTCCACCGTGACGAAGATGCTCCAGCGCCTCGAACAGGCGGGGCACGTACGCCGGGGCCCCGACCCGGCCGACCGCCGGGCCTCCCTGGTCGAGGCGACGGAGAGCAGCCGCGAGCTGCTCCAGCAGGTCCGGGAGGCCTGGGCGGAGCTGGAACGCCAGACCCTGGCCGGACTCGACGACGCCGAGGGCGCCGAGCTGCTGCGGCTGCTGGAGAAGGTCGAGGGATCCCTGTGCACCCGGGCGGCCGCCGACCCGCAGTGCCGGGCGGAGGCCGCGGGCCGCTGAGCCGCCGGGGGCCGAGCCGCCGGGGGTGCCGAGGCGCCGGGGCGGCGGCGTCCGGCGGCGGCCCGTACGTGCGAGGGCGCCGCACGCCCGGGTCCCGTACGGGTTCCCGCGTGCGGCGCCCTCGGCGCACCGGCCGCCGTCGGAGCGGTCTGCGGGGGCCGGATGCCGGTCGGACGTCAGCCGGACGTCAGGAGAGCTTCACGGCGTCGGGGTTCTCCTTCAGCCAGGCGCGGACCGCCTGCTGCTCCTTGCCCTTGCCGGTCTGCTGGATCTTCGCCTCCAGCCCGGTGAGCTGCTCCTCGGTGAGCTTGAAGTCGCGCAGCCAGCGCGCCACCTCGGGCTCGTCCTCGGCGAAGCCCTTGCGGGCGAGCGTGTGGATGCCGTCGCCCTTGCCCCAAGCGCCCTCGGGGTCCTGGAGCTTGGTCAGCTCGTAGGAGGAGTACGCCCAGTGCGGGGACCACAGCACGACGGCGACGGGCTCCTTCTTCTCGTAGGCCCGCTTCAGCTCGGCCAGCATGCCCGGGGTCGAACCGTCGACGACCTGGTACTCGCCGTCCAGGCCGTACTCCTTGAGGACCTTGTCCTTGAGGATCGACATCTCGCCGGCGCTCGGCTCGATGCCGATGATCCTGCCCTTGAACCGGTCGGACTTGCCCTTGAGGTCGGCGAGGGAGCGCACGTCCTTCACGTACGAGGGGACGGACAGCTCCAGGGAGGTCGGGCCGTACCAGGAGCCGAGGTCCTCCAGCTTGTTCCCGTACTTCTGCCAGTACTGGGCGTGGGTGACGGGCAGCCAGGAGTCGGTCTGGAAGTCGATGCCGCCGCCGGCGAGGCCGGTGTAGAGCGCTCCGGCCTCCAGCTGGCGGGCGTCGACCTTGAAGCCGCGCTGTTCCAGGAGTTCCTTCCAGAGGAAGGTGGAGGCGATGCCCTCGTCCCAGGGGATGTAGCCGAGGGAGACGGTGCGGCCCTTGCCGGTGTTCGCGGCCCCGGCCGGGCCGGCCTGGGCCTGCCCGGATCCGGCGAAGGTGTGGAGGGCGCCGGCGGCCAGGGCGAGGACGACGACCCCGGTCACGGCGTGGGCGGGCTGGGGGCGGTGGCTCCAGAGCCGGGCCGCACCGCCCGCGGCGGACCGGGCCTTGGCCAGGGCGCGGCGGCCGAGCGGGGAGACCTGGCGGCCCAGGGCGCCGGTCATCCGGTCGAGGTACATGGCCAGGATCACGATGGACAGGCCCGCTTCGAAGCCGAGGCCGATGTCGACGTTGCCGATGGCCCGGTAGACGGCACCGCCGAGCCCGCCGCCGCCCACCATGCCGGCGATGACGACCATGGACAGGCCCAGCATGATGACCTGGTTGACGCCGGCCATGATCGTGGGCAGGGCCAGCGGCAGCTGGAGGCGGAGCAGGATGTCGCGCGGGGTGGTACCGAAGGCCTCGGCGGCCTCGACGAGTTCGCCGTCGACCTGGCGGATGCCGAGCTCGGTCATCCGGACACCGGGCGGCAGCGAGAAGACGATCGTGGCGATGATGCCGGGGACGACACCCACGCCGAAGAAGATGACGCCGGGGATCAGGTAGACCATGGCCGGCATGGTCTGCATGAAGTCCAGGGCCGGGCGCAGGAGCGCGCTGACCCGGTCGGAGCGCGCGGCCAGGACGCCGAGCGGGACGGCGATCACCAGGGTGATGAGGGTCGCGACCAGGACCAGGGACAGCGTGGACATGGCTTCGGACCACAGTCCGAGGGAGTCCACGAGCGCCAGACCGGCGAAAGCGAGCAGACCGGCGAGCAGGCCGCGCAGCCACCAGGCGACGACGGCCAGGATCCCCGCGAACAGCAGCGGGGCGGGTGCGGACAGCACCGCTTCGATGCCGTCGTCGAGGCCGGTGACGAGGGAGCCGATGGCGTCGAAGAGCCAGGAGAGGTGGCGCTGGAGGAAGTCGACGCCGCTGTCGGCCCAGGCTCCGAGGTGCAGGCGGGGCATCAGGCGGCCACCTCCGTGCAGCGCACCGGGGGACGCCGCTCGTCGCCGATGAAGCCGACGAGGCGGCCCTGCGGGACGGAGCCGACGACGGAGCCGTCCGCTGCGGTGACGGCGACCGGGTGGGGGACGCGGACGCTGACGGCGCACACGTCGGCGAGCGGGGTGTCGGCGCTCACGGTGGGGCAGCCGCACAGGTCGGCGCCGGCGGGGGCCGGCGCCATGACGGCGTCGGCGGTGAGGACGCGCGAGCGGTCGACGTCCTGGATGAAGGAGGCGACGTAGTCGTCGGCGGGGCGGGTGAGGATGTCCTCGGCGGTGCCCTGCTGGACGACGCGGCCGTCGCGCATGACGGCGATGCCGTCGCCCAGGCGCATCGCCTCGTTGAGGTCGTGGGTGATGAAGACGATGGTCTTCTTCAGGGTGCGCTGGAGTTCGAGGAGCTGGTCCTGCATGTCGCGGCGGATCAAGGGGTCGAGGGCGCTGAAGGACTCGTCCATGAGGAGGAGGTCGGCGTCCGTGGCCAGCGCGCGGGCCAGCCCCACGCGCTGCTGCATCCCGCCGGACAGCTCGTCGGGCCAGGAATTCTCCCAGCCGCCGAGCCCGCACAGCTCCAGGGCCTCGGCGGCCCTGCGCTCGCGCTCGGCCCGGGGGACGCCCTGGACCTCCAGTCCGTAGCCGGCGTTCTCCAGGACGTTGCGGTGCGGGAACAGCGCGAAGTGCTGGAAGACCATGCTGATCTTGGTGGAGCGGACGCGGCGCAGCTCGCGCGGGTCGAGGGCGGTGAGGTCCTCGCCGTCGAAGAGGACGCGCCCGGAGGTGGGCTCGAGGAGCCCGTTGAGCATGCGCAGCAGGGTGGACTTGCCGGATCCCGACAGGCCCATGACGACGAAGATCTGACCCGGTTCCACTCTGAACGAGACGTCGATCACGGCGGCCGTCGTGCCGTCGGCGCGCAGCGCCTCGCGGTCGGCGCCGCCTTCGAGCGCGCGGACCGCGGACGCCGAGTCGTCGGGGTTCCTGCCGAACACCTTGTACACGTGCTCGGTCTGGAGCGTGGACACATACACCTCACGGGTCGTACCTGAAACGACTCGCCGCCTTCCGGAGGACCGGGGGGCGGCGAGCCGTGGAGCGGGACGGGATCGGCCCGTGCGCGCCCCGCGCCGGCCCGAAGAGCCGGAGCGCGGAGTTCCGCTCCAGCGCCCGCCTGCCCGGCATTCACCGCAGCAAACGCGAAGGTGAGCCACCTCACGCTCCCGGCCCGTTTCGACGGGACGCCGCTCCGGGCGGCGGGTGCCGCGGCGGACCGGGACGCGGGAACGCCGAGGGGCGCAGCCTCCCGGCCCCTGTCCCCGGACACACCGGGACGCCGCCGGCCCCCGTCCCCGGACACACCGGGACCCCGCCGGCCTCCGCGGCCGCTCCGTGAAGTCCGCGCCGGAGCCGTGTCGGGCTCCGGTCTCGGACTCAGCTCTCCGGGTTCTCCTCCGTGGCCAGTGCCTCGGCGAGCCGCGCGGCGGGATCACCACCGGCGAACCGGTGCAGCGACCGGCCGGACGGCCACGTGGAGATGCCGTCCTGTGGCCACCGCGGGACGACGTGGAAGTGCAGGTGGCGCACCGACTGCTCCGAGCCCGGGCCGCTGGCGTTCAGGACGTTCACGCCGGTCGCGCCCAGCTCGGAGCGCATCGCCTCGGCCACCCGTCGGACGAGCGCCGTCGTCTCGGCCAGTACCTCGGCCGGCGTGTCGAAGAGGTCGGCGAAGTGGGCCGTCGGCACCACCAGGGTGTGCCCCGGAGCAAGAGGGTCGAGCGGAGTGAACGCGCAGGCCCGGGGCCCACGGGCCACCCAGCGCGCACGGTCTTCGCGGATGAGCCGGCAGAACGTACAGAACGACATGCACACGACACTCCCACATCCCGGCGACCTCTCACGCGAGGGGTCACTGACGCGGGGACGTCGCGACCCTATGCGGGGTACGAACGCCGGAGAGGCCTCCGCCGACCGGCGGTTGGGGAACGGTCTCCGCGCCGGACGGCTCCGATGCCCGGCGCGATGCCGCCCGGTACTGGGCGTCGATCTCGCTCTGCACCGGCTCGCCGTCGGCGGGGTGGCCGATGGTCATGAGCCCGGCGAGCCGGATCATCCCATCGGTAGGCTCGCGCTGTCCCGCCTCGATGTCCTGCGGGCTCATGGCGGCGACGCGGTCGGCAACCCGTTCGGCGTGCTCGGGGAAGCCGCGCAGGCTGTCCTGGTACTGGTCGGGCCCGACGCCGTCGACGAGGTTCTCGGGGCGGTTGACGGTCATGGGCGTGCCGTCCTTCCTGGACTGCTCCAGTTCGGCGACGGTGCGGGGGACGGTGGCGGCCAGGGGCGTCGAGCCGGTCCCGTTCGGCGAGCAGCCGCCGGTGGTGGGCGCGCAGCGCCTCCACCTCGTCGAGCTGCTCGGCCAGGACCCGCCCGATGTCCTCCAGCCCCAGGCCGAGCGCCCGCGGGACGAGGATCTGCTGCAGGAGCGACAGCTGGCGCCGTCGGTGGTGGCGGTGGCCATGGGCTCCGATGCGTGCCGGCGCAGGAGGCCGATCTCGTCGTAGTGGCGCAGGGTGCGGGCGGTCGCTCCCGACACCCGGGCCACCGCCGCGATATCGCCTCACCGGGCCGGCCTCTCCGGCCCTGTTCACGACCGGCTCGGCGCGGCACCCGCCCCGGCTCGGGGCCGGTCTCGCACTCCCGCCCGACGTCTCCTCAACTCGGCGAGCCAGAGCCGCACCTGCTCGTCGTCGTGCAGGAAGCCGCCGCCCGGACCCGCTGGAAGGTCGATTCCGTGCAGCAGGTTCAGTGCCCACCAGGAGAGGTCGTCCCAGTCCAGCTCGTCCTGTGCCACCCACCGCGCGGCCCAGCGGTCCACCTCGTCCCGCGTGAGCCGGCCCTCGACGAGCGCAGCGAAACGGTCTTCGATCTCATCCGGAGCCGGCTGGGGAGTGGCACTCATTCGCCGACCGTACACGCGGGGCGGCCGTGCCCGGTCATGCGATGATGCCGACGTTTCCCGGACGGAGGACGTTTGTTCGTTTTTGTATGCGCAGGGTGCGACGCCGACCTGACCGCCCCGCTGTCCCACGTCGCCCTGCCGGTCCACGCCCACCAGCGGTACGGCAACGGAGCCCAGCTCCCGGTACTGATGGACCCCGGCACCTTCGCCGTGGAGCCGGAGCCCTGGGGACCGCCCTGGAGGAGATGGGCGGAGATCGATCCGGGCGAGGCGCAGGCGCGCGGCATCTACGCGCCCGTCCACGCGCTCTCCGACAACGCGCCCGGCGCGGTCGTCATCGCACCCGGCGAGGCCCACGGCACCGTCCTGATCCCGGAGAACCGTGGCAGCAGTTCCTGCTGCGGCCTCGACGGGGCGGGCGGCCCGAACATGGGGTGCGCGGCCTGCGGCCGGCCCGTGGCGACCCGGATCGACGACTGCTCGCTCTGGCAGGCGGTGTGGCTCGACCCCGTCGCCGTGCGCCGCGTCCCCGCCGGTGGCGGTGAAGCGCCGCCGCTCACCTGGCCGGAGCTGATGGAGGCGCGGGAGGCCACTCCCCCGTTCGAGTCCATCGACCCTTGGGGCTGCGGGCCCGGGACGGTCAAGTGGTGGTCGTCGTGGAGCCCCGCGTGGGAAGCGGCGGCGGGCCGGGCCCTCGCCCACCTCCTCGTGGCCTCGGACGGGCAGCCGGTATCCGTCCCGGACGGCCTGACCGCCGAAGTGTTCCAAGACGCCCTCGACGCCCTACTGCCCGCGGGCCCGCCGGCCCGACAGGCCGTGCTCGCCGGCCCCGGCCTGCCGGCCCCCGACACGACTGCGGGCATCCTTCTCGTACCCACCCATCCGCAGAGCGGGCAGACCTGGACCCCCGACGCCCCGGCCACGTCCGCATACCGGGTCCCGCTGCCGTTCGGCGTGTGGCGGTCACTGGCTTTCCCTGAGCCGGACCCGACCACCACCACGACAACGAGCCGGATACCCGCGGGCATGCTCCCCGACGACTATCCGGCCCTCCCGCCGCGCTGCCACCACCCGTTCCGAGTCGACTCGGGAACCTTCCTGAACACCCTGGCCCGCCTACCCGCCGTCCGGACCCCATGGCTCCGGGAGATCGCCAACAACCTCACACGCAACACACCGGCCGGCATCTTCTAGGGCTGCCGTTTCGGCGGTCCGGTGGCGCGACCGGCAGGTCTCCTGCCGTGTACACCGGCGCGGGGCGCCCAGGACATGGCCGGGGCCGATCGCCCCGTTCACACTCACCAGCCCGGACCGGGTCCACGATGCGATCCACAACGTCAACACCCACGACTTCGGATCGCTCCACCTACAGCACAAAGGCGGTCGACCGACAGCATTGAAGGCGCCGAGCAACGTGAGATCAAGAAGATCTCGTCGTGGGCCGCCATCTTGTTTGCACCCACGTTGGTGGGAACCATCTACGGCATGAACTTCGAAACCATGCCGGAGTTGCACTGGGCGGCCGGCTACCCCTTCGCGATCCTGCTGATGGCAGTGGTCTGCACGAGCTTGTACGTCATCTTCAAGCGGCGAGACTGGCTGTAGATTCAAGATCGGGGCCATTGATCAAATTCACAGCAGCGAAGATCACGAAGCATTGCCTTCGAGGCCCTGGGGAGAATCTGGGGAGAACGCGCGTCCCTGAGGAGCAGCCTTTCCACCCTCCACCTGCTGCTCAAGACCTGCCGCGCCTCTTGGGTCCAGGCGACCGGGGCCCTCCACCCTGGTATGGCTTCACTCCCCTTCCTTTCGCACGTAGGGGAGCCACCCGCTTGCTCGCGCACCCCGAACGGCCACCGCGAGGGGGACACTCCACCCCTCACCTGTTCACCCCTTCGATCACCGCAGCCACGATCCGGCGGCGACTTGAGCACGTCGACCGCCTCAACCAGTTCATGGGGCAACCCATGGGCCTCCTCACCGAACGCACACGCCCGTCAACCATGTATGGCACGCATCTGTCCACACAGTCCCCGACGACCACAGCCTCCACTGAGCCGCCCTCGTCCGCGGAAGGACGACGCCCCATCCCCACCACTCCGCCATGCCCAGCCCAAATGCCGCCACATCGAAGCCGACTACACCTACACCCCGTCGCTGTCGGCGAAGGGACTGCCGCCCCCAGCCCCACCAGCAATAGTCAACCTGTGCGCGGATGCATCCGACCCGCAGGCCAGAATGCGGAATCCTCGGATGATGTGATCCACGATCCGGTTTGATGTCACCACCGGATTCGGCGCCGGTCAGGTACACGCAACGGATGCGCCTGTGGGAACGAGGGGAACCGCCATCACATCGACGCATGACACCGCGGGCAGCGACTTCCGAGACATCGTGATCGCACTTACCCGACGGCGGATCGAGATCTACCAAAACGCTGGCGAGGAGTGGCGGTTCGCCGAAAGCCTGAAGTCCGTCAGCGAGGACACTGCCCAAGAGTACGAGGGGCGCACTGTGCTCGAACTCGTCCAGAACGGGCACGACGCACTCGATGGCGACCGTCCGGGGCGCATCTCCGTCCTCGCGGTCTCCGAGAAGACCGGCGGCGTCCTTTATGTCGCCAACGAAGGCGCGGCCTTCGGCGAGACGAACTTCCGCGCCATCACTGAGGTGGCTCTGTCGAGCAAGACAGCGGGCGAGGGCATCGGCAACAAGGGGCTCGGTTTCCGCAGTGTGCTTCAGCTGACGGACTGGCCGGAGATCTACTCGAAGGCCTCCTCTGACTCCCTGGTCTTCGACGGCTACTGCTTCCGGTTCGCGCGCCCCGAGGACGTCCACACCTTGGTGGACGATCCGGCCCTCGCGTCTAGGGCGATCGAGGACATCTCTCCTCTCGCACTGCCCGTACCCGCCGACGCCACGGACCCCCTGCTCAAGGAGCTGGCCGCGGCGGGGTTCTCGACCGTCGTTCGGCTGCCGTTGCGAGACAAGCACGCCTGGGGACTCGCCGTGGCGCAGATGAGCGACATGGTGAACGGCGAGGCACCGCTCCTGCTCTTCCTCGACCGGGTGTCCGCACTGCTCGTGGAGGTGCGCGACGACTCCCCGGACGCGTTCACGCGGGTCTTGTCTCGTACCGAGCGCGCCTCGGATCTCGTCACGACCCGCGACACGGACTGGGTCACGGAGGTCGACCTCGCCGACGCCGGCCGTTACCTGCTGGCGCGCCGTTCCCTGGAGGCCGATTCCCTGCGCAAGGCGGTCAGCCGCAGCGTACGAGCCCGGCAGATCGACTCGGCCTGGGAAAACTGGAACGCCGAAGCCTGGGTGGCGGTTGCCCTCAGGCTGGACACTCAGCTTCCGTACGGCCGCATGTACACCTTCCTCCCCATGGCCACCGACGTCCGGTCCCCCTTCCCCGGTCACGTCCACGCCCCCTTCTTCACCAAACTGGCACGGCTCGACATCAGCGAGTCGGTGGCCCTCAACGACCACCTCCTCGCACAGGTCGCGGCCCTGACGGTGGAACTGATGCGCCGGATTCGCTGCGAGGCGCCGCACCTCGTGGCCGCCGACCTCGTCGTCGACCTCGTCAGCTGGGACGCGCCACACCGGCTGAACGCGGCCATGGACGGAAACCTCGGCACCGAACCGGTCGTCCCGCTGCACGGTCGGGAGACCTGGAGTTCCCTACGGGACTCCTCTGCCTGGCCGGAAGGAAAGCGCTCCTGGCGTGTACTGACCGCCGACGCGCTCGCCGAGGCAGGGGCGCCCCTACTCGCCGCCTCCGTCGGTCCCGTCCGCCACGCGCGACTCGACAAGCTGTGCAGGACACTCTTGTCCACACCGCTCCGCGCACCGGCACAGCTGACGGCCGAATGGGTCGAACGCGTGGCCACGACGCTGCCGCGCGATGACGAGATGACCGACGGCCCCCTATGGGGCGATTTCTACAGCGACATCGCCGTCGCCTTCGCCAGGGATCCGGAAGCGCTGCGAGGACGCCGCATCATCCTCGATCAGAACATGCGGCTGAGAAGCACCCTCGGCGGCGCGACCGAGTCGCCGCAGAAGGGCGGGATCGTCTTCTTCTACCCCGACACGGCTGGCGTCGACTCCGCCGCCCAGGTCCCCAGCGACCTCAAGGCGCTGCGGCGTCGCATCGCCTTCACCCACCCGGCAATCGCCTGGGACATCCAGGGACGCGACTTCTTTCAGCGCCACCGGCTCGTGCGCCCCTACGAGCCGGACCGGGTCTTCGACGCGTTGCAGGACCTGCTGTCCGAACGGCCTTCCGAGGCACTCAGCCGCGATATCCTCGCCTTTGCCTTCCGGCAGTACCCGGTGCTCACCGAGGCCCAGCGAAGGCGGCTGCGCCGCATTCCGTTCCGGGTCCCGCTGGCCACCAAAGCCTGGGACAAGGCGGTGCGATGCTCCTTCTCACCCGCTTGGGGCACCGAGGGGGCACTGAAGTTGGACCGCTTCCTCAACGAAGGAGGGACTCGGGTACCTGCACTGGCCTCTCAGAGGGACTGGTGGATAAGCGAGCCGGACGATTGGCCCGTTGCCGTCCAGGACAGGACTGGCTGGGTCGAGTTCCTCAAAGCCCTGGGCGTGTGCGACGGCCTTCGGCCAACCCGTGTAGGCGAGCGGATCAGGCCCAGCTACGGCAACGACCTGGGTCCCCTGAGCCTCGCGGTGCGCTTCGGACTGGAGGACCGCCTCGCCGCCGTCTGGACCGCCGACGTCCGGACATGCTGGACCAAGTTTGCCCACCCGTGGACGCCGTACGAATTCACGCGGGCACCTGCCCATCTCGCGGGCGGAAGCGAGGTTGCCGCGCTGACCGATCCCGCACGGCGTGAGTTCGCGGAACTGCTGATCCACGGACTCCGCACCTGGGGTCGGGAGCTGTTCACCTTTGTCGTGCACAGGCCCACATACCCCTTCAAGGACGAAAACGTATGGCCGACTCCACTCGCCTCGTTCCTCCGGGGCCTGGAGTGGCTCCCAGCCGAATACCCGGACGGTCCCGTCTTCGTAGCTCCCCGTCAGGCGTGGTTCAGTACCGACGGCGAACTGCCCGCTTTCATCCCCGCACTGCCCTTGTCAATTCGGCGGCTCCTCGCCGACAAGGCGGTCGGCGACCGCCTCCTGCAGCTCGGCCTGCGTAGATGGGACGATCCGCAGCACGCAGGGGCGGCCGTGCGTCAGCTCGGGGACGTGCTTGGCAACGGCGAGGTCCCCGAATACCTCAGTGTCTCTTTCAAGCGGCACTACGAGCGGGCCTGGTCGCATGTCGCGCAGACGGGAACCTGGCCCTGGGTGCCCGGAGAGGAGCTCCGGCTGGCCGTCAGCCGCACCAACGCGCTCGGCACCCTAACTTCCTCCTCCACCTCCGTCGACGGAGCCACGCTCTACGTCCGCGACCAGGAGGACCCGCTGAAGGAGGCCCTCATTGAGCTAGCTGGTCACCCCCTCCTCGTCGCCCCGGCAGAGTGCGGTGGGGCCATCGTCCAGATGGCCGAAGAGAACGGGCTCAGGGTGAAGCGCACGTCTGCCACCCACGTTCAGGTCCGGCACAGCGAAGGCGCCCCGATCACCCCCGCCGCAGAGGCTGCCCTACTCGTCGAACGCAAGGAATGGCTGGTCGCCGTCGTCGCACTCGCCATGGAACTGAAGTCCGGAGCGTTCGTACGGCGCAGCGAACGCGGCGTACGCGCCGCACTTGAGCGGCTGCGCACCATCCGCGTCGTACAGGCCGAGGACGTGGAGATCGCCATTGCGGGTACACCGACCGAACCTCCGTCGACCACCCGGGCGCTTCCACTGCCCGACGACGACCACCCCACCGTGGTGGTCTGGAGGAGCACCGGGGGCTGGGACGAGCTCCAGGCGGCGACGCCGGCCATCGCTCAACTCCTCGGCCGCCCCTGGCTACAGGACGCACTCGAACTTGTCCTGGTGAAACTGGATCGGCACTTCGACGGCCACCTGCCCGACCAGATCGACGATGGCGCCCTCGCCCATGCCCTGGACACGACCAAGGCGAAGGTCACCGAGATCAGACGCCACCTCACCGGCGACGTCCAGGACGCCGTACGGCTGATCCGTCCTGTCCTGGCCTGCGTCACCGCCGCCGGCTGGGACGAGGAGGCGGAGCACCTGTTGGCTCGTGCCGCGAACGAGTCCGAACTCCGAGCGATCATCGAGCGGTACGCACCGGACCTGCCCGTCCTCTCGGACGACCTCGTGTCCCTCGCCCGGACGTCGACCACACCTGCCGAACTCCGCGACGAACTGCTCCTCGACTTCCGGCAGTTCAACGCCGCACTCGCCACACTCGGCCCCGGATACTCCCCATACACCTACCCCGACCGCCACGAACAGGCTTTCGGTGACTTCGTACGCGCCCACGCCGACGTGCTTATCGACCGGCTGCGCGAGCACTACGCAGTCGTGGCCGAGGAGGGTGGCGATTTCTCTCCCTACGTGGCGGCCCGCGGGCTCCACAGCCTCCTGCCGGACCCGGACTGGCTCGACCTGTACATGACTCCACCACTGGAGGTGATGCGCGCCAGGGCACAGGAATGGCTGCGCAAGCACGACGCCGACGACGACTTGGGCAGGCCAGGGCTCCTCCAGCCCGTCAGCCTGCTTCGCGAGCTCAATGCCGCCGCGATCTCCGCTCTCGTGGAGCGCCTGATCCCCCTCGTCCACGCGTGGTGCCATCAGCAAGGTGTCGAGGCTCCTGCCGGCTGGCACGGCGCCATACTGATGGAGTCTAAGAACTGCATCGACAGAACCGGACTGAGCGACCTGGTCGAGCTGATCGAAGAACAGCTGCTCGACGCTGTACAACGCGCGGTCGGCTGGCCTGACGACATGCCGAAGACCACGGAGCTCGCCCGATTGGGCCTGAACCACGCGCATCTGGCGCACACGACGAAGCGAGCCCAAGGCTCTGGCGGTCCCAGCAGCACTCCGCCGCGCACGATCACCATCGGGCATGACGAGGTCACCGTAGGGCGCGATCAACTCTCCGCCATCGCGGACCTCGCGGCGAGGACGATCGGCGAAACCTTCCTCGCGCAGAGTGGCAGGGTACGCCTGGACACCGTGGTCGACGTGCCCCGGCCGCGCACCGGCCAGGGTTCCCGCAAGCCGCGCATCGTCGTGGCGAAGATGAACCAGACCAACGAAGACCAGCGATCGGCCATCGGCCTCGTGGGAGAAGTGGCGGCCCGCGCATGGCTCCAGCGCCGGTACGCCGACGTGCGCTGGACATCCGGATACGCCACGGTCGTCAACGGCGACGGTGACGCGTCCGACGCCCTCGGCTACGACTTCGAAGTCGGGTGGCGCGACACCACCCGGTTCTTCGAGGTGAAGGCTCTGAGCGAACCGAGCTCCGATCGGGTGGAGTTCGAGCTCGGTCCCTCCGAGGTGGAAACGGCCCGCCGCTACGCACGCGGAAGTCGCTACCGCATCCTGCTGATCACCTCCGCCCTCGCCCCCGAGGACCGCAGGGTCTTTGAACTGCCGAATCCCTTCTCCGCACAGGGGCGTGACCGATTCAGGATCGTGAGCCGAGGCCTGCGCTACCAGTGCTCCCCGCTGGGACGGGGGTAGGCCGTTGCCTGTGGATCACCTGGCCGTCCCCGACCGTCGTCGATAAATAGGTGTCCTTCCTCAACTCATGGCTGCAGAACACAACAGAAATAGGCGGTACAGCATGTACTGCCCGTTGTTCACGACGTAACGAGGCGCGCAGGTGCATACCCCGGAACCACGTCGAGCACCGCATCGATGGCCGCGCGCCCCTTGCCACCGGCCTCCGGCATGAAGTGGGCGTAGTGGTCGAGGGTGATGGTCGGACTGGAGTGGCCGAGCCATCGGGCGAGGGTGACCACGGACTCGCCCGCCTCAAGGATGATCGAGGCGTAGGTGTGCCGGAGGACGTGGAAGCCGTCCTTGCGGGACGCCTTCCAGCGCTGGCCCTTCTCCCGCACGGGGATCACGCCGGCCTTCGCGAGGGCGGGCTTCCACACCTCGTCGTTGAAGATGTTGGCGCGGATCGCGTTGCCGTAGGTCGTGCCAAGGACCAGCGGAAAGGAGCGCTTCTCCCGATCGGCTTCGGGGCCACCCCAGGGCAGCTCGACCTCAACAGCCGGATGCTGCAGGAAGTGTGCGCGCAGCTCGCCGGCCACCGAAGGCGGCATGTCGACGACACGGATCTTCCCACCCTTGGGAAGGGTGAAGTACAGGCGCCCGTACAGGAGCTGGACCTGTCGGCGGACGCGGATGAGGCCGCGCTCGAAGTCGACGTCCGCCGGCGACAGCCCGAAGACCTCCCCCTGGCGCAGCCCACAGCCGAGGGCGACGACGACAGCGATCCGGTACCGCTGGTTGATGACGTCCCGTACCCGCTGCGCGGTCTCCAGCAGCCACGCCTCCCGCTGGTCCTCGGGAGCCTTGGGCCAGCGCACCGACTTGGCGCGCATCGGATTGCGAACCAGACGCTTGTCGTCGATCGCCGTCTCGAAGACGTTCGAGAGGGTGGTGAGGATCTGCCGGGCGTAGCGCGGTGCGCACTCGCCTTCGAGCGTGGCGATGTAGCCGCGCAGGACGGACGCAGAGACGTCCCGCAGCGCCACCTCGCCGATGTGCGGAAGGACGTGGAGGCGAACTCGCTCGTCGACCCGCTTGACCGTGCCCGGTGCTCCACGGATGCCCGCCTGCCAGTGGTGCCTGACGTAGTCGGCGATGGTGATGGAGCCGTCGCGCGGATCGACGAACTCGCCCCGCTCGCTGTCGGTGCCCGCCCGCCTGAGCCACGCCTTGGCGTCCTCCAGGGTGTCGAACGACATGCCCCTGACGCCCGGGATGCCCGCGACCCGGTAGCGACTCCCCTTTCCGTACCGGGCGGTGCGCTCGCGCTTGCCGGTGACGGGGTCCTTCTTCTTGTTGATCCAGCGGTCTTCGATATAGCCGGCCAAGTGCTTCCTTGCAGGTAGGGGGTCGGGAGGGGCGGCCGGGAGGCGTCAGACGGTTGCCAAGTAGGCGGCACGCCGCTGCGGTGCAGCGCTCACGGGGTTGAGAGCGGGGTTGGATCGGGAATCCGCCTGCTCCTGCTCCCGTATCCAGGCATCGAGCGCATCGATCCGGTACGTCACCCGCCCGCGGGCACCCATGCGGAAACTCGGCGGACCCTGGCGCCGGTGACGCCAGACGTAAAGCATCTTGGGTGAAATGCCGAGATATTCAGCTGCGTCATGCACTCCAAGAAACGCACGACCGATAGCCGGGCGGCGACGGAATGTGGCAGCGCTGACGGAGGAGAGCGCGTCGATAGAAGACAAGCGAGAATCCTTAAGGCAGAAGAAGGGAATGAAAGCGCCCTGCCACCCATGGGTGACGATGACGTCCAGGACAACCAATGGTCCGGAGGATCCCCGGTTTCGGAAACCGGGGATCGTCGGCTATATTCCGCCCACCCCGGCCGGAGCCGGGTGGACCGGCGCCGTCGCCAGCAAGATCTGCGGATGGGTTCCGAGGGCTGCCGCGATGGCGACGAGGTCGTCGATGTCGCAGCGTCGGACCGTGCGTTCGATGCGGGAGAGCGCAGTGAAGGTCATGGGGCGACCGAGTGCGGTGACCCGGGCGGCGAGCTGGCGCTGGGAGTAGCCACGGGCCACGCGGGTGCGTTCGATGGCGTAGGCGGCGGCGCGTCCGGCGGGTCCGATTTCGAGAGGGCGTGGCGGCATTGGTGTGTTGTAGCTTGCCCGCCGGAGGTTCGGGAAGGCATTCCCCGTCTGCTGTGAGCGATCCCGTGCCGACGGTGAATATCGCGGGTGATTTTGCCGACCGGCGTTTCGGGCTTACGGTCGTGCGACCGGAAAACCTTTCACGGCTGCTTGAGCCAAGTCTGGACTTCTGAACCCTGGGTGTGGCTGTGTTGTCCACGCACCCCGGCCCCGCCGGTTTCACTACCCCGATTTCGAAAGGCGGTCGATCTCCATCGCCCGTATCCGCACCATCAAGCCCGAGGCCTTCGCCTCCGAGTCCCTGGCGGCCGTGTCCCTGAGCGCCGAGCGGACCTTCTTCGGCCTGCTCACCCAAGCCGACGACAAGGGCCGCATCCGCGACCAGGCCGCCGTCATCGCCGGGCAGCTGTGGTCGCTACGCCGCGAACACGGCCCGGTGGAGGTCGAGGAGGATCTGACGCAGCTCGACGCGGCCGGCCTGATCTGCCGCTACGAAGGCGAGGATGGAAGGCAGTACCTGCACGTCGTCGCCTTCGCCCTCCACCAGAAGATCAACCGCCCCAGCATCAGCAGAATCCCGTCCTGCCCGCACCACGACCTCGGCGTCCCGCGTGAGCCCTCACTGCCGGTGCACGGAGTCATCACGGAGGCCTCCAGGACGGGTCAGGCAGCAGACGGAGAGCCTGCCGTGAGCCGAAAATCTGCAGGTCAAGGGCCGTTCAGTGAGCCCTCACAGCCGGTTGAGGAAGGGCTCACGGAGCCTGACGTGAGCCCTCAGCGTCCGGATCTAGGACCTAGGAACAGGGAACTAGGAACTACCCCGTTGGGGGGCGCGAGCGCCCCCGCGCCCCAGACCGTCTCGGCGAAGGACCTCGTCACCGAGTACACCGCGGCCTGCGAACACCGCCCGCCCACGAGCGTGCTCGGGCAGCTCGGACGAGAAGCCGCCAAGCTCCTCGCCGAGGGCATCGACCCCGCCCACGTACGAGCCGGTCTGGACCGCCACCGGACCAAGGGCCTTCACCCGAAGACCCTGGCCAGTGTCGTGCACGAGGTCATGAACGCGGGGGCGCCCACGATCGCCGTCCCCCACCGTCCCTGGACCAATCCCACCGACGTCGCCGCTGTCTACGGGGGTGCACTCTGACCGCCACCACCCTGCCCCAGCCCTCCGGTCAGGCCGTCCGGGCCGTGGCGGGCATCCTGGCCCGCCGGGGCATGGACCCCGTCATCGGCTCGGAGGAACCGGAGCCCACGCCTGAGCCTGTCAGCGCACTGGAACTGGCCGACGCCCGGATCCCCCCGCGATACCGGCACGCCCGCGCCGATCACCCCCAAGTCACCGCCTGGGTGGACGAGATCGTGTGCGCCGGGCGCCCCGGCCCGAGCGGGACGCGGGGCATCGCAGAGGGGCCGTCGCTCCTAATCGCTGGTCCCACGGGCACCGGCAAGACCCACCAGGCCTACGGGGCCGTCCGTGCCCTGCTCGCTGCCGGCGTCCGCCTGCGCTGGGAGGCGGTCACGGCCGCCGACCTGTACGCCCGCCTGAGGCCGCGCCCAGGGCTCGACGCGGAACGTGAGCTGCACACCCTGGCCCGCTGCCCGCTGCTGCTCCTAGACGACCTCGGCGCCGCCAAGGGCAGCGAGTGGACGGAGGAGCTGACCTACCGGCTGATCAACCACCGGTACGAGTACCTGCGCCCCACCCTGCTCACGACCAACCTTCCCATCCCCCAGCTCCGCACCGCCCTCGGCGACCGCGTCGCTTCCCGCCTCTCCGAGATGACCCACCGGGTCATCCTCGACGGCGCCGACCGCCGCCGCACCTTCCCTAGCGCTTGAACACGCCAACCCTTTGGAGCACCAACCGCTTGACCACCACCTCCCACCGCACGCAGACGGCCGAGCGGTGCGCCCTGGCCGTCGCAGGCTGCGTCATCGTCGCGCTCACCACAGCAGAATTCTGGCTTTCCTACGCCCATCTCGCCGAAGTCGCGGGGCAGCACGGCCTCAGCGCTTCCCCAGCCCGCCAGTGGGCGTGGCCGGCAACGCTCGATGCCTTCATCGTCGCCGGGGAAGTGCTCATGCTCCGCGCCAGCCTCCGCCGGGAAACCGACGGGTGGGCGATCGCCCTCACCGCTGCCGGATCACTGGGCTCCATCGCCCTCAACGTCGCCGGCGTCAGCAGCACCAACGGCGTCCCCGCCCCGGCCCTCGACTACGTCGTCGCCGCTGTCCCACCAGCAGCCGCGCTCTTCGCCTTCGGCGTCCTCATGCGGCAGATCCACCGCCACGTCGCCTCCGACGACTCCCGCCACCATTGCCTTCCGGCAGGAGAGACCACAGTGCATCCCGCAGGCCTGAATCGTCCCCGCGCGCAATCCGCCACAGCGCCGCGTCCGGACCCGGAAAGGTTTGAGGGCTGGGAGGGTGACCGCCCCACTCCGGCTGACGCCGTACAGGGCGCATCCGCCGATGTGGCGGAAGAGGCCGACCAAGTGGCGGAAGCCCACGTCCCGCCGAAGAAGCGCACCGGTCGCAAGCCCGCCGCCACCGACGACGAGCTCTTCACCATCGCCCTCACCGCCCCGCTCGGACGCGATGGACGCGCGTCAAGCCGCCACATCGAGACGGCTGTCCGCGCTCGCGGCCTCCCCATCGGCAGGGACCGCCGGAACAAGATCACCCGGAAGGTCCAGGATGCACTCAACAGCGGCCGAGCGGACGCCGCGTAGGCCTCGTCCGAAAGTCACATTGCTCCCCCGCGCATCCGTCGCAGGGCGAGCTGGCGTTCGTCCGCCCCATTCCCTCAACGCCGAAGCCGTTCCAGCCCGACCAACAGGAGGCACGCTTTTACAGGACGAACCCACTGCCACGCATCCCCACAACCTCCAAGCAGGCGACGCCTACCCAAGCTCCAGACGGAGCAAGTTATCGGCCAAGACGCTCTTCCCCGTCAGGTGAGAGCGTCTCGGCCGCTCCCGCCCCTGGAGTGGCGGGAGCGGACCGGAGCCAGGGGGCACCGGTCCGCCAAGCAGCGACCGACGACGGATCGCAGCCGAGGGATGAGCAGCAGCCTGCGTGCGAAGCCGCGTCACCTCCGCTGCCCCGCCAAAGCGCGTACACGACGACGCACCACAGAGACGACCAGCGCTCCAAAGCGTGCAGCGTCTGTCTGCACGACTACGAGCACGCGCTCGTCGCGACCGCCGCCAGGGCCGTCGATCGTCGGCGTCGCCAGCTTCCTCGCCCGAGCGACCCACAAGGCGGTCCCCGGCATCAGGATCGCCCGGCAGACGTACAGCCGTCACCTGAGCGCGCGGAGCATGGTGGTGTACACCGGGGCGTCGGGGAACGGCTGCTGGTCACCGATGTGCCGGTACCCCCACCCCTCATAGAGGGCCTTCACCTTCGGGTGGCCGGGCTCGACGAGCAGCGTGACGCGTTCCTCGGTGCGGCCGGCCAGCAGTTCCTCGTGGATCCGGTGCGCTAGGCCCGTGCCCCTCCAGGGAGCCCGGACCATGATCTCGAAGAGGGCGAGGGTGCGGGTGCCGTCCTCGGTCGTGTCCGCCTCGGGAAGCGGCTGGAGCATGTGGGCCCACCAGCCGGTGTTCTGGGGCAGGGCCGCGGCGTAGGCGTAGCCGGCGGCCTCGCCACCGTCGTAGGCGACCACGGCCTCCCAGGACGGGCGGGAGGAGTGGCCGGTGAGACGACCCTCGAAGCGGTCCACGGAGAAGAACGGGTCCTCGCCGATCTCCTTCTCGTACACCTCGGCGTACACGCCGACCAGGGTGGGGCGGATGGTGGGCAGCTGGTCGGTGCCGTAGCGGTGAAGGGTGATCTCCGGGGTGGGCATGATGCTCCTCGTCGCGTGCGGGTTCAGGCGGTGCGGGTGCGGTCGTTCCACTGGCGGGTGACGGCGGACTTGGGGGCCGCCTGGTTGAGTGCGGAGGTGAAGCTGCCCAGGAGGTGGGGAACCCGGCCGGCGTCGGCGCCGGTCGGGGCGATGACGCGGGTGGCGGTGGCCACGGCCTGCTCGACATCGCCCTGCGCGACCTGCGCGAGGGCCGCTTGGGAGAGGTAGTAGGCGCGGTTGCGGTGCTGGTCGTCGCGGAGGTCGGCGATGCACCGGTGGGCATGGAACTCGGCCTTCTCCGCCTCGCCGAGCCGGTAATGGGTGATGCCGGTCAGGCCGTGGAGCTCGCCCCGGGTGTAGAAGGCGACGGAGGACGGACGGGCTTCGGCGGGGTCGGCTCGGTCGTAGGCACCGTGGGCCCGGTCCAGGGCTCGGAGGGCGCGGGTCTTGTCACCGAGGCTGGCGGCGGTCAGGGCGATGCGGGAGTGGGTCAGCGAGGCGTAGAGGGGGTCGGTGCGGTGCGCCCGGGTGCCCGTGCAGGCTTCGGCCGCGGCAAGGGCGTCGGCGTATCGGCCCCGCTGCCCGGCGAGCATGGCGGCGTACCGCCATGTCTGGTGCTGGACCTGACCGTCTCCGGAAAGCCCTGCGAGTGTGACGGACTGCTCGAGGTAGCGCTGGGCCTCCCCCAGCCGGCGGGCGTCGATGGCGGAGAACATGGCGAAGGCCGTGAAGGACGCGGCGACGGCGTAGAGGCGGGAGCGGACGCGCTGGCTGGCGGAGCCGTGCTGCTGGAGGCTGAGCGTACGGGCGGCGAGGTCGGCGGCGCGCTTCTCCAGAACGGGACCGCCGCCGTTCTGGTCGTCCAGGAGCCACAGTTCGGCCAGCAAGACCCGCAGCCGGTCGACGTCGGAGTGTCCGACGGTGGGTCGGGTGGCTGCGGTCGCGGTGCCGGTGGACACGGCGACGGCGGCGCCGGTGGCTACGGAGATGAAGCTTCGACGGCCAAGCACAGGGTCCTCCAATCGTGCTGAGGGCGTTGCGGGGCGGGGGCGGGCACGGGGCACGAACCCCAGATCGGTCCCAGGAAGCCCGGAGACGGCCTCCAGGGCCTGCCACTGGCGGTCCTGGGGGCCACCGGTAGACGGTCCGTTCGGTGACTGCGCCGCGGTGGCCGGTGAGGTCCGCCATGGCGTCGTTGACCTTCTCGGCAAGAGCGCCCGCACTGAGCCCGTGTTCCTTCATCCAGGTCTCTAATTCCGCGTTCCGCTTCCGCACCATGCAGTCACGGTAGGGGTGGGGCCGCCATCCGAGGTAGCGGAGGTCGGGACTTTTCGTCAGTGGTCACGCGAGTAGCTGCGAGCGGATTCGTCATGTCCAACACGGCTCGGACACGGGTTACTTGTCCGCACAGCCGAACCGGCAGCAGGCGGATGGGAGCGGAATCGTGACCGTACTCGCGCACGAAATGGCGGCAGCCCCGGCGGAGGTGCCCACGGTCACCTCCGCCAACCAGAAGACCGTGATCGCCTCCGCGGCTGCCGCCGTGGCCGGGGACGTCGAGGCCGCCCTCACCCTCGCCGACCACCACCCGGCCGGGGAGGTGGCCGTACGGCTGCGGGAGCGGCTGCGCGAGCACGTCCACACCCTCGCGGTGCCCGCCGAACGGTACGCGGCTCTGCTGCCGGAGAGCCGGGAGAAGGACATCGCGGCCGGCACCGTGCGGTTCGCCCGCAAGGTCGCCCGGGATTGCGGGAGCGATCCGGCGATAGCGCTGCGGCTGCTGGCCAAGTCGGTGGCCCACCTCGCCCGGAACACGGACCTCCTGCGGCTTGTCTGAACCGCCTCCGGCGCCGGATTGCCTGGGGCGTCGGCGCCGGAAGCCCTCCACCTGCCCGGCCGCAGCAGGCGACCGCAGCACCTCGCCGACACCGGTGAGGCGGTCAGCTCCCCCGAATTCGGGCGAAGGGCCGGCCACCATGCCCCGGCCCTGCCGGCCAGTCCCGTCGAACCTCGCCCTGGAGGCACCCGCGTGTACGCGATCGGCATGTGCGTCGATGCCCAATACCTGTTGCCCGCCCTGGTCACACTCGGGTCGGTCGCCGACCACCTGTCGGTGGCCGATCGCCGCGAGAGCGCGGTACGGGTACTGACCAACGGCCTGTCCCCGGGGCAGGCCGCCGTGATGCAGTCCTTCGCCCGCCGCTGCGGGTTCGGCTCCTTCGACCTGCGCTGGCAGGCCCCGCCGCCCGAGAGCATCTTGGCTGACGCCGCCTACATCTCGGTCGCCACCTACCTGAGGTTCGGGTTCACCCCCGGCTTCCTCGACCGGCCGTTCCTGATCTACGTGGACGCCGACGTACACGTACGCGCCGACGTCTCCGCACCTCTGGACGGACTGCCTGCGGACCGGATCGGCGCGGTGCCGGACGAGTTCAACCCGGCCGTCGGCCAGTGCCCGGCACTGCCCGGCGTCGCCGAGCGCTGGCCCCACCTGGTCGGGCGCACCTACTTCAACGCCGGGATGCTGTGGGTCCCCGCGCCGATGCTCGCCCCCATGCGGGCCGGGGTCCAGCGGGCCCTGGTCCGCGGGCGGCAGTACATCAAGCACAACGACCAGTGCGCCCTGAACCTGTGGCTGCTGTCCTCCGGGACCGCGCACCCGGTCGGGCCAATGTTCAACCGGTTCGAGGTGGACCGGTTCCTCGAGCGGGGGGACTGGGTCCACCGGGTCCTCCGCCGCCCGGTCACCCGCCGGGACGGGCACGTGGTGCACTTCGTCGGGGGCCAGAAGCCGTGGATGCGTTCCTGCCCCGGCACGGAGGACGTGCGCACCTATCGGCAGCAGATGCACCGCACGCTGCGGCACCTGGCCGGGGCGGGTGCACGGTGACCGGCGGCACGATCCTGGCGGTGGAGCGGGCCTGCGCGGAGCTGGCCGGGTCGGTTCCGGCCGAGACGGTCCGGGTCCGCAGCGGGCCGAAGACGGCCGTCTACCGGGTCCGGCTCGCCGACGGCCGCCCGGTGGTGGTCAAGCTGTTCGCGGTCGACGGCACCCACGGCGCTGTCGACGAGGCCCGCCTCCTGGCCGCCGTCACCGCCGCCGGGCGGGTGCGGGTGCCGACCGTGATCGGGTACGGGCCGGTTCCCGGCCTGACCGTCTCTGCCCTGGTCACCACCGATGCCGGAACGAGCACCTTGGGGGATGCCGTCCGAGCCGGGCAGATGCCGCGTCCGGCGGCACTGCTGAGGCTCGCCCTGCTCATGGCTGCCTTCCATAGCGTCAAGGCCCCGGCCGGGGTCCCCCTGGCGCCAGGCATCGGCCAGCAGGTCAGCGCTCTGGCCGCCCACTGCCCCAAGCAGGTCTTCGTCCGGCTCGCGCCCGCCCTGGAGGTCATCGCGGCCGGGGCACGCCTGGAACGACTCGTGTGGTGCCACGGAGACCTGCACCTGGAGAACGTTATCTGCGGAGACGACCGACGCCTCACCGTCGGCGAACACGGCCGGCCCCGCCTCCCCGACTGCCTCGTGGACTTCGAGGCCGCGACCGTGGAGGTCCCCGAGTACGACCTCGCCCAGACCCTCGTGACCTGCGACGCCCTGGAGCCGTCCGACCGGTTGTTCGTGGCCGCTGCCTACGGACGGCCCGTCGACACCCGACTCCTGGATGCCTACGTGGCCTTCCAGGCCGTACGCGGCTGGACCTATGCCGCCCACACGGAAGGCCGCGACCGCGACGCCTGGGCCGCCCGCCTGCATCTTGCTCTGCCCCCGCAACCAGGAAGGACCGACCCGTGACCGATCCCGATCTGTCGGTGATCATCCCCGCGCACAACGAGGCCAAGTACCTGCCCCGCTATCTGCCCACCGTCTTCGCGTCCCTGCGCGCCTGGGAGGCAGGCTCCGGCCGGCGCGGAGAGGTGATCGTCGTGGACAACGCCTCTACCGACGAGACCGCCCCCGTCGCGAAGGACCTGGGCGCCCGGGTGGTGACGGAGCTGGTCCGCAGCATCGGCCTGGCCCGGAACACCGGAGCCCGCGAGGCCGAAGGGCGGATGCTGTTCTTCGTCGACGCCGACGTAGCCCTGCCGCTGGAGGGGATCACGGCCGCCGTGGCCGCGATGGACGCCGGAGCCGTCGGCGGGGCGATCCCACCGCTCTACACCCCCGCCCGGTTCGGGGCCCGCCTGCTCTGCGCCTACTGGGACCACCACCGCTCCCGTCACGGGGGCGCCCAGGGCGTCAACCAGTTCTGCACCCGGGACGCCTTCAAGGCGGTACGCGGCTACCGGCCGGACTACTTCATGAGCGAGGACATGGAGTTCTTCGCCCGCCTGACCGCCTACGGCCACCGCACGGGCGGGCCGGTCGCGGTCCTCGAAGACCTCCGCGTGCGGCCCTCCACCCGCCGCTACGACGCCTGGTCCACGGCCCGGATGCTCTGGTGGCAGAACCCCGTGGTCGTCCGCCTCGGCCTGACCTCGCCCCGCTTCTGGCGCAACTGGTACGCCACCACCGTCCGATGATTGGAGAACCCCAGGTGACCCTCCTTCCCCTGCCGGACGCCGACGGCATCTACACCTTCCCCACCGACCTCCTGACCGCGCACCGGTCCTGGATGGACTCCCTGACCCGGGCGAAGGAGATCATGACGCTGACGGCGCCTCTGACCCTCGCGCCGTACTGGATCGAGCCGCGCAAGCCGTCCGGGCGGCCGGTGGTCGTCATCGAACCTCACCACGACGACTTCGTCCTGTCCGCCTCCGGGACCTTCCTCGCCCGTCCCCGACCGCTGACCGTGGTCACCGTCTTCACCCGCTCCCGCAGCGTCCACCCCTCCCTCGAAAGCACCTACAACAGCGTGGAGACGGTCTCCGGACTCCGCGACCGCGAAGCCGCCCAGTCCCTGTTGCCCCTGGGGGCGGCCCGGGTTGGCCTGGGGCACAAGGACGCCGAGAAGCCCTATCGGGCACCCGAGCCCGCCCAGGTGGACCGGATCACCTCCGAACTCGCCGAGGTGCTGGACGGGATGGACGACGCGGAGCTGCTCGCCCCGGCCGCCGTTACGCGCCACCCGGACCACCTCGCCGTCCACGAGGCGGCGCGCCGCCTGGGCTGCCGGTGGTTCTGGGAGGACGCCGCCTTCTGGTCCACCTACAGGCTGTCCGGATGCGACCGACACCTCTTCCGGCAGCGGGTACGCGATGTCTTCGAACCGGAGCTGGAGGACATCACGGCCACCGTCCTGGACAAGGTGACCCTGCTGCACATGCACGGCTCGCAGATGCACCCCGCGCGGAAGATGTACCGGCCGATCCGGCACGCCCACACCGTCGCCGCCAACCTGCTGCCCGACCCGGACAGCCGCCTGCGGGGCCAGTTCGCGGAACGCTTCTACCGGCTCGGGGGGTCGTGATGATCCTCGGCCTGGAAGGCCCCTCGTACGGGGGCAAGACCTCTGCCCTGGGGCGGCTACGCGGGGTGCCGGCAATGCAGGACGCGTTGTTCTTCTCCTGCTACGTGAAGTCGTTCGCGCGCCGCGAGGACATCCCCACCCCCTCCACCCGGTCGGCAGACGAGCAGGTGGAGGCGTTCATGACGTTCATGGAGATCGAGGACAACCGCGTGGACGCAGCTCGCCGCCACGGCGGGCTGGTCGTCCTAGACCGGACCGTCGACACCCTCCTCGCCCACGCTCACGCCATGGACGAGATCTACGGCTTCGACGTCCTGCCCGAACTGACCCGTCTGGCCGAGGAGATGCCACACCTGAGGCCGGACCACACCCTGTACCTGGACGTGACGCCCGAGCTCTTACACCTGCGGCGCAAGGCCGCCGGACACCACGAGGTCGAGCCGGAATACTTCCTCCACGACCCCGCCTTCCTCACGCACTTCCGCGACTATTTCTGCCGCCCGGCCCACCGCCCGGCGACTGCGGAGTTGGCCATCGCCTCCGGGGACGGCGACCGGCAGGAGACAGCCGCCGTCGTGCAAGCCCTCTTCACGTACTGGGCGGGTGTCCGGTGACCGGCCCGACGGTGGTGTTCGTATGGCGGCGGACCCCGCCACCGCTACTGATCGGGGGCGCGGAGGTCTCTCAGCAGCTTCTGGCGGAAGAGTTCGTCCGGGCCGGGTGGCAGGTCGTCTACCTCGGCAGCCACGAGGCTCCCTGGAACGGGTCTGCCCAGATCGGCCACCTGCGCGCCCACCTCCGGGCCCACGGAACCGTGTGGGAGGAGGCCGGCGGGGAGGTCCGCTACCGGTGGAACGGCGTCTCGTGCCGGGCCGTGCCGCAGGACAGGGTGGAAGCGACCCTCAAGGACCTCCTGACCGAGGCCCGGCCGGACCTGGTAGTGACCTCGCAGGAACGGGCCGCCGACCTCGCCGCACTTGCCCGCCGGTCCTCGCGCGTCGCCGGATGGCTGCACTCGGTCTCGGCCAACAGCATGGGAGTCCTCCACGGCCGACCGCACGTCGCCCTCGCCACATCGGAGTTCGTCGCGGGACGGGCCCAGGCCCACGCCGACACGAAGGTAGTCGTCTTCTACCCGCCGTTCGCGGCGGCCGAAGGCGCCGGACCCCTCATTGCCTCGGGGCGCGGCACAGTCGGCCGCGTCCCCGGCGGCGTGCTGATGGTCAATCCCATCCCCGCCAAGGGCGCGGCCCTCCTGCACCAGCTGATCCGCCGCTTGCCCGCCCTCCGGTTCACCCTCGTCGAGGGTTGGTGGGACACGGCCAGCGAGTTCACCGCGTACCCAAACGTGCACTGGGTGCCGCGCACCTACGCCATGGGCCCGATCTACGCCGCGAACGACCTGCTGCTCGTGCCCTCCCAGGTCGAGGACGCCTTCCCCCGGGTGATCGTGGAAGCCGGGCTCCACGGCGTCCCCACGATCGGCTCGTCCCGCGGCGGCATTCCCGAGGCGGTCAGGGACGGCGGAGTGATCCTCCACCCCGACGACGTGGACGGCTGGCTGCAGGCGATCGAGTCGGCCGACCGGACCGGCCTTCGCTCGAGGGCCCGCGCCGGGGCAGCGCCGCTGGTCCGGCCGTGCCTGCCCGAGCTGGCTGCCGCCGGACTCATCCCGGCGGCAGCAGCCGCCGGCTAACGGGCCGCGTAGGCGGCCTGCACCTCGTCGGCGCGGTCGGTCCACCAGTTCAGCAGTGCCTCGTCCGTCAGGAACATCTCGCCGAAGGTGGGGTCCTGGCGGTCGAGGTAGAACTCCAGCTGCCAGAAGTCGGTCAGCCGCTTCCACCACAACCGCTTCACGGCGTCGGCGAGGTCCTCCTCCGACAGATCGATCACGGACCGGTAGCCGGCGCAGAAGGCAGCGATACGGTCGAGGTCGAAGACGCCACCGACTCCGAACTGCACCTGCGCGGTCCGTGCCACCTCCTCCCCGTACGGACGAACCCCGAGCCGGTCCCAGTCCAGGACAGCCACCACCCGGCCGTCGCGGCGCAGCAGGTTGCGGTACTGGAAGTCGCCGTGCGTCCACCCGTACGGCCCGGCAGGCACCTCGCCGTCCGGCCGGGCATCGGCGTACCGGGCGAGGAGACCTCGGCGGCTGTACAAAGCCTCGGCGGCGGCCTTGTCGAAGTCGGTCACCGGATCGGCCGGGAAGCGGCTCAGAAGCGCAGCAGCTGCCTGCTCTGCCTCGGCCACATCGCGGACCTTCGCCACCGGTTCCTGTTCCGGGACCGGGCCGGGCCCGTGCCGCCGCAAGCCCTCGTGCAAGCGGCCCAGGAGAGCACCGAGATCGCGGACCTGGTCGAGCGGGAGGTCCGTCCCTTGAAGGTGCTCACCGTCCACCCACGGCAGAACGCAGTAGCCGTGGCCACCGACTTCCGCCACGAGGTCACCGTTGGCCGCGCTCAGCGGCGCCGGCACGGGGATGCCTTCACGAGCCAGGTCCAGGAGGACCGCAAGGTTCCTGCGGACCTTCGGCAGAGGAACGTCGGTGATCTCCTTGAGCGCGTACACACCAGCAGCGGTCACAAGCCGCCAGTTCCGGTTCATCAGGCCGTGGACAAGGAACCGCCGATCACTCACCGCGCCCAGCCCGAACGCATCGGACAGGCTAGGCAGCACTGCCGTCAGAGCATCTTCTCGAGTCGTATCCGTCACCCCCAGCACGGTACGCCGACCCCGATTCGCGCACCCGAATTCGTCACCCAGATCCCCACCGAGAGTCGGAGGAAGAGGCGAGCCGAGATCGCTTCCGCCACCAGCTCGCCTGACTCCGCCCGTGGCGGAGCCGGAACAGTCCTGGCGGCCTCACTACCCTGACCGACGGACCACCCGCGGCCGTACGACGATCGGGAGACCATGACGACGCCCTCCACCGCCCGAATCGAAGACCTCCTGCAGACCGGCGTTCGCGAGGAGGTCCACCCCGGCGCAGTGTGGGCGGTTGGTGACGCCGACGGCATCCGCGCTAGCGGAGCCGTCGGCCTCCTCGACCCCGACCAGCCCGACGAACCGATGCGGCTGGACACCGTATTCGACGTGGCCAGCCTCACCAAGATCCTCGCCGTCTGGTCCACGATTGGCACCCTCGCCGAAGAGGGCAAACTCGCCCTCCACGCCCCTCTGGGTACCTTCTGGGACGAGGTCGCCAGCCACCCTCTGGCCCGGGCCACAGCCCACCAGCTCCTGACCCACACCGCGGGCCTGCCCCTGCGCGCCAACCTGAAGAACCTCTACGGCACCGACCCCCAGGACATCCGCGACGGCGTCCTCCACGAGGCCCTCCACCGCCCGCCGGGCGAGGCCGTCGAGTACACCGACCGGGCCGCCCTCGTCCTCGGTTACCTCGCCGAACACCTCTCGGGCCAGCCCCTGGACCGGCTCGCCACCGACCGCATCTGGCACCCCCTGGGCATGACCCACACCCGCTTCGGCCCCCTCCCCGCCGCCGAAGCTGCCCGCTGCGCCCCCACCGAGTACGACGAGACCACCGGCACCCACCTCAAGGGCACCGCCCACGACTTCTCCGCCCGCCTCCTCGGCGGCATCTGCGGCATCGCCGGCACCTTCTCCGTCCTCGACGACCTCGCCCTCTTCCTCCGCCACATGCTCGCCCCCACCCAGGCCGCCTTCGGCCACACCTGGACCGCGGACTCCCTCCGCATCCACACCGGCACCCTTACCCCCGCCCGCGGCCTCTTCTGGCACCCTGCCCCCGGCACCGACCCCGCCGAAGACGTCTGGGTCCACTACGGCTTCACCGGCACGGGCATCTGGATCAGCCCTGCCCAGGACCGCTGGGCAGTCCTCCTCACCAACAAGCTCCGCTTCAACCGCGACCGCGAACCCTTGACGGAGATCCGCAACGCCTTTCGCACGGCCGGGTTCACCTCGCCGCATCGAACCCGGAGAGCATGATCGTTCAACATTCTTCACAGCGAGGTGCCGCCATGGCGGCATGCACGTAGCGGGAGACGCTTGCGGCCTCCCGGTCGGGCTGCCGACGGATGTCACGCCGGGAAACGATCGCCGAGCGCGGCCAGGACTCGACCCTTGCGGCAACAAGTGCTGGAGATAACAGTCAGATCACGCCACACAACACCTACCATCATATGATCACTGTTGCTCTGGGTGACGGATCAGGGGTGGGGCGAGCGGTGTACGCGTCCAAGGCGTTGGTAGAGCGATTCCGATCATGCGAGCGGGTAGAGATCCCGCTGCGGCCGGAAGTTACGGTCCTAGTCGGGGAGAACAACGCAGGTAAGTCGAGCGTGATCGACGCGCTCCGACTGCTCATGGATCCCCTGGATGGGCGCCGAATACGGTACTTCGAGGAAGCTGACGTCCTGCAGGCTGCGGCCACGCAGGGCGGCCCTCTCCTGCAACTGGACGTAGCAGGCATCGGTCCGCAGCACAGTGGGGCGTACTTGGAGGCACTCCTGCCCGAAGGAGCTCCCGATAACCGTACCGCGCGGTGGCAGGTGTCCTGGACACCACCGCAGCCGGGCGGACGCCGAGGAAGTACCGTCTGGACGCAGGGCGTGGGCCTCCCCGTCACAGGCGATCCTCCCGCTCGTGGGGGCGTGCGGCATGTCTACCTGCCCGCATTGCGCGACGCGGAGCGAGAGCTGGCCTCGGCTGGCGGGGACCGGGTGCGGATGATCCTTCGCGGGCTGTTGGGAGACGATGAGCAGGTTGATGCCTTCGTGGAACGGATCGGCAGCGATCTGAAGAGGGTGGCCGCGGATCCGGACGTGGCTAGAGTCAGCGAGAAAATTAATGGCCCTCTGCGGAACATGACCATCGGCGCACACCCGCAGACTAGTCAACTCGCCCTGGCTGAGCCTACCTTTGCGTCGATCGCCCGGTCGCTGCGGGTGCTGTTGGGTGATGCCGTTGGCCAGCCTCTTCCGCTGTCGGCCTCGGGGCTGGGCTACTCCAACGCCCTGTTCATCGCCACAGTGATGGCAGAGTTGGACGCAGCAGCGGACGCCGACCTGACCCTGCTGCTGGTCGAGGAGCCTGAAGCGCACCTGCATCCGCAACTGCAGACGCTGCTGCTGCGCTACCTGCAGCAGCGGGCGCGGGCCTCGCGCTGTCGGCCTGCCGGTGACCCGTCCCAGCCGGCCGGGCATCTGCAGGTGGTGGTCACGACCCATTCCCCGATCCTGTCGGCTGCCGCCAGTGTGGAGAATCTGGTGATTATGGCCCGGTGCCCGGCCGGGTTGTCCAGCGGCTGGCAGGCACATCCTTTGCCGATTCCCCGGCTGCATCTGAGCCCAGATCGGATAAGGCATCTGGACCGCTACCTGGATGCCACGAAGAGCGCCCTGCTATTCGCCTCACGAGCGATTCTGGTGGAGGGCATTTCCGAGCTTCTTCTGCTGCCCGCCCTGGCCGAGCGGGTCCTTGCCGCCCCGGCGGGTGCAGACGCACGAGCAGTCCGGGAAGCCTCCGAAGCACTGGAACGCTTCTTCGGCACCACCCGGGTGATCGTCGACGGCGTCGGATTCGAGGTCTATCTGCGGGTACTTCTGGCACCCGTGGACGGGATGAGCCTGGGACGGCGGGTGGCACTGATCACCGACACCGATGTGGCACCCGACCAGCCGGAACCGCGCCGGCTGCAGTCACTGCGGGCGCTTCCCCTCCGCTGGGGTTCGCCTGGTCAGCTACACCTGGCCGCGGCACCCCGCACGCTGGAACCGGCGCTGTGGTCGGCCGACAACATCGCCGCCTTGAAGGCCGCGTTCCTGCGGTGTGCGCCGCGCTCGAAGGAACGCTGGGAGCAAGTCGCCCAGGCAAAGGACCCCGCCCTGGCATTCGGGGAGTTGTTCGTCGCGAAGACCAGTCGGACTGCCACGGGCGCGGACGAGCAGGTCGTGAAGGGCACCGAGATCTCCAAGGGCCTCTTCGCCCAGGAGCTCGCCGATGTGCTGGGCGATCCGGCAGTTGGGTTCACCGTGCCCGACTACCTGGCGGACGCCATCCGCTTCATCGTCGCCATCGACAGCGCTGCCGGGGTGATCACGCCATGAGCGAGCCGGAGCAGACGAATACGGTGCGAGCCGACGCCGAGGCACAGCAGAACACCGCAACAACGGTGATCGCTCCGGCCTACGTACCTGCCTGCCCAGGCGCGGGCAAGACGCATGTGATCACCAACCGCCATCTGCAGTCGCCCAGACGGCTGCTACGCCAAGGCCGGGCACTGATCTCATTTACTCGGGTAGCGCGGGATCAGATGGCCCGCCGCTGCCGCCAGGCGGGCCGCGCCGACCTCGTCCAGGCACCACACTTCATCGGCACGCTCGATTCGTTCTTGTGGGAGTTCCTAGTCAAGCCTCGGCGTCCAGCCGAGCCCGTGCCCCGGCTACTGGACTCATGGGCAAGTATCAAGGCCCCGGTGCAGGGTACAGACCGCGAAATCTCACTGCACCGCTTCCCCATGGCCCTGCACCCTTCGCACGATCCAGCGCGCGAGGAGGTGGTCTGGAACAAGCTCGACTACGACACCAGGCAGCTCATCGAAGCCAGCACCTACGACCGCATGGCTTGGCAGGAGAAGATCTTCGCCACCCGCAAGTCTTTGTGCCAGCAGGGATACTTCACCGGGCATGAGGCACGGTTGTTGGCCCTGTGGAACCTGCACAACGCCGAGGCCTCAGCCAAGCTACTGCCCCCGCTACGCTCCCGGTTCGCGGAAGTCGTCGTCGATGAGGCCCAGGACTGCTCAGCCGCCGACCTGGCAATTCTCCAGCTACTGCACGACGCCGGCCTACCGCTGATCCTCGTCGGCGACCCGGACCAGGCCATCTACGCCTGGCGCGGCGCCGAACCGCACGCGCTGGGGAACTTCGCAGCCCGTCTGTCCCACACTCCTCACCGCCTGACGGGCAACTGGCGAAGCTCTCCCGTCATCTGCCACTTGGCGGCCACCCTGCGCACGGGACAACGCCCACCGGACACGTCCGTCATGCGCGACGAAGACATCCCTGTCCTGCTTCTGCCCACCCGGTTCGCCACCTCCGGCAGCCGTCACCTGCACTCTCCGACCGGTGACAACATCGTCGATGTCTTCCGTGCACGCGCCGAGGAGTACGCCATCGAGGCCAAGGACTGCCTCGTGACCGCCTACAAATACGCCACCCTGCCGGGAATTGCCCGGGAGAAGCCCAACACCAACGCCATCACCAGCCTGGCCTGGGCCCGAACCACTGTCCACACCACGGGCGCCTCCAGCGACGACCTCGCCCGGGCCTGCGCCATCGCCGTACGTACCCTGTTCGGCTACTGGTATCCAGGCGAAACGGGCGGCCTCGACCGCATCATGGCTGCCCACCGCCTATCGGCAGGTCAGATCCACCGCACGGCCTTCGCGTTCCTGTACAGCCTGCCTGCCCCCCACAAGGAGTGGGGTCCACAGGTGTGGCAGGCCATGAAGGCCTGGCCCCCTCTGCCCGGAGCCGCTCCGCAGGGCGGCAAGGGCCGCCCCGCAGGAAAGCCCACCCTGGCCCGCTCCCAGCTGGCCACCGGCGTACGCACCAACATCGTCCACCAGCTCAAAGGCGACGAAGCCGACGGGGTCCTGCTACTGCTGCCCGACCTTGGAAGTGTCCAACGATGGGCCACCTCGGATCCGGCCACCGACGAGGTGCTGCGTGTCTGGTACGTCGCCGTCACCCGCGCCCGCCGCTTGGCCGCCATCGCCCTGCCCGAGGAGGAGATCGACGCGCTGGCCCAACTCCTGAAGGGACGCCAAGTACCCGTGCGAGTCACATGATTCCGTTCCCACGTCTCGGGATCAAGGAGTTGTCGGGCTGCCGAAGCCAAGTGACGGTGAGCCAGTCCCGGTAGGTGCCCGCGAGGTCATCGCCGCGGCGTGTACCGCGTTCGAAGCAGGAAATCACGGCCGGCCAGACGCTGAAACACTCGGCGACGATGGTCAGGGTGATGTTCTTGGCCTGGTGTGCTGGCGGGAGGTCGGAGACGTCCGCGACGCTGACCGGTGGGGTGAGCCACCCAAAGGGAGGCACCACCCTCATGGTCGACCTCGGAGTGGTGGCGCTACTACACCTCCTTCTCGCTCGCAGGCGACACGGACTCCCGAGAAACACGCTGTGTAGCCGCTTCGGGCTGGCGGCGGATAGGAAAAGCGGTGAAAAGACTGCGGCAGGTGCGTCTGCTGCCACACAATCGATCAGGACGTGACCAAAGGGGGATGGTTCATGGAGCAGGACGGGACCGAGCTTGCTGAGGCGCTCAAGGCTGTACGAGCAGGGCTTTCAGCCGCCCAGCAAGAAGGGGATGGGGCCGCGATCCGGTTCAAGGTCAAAGAGGTCACCTTGGACCTCGGGATCGAGCTTCGGGCCGCTGGGGGAGCATCGGGCGGGGTGAAGGCATTCGTCGTGTCTACCGAGGCTAAGGGTGAGTGGTCGAGGGCCCGGACCCATCGGTTGACAGTGAATCTTGAGGTTGACGGCTCGGATCACGTGCTGATCAGTGGAGACGCCACCAGTTTCGGGGAAACCGACGGCGAGAACCTGTTCGAGTAGGCGAGGCGCGCGGTGGAGGCTGCGAGCTGGCCGCGGACTGTGGAGGTTCTCGGCGCAGGCGGCGGTTGCGGGTCGGGCACCTTGATCGCTCCAGGTCTGGTCCTGACTGCGTTGCACGTCGTGGCGCAGGCTGGTGACAGACCACCTGCACCCGGTGGGCGGATCCGGGTATGGGTGCTGCGTGACCGACAGGAACATTCGGTCGAGGTCGTGTGGGTCGGCGACCGGGATCTGGATGCGGTGCTCCTGTCTGGAGACCCGAGACGGCTGGGTAAGGACCTGGCACCAGTGAGATGGGGCGAACTGACCTGTTCGAGGCCGAAGGTCCAGCCGACATGCTCGGCCATCGGCTTTCCACGGGCCGCGTGGCGCACGGTCGTCCGCCCAGACGGTAGTCAATCCGTGGTGCACGGCGACCGGGAAGTCGTCGGTCATGTCAGTGCGGTGACCAGCCTGAATGCTGCGAAGTACGACATCGACGTCTCGAACTCCCTAGCTGGCGATGTAGGCGGCAAAACCGGCTGGAGTGGCCTGTCGGGCGCTGGGTTGTTCTGCCACGAAATCCTCATCGGCCTGGTCGAGGCCGTCCCAGAAGCCTGGAGAAGCCGAACCCTATGGGCTCTGCCCGTGCGGCGCCTGCTCGCGCTTCCCACCTTCACCGCCGCGGTGACCACGCACAGCGGCATCACGCCACACTTGGAGTCCGCAGACCAGAGCCCTCTGTTCCACGCCCCTCCCGTTCCTCACTTATCACCCTCGTATCTACTCTCACCACAGGCCGAGGTCGTGCCGTTCATGGGCATGGAGAAGGAAATCGCCGAACTGACGTCCTGGTGCACAAACCGACGAGTAGTGGACGTGGCCGTGGTCTTCGGCCCTGGAGGTGTCGGGAAGACGAGGCTGGCAACTGAGCTCATTCGGCGCATGACCCAACGGCGCTCACCGTGGACGGCCGGGTTCCTGTCCGATGTGCAGAGGGCCAGCGGGTCGCTGGAATCGCTGACGACAAACATATGGCCGCTCTTGCTGGTTCTCGACTATGCAGAGACACGAGTGGACCAGGTTGAAGAAACGCTGCGTCTATGCATGGGTGCGCGTCACACCCATGACAAGGTCCGAATACTGCTGCTAGCCAGATCTGCACAGCAGTGGTGGAAGGATCTCCAAATGGACTGGCAAGGCTCCACGGTGATGGAGAGGGGTACCGTGGTGCGACTGACTGCGGCGGCGGCGCATTCGCGCTCTGGTAGTGCGCGAAACTTCGAAATTGCCACCCACGCCTTCCGCGAACGCATCGCTCACCTTGCCGCAGTCGAGGACCTGTTGCCCGGTTGCGATGAGCCCGAAGCAGTCTCCGAACCTCTAGCTGAAGAGCACTCGGCAGGGCCGGCCGAGGAACTCGTCGTCTCCACCCACATGGCTGCTCTCGCGCAGGTCCTGGAACACGCCATTGTTCCTTCCGCCACCGACATCGTCCGCCCGGTCGATGTTCTCCTGGCCCATGAGAGCAGGTACTGGCGGCACAGCGTGCGCTCACACGGTCTCGACGACGTCTTCCACCACCAACGGGGTTTGCTACGTGAACTCGTCGCCGTTCAACGCATCGTCGGGGCCCAAGAGCGCCGAGACGCATTGAACGCTGTGATGGCAGCCTTTCGCTTCCACGACCGCGACTTCGACAGTCCGCAGCTCCCGAATCACGAGGTGATGCGTCGTATCGAGCAGATGCTTGCCGATCTCTACCCGGCGACGGACGGAGCACGCTGGGGAGCAATGAGCCCGGACATTCTCGCCGCTGAACTGATTGCTCGAGCAGACCACGACAGCGACAGCGAGTTAGTCGTCAGCATCCTTCCCGACACTGGTCTCTCCACCGTCCAGCAGCACCGTGCCATGACTGTCCTCGCACGCGCCACCACACATCAGCCCGCCCTGACCAACAGCATCGCCCGTGCTGTGACCGCTGCGCCAGCCATCCTCCTCGGCACCGCAGTCGATGTCGCAAGCGAGCTTCCCCCAAGTGATGCAATCACCTGGCTGAACGCCATCAAGCCTGCTGCCACTAATCGGCCGCATGCCGACGAGCATGACTCCACCGACCACCTCCGTCGAATCGAAGCCCTCCTGGACCAGCTCGCGCCGTGCTCAGACCCACCCACCCCTCAGGCCCCCACTGAGCCCACTGAGCCCACCGAGCCCACCGAGCCCACCGAGCCCACCGAGCCCACCGAGCCCACCGAGCCCACCAGCATGGAGCTTGACGCCAATCCCCGTAGCGAGGCACCGGATACCACCACCCCCGAAGCCGACAATGGCACCTCTGTCGCCGGTCACCTGGGCACCGAGGACCACGAGGAACGCTCCGACCTTCTGAGTCCTTTGCCCTCAGTCCGAAAGACGCGTCGCCGTCGGGCCTCCCTCAGGCTCCACCTCCCTCCAAAGGCCCACCCGGGCGCTCGAGAACCGGTTCCCGCTCGGTTCCGGTTATCGAGCGGGGCCTTCGCTGACCCTCGTAGACAACAGAGGATGGATCAGGCACTGCACTGCCTTGCGGAGGAGGCTCGTAGGTCCGATTGTTCCCTCCCCGCTGTGAATACGATCCTCCTCCGCGTGGACGGCACCGTCGAGCTGAACCTGTCCACCGCTGCTCCGGCCATCGCACCGTTCCGCTCACAAGGAACCGACACGATGTGGCGCTGCCTCAGCGACCACGTTCTTCCCCTCGGACCCGAGACGAGTGCACCATCGGCCCCGTACCCGGCCCTGGTACACCTGGGCTGGACCTCCGACGGAACGATCACACTCGCCGATCTCGAGCATGTCGGACTCGTCAATATCGAAGGGTCTGCCAACCGAGTCCAGCCCATCCTCGGCGCGCTGGCCTTCGGGCTCACCAATACGTACCGCTCCAGCCGTACGCAGGTGCATGCCCTAGGTGTTCCTGCACGGGACATCGGCTACGCCAGACAACACATCACACAGCACGCCACCTTTCAGGGCGCGCTGGAAGCCACTCGTACGCACGCCGAATCAGCCCGCTCCGCGCTCGACGCACTGGGTTTGGCTCATCCCCGTGACGCCCGCCTCCATGACCCAACGAACGGCCTGTGGACGCCGCTGATCATTCTTACCGGTTATCAGATGACCAACGAGGCCGCCGCAGAGCTAGGCCGCATCCTCGACGCCCGCCCTCAACCCTGCCTGGGCGTCGTTGCCCGCGCCTCATCATCCAGCCGCAACCTGGCCACCGAGTGGACCGTCACTCTCGATCCGTGACCGATCCCGACCGCTGCTGCGCGGGGATCTAGAGGCACGAGCTCTGAGCTCGGCACGATGGAAAGCGTTTCGGACTGCCCACGGGGAGATCAGGCCAGCACTTAGAGGAAGCCACGCACAACCCGTATCGGCGCCACGATCCTTGGATGGCTGCCGAACCACGCACCGAGAAGGGGGACCAGCATGGCAATGTTCCGCCGCCCCATCAATGAACAGCGCGACGAGACAGCCGAGGAGCTCACGCTGCTGCGCACCGAATTCGGACAGGAGCTGCGCACCGGTCTGGCCGAGCTGCGCGGCCTCAACACTGACCTCCGCCAGCAGCTCGGCGCCAGGCTGGAGAGCGGCCTGCAGGATGTCCGGGATGAACTGCGTGACCTCCACCGCGAGCTCAACGATGTCCACAAGACAATCACCGAGGCCCGCCGCGAATCGGAATCTCTGCGCTTGGAGCTTGAGACTGCACGTCGTCAAGCCGCCGAAGCACGAACCGAATTTTCCGGTGGAGGAGCGGAAGGCCCGATGCCACCCGTTGCGGCATCCGTCCCCGCCGCCATGCACATGACCACCGCGCAGCCGCCCGTCCTGGACAAGGGGTCAGCGCAAGCCCCGCCAGACTCCGAACCTCAGGTGCAAGCCTCCACGCCCGCCATTCAGTGGACGCTGGACGCCGTACTTGAGCAGGCAGCCGGCGTCAGCGCTGCAGACTTGATCTGTCACCGTGACGCATGGGCCTTCATCGTGGAACAGGGTGCCCGAAACGCTCACTTCCGCGTCCCGGGTCTTGCCACCAGCGGTGACGATGCCGAGCAGACCAACGTGACGCTCTCTGGCCGTACCCTGATCGCTGTCCTCAGCGCTCTGCACACAACCCAGCACTCGGACGCGACCTCACGGGAAGACCGCGCGCTCGCCTCGACCTACTACAGCCGGATAGCCAGCGTCATCACGGACGCTCTCCCCGCACAAGGGGATGCCACCAGGACCCGCATCATCATCGACGACCGCCCCCCGGTCTCCACCGAGCAGTAGCCGCCAGCCCCGGCTCGGCATGTCTGACGAACCGGGGCCCCAGGTGCCCACAATTGCGTTCCGACCGGGAGGAAGCCTTCAGTCGACGACGCGAGGTCCGGCCAACTTGATCTCTTTCTCCCGAACGGGGGCTATGCAGACTCGTGGTGCGCATCACAAGCGCGCTCGCGGCGAGGAAGCGAGGCGACGCTCCATCCGAGGCAGCCGCCGCTGGGGAGAACCTGGGGAGAATGAAGGTCCGTTGGGGAGCGGCTGGGGAGGTTCGGGCGCATCAACAGGTAGCACGCCGAAAGGGCCGGAAAGACTGATCGCCGCAGGTCGGGGCGCCTATGCAGGCGATTTCCGCAGGTCAGCGCCGTGAGGGTGACGACTTCAAGAAGATCTCCTCCTGGAGACCCGGCCGGTGCCGGGGCGGCGCAAGGCTTGGTGCGCGGGGCGGACAGAAGCGGGTAGCGTCTTCGTCATGTCCTTCTATAAGAAGATTTACGAGTGAAAGCGTGACGGGCCCCCGCTGACGTACTCAGACGTCGCCGGGCCCGTCCCCCACCGATGAATCCGTAGGTCCCTTCACATCACCACTGGGAGAACCCGTGCCCGACAGCAAGAACATCAACAACCCCGTGGGCCAGGGCGGCGGCCAGCGCAAGAGGCAGTCCCGCGCCGAACGGCAGAACAACGGTCCGCACCGCAACCTCGACCGCCAGGGCGCCGCCGACAAGAAGGCCGAGCTGGTGCGCAAGATGCGCGAGAAGGCCTGGGCGGCCGAAGCCGCCAGCGGGCAGGCGACCGACGATGCCGGGCAGGTCTGATGCACCGCCGCCGCAGGGCATAAGCCACGGGACAGGGCCGGTCCCGCTCAGCCCTCAAGGAATGCGCCAGCTCAGTGTTCGCCTGCGGCCAGGTATTCGTCGGCGACCGGATGCTGGACGATCGCGGTGAGCGGATCCGCGGCATGTTGTGGGTGGCGGCCGGCGCCCGCGGGGGCTATCCCGGCAGCTTGCTCTCGCCTGGTCTCGTGGCGGTGAGCTCACGGGGGCTCTCCCTGTTCTTCGTGAAGTCCCAATTCCAACCTGGGCCGGGCCCGCCCACCGACTTCTGGTCAGCCGTCGTCGCAGCGGGGGAACTACTGGCGACCGAGGACGGCCCGGACCAGGCAGACGTGACCTTGGGATTGGAACGGTGCGGCGCGTAGGCGGCAGCCCTCCCCGCAGACTTTTGGACACCAAGAGACCGGGCAAGGCGTTCAGGATTGTCCTCTGGCGCTCAGACCACCGATGCCCAGCTCCTCGCCGTGCTCATTGCGGTCCGTCGAGCCTCCGCCCGCGTCCAGGACGACGTCGAGGTGTTCTTGCACTGGCTCGAACAAGCGGTACGGGATGTACTCAGAGATGTCGGCATGGGCCACCCAAGCGAGCTCGGCCAGCTCGTGCGTGTCCTGTCCGCGACGTGCGCGTGCCGCCGGCCACCCCGCAGGCGGTGTGCGCCATCGAGCGGCCGGGTTTCAGGGTGAACCCGCAAGCACCGTCAGCGCCTTCACGGTGAGGCCGGTCTCCTCCAGGGTCTCGTGTACGGCGGCCTCATCCAGGGATTCGCCCGGCTCGACCGCACCGGCGGGGAACTGCCAGGAGAGCCTCCCTTCGCTGACCCGGCGCCGCACGATCAGCACGCCGCCTTCGTGTACCACGACGGCCGCTGCGATGGCCGGACGACCCTCAGCGTTCTGCTGCTCCACGTCGCTCCTCCGGTTCGGATGGGCTGGCTGCCCCGAGCGGCGATGGCGACACGCTCATTGCGGCTCGGGCGCGGCACGGAGGAGTGGCGCGAGTAGATCGACGGCTTCCTCCCAGGGAAAGCGGTCCGCCCCGCCGCCGGACTTCGGACGGTGGGGCTCGTAGCTGCCGATCAGCACGCCCATCTCCCGGAGCTCGTCGATGCTGCGCCGGTAGGCACGGTGGGCGGCGAGCGCGGTGTTCACGTAGGGCAGCAGGACCGTGGGGACGCCCATGCCGGGGCCTTCGCAGAGGATGCCGAGGGCCAGGTTGTCGGCGAAGCCGGCGGCCCACTTGTTGACCGTGTTGAACGTGGCCGGCGCAACCGCGATGGCGTCGGCCCGCGGGTACGTCCGTGCCTCGCCGGGCGAGCGCCAGGCGGACCGGACGGGGTACCCGGTCTGTTCCTCGATCGCCCGGACGTCGAGGAACTCCAGACCCTGCGGGGTGGCGATGACCCCGACCTCCCAGCCCCGTTCCTGCGCCGCGGTGATGAGTCTGCCGACGTCGCCGGCGATACCGGCGGCGCACACAATGACGTACAGGAAGGGCTTGGACTGCGGCTCGGTCACGCGGGTACTCCCAGTCGGCGGCTGAAGTGGTGGAGCTCCGGCAGCGTACGTCGGCGGTCCCGCGCGGCCATGTCGGCGACCAGCTCTCGGACGGCGGGAGAGCGTACGTCCTGGGCGGCACAGATCTCGGCGATCCGCAGGGCCTGGAAACCCGTCACCTGCGCCTCGACCCGACGCCATGAGCGTCGGCCAGCGCGTGGGCCACGCCGGCGAGGGTTCGGGCCGCCCCTCTGTTTGCCGGGGAGCGTCATCTTCAGCGCAGAGGCGAAGCCAATGCCGCCGCTCGCGCGGCGCACGTTCAACACGGTCTCCTTGGGCCGAGGAGGAAGACGGCTGGCGAGTACGGGGGTGGTCGGGGTGATCGGTCCGTGATCCGGGCTGCGCAAGCCGTCATCCGCAGGTCCCGGACGTCCCCTCGTACCTGTACCAGGAGGTAGCGTCCGCTGCGTAGACGGTGCGAGCATGATCGGCCGGACGCCGTGCAGGACCTCCCAGGGGTCCTCGCAGCCTGCTGGGATGTGACGAACTGATCTATGCGGGGTGGGGTAGGCCAGGGTGCACCCTGACGCACGCGGGGAGGAGGGGGGAAGACGGTGCCCGACGAGATCGCCCGATGGCTACACGAGCACGCCCACTCCTTGAGGACCCTGACACCCGGCGCGCCCGTGGAGGACTTGAAACCCCTGGGCGAGGCCCTGCGGGGGACACGTGGGTCTGGGGGAATCCACCCACGGCACGGGCGAGTTCTTCCGGCTGAAGCACCGCATCGTGGAGTTCCTGGTGCGTGAGGAGGGGTTCACCACCCTCGCCATGGAGGCCAGCCAGTCCGCCGCCCGTGCGCTCGACGCGTACGTCCGGTTCGGCGCGGGTTCCGCCGGACGGCTCGTCTCCCGGCTGGGCTTCTGGACCTGGCGCACCCGCGAGATGGTCGACCTCGTCGAGTGGCTGCGCGCCCACAACCGCGACCTGCCCGAGGAGCGCCGGGTCCGCTTCGTGGGAACGGACCCCCAGCTCTGCGGCGACTCGGTCGAGGCCGTCGCCGCCTTCCTGCGCCGGACGGCGCCCGATCGGGCCGGACGTGTCGGCGCCCTGGACGTGCTGGCCCGGGCCCGCCCGGGCTCGCTTCCGGATCCGGACCAGGCCCTGATGCGGCGCGCCGAGGAAGTCGCCCGCCTCGTCGCGGACCACGTCGAGCGGTCGGGATCCGGCGACGATGCCGACGAGGCTCTGGAACACGCGCGGATCATGGTCCGCGCCGCCGATCTGGTGACCCGGCCCCTCGCAGCCCCGGCCGGGGACGAGGGTGTGTACGCCGCGCGCGACCGCTACATGGCCGAGGCCGTCGCACGGCTCGTGGACGACGACCTCGGGGCGCGCGTGATGGTCTGGGCGCACAACGGGCACATCGCGAAGGGCGCGTACGGGGATCGAGTGCCGGCCCTCGGCAGCGGTCTGCGCGAACGGTACGGAGACGCCTACTACGCGCTGGCCCTCCTCTTCGGCAAGGGCTCCTTCCCGGCCCGCCGCGGCGGCGGTCTTCAGAACCCGCCGGCCCGCCGCCGCGTCGGCACCGGGTTCCGCTCCCTGGAGGCCCGGCTCGCGCGGTCGGTACCCGGGGACTTCTACGCGGACCTGCGCGCCGCGGTTTCGCCCGCCGACGGGGCGGCCTGGCTGCATGCCCCACACGCGCAGCGCAGCTTCGGCGCCCACGTGCAACGGTTCTCCTACCGTTGGAACACGGCCCCGCTCGTCCCTGCCGAGGACTACGACGGCATCGCGTTCGTGGCCCGCTCGACCTGCTCCCACCTGCTGCCCCCGACGGAGGACTGAGGCGCTTTCACGGCCACAGGTCGAGCGCGGCGTTCAGCGTGAGCTGCCACATCGGTTCGGCGCCCGTGCCGAATGCCGCGGCCAGCCCGTACCCCACGGAGGCGTCGTAGGGGTCCCGGGCTCCGTCGGACCCGCTCGCCGCCTCCCAGTCGGCCGACACGCGCCCGTCCCCGCTCGAGGTGAAGACGCCGAGCGGCCGCTCGTCCCGCATCAGCCGACTGGTGCCGAGAGAGTCCGGAACCAGCAGGTAGCGGCACTCCCGCGCCCCGGAGACGACCTCGACCCGGTACGAGCGCCGGGTCAGGAATCCCTTGGAGGGCCGCAGGGTCTCCTCCGCGCCGCCGACGCGCAGAGTGAGCTGCTCGGGGTCCCGCGTCCCGATCGGCACATGGGTCTCCGGCACGGTGTGCGGGGCCCGCCGGATCTCGACCGGCGGCAGACCGTCCCCGCTCACGTCCAGCGTCCCGGCCTCGTGGTCGAGTCGGATCCGGACCGCGCCGAAGAGCGGGTCGTCGGCGGGCACGTACGCGTACGGATTCATGGGGGGCCCTGGCCTCTTGCTCATTTTGGTGATCGTCTTCCTCCACCAGTCTCGGCCGGACGCGGAGGGCCGGTTCGTTTTCCGGCCAGAGGCGGGGGGACGTGGGCAGGGGCGGGCCTCGCCCGGCCCTGCGCTAGGCCGTGAGCGTTGTGGCGAGCCAGTCGAAGACGACCTCGCAGTGGAGTTGCGGGGCCATGGGGGAACAGTGCAGCTGCGCGCCTTGGGCCGCCGTCAGCTTCAGGTAGTCCTTGGAGGCGGTGAGGGCGTCGTACAGGCGGCGGGGCTGGCCGGGGTAGAACTGTTCGCCCTCGTAGTCCAGCACCAGGGTCGGCGCTTTGATGCGGCCGATGACGTCGGTGATGGCCAGCGCCTTGATGCGGGTGGCCGGGGTGTAGAAGTCGGTGAACAGCTTGCCCTGGCGGGCTTCGAGCATCGCGGCCGCGGAGAACGGTTCGAACCGCTTCTTCATGACGGCGGCCGCGTCCGGGGGGAGGGCGGGGGCGACCTCTTTGTTCCAGATGTCGTTCGTCCGCTGCTTGTCCGGGGTGAGGATCTTCCGGATCTCGGGCGGGAAGCCCAGCCACGGCTCCACGCAGCCCGGCATCGCCACCAGGGCGGCGATGCGCGGCTCGAACGCCGCGGCCCGCGGGGCGAGGTCGCCCGCCATGCTCAGGCCCGTCAGGGCGATCTTGCCGGAGTCCACGTCCGGGCGGGCCGTCAGCCAGTCGACGAGGGGGGTGACCACCCGTTCCCAGGTGGGGGTGAACACCACGCGCTCCACGAAGAGCAGCTGCCCCTGGCCGGGGCCGTCGTAGACGAGCGCGTTCCAGCCCCGTTCCAGCGCGGCCGGGACCCCGTAGGTCCACATGTCGACGTTCTGGCCGTCGCTGCCGTTGGTCAGGATCACCGTGGGGCGCGCGGTGCCCGAGGTGTCGGGCCGGAAGAACCACACCGGCAGCGGGGTGGTCCCGTAGGGCACGTTCGCCTTCACCGGGGCCGGCTCGCACAGGGTGCAGAAGGTGTCCCAGGCGGCGCGTCCCGCCTTGTAGAGCTGTTCCTCGCTGCCGGGGTCGTCCGAGCCCAGGACGAAGAACAGGGCCTGGGCGTAGTACTGCGCGGCGCGCAGGGCCCGGAACCGCTTGGTCTGGCCGTCGGCGGGGGCGCCCGGGGGCGGCGCCACGAGCTGGTCGGCGAGGCTGCGGAAGGTCCTGACGTACGACTGCGCGGTCAGACCGGCTCCGTTGATCGCGTTCACGGCCGTCAGGACCTCGCCGACCTCCGCGGCTCCCGCGCCGGAGGCGCCGAGTGCGAGGAGCCCGCTGAAGTTGTACGCGGGGTCCTTGAACAGCGTCATCGCGCCCGGGGTGATGCCGGCTCCGGCGGGCGCGGCCGGGCTGCTGGAGGACGCGGCCGGGGCTCCGGAGGAGCCGCTGCGGGCGCAGCCCGCCAGGAGGGCGGCTCCCGCGCCGGCGGTGAGCAGCGTGCGACGCGTGGACCCGCCGTGCGGGTCGCCGTGTACGGGGCTCATGGCACCGGAGCGTAGGGCCGGACCGGAACGCCCCACCTCCCGGACCGTGCCGCACGGAGCGGGCCGGCCACCGCCCCGACCGGCCCCTGAACAGGTGGAACGCGGCGCCGGGTGGGGTCTCGGACTGCTTGCGCCGTTCGGGCGACCTGCGGCGGAGCGGAGCCGACGCGGGGCCTGCCCGCCTGGTCGCACGACCGCGGCCCGTTCCGTCCGCGGCCCGCTCCGTCCGGGGACCGCTCCGGCCGGGGGCCGCTCCGTCCGGGGACCGCTCCGTCCGGGGGCCATTCCGTCCGCGGCCCGTTGCGTCCGCGGACCGTTCCGTCCGGGGCGGTTCTGATTGCGGCCCGTTCCGTCCGGGGCGCGTTCGCCGGGCAGTCGGCGGCCGGACGCCGGACGCCGGACGTCGGACGTCGGACGCCGGACGCCGGACGCCGGACGCCGGACGCCGGACGTCGGACGCCGGACGTCGGACGTCGGACGTCGGACGCCGGGCGTCGGCTCAGGCGGTGATGCCCGCGCGTTTGTACGTCCGCATCAGCAGGGCCGTCTCGGCCGAGGTGACGCCTTCGATCCCGGCGAACGCCCGGGTGGTGAAGGCGTGCAGGTCGCCGATGTCGCGGTGGCTGGAGTAGCCGAGCAGCGCGGCCGCGCCCGTGGTGACCACCAGGTGGCGTACGGCCGGCTCCCGTGCCAGCCGCCGGACCGCCGCGTCCAGGCGGCTGTGGGCCACCCCGAGGCGGAAGCGGGCCTCGACGGGGTAGCCGAGCACGGCGGGATCCGCGTGCAGGCGCAGGTGCAGGACGTGCGAGGTCATCAGCCGGGCCAGGCGGCGGCGTGCGGTGCTCTCGCCGACCCGCAGCTCGCGGGCCAGGCGGGTCGTCGACATGCGGGCGTCGCGGTGGAGCAGTGCCACCAGGGCGCGGTCCAGCTCGTCCACGGGCAGGGGCTCGGGCTGCGGGACGCCCGCCATCGCCAGCCTGCGTGCCTGCGTGGGCTCGTCGTCGTACGGGGCCCAGTCCGCGGCGGTGAGCAGCAGCCGCAGGACGACGCTGGAGTGGATGTCGACCACCCCGTCGAGCCGGCCGACCACCGTGTCGACCAGGACGAGCAGGGCCTCGTGGTCGGGTGCGTGCAGCTCCGCGTAGACCTCCAGGGCGCCGGTGGCCACCTCCACCGACCGGGTCTCGGTCCGCCGGGCCAGGGCCAGTGCCGTCTCGTGGACCCGGCCGGGGGCGCAGCGGACGGCCAGTTCGGCGGTGATCCCCTCGCCCTGGTACTCGGGGACGAGGGCGGCGCTGAACCGGACGTGCCCGCTCGCGGTCATCCGCTCCAGGCGGCGCGCCACCGTCCGCTCGTGCACTCCGACGGCGGCCGCGACCTCGGCGAACCCGGCCCGCGGGTCGCGGTGCAGGGCGCGCAGCACCTGGTGGTCGACGTCGTCCAGCACCGGGAGGGGTTCGACGGTCATGGCTGCTGCCTCCAGGGCGCGGGCGGGCGGGCCGGGCGGGCGCGGGCGGCACGGGCGGACGGGCTGGGCCCGTCCGGGCGACCGTACGGCAGGCCGGAACCGGTGCGCGCAGGGTGTCCGAACCGCGCCCGGGCCGGGCCTCCGGTGCCGGAATCCGCCGTCGGCTCCCGTCCGCATGCCTCGTTCACCCGATTATGGGGGCCGGTATTGCCCGGGGTGCGGCGCGCACCGGACATTGTGGTGCGGATTGCGCCGCTCCCCCGGCCGACGACGGGGGTGCGGCGGCCCCTCCCCCGGCGGAGCTTCCTCCGCCCCTTCCTGCCCGGCCTCCCGCCAGGCCGCTCCCCGAACAGGTGGTACGTATGACGCACCCGGACGCCCAGGACGCGCCCACCCTCAGACCGGCCGTGCGCGCCACCCCCGCCACCGCCGTGATCGCCTCCGTCGCGCTCGTCGAGCTCTCCAGCGGCATCACCCAGGGCTTCCTCTCCCCGCTGCTGCGCGGGCTCACGGACACCCTGGGCGTCTCCGCCGCCGACCTGAACTGGATCAGCATCGCCAACCTGCTGGCCAGCGTCGCCTTCACCCCCGTGCTCTCGCGCATGGGCGACCTGTACGGCCACCGGCGCGTGCTCCGCTGGAACCTGGCGATCGTCCTCCTCGGCTCGGTCCTGGTCGGCCTCAGCCGCTCCTTCGGCACCCTGCTGGCCGGCCAGATCCTCCAGGGCGCCTTCGCGGGCTTCTTCCCCCTCCTCGTGGGCATCCTGCGCAACCGCGCCCGGGTGGACGGCGGGGGCGAGGGCGAGAGCCGCCGGGGCATCAGCCTGATGGTGGCCGCCCTGGTCGGCGGCATCGCCCTCGGCCTGGTGGCCAGCGGGTTCGTCGCCGAGGCGGTGGACAGCCCGACCGCCGCCCTGTGGGTGCCGGCCGTCGCCACCGGCCTCGCCCTGGCCGTCAGCTGGCCGCTGCTGCCCGATTCCGCGCACCGGCCCGGCGGCCGGATCGACTGGGCGGGCGGCCTCCTCCTCTGCATCGGCCTGGTCGCCCTGATGCTGGGCCTCGGCCTCGGCGGCACCCCCGGCTGGGAGTGGACCTCGGCCCGCACCCTCGCCGTCCTGATCGGCGGCGTCCTGGTCACCGCCCTGTGGGTGGGCGTGGAGCTGCGCACCGCCGAGCCGATGATCGACGTAAGGATGTTCCGCCACCGGGGCGTCGTGGTCGTCTCCCTGGTCACCCTCACCTTCACCTTCGGCATGATCGGCCTCCAGGTGGCGAACCCCGTGTTCATGGGGACGAGCCCCGCCGAGCACGGCTACGGGCTCGGCCTGGACCCGTTCGCGACCGGCCTGGCGATGCTGCCCAACATGCTCTCCCTCGCCCTCGGCGCCCTCCTGGCACCCGCCGTCGCCTCCGCCGTCACCGACCGGCTCACGCTGGTCTGCGGCTCCCTGCTGATGGCAGCCGGCTACCTGCTCTCCCTCACCTGCCACGCCCACCAGGCGCCGTTCCTGGCCGGCACGGCGGTCGCGGGCCTGGGCACGGGCTTCCTCCAGCACTCCACGCGCACCCTGGCGGTGGAGTCCGTACCGCACGAGCGGACCTCGGTCGGCTCCGGCCTCAACGAACTGCTGATCAACGTCGGCGGGTCCATCGGCGCCGCGGCCGTCCTGACGGTCTTCGCCGCCCGCACCCCCGCCGGGCAGGCCCTCCCCGAGCTGGGCGCGTACACCGCCTCCTGGACCCTGTGCACCGCCGTCGCCCTGGCCGGCGCCGCCCTCGGCCTCCTCTACCGCTCCCCGCACCCCACCGGAAGGTCCGCCCGATGACCGCCCCCGACTCCCTGCGCGAGCGGGCCCGCGCGCAGCTGACCGCCCGCCAGGACGAGGTCCTCGGCCTCAGCCACGCCCTGCACGCCGACCCCGAACTCGCCTACGAGGAGCACCGCTCGGCCCGCCGGATCGCCGAGCTCCTCGAACGCGGGGGCTTCTCCGTCACCCGGGAGGCGTACGGGCTGCCCACCGCCCTCGACGCCACCGCCGGCAGCGGGGACCTCGTCATCGGGATCTGCGCCGAGTACGACGCCCTCCCGGGCATCGGCCACGCCTGCGGCCACAACGTCAACGGCGCCGCTTCGGTCGCCGCCGCCCTGGCCCTGGCCCCGCTCGCCGACGAGCTGGGCATCACCGTGAAGCTCCTCGGCACTCCGGCCGAGGAGTCCGGCGGCGGCAAGGTCGACATGCTCCGCGCGGGCGCCTTCGACGACGTGGCCGCCGCGATGATGGTCCACGCCGCGCCCTCCGACTCCGTCGGGATGAGCTCGCTGGCCATCAGCAGCTGGAAGGTCGGCTACACCGGCCGCGCCGCCCACGCCGCCGCGATGCCCGAACGCGGGGTCAACGCCGCCGACGCCATGATGATCGCCCAGGTGGCCATCGCCGCGTACCGCCAGCAGATGCGGCCCGGCGCCGTGGTCTCGGGCGTGGTGACCGGCGGCGGCGAGGCCGCGAACGTGATCCCCGCCCGGACGAGCGCCGACTACGACTGCCGGGCCGTCACCGCCGGGGAGCTCGCCGAACTCCAGGCCCGCGTCCGGGCCTGCTTCGAGGCGGGCGCGCTGGCCACGGGCGCCGAACTCGCCCTGGAGACCGTCGGCAACGACTACGCCGACCTGCGCCAGGACTTCGAGATCGGCCGCCACTACCTGGCGGCCGCCCGCGACCTGGGCCGCCGCGTCCAGGACTGCGACCCGACCCTGAGGGGCGGCTCCACCGACATGGGCAACGTCTCCCACGTCGTACCCACCATCCACCCGATGATCGGCTACGACTGCGGCGACGCGATCATGCACAACCCGGAGTTCACCCGCTACGGCATCGGCGCGGGCGCCGACCGGGCCGTCCTGGACGGCGGCCTGGCCATGGCCTGGACCACGATCGCCCTGGCCGCCGACCCCCGGCACCGCGCACACCTCCTGGCCCGCCTGTCGGCCCGGGGCGTGGCCGTCTCCCCCGCGGGCTCCCCGGGGGCGCCGGCCTGACCGCCTTCCGGGGTAATGGCCGCCGCTCCCCCCTTTCCCTGCCGGGAAAAGGACGGACGACCGCCTACGGTGTGAGCGGACCAGCGGTCGTCGACCATCGGAGCTCACCTGTGAACGGCACCCGCAAGACGAACGACATGCCCCGGCGCCGGTTCGTGGCACTCTCCGGCGCCCTCGGCGCGGGCGCGCTGCTGACCGGCGCCGGCGGCGGCGCGTCCGCCGCGACGGGCCCCGGAGCGGCCCCCGCGGACGCGTCGTGCTGCCCCTGTCCCACGGATCCGGCGCCACCGGGAGGCGGGCAGAACCCCTGTCCTCCCGCCCACCTGCAGAACCTCTGCGGCAGCCCCGCCGACACCGACCCGCTGTGGCAGGACGTGCAGTACTGCACCCGGGGGATCGTCCCGCCGTCGGGGCAGAAGCCGGACTGCCTCAAGACGACGCCCAACTACGTGGTGCTGCACGGCAAGCCCGAGAACCAGCACGACTACCTGCTCCTGCCGAGCTGCCGGATCACCGGCATCGAGTGCCCGTTCCTCGTGACGACGAGCGTCGCGAACTACTGGCAGGACGCCTGGGAGAACGCCCGCCGGGGAGGGGACGTCCCCGTCCGCTACGACAACATCGGTCTGGGGATCAACTCCCAGGCGGCCCGGCGCATGAACCAGCTGCACATCCACATGGCCGGCGTGCTGCCGGGCACGCAGCGGCGGCTGCAGGACCTCGAGGCGGCGGGGCGCGTCGCCCCGCAGCCGTCGCAGTGGGGGGACCCCCAGTTCCGGGCACTCATGACGGGGGCGGACGGATCGGGCGACCGCACCTACCGGATCCTCCGGCTCGGCACGCTCACGCAGAACCTCTTCGACCTGGTGAACCTGTACGTGGTGCGGAGGTTCGGGCTGGACATGGCCGGCCAGACCCTGATCGTCGTGCCCAAGATGACGGCGGCGGGATTCGCGGGGAGCTTCTACGTCCTCAACAGCGACTCGTCCCTCCCCTCCGGGACGGACACCTGCGACCACCTGCTCGTCTACGGCCCCTGAGGCCCCGGCCGGCGCTGCGTCGGCCCCTCCGGCAGGGTCAGAGCGGGCGGACCTCCTCGGCCTGCGGTCCCCTCTGACCCTGGGTCACCTCGAACTCCACCCGCTGGTTCTCGTCCAGGGACCGGTAGCCGGAGGACTGGATCGCGCTGTAGTGCACGAACACGTCCGGGCCCCCACCGTCGACGGCGATGAAGCCGAACCCCTTCTCCGCGTTGAACCACTTCACGGTCCCCTGCTGAGGCATACCCCTCACACCCTTCCTCGCCGGTCCGAGGCAGTGCGCCTCGCGCGGGATCCTCCCCTCGGGCCGTACCGGGAAACCTCGCGGGCGAGACCCGGACGGGTGAACGCCCCGGCCGGCCGGTGCGGGGTTCAGCGGGGCGGCTCGCACCGCCGGGGAAGCGTCACGGTCCCGGACCGGTGCTCGAAGGTGTCCATGACCAGCCACTCATCCAGCGCGGGGTCGTAGAGGTTCTGGACACCGAACTGCAGCACCTGCCAGAAGGTGCCCCGGTCGTTCTCGTCGACGTAGACGTCGCCCAGCGCGAGCGGTAGGCGGGGGTGGTTGCCGGGGGGCAGTTCCGGCAGGACGACGCCCACCCTCCAGTGGTTCACCTTGCGCTGCGGGGTGCGGCGCAGCGTCTCCGGGCCGACGAACCGGGCCTTCGCGAGCAGCTCGTTCAGCGCGTCCAGGTCGAAGCCCGGGATGACCGAGCAGGGGTGCTCGGTCAGGCCGGGCCATTTGTACGTCAGCGTGTAGAGCGTGCCGTGGTGGATCAGGTTGGTGAACCAGATCGGGTACTGGGGGCCGCCCGCCGTCATCTGGCTGTCGCCGCCCCTCCCCTCCCAGGTGAACGGCACCGTGATGCCCAGGTCGCGCACGATCCACCTGCCCTTGCCGCGGAAGTCGCGGGGTAGGCGGGGCGGCGACGGCTTCGGGGAGGCCGCCGCCTGCAGCACGGCCGCGGTGCCGGTCCCGGGCGCGGCGGCGGCCGGGGGCGGGGCCGCCAGTGCGAGGGCGGCCACTGCGGCGAGAGCGGCCGACGTCACCGTCCGGCGTGCGCCTTTCAGACCCATCGTTTCCCTCTGCTGTCCTGTCGGGCGCCGTCACGGCGCAAGATCGGTCAGGGCGGATGCGGGGACACCGTCCCCGGAATTGAAGATTCCGAAACCGGTGACGCGAGCCCGCCGTCCCCGACCGGCGCCAGGACACGGCACGGCGGGCCTGCGCCGCCGGGAGCCGTCGGCGGGGCTACGCTCGGGCCGTGGGAGAGCCCGAGCAGCGCGCTGAAGGCGCGGGACCGTTCACCACCCGGCTCACCTGGCACCGCCCCGAAGGGGCGACGGTGGTGTGGGAGTCGCGGGTCGCCCGCCGGCGCGGTGCGCTGGCGGTGCGCGGGCCCGGAGACTCCCTCACGCTGTCGCCGGCCGCCGATGCCGAAGCGCTCGGCCGTCTGCGCCGGCTCAACGCCCTCGCCTCGGGTGCGTTCGTCATCGGGGGCGCGCTCTTCGCCCTCGGCGCCGCGGTGGCCCAGTTCGGCTCGGGCGACCCCCTGGAGAGCGCCGCCGTCTACTTCGCGGGCGGCCTGTTCTTCAACACCGGGGGCTACGCCTCGCTCCTCCAGGTGCTGAACGCGCCCCGCCACACCCCCGGGGGCGGCCCCCTGGTCACCGCCGGCTGGCGGTGGTGGGCGTACGAGCCGATGCGCGTGGCCTGGCTGAGCGCGTTCCTGCTGTTCGTCGGGACGCTCGTGTTCGGCGTCAACCTGTTGGACTCCTTCCTCCAGGGACTGAGCGTCCGGCAGACCAACCGGCTGATCTGGACGCCGGACGTGGTCGGATGCGTGCTGTTCCTGGCCTCGGGGCACCTCGCGTTCGTCGAGATCTGCCACCGGGCCCGGCCCTGCCTGCGCTCGCGCAGCCTGGGCTGGTGGGTGGTGGCGGTGAACCAGCTCGGGTCGGTGCTGTTCATGGTCTCGGCGCTGGCCGCGTTCACCCGGCCCGCCACCGGGAGCCTGGTCAACGCCGACATCGCCAACTGGGGCACGCTGTGCGGTGCGCTGTGCTTCTCGGTCGGCGGCGTGCTCCAGGCCTTCGAACGCCCCTGAGGGACGGTCCGGCGCCGCACTCCCTCGTGCCGGCGGTCTCCGCCGGCCCCGGGTGCGGGGAGGGGGTCAGCGGACGACGTCGAAGACGTTCTTCTGGAGGCCGTTGGCGTACGCCTCGTGCTCGACCAGCTTCAGCTTCTGGGCGTCCTTGTCGGTGGCGCTGAACAGCCGCTTGCCCGCGCCGAGCAGCAGCGGGAAGACGAGCAGGTGGTAGCGGTCGATCAGGCCGGCGTCCGAGAGGGCCCGGTTCAGGGACGCGCTGCCGTGGACGATGATCGGGCCGCCCTCGCCCTCCTTCAGCGCGGCGACCTCGTCGACGGAGCGCAGGATCGTGGTCTCGCCCCAGTTCGACACCAGGTCGTCCTCGGCGAGGGTGGTGGAGACGACGTACTTCGGCATCGCCTTGTAGCCGGCGAAGTCCGCCATGTCCGGCCACACGGGGCTGAAGGCCCCGTAGCTGACCCGGCCCAGCAGCATGGCCGTGGCCTCCTGCTGCTCCCGGCCCTTGATCTCGAACGCCTCGGGGAGGAACTCGACGTCCTTGAAGGTCCAGCCGGAGTTGCGGTAGCCGGGCTCGCCGCCCGGCGCCTCCACGACGCCGTCGAGGGAGATGAACGCGGTGCTGATCAGGGTACGCATCGTGGGGTCCTCGGTATCTCGTGTATGGGTCTGCCCGGGTCCGGCCGGTGCACGCTCCGGTGACGCGTGCCGCCGTGCTGCACCGGCTGTGGATTATGACTGCCGGCGCCGGAAAAACTCATCGGTCGTCGCCCCGCCTGCCGCGACGGGTGGCTGGGGCGGCACCCCAGTCGGCCCGTTCGTGGCGCAGGAGGCACACACCGCGCGGGCTCTGCTGCGGCGCGGGGACGGGGCGGGGTTGTCGCTCGTCGCTTCCGCGCCGGCCGGCGCCGGGTCGGGAGTCCGGTGCCGCGGATGGGTCGGAGTCCGCCCCGGAGTCCGCCCCGCCCGACCGATCGGCGGGTCCGGGGGGTGGCAGACTCGGCGGCATGAACTCCTCCCTGCCCGAGCCGGACCGGCAACTCTCCGATCCCGGCGTGCTGTTGCTCGACTACCTCGACTACTACAGGTCCGTGATCGGCGGGAAGGTCGAGGGGATGTCCGACGCGGAGCTGCGCGTCAGCCTGCTGCCCTCCGGGTGGAGCGCCCTCGAACTGCTGAAGCACCTCGTGCACATGGAGCGGCGCTGGCTGCGCTGGGGCTTCAGCGGCGAGCGGGTTGCGGAGCCCTGGGGTGAGCGCGGGCCGACGGACCGCTGGCACGTCGGCCCGGACGAGACGGCCACCGGGCTGCTCGCCGCGCTGCACGCGGGGGGCGAGTACACCCGGGCGGTCGTGTCGGGGACACCGCTGTCCACCGTCGCCGCGGCGGGCGGCCGCTTTGCGGACGACGGAACCGCGCGGCCCACCCTGGGGTGGATCCTGTTCCACGTGCTGCAGGAGTACGCCCGCCACGCCGGCCATCTGGACGTCGTCCGGGAGCTCGGCGACGAGGGCGCCGGCCGACGGCCCCGCTAGGGCCTGCGGCCCCAGGCCGAGATCAGGGGGGCGGTGGCCAGGTCCAGGCGGCCGGAGGCGACGTGCGTGAGGTGGGCGTCGATCTCGGGGTCCGTGGCCAGGCCCGCGGCCACCAGGCGGGTGCGGATCTGGCGTACGGTCGCTGCCTCCAGTTCGGCGCACGCCGGGGAGGTGAGGGGGAAGTAGGCGTCCGCGCCGACGTCCTCCAGGCCGGCCTCGCGCAGCACCCGCGGCAGGGTCCGGCCGAAGGACAGGTCCGCGCCCCGCTCGGCCATCAGCGTGCGGAACCCGGCGCGGAGCCGGTTGGCGAGGCGCTGCTCGGGCCCGGTCTCCTCCGGGCACAGCAGGGGCTGCAGTGCCGGGTCGGCGTCCTCCAGCAGCAGCCGGCCGCCCGGCCGCAGGGCGCGCACCATCCGGCGTACGGCTTCGGCCCGCTCGGTGACGTGGACGAGGACCAGCCGGGCGTGCACCAGGTCGAAGCGGCCTTCCCCGCCCGGGGGTTGGTCGGCGGCCACGTCGTGCCGGAGCACCTCGACGCCGTGTGCGGCGAGGCCCGCGGTCCAGGACAGGTCGATGTCCGTGGCCACGACCGCCCCGTCGGGGCCGACCCGGGCGGCCAGCCCCAGCGGTACCGAGGGCCCGCCGGCGCCCACCTCCCAGCAGCGCATCCCGGCGCCGATGCCCAGCCGGTCCACGTGCCGGAACGTCACCGGGTCGAACAGCTCGGCGAGCGCGGCGAAGCGCGCCCCCGCCTCGGTCTGCCGGTTGTCCAGCAGGTAGCCGCTCTCGCCCACACCCTCGCCGACGTGCTCGCCCATGCCGCCGATTCTCGCAGCCCGCGGGCGGGGCGGTTCAGGGCCACCACGCCTGCCGGTAGCCGGGCCGGCCCGCGTAGGGCAGGGCCAGCACGCGCAGGGCCCACTCCGAGGTCACCGGCGGTACGGGGAACCGGCGGCCGGTGTCGTCGCACAGCCAGCGCTCGCCGCCGGCCTCGTGGACCGGGCCCGTCCGGCCGAGGGAGCAGCCCCGGGAGAAGCAGTGCTCCACCGCGCACCCGGGCGGGCAGGAGGCGTTCGACGCGTCGAGCAGCATCCGCGCCGCGTGGACCTGGGCCAGCAGGCGCGGCGCGCCCCAGGTGCCGTCGGGGGCGGCGCGGGCGGCGGCCTCGTCGTCGTCGAGGCAGCCGCGCAGGAACCGCACGAGGTCGTCCATCGCGCCAGTATCACCGGAACGCCGGGGCCGGGCGGACGGACCGAATGCCGGGTGCGGGCGGCGGGGCGGCGGCGGCGCGGGGGCAATTCCGTGGACTCTCATGGGGGTTCGTACCACCGCCGTTCACCTGCTGGTGGGCCGCCCGTCGCCTCCGGAGAGGAAGTTCGCCCCCATGGACCTCGACGTACCCGATTTCGGTATCCCTCGGAAGCTCGCCGACCGGATGAGCATGGCCGAGCAGCACGAGTACCTGCGCGCGAAGTTCACCCGGCGCGGTGCGCTGCGCGCCGGTGCGGTGACGGCGGCCGCGGCGGGGCTGGGCCTGGGCGCGGGGGCGGCCTCGCCCGCGTACGCCGCCCCCGCCCTGCTCTCCTCCTCCGCGCGGCGCGGGGTCGACGGCTCGCTGGCCGCGCCGTTCGGCCGGCACCTGCAGTACGGGGCCGACCCGAAGACGCAGATGCGGGTCTCCTGGCAGGTGCCGTTCGCGGTGAAGAAGCCGTACCTGCGGGTGGGCACCAGCCCCTGGGCGCTCGGGGTGAGGATCGACGCGGAGGTGCGGCACCTGAGCACCCCGGTCCTGAACGGCGGCAAGATCGCCGCGGCGGAGCAGTTCTACCTGCACGCGGCCCTGGACCGGCTGCGGCCGGGCCAGACCTACTACTACGGGGTGGGGCACGACGGTTTCGACCCGGCCGACCACCGCAACCTGGGCACGCTGGGCACCTTCACCACGGCTCCCGCGCGCCCCGAGGGCTTCACCTTCACCGCCTTCGGCGACCAGGGCGTCAGCTACCACGCGCTGGGCAACGACGCGGTGCTGCTCGCCCAGAACCCCGCCTTCCACCTGCACGCCGGCGACATCTGCTACGCCGACTCCTCCGGTGCGGGCGGCACCGGGGACACCTACGACGCCCGCGCCTGGGACCAGTTCCTCGCGCAGACGGAGACGGTCGCCAAGACCGTGCCGTGGATGGTGACCACCGGCAACCACGACATGGAGGCCTGGTACTCGCCGCAGGGCTACGGCGGCCAGAAGGCCCGCTGGTCGCTGCCGGACAACGGCCCGGACCCGGTGAACCAACCGGGCGCGTACTCCTTCGTGCACGGCAACGTGGGCGTGGTGGCGCTCGACGCGAACGACGTCTCCTACGAGATCCCCGTCAACTTCGGCATCAGCGGCGGTCGGCAGACCGCCTGGCTGGACCGCCGGCTGGGCGAGCTGCGGCACCACCGCGACGTGGACTTCATCGTGGTGTTCTTCCACCACTGCGCCTTCTCCACGACGAGCGCGCACGCCTCCGAGGGCGGGGTGCGGGACGTGTGGGTGCCGCTGTTCGAGAAGCACCAGGTGGACCTGGTCGTCAACGGCCACAACCACGTGTACGAGCGGACCGACGCCGTCAAGGGCAACAAGGTCGGGCGCAAGGTGCCGATCGGGGAGCGCACGGACCCCACCCGGGACGGCATCGTGTACGTGACGGCCGGCGCGGCGGGTCGCTCGCTGTACGCCTTCCCGGTCCCCGACTCGTACGAGGGGCACGTCGCCGACCGCGACAGCGTGGACACCTTCCGGTGGGTCAAGGGCGCGTCGAAGGCGCCGGAGACGGTGGAGTGGTCGCGGGTGCGGTACACGAACTACTCCTTCCTCGCGGTGGAGGTGGAGACGGGGCGCTTCCCGAAGATGAAGGTGAGCGCGCTGGCCGAGACCGGCGAGCGGATCGACCACTTCGAGATCCAGCGGAGCGGCGCCGGCCGCTGAGCGGGGCACGGGCCCCGGCACCGCCCGGCGGGGCCCGTGCGGTCTGTCGTTCCCACCGCGCGAAGTGGTAGACCTGCTGCCGGAACCCGTGACCGTCGGGGAGCAGCAGGGAGGGGGCGGCCGTGCCGGACCTCAGCATCGGAGTCCTCGGCTACGGACTGCGCGGAGCCCTGGCCCGGACGGCCCACCGGCCGGGCCGGGGCTCCGTGGTGGCCGCGGTCGCCGATCCCGACCCGCGGGCCCGCGCGGCGGCGGCCGGGGCGTTCCCGGGCGCGCGGACGTACGCCGACCCGGGAGAGGTGATCGAGGGTCCCGGGATCGACGCCGTCCTGGTCCTCACCCCCGACCACACGCATGCCGGGCTGGCGCGGCGGGCGCTGCGGGCCGGCCGGCCCGTCTTCGTCGAGAAGCCGCTCGACATCGACGTGGAGCGCTGCGACGAGGTCCTGCGCACGGCGTACGAGACGGGCACGCGCCTGTACGTCGGGCACAACATGCGCCACATGCCGGTGGTCCGGCTGATGCGGGAGCTGATCGCGCGGGGCGCGGTCGGGACCGTGAAGACGGTGTGGATCCGGCATTTCGTGGGCTACGGCGGCGACTGGTACTTCAAGGACTGGCACGCGGAGCGCCGTTTCACCCACGGTCTGCTGCTCCAGAAGGCCGCCCACGACCTGGACGTCCTGCACTGGCTGGCGGGCTCCTACACCGAGGACGTGCAGGCCCTGGGCGATCTGATGGTCTACGGCGCCAACCCGCACCGCCGGGCGCCGGGCGAGCCCAAGGCCGCCGACTGGTACGCCGACGCGGGGCACTGGCCGCCGGGCAGCCAGCGGGACCTGAACCCGGTGATCGACGTCGAGGACGTGTCGCTGATGAACCTGCGCCTGGGCAACGGGGTCCTCGCCGCCTACCAGCAGTGCCACTTCACCCCCGACTACTGGCGCAACTACACCGTCATCGGGGACGCGGGGCGGCTGGAGAACTTCGGGGACGGCCCGGGCGGCGAGGTCAGGGTCTGGAACACCCGGCGTTCGTCCTACCGGGCCGAACCGGACGAGCGCCATCCCGTGCCGGAGGCCGCCTCGGGGGGCGGGCACGGCGGGGCGGATCCGCTGCTGGTCGACGAGTTCCTGCGGTTCGTCCGGGAGGGCGGGCCCACGGACACCTCTCCGGTCGCCGCGCGGATGGCGGTGGCCGCGGGGTACGGGGCCACGCAGTCCCTGCGGGACGGCGGGACCCCGCGCAGGGTCCCGCCGCTCGATCCGGTGCTGGCCGCCTACTTCGAGGACGGGCAGGTCAGGACGTAGGTGTGGCGCTCCGTCAGCCGCCCAGGGAGGTGCGCAGCGCGTCGGCCATGGCCCCGATGACCTCGGCGTGGTCGCGGACCAGGTAGAAGTGGCCCGGGGAGAACACCTTCAGGTCGAAGGGGCCGTCGGTGTGCTCGGCCCAGGCCGCGGCCTCGGCCACGGTCACCTTGGGGTCCCCGGTGCCGACCATGGCCAGCAGGGGGCAGCGCAGCCGCTCCCCCGGCTCGGGGGCGTAGGTCTCCGCGGCCCGGTAGTCGGCGCGGATGGCCGGGAGGACCATCCGCAGCACCTCCTCGTCTCCGAGGAGCCGGCTGTCGGTGCCGCTGAGGCTCTTCATCTCCTCGATCAGGCCGTCGTCGTCGCGCAGGTGCACGGTCTCGTGGCGGTAGGCGGAGGGGGCGCGGCGGCCGGAGGCGAACAGGGCGGCCGCCACGATGCCCTTCTCCCGCTCGAAGCGGCGGGCGACCTCGAAGGCGACGGAGGCGCCCATGCTGTGCCCGAAGAAGGCCAGCGGCCGGTCCGCCCAGGGCAGCAAGGCGGTGAAGACCTGGTCGGCGAGTTCTGGGATGCTGTCGACGAGGGGCTCGGCGCGCCGGTCCTGCCGTCCGGGGTACTGGACGCACAGGACGTCGGCGAAGTCCGGCATGGCGCGGGCCACGGGCAGGTAGAAGCTGGCGGAGCCGCCCGCGTGGGGCAGGCAGACCAGCCGGACGGAGCTGTCGGGCCTCGGTTCGAAGCGGCGGATCCACAGGCTGCTGTCGGTGGTGGTGGTCGGGGTGTTCACGGAGCGGACCGTGTCCTTTCAATGGAAGGGGAGGGGCGGCTGCCGATCAGGGCAGCTTGAGGATCCACTCGTCGACGGCGGTGGCCGTGGACTCGGCGTGGCGTTCCATCAGCGTGTAGTGGTTCCCGGGCACTTCGGCGACGGTCTGGGCGTGCTCGGGGGCCGGCGGCCGGTCGTCGGTGCGGTCGGCGGCCGGGTCGGCGTCCCGCGCCATCCGGTCGTCGGCGCGGACGACGAGGGTGGGGGCCGCGGCCTCGGGGGCGTCCCAGTCCTGGAAGAGGGCGAGGTAGCCGCCCATGGCGGTGAGCTGGGTGCCGGGTGCGGAGATGAACTCGAAGCGGTCGGACTGCTCCCGTACCACCGCGGCCTGGAACCGCTCGCCCATGCCCTGGGCGCGGGTGAAGCTGTCGAGCATCACGATGCCTTCGACGGGCCGGCCCAGCTGTTCCAGCCGGCAGGCGACGGCGTGGGCCACCCAGCCGCCGGAGGAGTATCCGACGAGGACGACCGGCTCCTGTCCCGCGCAGGCGGTGACGGCCCCGACGTGGACCTCGACGAGGGCCTCGACGTCCCGGGGCAGTGACTCGCCCGGGGCGAAGCCCGGCTCGGGCAGCCCCCAGATGGTGCGCCGGCCGCCGAACGCCGCGGCGAAGCGGGCGTACTGGTGGACGCCGGAGGGTGCCATGTAGGGGCCGAAGCAGACCAGGCGGGGGCCCTCGTCGCCGTGGGCGAGGCGGACCGGGACGGGCCGGTGGGCGTCGGCTTCGGCGGCGTCGAACACGGGCCGCAGCCGGGCGGCGGCGGTGACCAGCTCGATGCCCTCGGCGAGGCGGCCCAGTTCGCCCGCCCGGCGGTAGAGGCCGACCAGGACGTCCTCCCCGGGGGCCTCGGCGGCGCCGCCCGACCCGGCCGGAGCGGCGGGTCCGCCGGAGCCCTGGGCCAGCAGTTCGAGGAGGCGGGCGGTCAGGGCGGTGGGGCTGGCGTGGTCGAAGACCAGGGTGGCGGGCAGCTTCATGCCGGTGGCCCGGCCGAGCCGCTTGGCGAGGCGGACGGCGGTCAGCGAGTCGAAGCCGAGTTCCAGGAAGACCTGCCGCTCCCCCACCGCGTCGGGGGACGGGTGGCCGAGTACGGCGGCCGCCTCGGAGCGTACGAACTCCAGCACGGTCGGGGCCGGATCGGCCCCCGCGAGTGCGGCGAGGCGGCGCAGCAGGGGCGGTTCGCCGTCGGCCGGGGCGTCCCCGGCGCCGTCCTCGGCGGCCAGGAGCCGGCGCACCTCCGGGAGGTCGGCGATCAGGGGGCTGGGCCGGGCGGCGGTGAAGCCGGGGACGAACCGTTTCCAGTCCACGGCGGCGACGACCACGGTGGTGTCGTCCCGTTCGACGGCGCGGCGCAGGGCCAGCACGCCGAGGCCGGGGTCCATGGGGTCGAGTCCGCGCAGCCGCAGCCGCTCCTCGGCCGCCCGGTCGACCATGCCTCCGCCGCCCCAGGCGCCCCAGGCCACGGAGGTGGCGGTCAGGCCGCGGGCCCGGCGGTCCTCGGCGAGGGCGTCCACGAAGGCGTTGGCCGCCGCGTACCCGGCCTGGGCGCCGCTGCCCCAGGCCGCTGCCCCGGAGGAGAACAGCACGAAGGCGTCGAGTTCCCGGTCGGCGAGGAGTTCGTCGAGGTGGGCGGCGCCGGCGGCCTTCGCCCCCAGGAGCAAGTCGAGTTCGGCGACGGTGGTGTCGGCGAGCATGGCGGGGGTGCCGGTGCCCGCGGCGTGGACCACGGCGCTCAGCGGGGGCAGCGCGTCGAGGGAGTCCAGGAGGCGGGCCACGTCCTCGCGGTCGGCCGTGTCGCAGGCGGCCAGCGTCACGCCGACGCCCAGGGCCTCCAGTTCCGCGGCGAGTTCCGCGGCGCCCTCGGCGTCGGGGCCGCGGCGGCCGGCCAGGACCAGGTGGGCGGCGCCGGCGCCGGCGAGCCAGCGGGCTACGTGGCCGCCGATGTGGCCGGTGCCGCCGGTGACCAGGACCGTGCCGCGCGGCCGCCAGGCGGGGGCGTCGGCGGCGGCGGCTCCGTCGGCGCGGAGCATCCGGCGGGCGAGGAGGCCGTCGGTCCGCAGGGCGAGCTGGTCCTCGCCGCCGGCGGTGAGGGCGGCGACCAGCCTGCGGCCGGTGCGGCCGTCGGTGGCCCGTACGCCGTCGGGCAGGTCGATGTGGCCTCCCCACCGGCCGGGGTGTTCCAGGGCGGCGACCCGGCCCAGGGCGGCGACGGGTGCCTGGCGGACGGAGCGGACCGGGTCGGCGGGGCCGGTGGAGACCGCGCCCCGGGTCAGGCACCACAGGGGGGCGTCCAGGCCCGCGTCGCCCAGCGCCTGGACGAGGAGCAGGGTGGTGGCCAGGCCGAGCGGGACGGCCGGGTGCCGCGGGTGGGCCCGTTCGTCGAGGGCCAGCAGGGACAGGACGCCGGTCGCCTCCCGGCCGGCCGCGCGCAGGGCGTCGGCGAGGCCCTGCCGGTCGGCGTCGCCCGCCACGTCCAGGCGGACGATCCGGGCGCCGTGCGCGGCGAGGGAGTCCAGGGCCAGGTCCACGGCGGGGTCCGCGGGCAGGTCGCGGGGGACGACGGCGAGCCAGACCCCGGCCGGGGCGGCGGGTGCCGGGTCCGCGACGGGCTTCCAGGCGATGCGGTAGCGCCAGGCCTGCGTGGCGGCCTCGTCGCTGCGGCCCCGGTGCCAGGCGTTCAGCGCCGGGAGCGCGGTGCGCAGGCTGGCGTCCTCGTCGATGCCCAGTTCCCGGGCGAGGGTGGTGAGGTCCCCGCCTTCCACGGCCGCCCAGAACCCGGCGTCGGCGGCGGATCCGGCGGCGGGGGCCGGGGCGTCGGCCGCGTCGGGTGCGTCGAGCCAGTACCGCTGCCGCTGGAAGGGGTAGGTGGGCAGGGCCACGGCCGGGCCGTCTCCGGGTACGCCGTCGCCCAGCACGGCCGTCCAGTCGACGGGGACCCCGTGCGCGTGGGCGTCGCCGAGGGAGGTGAGGAAGCGGCGGGCGCCGCCTTCGGCGCGGGTCAGGGTCGTCAGGACGGCGGCCGGGGTCTCGGCCGGGGTGTCGTCGATGGTGTCCTGGAGCCCGTAGACCAGCACGGGGTGCGGGCTGATCTCGATGAACACCCGGTGCCCGTCGGCCAGCAGCCTGCGTGCGGTCCGCTCGAAGCGGACGGTGCGGCGCAGGTTGCCGTACCAGTAGGCGGCGTCCGGCGGGGTGTCGAGGGGTTCGCCCGTGACCGTCGAGTAGAACGGGACCGCGGGCGCGGCGGGTGCCAGGGCGGCGAGTTCCGCGGCGAGGTCCTCGCGCAGGGATTCGACCTGGGGGCAGTGCGAGGCGAGGTCGACGCGGACCCGCTTGGCGCGTACGCCGTCGGCGGCGCAGGCTTCGAGGAGTTCGGCCAGGGCCTCGCGTTCCCCGGCGACGACCACGGTGCGGGGGCCGTTGACGGCGGCCACGGCGAGGCGGCCGTCCCAGGGGGCGATGCGGGCGCCGGCCTCGGTCTCCGACAGCGGGAGGGAGACCATGCCGCCCTGTCCGGACAGGCGCAGCAGGAGGGCGCTGCGGCGGGCGACGAGGCGGGCGCCGTCGTCCAGGGTGAGGGATCCGGCGACGACGGCGGCGGCGATCTCGCCCTGCGAGTGGCCGACGACGGCGGCGGGGCGGACCCCGCAGGAGCGCCAGAGTTCGGCGAGGGAGACCATCACGGCCCAGAGCACGGGCTGGACGACGTCGGGGGTCTCCAGCGCCGGGGCGCCGTCCGCGCCGCGCAGGACGTCTTCGAGGTCCCAGTCCACGTGCGGGGCCAGGGCCCGGCCGCAGGCGGCGATCCGGTCGCGGAAGACCTCGGAGGTGTCGAGGAGGCCGACGGCCATGCCGGGCCACTGGGAGCCCTGGCCGGGGAAGACGAACACGGGCTGGGCGGGGGCGGCGGCGGTGCCGCGGACGGCCCCGGCGTGGGAGGCGCCGGAGGCGAGCGCGTCGAGGGCTGCGAGCAGCTCCTCGCGGTCCTCGCCGACGGCCACGGCGCGTTCGGCGAAGGGGGTGCGGGTGGTGGCGAGCGCGTGGCCGGTCCGGCGCGGGTCGGCGGCGGGGTCCTCGCGCAGGAGGGCGGCGACGCGGGCCGCCTGTTCCTCCAGGGCGGCGACGGTGCGGGCGGCGAGCGGCAGCGCGGTGGCGGCCGAGCGCAGGGGCCGGGGCCCGGGGTCGGCGGCCGGGCCGGTCTCCGCCGCGGGGGCGGGGTCGGGGCGGGGCGCCTCCTCGATGATGACGTGGGCGTTGGTGCCGCTCATGCCGAAGGAGGACACGCCGGCGCGGCGGGGCCGGCCGTCGGCGTCGGGCTCCCAGGCGACGGGTGCGGTGAGCAGCCGGACGGCGCCCGCGGTCCAGTCGACGTGCGGGGTGGGCTCGTCGGCGTGCAGGGTCCTGGGGAGCAGGCCGTGCCGCAGCGCCTGCACCATCTTGATGATGCCGCCGGCTCCGGCGGCGGCCTGGGTGTGGCCGATGTTCGACTTCAGGGAGCCCAGCCACAGGGGCCGGTCGGCGTCGCGCTCCTGCCCGTAGGTGGCGAGCAGGGCGGAGGCTTCGATGGGGTCGCCGAGGCGGGTGCCGGTGCCGTGTCCCTCGACGGCGTCGACGTCGGCGGTGGACAGGCCGGCGTTGGCGAGGGCCTGGCGGATGACGAGCTGCTGGGCCCGGCCGCTGGGCGCGGTGAGGCCGTTGGAGGCGCCGTCCTGGTTGACGGCGGAGCCGCGGATGACGGCGAGGACGGGGTGGCCGTTGCGGCGGGCGTCGGAGAGCCGTTCCACGAGCAGCATGCCGACGCCCTCGCCCCAGCCGGTGCCGTCGGCGTCGGCCGAGTAGGCCTTGCAGCGGCCGTCGGCGGACAGGGCCCGCTGGCGGCTGAACTCGACGAAGGCGCCGGAGCTGGACATGACGGTGACGCCGCCGGCGAGGGCCAGGTCGCATTCGCCCTGGCGCAGGGCCTGGGCCGCCATGTGCAGGGCGACGAGGGAGGAGGAGCAGGCCGTGTCCACGGTCACGGCGGGGCCTTCGAGCCCGAGGGTGTAGGCGATGCGTCCGGAGGCCACGCTGGCGGCGTTGCCGGTGCCGAGGTAGCCCTCGACGCCTTCGGGGACGGCCAGGCCGCGCCGCAGGTAGTCCTGGTAGCCGGAGCCGACGAACACGCCGGTGCGGCTGCCGCGTGCGGTCGCCGGGTCCACGCCGGCCCGTTCGAAGGCCTCCCAGGAGGTTTCCAGGAGCAGCCGCTGCTGCGGGTCCATGGCGGTGGCCTCGCGGGGCGAGATGCCGAAGAACGCGGCGTCGAAGTCGGCCAGGTCGTAGAGGAAGCCGCCGGCGCGGGCGTAGGTGGTGCCGGGGTGGTCGGGGTCCGGGTGGTAGAGCGCGTCGAGGTCCCAGCCCCGGTTGTCGGGGAAGACCGACATGGCGTCGGTGCCCTCTTCGACCAGCCGCCACAGCTCCTCGGGCGAGCGGACGCCGCCGGGGTAGCGGCAGCTCATCGCGACGATCGCGACGGGTTCCCCGTCGGCGGGGGTCCGGGTGGCGGAGTCCTCGGACGGCTCCTGGGTGCCGAGGAGTTCGACGAGGAGCCGGCCGGCGAGGTCGAGGGCGCAGGGGTAGTCGAAGACGAGGGTGGTGGGCAGGTCCAGTCCGGTGGCGCGGACCAGCCTGCCCCGCAGCTCCACGGCGGTCAGGGAGTCGAAGCCCAGGTCCCGGAAGGCGCGTCCGGGTTCGACGGCCTCGGGGCCCGGATGGCCGAGTACGGCGGCGGCCTCGGCGCGGACGAGTTCCACGAGGGTGCGGTCCCGGTCGGCGGGGTCGGCCTGGGCGAGGGTGCGGCGCAGGGCCAGGGCGGTGTCGTCGGCCCCGCCGGAGCCCGTGGCGGGGCCCTTCCCGGCGTCGCGGACCTCGGGCAGGCCGACGAGGAGGGGGCTGGGGCGGCCGATGGTGAAGGTGGGCGCGAAGCGGGCCCAGTCGACGTCGGCGACGGTCACGGCGGTCGCGCCGCGGCCGACCGCCCGGTCGAGGACGGTGAGCGCCGCCTCGGCGGGCAGGGGTTCCAGGCCGCGCTTGCGCAGGCTCTCGGCGATCTCGGGGGTGGCGGCCATGCCGGAGTCGGCCCACGGGCCCCAGGCCAGGGCGGTGGCGGGCAGGCCGGCGCAGCGGCGGGCGGCGGCGAGCGCGTCGAGGTGGGCGTTGGCGGCGCTGTAGGCGGCCTGGCCGCCCGCGCCCCACACCCCGGCGATGGAGGAGAACAGCACGAACGCGTCGAGCGGGTGGCGGGCGGGCAGCTCCCGCAGGAGCGCGTCGAGGTGGACGGCGCCCGCGGCCTTCGCGGCCAGGACGGCGTCGAAGGCGGCCGGGTCGGTGTCGGCCAGCAGTCCGGGGGTGTCGACGCCGGCGGTGTGCACGACGGCGGTGAGGGGCTGTTCGGCGTCCGGGCCGGTCAGGTCGCCCAGGAGCCGGGCGACGGCGTCCCGGTCGGCGACGTCGCAGGCGGCGACGGTCACCCGGGCTCCCAGCGCCTCCAGTTCGGCGGTCAGTTCCGCGGCGCCCTCGGCGGCGGGGCCGCGGCGGCCGGCCAGGACGAGGTGGGCGGCGCCGCGGGCGGCCAGGAGCCGGGCGACGTGCCCGCCGAGGGCGCCGGTCCCGCCGGTGATCAGGACCGTGCCGCGGGGCCGCCACTGGGCGGCGCTGCGCGCCTCGGTGCCGGGGGTGCGGGTGAGGCGGCGTGCGTACACCCCGTCCGGGCGTACGGCGAGCTGGTCCTCGGGGCCGGCGGCGGTGAGCAGGCCGAGCAGCCGGTCCAGGGCGGTGGCGTCGCAGTGCGCCGGCAGGTCGACGAGGCCGCCCCAGCGGGCCGCGTGCTCCAGTGCGGCGACCCGGCCGAGACCCCAGATCCGGGCCTGGGCCGGGGCCGTCGGCGGGTCCTGGGGCGAGGTGGTGACGGCGCCGCGGGTGGCGCACCACAGGGGGGCCTCGACGCCGGCGTCGCCGAGGGCCTGGACCAGGGTGAGGGTGGTGGCGTCGCCGGTGCCGAGGGCGGCCAGGCCGGCGGCGGGGCGCTCGTCCAGGGCCAGCAGGGAGACGACGGTACGGGGTGCGGCGCCGGCCGCGGCCTCCCGCAGCCGGGCCGCGAGGGCGTCGCGGTCCTCGGCGGGGTCCGCGGTGAGGGTGGTGGTGCGGGCCCCGCGGGCGGTGAGCGCCTCCCGCAGCGCGCCGGCGAGCTGCGCGGCGGCGGGGTCGGCGCCGTCGGCGGGCTCCAGCAGCAGCCAGTGCCCGTCGACGGGGCCGGCGGCGGGGACGGGCAGCGGCTTCCAGGTGGTCTCGTACTGCCAGTCCTCGATCGCGGGCCGGCGGCCGGCGGGGGCGGCGGGTTCGAGCCAGTAGTCCTGGCGTTGGAAGGCGTACGTGGGCAGGTCGATGCGGCGGGCGCCGCGGCCGGCGTGGACGGCGGCCCAGTCGACGGGGGTGCCGTGGACGTGGAGCCGTGCGAGCGCCGTGGTGACGGCCAGGTGCTCGGGGCGGTCGCCGCGCAGCAGGGGGACGAGGACGCGGGTGTCGTCGAGGAGGTGCTGGGCGAGGGCGGTCAGCACTCCGCCGGGGCCCACCTCCAGGAAGGTGCCGGCGCCTTCGGCGGCGAGGTGGTCCACGGCGTCGCCGAAGCGGACCGCCTCGCGGACGTGGCGGACCCAGTAGTCCGCCGAGCAGAACTCCTCGGCGGTGACCGGGCCGCCGGTGAGGGTGGAGACGACGGGCAGCGTCGGGGGTGCGAAGGCGACGGATTCGACGGCGGCCCGGAATCCGGCCAGCATCGGGTCCATCAGGGGCGAGTGGAAGGCGTGGGAGACGGCGAGGCCCTTGGTCTTGCGGCCCTGGGCGGAGAGCCGGTCCACCACCGCGGACACGGCGTCGGCGGCGCCCGAGACGACGACGGACCCGGGCCCGTTGACGGCGGCGACGCCGGCCCGGTCCTCCAGGCCCGCGAGCAGCTCCCGCGCCTGCGCCTCGGAGGCCTGGACGGCGACCATCACCCCGCCGGCCGGAAGCGCCTGCATCAGCCGGCCCCGCAGGGCCACGAGCTTCGCCGCGTCCTGGAGCGTGAGCACCCCGGCCGCGTGGGCGACCGCGTACTCGCCGACGGAGTGCCCGGCCAGGAAGTCGGGGCGCACCCCCCAGGACTCCAGCAGCCGGAACAGGGCCACCTCGACGGCGAACAGCGCCGGCTGGGCGTACTCGGTGCGCTCCAGCAGGTCGGCGTCCTGCCCGAACACCACCTCGCGCAGGGGGCGTTCGAGGTGCGGGTCGAGGGCGGCGCACACCGCGTCGAAGGCCTCGGTGAACACCGGCTGGGCCGCGTACAGTTCACGCCCCATGCCCAGGCGCTGGCTGCCCTGGCCCGAGAACAGGAAGGCGGTCGCGCTCTCGCGCCCGCCGGCGCCCTCGACCAGCTGGGCGGCGGGCTCGGCCGCGGCGAGGGCGGTGACCCCGGCGACGAGTTCGGGCAGCTCGGTGCCGACCACGGCGGCCCGGTGCTCCAGGACGGCCCGGGAGGCGGCCAGGGAGTGCGCCACGTCGACGGGGCTGACGTCGCCGAGGCCCAGGACGTGCCGCAGGAGGCGTTCGGCCTGCTCGCGCAGGGCCGTGGTGTCGCGGCCCGAGAGGGTCCAGGCCACCGGCAGCGGGCCGGGGGCGCCGGCCGCGACGGGCTCGGTCGGGACCTCCGGGGCCGGCGGGGCCTGCTCGATGATGGTGTGGGCGTTGGTGCCGCTCACCCCGAAGGAGGAGACGGCGGCCCTGCGCAGCCGGCCGTCCTCCGCCCATCGGACGGGCTCGGTGAGGAGGCGGACCGTGCCGGAGGTCCAGTCGACGTGCGGGGAGGGCTCCTCGGCGTGCAGGGTCCGGGGCAGGACGCCGTGGCGCAGGGCCTCGACCATCTTGATGATCCCGCCAACCCCGGCCGCGGCCTGGGTGTGGCCGATGTTGGACTTCAGCGAGCCCAGCCACAGCGGCCGGTCCTCCGAGCGCCCCTGCCCGTACGTCGCCAGCAGCGCCTGCGCCTCGATCGGGTCGCCGAGGGTGGTGCCGGTGCCGTGGGCCTCGACCACGTCCACGTCGGACGCGGAGAGCCCGGCACTGGCCAGGGCCTGCTCGATCACCCGCTGCTGGGCGGGGCCGTTGGGGGCGGTGAGGCCGTTGGAGGCGCCGTCCTGGTTCACCGCCGAGCCCCGGACGACCGCGAGGACGGGGTGGCCGTTGCGCAGGGCGTCCGAGAGCTTCTCGACGAGCAGCATGCCGACGCCCTCGCCCCAGCCGGTGCCGTCGGCCCCGGCCGCGAAGGACTTGCAGCGGCCGTCGACGGCCAGGCCCTGCTGGCGGCTGAACTCGGTGAACATGCCGGTGGCCGCCATGATCGCGGCGCCGCCGGCCAGGGCCATGGTGCATTCGCCGCGGCGCAGGGCCTGGACGGCCAGGTGGAGGGCGACGAGGGAGGAGGAGCAGGCGGTGTCGACGGTCAGCGAGGGGCCTTCGAGCCCGAAGGTGTAGGAGAGGCGGCCGGAGGCGACGCTGGGGGCGGTGCCCGTCAGCAGGAAGCCCTCCAGTTCCTCGCGGGTGTCGCCGCTGCCCGCGTACCCCTGGTAGGCGAGGCCGACGAAGACGCCGGTGCGGCTGCCCTTGACGGAGGTGGGGGCGATCCCGGCCCGTTCGAAGGCCTCCCAGGCCACTTCGAGGAGCAGCCGCTGCTGCGGGTCGGTGGCCAGGGCCTCGCGGGGGGACATGCCGAACAGGCCCGGGTCGAAGCGGCCCGCGTCGTGGAGGAAGCCGCCCTCGCGGGTGTAGCACTTCCCGGGGACGCCCGGGTCGGGGTCGTAGAGCCCCTCCAGGTCCCAGCCGCGGTTGTCGGGGAAGCCGGTGACCGCGTCGGATCCGCTGTCGACCAGCCGCCACAGGGCCTCGGGGCTGTCGACGCCGCCGGGGTAGCGGCAGCTCGTCGCGACGATGGCGATCGGCTCCTGGTCCTTCGCCTCCACCTCGTGCAGGCGGCGCCGGGTCTGCTTGAGGTCCGCCGTCACGCGCTTGAGGTAGTCCAGCAGCTTCTGTTCGTTCTCGTTCTGCTCGTTCTGCATGTTTCTTCACCCGTCAAGAAGTGTCAGGAAAGGGTGCGGTGGTGCGGCCGCGGTGGTGTGCACCTGCTGGTCCGGGCTCTTCCGGGTGCTCAGGAGCCGTCGAGCTCCTGGTCGACGAGCGCGAAGATGTCGTCGACGGTGGCGCTGCGGAGCCGCTCGTCGGACGTCTCGTCGGGGGTGGGTCCGCCGGGCCGGGCGGCGGTGGGCGCGGGGCCTTCCGAGAAGGCCGCGAGCACACCGTGCAGGCGGGTCCTGATCCGGGAGCGGACGAGGTCGTCGTCGGCCCCCACGGCGGCGAGGACCCGCTCCAGCCGGTCGAGCTCCCCGAAGACCGCCATGGCCGACGGGGCCGGAGCCGGCGCGGGGGCGAGGTCGGTGCCGATGCGGGCGGCGAGCGCCACGGGCGTCGGGCAGTCGAAGACGAGGGTGGCCGGGAGCCGCAGCCCGGTGGCGGAGTTCAGCCGGTTGCGCAGCTCCACCGAGGTGAGGGAGTCGAAGCCCAGCAGCTTGAACTCCCGGTCGCGGTCCACCTCGCGCGGACCGCCGAGACCGAGGACCGCCGCCACCTGGGTGCGCACCAGGTCCAGTACGGCGGCGTCCCGTTCGGGCCCGGACAGCCGGGCCAGCCGCTCGCGCAGGGCCTCCGGGCCGCCGCCGGGCGCGGACTCCCGCACCGTGCGCCGGGCGGCCGGCCGCAGCAGGCCGCGCAGCACCGCCGGTACGGACCGCCCCGCGTCGGGGTCCGCGGCGGCCGGGGCCGCGGTGGCGAAGCGCACGGGTACGGCGACGGCCTGCTCGCCGGTGCGGGCCGCGTCGAAGAGGGCGAGGCCCTCCGCCGCACCGAAGGGGACCAGACCGGAGCGGGCCATCCGCTCCTGCCCGGACGCGTCCATGCCCGAGGCCATTCCGCTGTCGGCCCAGGGACCCCAGGCCAGGGAGGCGGCGGGCAGGCCGGCGGCGGCCCGGCGCTGGGCGAGCGCGTCGAGGAAGGCGTTGGCGGCGGCGTAGTTGCCCTGGCCCGCGCTGCCCAGGGTCGCGGCGACCGAGGAGAACAGCACGAACGCCGACAGGTCCGCGTCCCGGGTCAGTTCGTGCAGGTGGAGCGCGGCGTCCACCTTGGGGCGCAGGACCGCCTCCAGCCGGTCCGGGGTGAGGGAGGTGACCAGGCCGTCGTCGAGGACGCCGGCGGCGTGGACCACGGCGGTCAGCGGCCGGTCGGCGGGGACGGCGGCCAGGAGGGCGGCGAGCGCCTCCCGGTCGCCGGTGTCGCAGGCCGCGAGGGTGACGGTCCGCGCGCCCGCCGCGAGGAGTTCCTCGCGCAGCGTGCCGGCCCCGTCGGCGGCGGCGCCGCGCCGGCTGGTGAGCAGCAGGTGGCGCGCGCCGTGTCCGGCGACCAGGTGGCGGGCGACGAGTCCGCCCAGCGCCCCCGTGCCGCCGGTGACCAGGACGGTGCCCTGCGGGTCGGGTGCGGCCGGGACGGTGAGGACGAGCTTGCCGATGTGCCGGGCCTGGCTCAGGTGGCGCAGGGCGGCGGGGGCCTGGCGGACGTCCCAGCAGGTGACGGGCAGGGGCCGCAGGGCGCCCGCTTCGAACAGCGCGACGAGCGCGTGGAGCATGGCGCCGATCCGGTCGGGTCCGGCTTCGATGGTGTCGAAGGCGGTGTAGACGGCGCCCCGGTGCTCGGCGGCGACCTGCCGGGGGTCGCGGACGTCGGTCTTGCCCATTTCCAGGAAGCGTCCGCCGTCGGCCAGGGTCCGCAGCGAGGCGTCGACGTACTCGCCGGCGAGGGAGTTGAGCACGACGTCCACGCCGCGGCCCGCCGTCGCCTCCAGGAACCGCTCCTCGAAGCCGAGGTCGCGGGAGGAGGCGAGGTGGCCGGCGTCCAGGCCGCCGGCCGCCGCCAGGGCCGCCCACTTCCCGGGCCCCGCGGTGCCGTGGACCTCGGCGCCGAGGTGGCGGGCGAGCTGGGTGGCGGCCATGCCGACGCCGCCCGCCGCCGAGTGCACCAGCAGCGTCTGCCCGGCCTTCAGCCCGGCCAGGTCGACCAGCGCGTAGTAGGCCGTCAGGAAGACGACGGGCACGGAGGCGGCCTCGGTGAACGTCCAGCCGCGCGGCATCCGCGCCACCATCCGGTGGTCGGCGACGGCGAGCGGCCCGAAGGACTCGGGGATCATGCCGAACACCCGGTCCCCCACCGCCAGGCCGGCGGCGCCCGGTCCGGTCTCGACGACGACGCCGGCGGCTTCGCTGCCGAGGGTGGCCGCGCCCGGGTACATGCCGAGGGCGATCAGGGCGTCGCGGAAGTTGACGCCGGCGGCGCGTACGGCGATGCGGACCTGTCCCTCGGCGAGCGGGGCGGTGGCCGCGGGGTTGTCGGTGAGCGCGAGGGCGTCGAGGGTGCCGGCCGCGCCGGGGGTGCCCGCGGCGCCGGTGGTCAGCCGCCAGCCCGTCGCACCCGGGGCGGGGCGCAGTGCGTCGGCGGCGGTCCGGCGGGCGAGCCGGGGGACGCGGGCGGTGGTGCCGCGCAGGGCGAACTGGGGTTCGCCGCCGGCCAGCGCCGCGGCCAGCAGCCGCTCCTCCGCGTCCGCGTCGGGGAGTGCGGGTGCGGACGCCCCTGCGGGCGCGGGGGCCAGGTCGGCGAGCACCAGGCGGCCCGGGTTCTCCGACTGCGCGGAGCGCACCAGCCCCCACAGGGCGCTCTGGGCCGGGTCGGTGACGGCGGCCCCGGGCTCGGGGGCGACGGCGCCCCGGGTCAGCAGCACCAGCCGCGAGCCCGCGGTCCGGTCGTCGCCGAGCCAGGTCCGCAGCAGCGCGAGGCCCTCCCGGGTCACCGTGTGGACCTGCTCCGCTTCCGGTGCGCCGCGGGTGCCGCGGGGTGCCGGGACCAGGACGGTGTCCGCGAGCCGGTCGGCCCCGCCGAGGCCGTCCAGCAGCGCGAGCAGGCCCGCCCGGTCCTCGACCCGGACGAGGGGCGCCGCGGTCTCCCGGGAAGCGCCTTCGGCGTCCAGCGGCATTACGGGCCAGTCCAGACGGTACAGCGCGTCCTGGTGCTCGACGCCTCCGGCGGCGGGCAGCTGATCGGCCGTCACGGTCCGCAGGCCGAGGGAGTCGACGGCGACGACCGCCCGCCCGGTGCCGTCGGCGGCGAACAGGGACACCGTGTCCGGGGCGGGCGAGGTGAGCCGGACCCGCAGCGCGGTCGCGCCGGTCGCCTCCAGCCGTACACCGCTCCACGCGAAGGGGATCCGCCCCTGGCCGGTGTCGGGCAGCAGGCCGCCCAGGCCGACGGCGTGCAGGGCGGAGTCCAGGAGCGCCGGGTGGACGCCGAACCCGTCGGCCGCGGTGTCCTGCGGGAGGGAGACCTCCGCGAACACCTCCGCACCGCGCCGCCACAGGGCCCGGAGCCCCTGGAACAGGGGTCCGTAGCCGAAGCCGAGCTCGGTCAGCCGCTCGTAGTAGCCCTCCAGCGGGACGGCCCGGGCGTCGGCGGGCGGCCACTGCGACAGGTCCTGTGCGGCCGCGGTGCCGGCCGGCGGGGCGAGCACGCCGACGGCGTGGGTCGACCAGGGCTCGTCGGGGCCCCTCCCGTCCGGCCGGGAGTGGACGCTGACGCTCCGGCGCCCGTTCCCGTCGGGGCCGGCCACCGTGACCTGGAGCTGTACGGCGCCCTGGGCGGGCAGGACCAGCGGGGCCTGGAGGGTGAGCTCCTCGACCCGGTCGCAGCCGGTCTCGTCGGCGGCCCGGACCGCCAGGTCGACCAGGGCCGTTCCGGGGAGCAGGGCGGCTCCCATGACCCGGTGCTCGGCCAGCCAGGGCTGGGCCGTGAGCGAGAGCCGTCCGGTGAGGACGAGGCCCTCGCCGTCGGCCAGTTCGACCGAGGCGCCCAGCAGGGGGTGATCGGCGGAGCCCAGCCCGGCGCCGGCGAGGTCCCCGGCGGCGGGCCGGGTTTCGAGCCAGTAGCGCCGGCGCTGGAAGGCGTAGGTCGGCAGGTCGACGCGGCGGGCACCCTGACCGGCCAGGACCGCCGGCCAGTCCACCGGCGTGCC